>JBGARS010000179.1:0-1086 GCA_044230075.1 Planctomycetota bacterium | reverse complement strand
AGGCGCAGGTTCTCGTGGCCGATGCGCTGGCTGCCGGTGAGCAGGGTGTAGGCGAACTGCTCCGGTTCGAGATGGGCGTAGCGCGCCACGTTCTCGAACCACTCCATGCGGTTGCGCGCCGAGCTCTGCAGCTTGAGGGCCTCGATCTCGCGCTCTTCCTGGTAGAGGGCGAGGGCGTGCTCGACGTCGCCGCGATGGGCGCTGAGGGTGCGCGCGAGGGCGATGGCATCCTCCATCGCCAGCTTGGTGCCGGAGCCGATGGAGAAGTGCGCGGTGTGGGCGGCGTCGCCGATCAGCACGATGTTCCTGTGGTGCCACTTCCTGCTGAGGACGCGGTTGAAGTTGAGCCAGGCCGAACCGCGCAGGTGGCGGGCGTTGCTCATCAGCTTGTTGCCCTGCAGGTGCTTTTCGAAGAGCTTCTCGCAGAAGGCGATGGAGCCGGCCTGGTCGAGCTTGTCGAGGCCGGCGGCCTGCCAGGTCTCTTCGCGGCACTCGACGATGAAGGTGCTGGTGTCGCCGTCGAACTGGTAGGCGTGCACCTGGAACCAGCCCCATTCGGAGGGCTCGGTGATGAAGGTGAAGGCATTCAGCTTGAGGTGGGTGCCGAGCCAGATGTAGCGGCACTTGCGCACGTCGATGTCGGGCTGGAACTGTTCGGCGTACTTGTTGCGCACCCTGCTGTTCACGCCGTCGGCGGCGACGATCAGGTCGGCCCCGGCCAGGCGGGGGTCGGCGTCGTCGGCGATTTCGGCCTCGAAGACCTGCTTCACGCCGAGCGCGGCGGCGCGCGCGGCGAGCTCGGCGCGCGAGGGTTTCCCGGTCCCGACGTCGAGTTCGCGGTAGACCTGGCGCGAGTCGGCGCACACGACTTCGGCGCCGAGCCCCCCGGCCAGCGCTTCGGCGACCGCGGTCTTCTCGTGACGCGGGTCGACGATGAAGAGTGCTGCGGGGAGATCCTTCATGCTGACGATGCCACCGAAACGGCCCATCAACTCCTCGATCTCGCGATCGATCATGAGGCGCTCACGTTTCGTGTATTTTGAAAGGTCGCCGGACTCGCGGTCTGCCATGAGTTTCTCCAGACGC
>JBGARS010000178.1:0-1088 GCA_044230075.1 Planctomycetota bacterium | reverse complement strand
GCCTCGCTCGGCCGCATCTCCAACCCGTTCTTCACGAAGTTCACGCCGACGGACTTCGCCAACTTCTACGCCTGGGCGGACGAGCAACCGATCTGGCAGGAGAAGTCGTACAACGACGTCTTCGGGATGCTCTTCCTGAGCAAGACGCACCCGAAGCTCGACCAGCTGTACGAGCTGCGGCTGTACCAGCGGGTCACGCTGACCGGCGTCATCCGCAACACGTTCCAGAACATCCCGTGGATCGAGGTCACCGACTTCGAGCCCGCGGCGGGTCAGCTCGACACGGCGGTGCTGACGCACCTCTACCGCGGCGAGAAGCTGATGGAGCAGCGGCTGTGGCAGCGCGCGATCGCGGAGCTGTCGCTGGCGCCCGGGGCCGGCGTGCCGCAGCAGGCGATGCGGGCGACGCACAAGAACCTCGGCATCTGCCTCCTGCGCATGGGCGAGGCCCAGGCGGCGATCGGCTACCTCGAGTCGGCGGCCCGGCTCGGCACCGGCACCGACGGCGAGATCGAGAACCTGCTGGCGATGGCGAAGACGCAGCCCGGTCAGGCGATCGATCGCACCGTCGACAGCAAGGGCCTGAAGGACAGCGAGCGGCCGATGTGGGAGGCGTTCGACGGCGACAAGGGCCGCACGGCCGCCGCCCGGATGCTGCGCTGAGTCGATCCGGGCGCCGGCGCCTGCTGGCCGGCTGAAAATCGACGGCGAGCGGGGCATTCTCACGGGTCTTCCGGCCCATGAGTTCGTCCCTCGCCACGACCCTGCCCGCAGCCGGCTCCCACCGTGGGCCGCTGCGGCTGGCCATCGCCCTGCTGGTCGTGACGACGATCACGATCCTGAAGGGCGCCATGACCACCAGCACGGGGTCGGGCCTCGCGTTCCTCGACTGGCCGCTGTCCGACGGCCAGCTGATGCCGGAACGCAGCTACACGACCCTGCCCGGGTTCTTCGAGCACTTCCATCGCGTGTTCGGGGCGGCCGCCGGTGCCTTGGCGCTGTCGCTGTGGGCGTGGTTGCAGTTCGGCCGGAGCAACCGTGGGGCTCGGCCGCTGGCCACGGTCGGCCTGTGCTTGATCGTCGTGCAG
>JBGARS010000177.1:0-1091 GCA_044230075.1 Planctomycetota bacterium | reverse complement strand
CAGATCGGCGGCGCCTGGGTCAAGCACGGCTACGTGTCGCCCGGCGCTACCATCCGCCTGGGCCGCACCGTCCTGCGCGTCGCCGACGGCGACACCATCATCACGCCGCTGTACGGCGCCGATCGGCTGGGCTCCTTGCTCGGGCGCTCTCCGGTGATGCGCGAGCTCATGGAGAAGATCCAGCGGGCCGCCCAGGTCGACCGCTCCGTGCTCATCCTCGGCGAGACCGGCACCGGCAAGGAGATCATCGCCCGCACGATCCACGAGAACAGCAGCCGGTCCAGCGGCCCCTTCGAGACGGTGGACTGCGCCTCGATGGTCGAGACCTTGATCACCAGCGAGCTGTTCGGCCACGAGAAGGGCGCCTTCACCAGCGCGGACTCCCGCCACATCGGGGCCTTCGAGCGCGCCGACGGCGGCACATTGTTCCTCGATGAGATCGGCGAGCTGTCGCCGACGCTGCAAGCTGCCTTGCTCGGCGTGATCGAGCGGCGCGAGTTTCGGCGCATCGGCGGGCGGGAGAAGATCAGCGTCAACATCCGGATCATCTGCGCCACGCACCGGGATCTGCGGGCGGAGGTGAACGCTGGGCGGTTCCGGCAGGACCTGTACTTCCGCTTGGCCAGCGCCGTGATGGTCTTGCCGCCGCTGCGCGAGCGTCCGGAGGACGTGGTGCCGCTGGCGCGCCCCATCGCGCGCCCGGGGCAGGTCTTCGACGCCGGGGCCGAGCACGCCCTGCGCACCGCGCGCTGGCCCGGCAACGTGCGCGAACTGCAGAACGTCGTGCAGCGGCTCGGCATCCTGTGCGAGGGCGACGTGGTGACTGCGGAGATGGTGCGGCAGCAGGTCTCGCCCGGCGAGCCCGCGAACGAGCGGACCTTCGTGATCCCCGCGCCGGACCCGTTCGCGGCGCTGGTCGGACGGCCGCTGGCGGACGTGGAACGCGAACTGGTGCGCCGCACGCTCGAACACTGCCGCGGCAATCGCACGCGCACGGCCGAGATGCTCGGCATCGGCGTGCGCACGCTGTTCAACCGCCTGCAGCAGGACGGCGCCGCCGCCGGAGCCCCGGAGAGGTCGTGAGCACGACG
>JBGARS010000176.1:0-1110 GCA_044230075.1 Planctomycetota bacterium | reverse complement strand
CCCGAGGCGGAAGCACTGTTGTCGACTTCGTTGCCGTTCACTCCCGTAGCACTGCTGTTCTCCCCGGATGCTCCGACCACCACCATGTCGCCCGAAATCGACACGGAGTAGCCGAAGAAGTCTTGGACACCAGTGTTCGACGCCTTCAGGTACGCTTGCTGGGCCCACATCGCCCCGCTCCGCACGTACACGTAGCCAGCACCTGCATAGCTCACACTGTTGTCCGCCTGAGTCCCGTTCACCCCGGTGGCACCGCCATCTTCATAGGCTGCCCCGACAACCACCGTGTCACCCGATATCGCAACCGAGTAGCCAAAACTGTCCCCGGCATCCGTGTTCGACGCCTTCAGATAGGCTTGCTGCGACCAAGTCGCCCCGTTCCGCACGAACACGTAGGCGGCGCCAGCACCACCCGCGCTGTTGTTGGCCTGGTTGCCGTTGATGCCGGTGGCGTTGCTCTGCTCGCCCACCGCTCCGACCAGCGCGAGATCGCCGGATACCGCCACCGAGGCGCCGAACTCGTCGGCGAGGCCGGTGTTCGAGGCCTTCAGGTAGGCCTGTTGCGTCCAGACGGTGCCACTCCGGACGAACACGTAGGCAGCCCCCGAATCCCCACCTGCTTCATTGGCCTGATTGCCATTCACGCCGGTGGCGTTGCTGTCCTCGTAGTGAGCACCGACCAGGATCGTGTTTCCCGACACCGAAACTCCCGAGCCGAACGCGTCTGCGACGCCGGGGTTCGATGCCTTCAGATAGGCCTGCTGCGCCCAAGTCGTCCCGTTGCGCGTGAACACGTAGACGGCACCGGAGTCGGGCACGCTGTTGTCCGCAGGGACTCCGTTGCTGTCTTCGCCAATGGCTGCGACGGCGATCGTGTCGCCGGAGATCGAGAGCCAGTAGCCGAATTGATCGATGGACTCGGTGTTCGAAGCCTTGAGGTAGGCCTGCTGCGCCCCGGTGGTGCCGTTGCGCACGAACACGTACGCCGCGCCAGCGGCGACAAGACTGTTGTCCGACTGGTTGCCGTCGATCCCCGTCGCGTTGCTGCGTTCGGACGTCGCGCTGATCACGATCGTGTCGCCGGAAACCGCCACCGACGAGCCGAAGACA
>JBGARS010000175.1:0-1110 GCA_044230075.1 Planctomycetota bacterium | reverse complement strand
CAGCGCATGCCCGGCCGCACGCCGGTGAGCACCGTCGGCTTGTAGAAGTTGCCTTCGTAGGTGCCGCCGGCGGCGAGCTTCGCGCCCTGCTTGATGCTGTCCTGGACGATCGCATGCACGCGGTCGCGCTGGCGTTCGTTGATGAGCGGTCCCAGCGCCACCTGCTGCGTCGCCGGGTCGCCCACCGGCAGGTGGCTGGCCTTACCGACCAACAGCTCGGTGACCTTGGCGGCAATCCTTTCGTGCACCAGGACGACACCGGTGGTCATGCAGATCTGTCCCTGGTGCAGGTAGGCGCCCCAGGCGGCGCAGGAGGCCGCCAGGTCGACATCGGCGTCGTCGAGGATGACCAGGCGGTTCTTGCCGCCCAGCTCCAGCGTCACTTTCTTCAGCGTCTTGCCGGCCTGTTCGCCGACGCTTCGGCCGGCCGTCGTCGAGCCGGTGAAAGAGATCATGGCGATGTTCGGGTCGGCACACATCGCCTGGCCGACGTCGGCGCCGCCGGGCAGCACCTGCAGGCAGTCCTTCGGCAGGCCGGCCTCCTCGAACACCCGCGCGATGAGGTAGCCGCCGGTGATCGGCGTGTGCGGATCGGGCTTCAGCACCACCGTGTTGCCGGCGGCCAGCGCCGGGGCGACGGCGCGTATCGACAGGATGAGCGGGAAGTTGAAGGGCGAGATGACGCCGACCACGCCGTGCGGCACGCGCCGCGCCAGGCTGATGCGGCCGCCGTCGCTGGGCAGCACCAGGCCGCTCGGCTGGGTGACCATGCCCGCCGCCTCGTTGAGGATGCCGACCGCCATGTGCAGCTCGACGCCGGCCTTGGGCGGGATGCAGCCGGTCTCGCGCACGATCCATTGCGTCATGCCTTCGCTCTCGCGCTCGATGATCGCGGCCGCCTTACGGAAGATCGCCGCCCGCTGCTCGTAGGGCAGGGCGACCCAGGCCGCCTGCGCGGTCTTCGCGCGCTTCGCCGCCTCGGTGACGTCGTCCGGCGTCGCCATGCCGACGCGGGTCAGCACCGAGCCGGTGGCCGGCTCGAGGATCTCGTGCGCCTTGCTGGCCGCGTTCCAGCCGCTCAGGAACAGCTTGCCGTTCCAGACGCCGGTG
>JBGARS010000174.1:0-1140 GCA_044230075.1 Planctomycetota bacterium | reverse complement strand
ACGTCACCCCGCTGCGGGTGAATACGTACACCGCGCCGGAGCTGGTTGCGGAGTTGTCGGACTGGTCGCCGCCGATGCCGCTCGCGCTACTGTCTTCCGTGCGGGCCGCAACCGCCAAGGTGTTGCCGTCGGCGGACAGCGCGAGCCTCTCGCCAAAGGTATCCACTGAGGCCGTGTTGGACGCCTTGACGTAGGCTTGCTGAGACCACGTCACCCCGCTGCGGGTGAACACGTACACCGCGCCGGCGGCCGGGGCCGAGCTATCGGCCTGGTTGCCGTTGATACCCGTGGCATTGCTGGATTCGGCCCAGGCCCCGACGGCCAAGGTGTTGCCGTCGCCGGCGAGCCCCAAGGCCAAGCCGAAGTTGTCACTGTCGTGGGTGTTGGAAGCCTTGACGTAGGCTTGTTGCGACCACGTCGTGCCGCTCCGGGTGAAGACGTAGACCGCGCCGGCGCCTGGGGCCGAGTTGTCGGCCTGATTGCCGTTGATGCCCGTGGCGCTGCTGGCTTCGTTGTCCGCGCCGCTCGCCAACGTATTGCCGTCGGAGGACAGCTCAAGGTCCTCGCCGAAGAAATCGAACGTGCTGGCGTTGGAGGCCTTGACGTAGGCCTGCTGCGACCACGTCGCACCGCTGCGGGTGAAGACGTAGACCGCGCCGGAGGATTGAGCCGAGTTGTCGGCCTGATTGCCGTTGATGCCCGTGGCGCTGCTGGCTTCCCGGGGGGCTCCGACCGCCAACGTGCTGCCGTCCCCGGAGAGCGCAACGCTCGCGCCGAATCTGTCGGCTGCGCCGGTGTTGGAGGCCTTGACGTAGGCCTGCTGCACCCACGCTCCCCCGCTGCGGATGTAGACGAAGACCGCGCCGGAGTCCGGGGCCGAGGTGTCGGCCTGGTTGCCGTTGATGCCCGTGGCGTTGCTCCTGTCGGAGGGGGCTCCGAGCGCCATGGTATTGCCGTCGGCGGACAGAGCCACGCTCCAGCCGAAGATCGTCCCGAAGTACGCCGTGGGGTCCCAGCTGCAATCGCTCGCCGAACACTGTCCCCCCATCAGGCATGGCCGCCCGCAGGCGCCGCAGTTCGTCGGATCGTAGGTGGTATTGGCGCAGACGCTGCCGCACCTCGTCGTGCCGCCGCTGCACT
>JBGARS010000173.1:0-1164 GCA_044230075.1 Planctomycetota bacterium | reverse complement strand
TCTCCACAGCGCCGGTCGCGCCGCGGTCAGCGGTGGTCGCGCGGTGCCGGGAATGCCGCGTGCGTTCGCGCGGCGGTGGCGGCCAGCAGCAGGCCGAGCGCCACGAGCGCCCACAGCGCGTAGCGAATCGTCGCGGCGACCGCGGCGGGGCTCGGATCGCGCGTGCCCAGCAGGCGCAGCAGCGGCGCCGCGCAGTCGTCGGCGAGGCAGGCGATCAGCGGCGGGGGTGTGTCGGTACGGGTGCTCGAGACTGCGTGGCTCAGCTGCCAGAGACCGACGCTGCCGACGCCGATGGCGAGCGCCGCGGCGAGCCAGAGCGACCAGCGTCGGCTGCGGGCCGCGGCCATGGTCAGTGCCCGCCGCCCTCGCGGATCGCGTTCACGTTCCAGGTCGGGATCGTGATCTCGACCTCGCCGCCCTCGGGCAGGCGCAGCAGCTTCGCCTGGCAGCCGAGCCTCGAGTCCAGGCCGACGTCGCGCGCCTCGTCGAGCTGGTCGAGCTCGTCTTCGCTGGCCGCGGAGAAGCACTCGCCGCCGCGATGGATCTTCACGTGGCAGGTCGAACAGGCGCAGACGCCGCCGCAGGCGTGGTCGAGCTCGAGCCCCTGGGCCATCGCCGCGTGCAGGATCGTCTCGCCGACCGCGACCGTGAACGTGCGGTCGTCGCCGCGCACCTGCAGGCGGGCCTTGGTCATCGACCTTCCTCTTCGCGCAGGGCCTTGGTCACCGCCGAACTGATCACGTCGTCGGCGATCGTCGCGGTCACCTTGGTCAGTTCGTCGCAGCCGGCCTTCAGCGCCGCGGCGTCGGCCGAGCCCGCCAGCAGCCGGTCGAGCGCCTTGACCGCCTTGTGCACGGCGTAGGTCTGGTCGGGCGGCAGTTCGGCCAGCGCCAGGGCCTTCTGCGTGCCGCGCACCATCGCGGCGGCCTTATTGCGCACGTCGATCGCCTCGCGCGCGGCGTAGTCCTGCTGGGCGTGTTCGATCGAGTCGAGCATCATGCGCCGCACCTCGTCGCGCGACAGGCCGAACGTCGGCACGATCTGGATGCCGGCCTCGGCGCCGGTGCGCTGCTCGCGCGCGGTGACGCGCAGCACGCCGTCGGCGTCGACCAGGAACGTCACCGCGATGCGCGGCAGGCCGGCGGGCATCGGCGGGATGCCGCG
>JBGARS010000172.1:0-1186 GCA_044230075.1 Planctomycetota bacterium | reverse complement strand
CCCAAGCCGTTGTTCATGGTTCGATACGCCTTGCCGCACGAGGCTACTCACCACGAACGGTCTTACCCGAACACCCGCGCCAGCGCCTCGTAGTCCGACAGCTCGTTGTACACCTGCGCCGAGAAGCGCAGCCAGAGGCGGCCGTTCACCGGGAACAGCGGCACCTCGATGCGGTGCTCGTCGAGCAGCCGCTTGCGCCAGCGCCGCGCCGCCTCCTCGCTGCCGGCTTCGTCCACCGGCAGCGGCAGCGTCACCATCGCCGCGTACATGCCGAGCGGCGCGCCCGGCGCCACGCGCCAGGCATCGGCGACGATGTCCGCCGCCGCGCGCGCCTGCCCGACCAGTTCCGACTGGTAGCAGTCGACACCCAATGCCTCGATGAACTCCAGCGCCGCCGTCACCGCCAGCCGCGCGCTCGGATCGTGCGTGCCGGGCCAGGCGAACTCCTGCTCGTAACCCTCGCCGTAGAAATTCGACACCACCAGCGGATGCAGGTCGCGCTGGCCCGCCGGCGTGGCGTAGAGGAAGCCGCAGCCCTTCGGCGCGCACAGCCACTTGTGGCAGTTGCCGACGTACCACTCCATGCCCAGCGTAGCCAGCGCATCCAGCGCCAGCGGCAGCATGCCCGGCGCGTGCGCGCCGTCCACCAGCACCGCCGCGCCGCGCGCGCGGCACAGGCGCACGATCTCCTCGAGCGGCGACACCACCGCCAGCGGCGCGAAGACGTGGTCGACGATCGCCAGGCGCGCGCCGCCCGCGAGCGCCGCAGCAAAGGCCTCCACCAGCGCCTCCGGCCCCGGCAGCGGCCAGGGCACGCGCGCCTCCACCAAAGTCAGTCCGTAGCGCTCGGCGATGAAGCGCGCCGCGTTCTTCACGCCGGGATAGGCGCAGTCTGCGATGACGATGCGCTCCCCCGCCCGCCAGCGCAGCGAGCGCAGCACCGCATTGGCGCCCGCCGTGGCGTTGTCCACGAAAGTCAGTCGCTGCGGCACGGCGCCGACGAACCCGGCCAGCCGCTCCCGCGCCGCCGCCTCCCGCCTGCGCTGGTTCGCCTGGGCCCGCCGGCGCTGGTCGCGGATGTTCTGGGCGTGACGGGTCTGGGAGTGCGCGACGCAGAACATCTCCTTCGATCCGTCGGCCCCGGACATCCGGTACCGCGTGCACTGCCCGCCACCCTTGTGCTCCG
>JBGARS010000171.1:0-1225 GCA_044230075.1 Planctomycetota bacterium | reverse complement strand
CCCAAAGCGATGCCGGGTTGCAGCTGCAACGCCAGCATCCGCCTCATGCAACCCCCATGACACCGCTACGGCCGAGCATTCAGGCGTCCTACCTGGAGCTCACCCATGACACCGCACGTGATCATCGTCGGCTGCGGCTTCGCCGGCCTGGCTGCGGCGCGCACGCTGGCCGGCGCGCCGGTGCGTGTGACGGTGATCGACCGCGCCAACCACCACCTGTTCCAGCCGCTCCTCTACCAGGTCGCGACCGCGGGCCTGAACCCGAGCAATATCGCGGCTCCGATCCGGGGGATCCTCCGCCAGCAGCGGAACGCGACGGTCCTCCTCGGAGACGCGCGGCGGATCGACAAGGCCGCGCGCCGCGTCGAGCTCGAGGACGGGGCCGTGCTCGACTACGACTACCTCGTCGTCGCGACCGGGGCGACGCACTCCTACTTCGGGAAGGACGAGTGGGCGAAGCACGCCCCCGGCCTCAAGACGATCGAGGACGCGCTCGAGATCCGGCGCCGCGTGCTCTCGGCCTTCGAGGCCGCCGAGCGCCAGAGCGACCCGAGCCAGCTGCCCGCGATCCTCACGTTCGTCATCGTCGGCGCCGGGCCGACGGGCATCGAGCTGGCCGGCGCGCTGCTCGAGATCGGTCGTCACACCGTCGCCCGCGACTTCCGAAGCTTCGACCCGCGCAAGCTGCGCGTCGTCCTGATCGAGGGCGCACCGCGGGTTCTCCCGCCCTATTCCGAGAAGCTCTCCGCGGCCGCGCGCATGCAGCTCGAGCGCCTCGGCGTGGAGGTTCGCACGGGCGCACATGTCTCGAAGATCGACCAGACCGGCGTCTGGATCGGGGACGAGCACATCCCCGCCCGTACGGTGCTCTGGGCCGCGGGCGTCGCCGCCTCGCCCCTCGGCCAGACCCTCGGTGTCCCGCTCGATCGCGTCGGACGCGTCTCGGTCGAGCCGGACCTCTCGCTCCCGGGCCATCCCGAGGTCTTCGTCGCCGGCGACCTCATGCAGATTACCCAGGACGGCAAGCCGGTCCCCGGGGTCGCCCCCGCCGCCATCCAGTCGGGCCGCGCCGCCGCGCACAACATCGCCGCCCGCGTCGCCGGCCGCCCGACGAAGCCCTTCCATTTCGTCGACAAGGGATCGCTCGCGACCATTGGTCGGGCTGCCGCAGTCGGTCAGATCGGCCGCTTCGAGCTGACGGGCTTCGTCGCCTGGTGGGTCTGGT
>JBGARS010000170.1:0-1230 GCA_044230075.1 Planctomycetota bacterium | reverse complement strand
GTCGATCTGGGCGGCGGTGGCGAGATTTTCCCCCAGCGCGAAAATCGCCTCGTTGATCATCGGGCAGAGCATGCGGTTCACCACGAAGCCCGGGCTGTTGCGCACCTGCACCGGCGACTTGCCGACGGCTTTCGAGACCTCCTCGACCGCCGCGTAGGTGGCGTCCGAGGTCTGCAGGCCGCGGATCAGTTCCACCAGCGCCATCAGCGGCACCGGGTTGAAGAAGTGCATGCCGATCACCTTCTCCGGACGCTTGGTCGACGCCGCGAGTTTCGTGATGGAGATCGACGAGGTGTTGCTGGCAATGACCGCTTCGGGCTTGGCCAGCTCGTCGAGCTGCTTGAAGATCTTCAGCTTGAGATCGAGGTTCTCGGTGGCGGCCTCGATGATGAGGTCCGCGTCCTTCAGCGCGGCGAGCTCGGTGGCGGTCTGGATGCGCGAGAGCGCCGCGGCCTTCTGCTCGGCCGTCATCTTCTCCTTCTTGATGAGGCGGTCGTAGCTGCCGGAAATGGTGGCCAGGGCACGGTCGAGCGCGGCCTGCGCCACGTCGCTCATGACCACCTCGAAGCCCGCCTGGGCGAATGCCTGGGCGATGCCGTTGCCCATCGTGCCGGCGCCGACGACGCCGATTTTGCTGAATGCCATGATTTTCCTTTCGATGTCCGCGGCGGCGCTCTCCCGCGCCCCGCACAGTCCGCTAGTGTACCGGAGACGGGCAGGAATTTTGTCGCTGCGATTACATGCGCCCTGAGCTGACACGTTGTCACGTAAAATCGCGTCTCGCCCATGAACAACGACGACCTCCTCCGCCGCAGCCTCGACGCCGTCTGGCACCCGTGCACCCAGATGAAGCTGCACGAGACCCTGCCGCTGGTGCCGATCCGCCGCGCGGAGGGCGCCTGGCTGGAGGATTTCGACGGCCGCCGCTATCTGGACGCCATCAGCTCCTGGTGGGTGAACCTCTTCGGCCACGGCCATCCGCGCATCGTCGCCGCGCTGCGCGAGCAGCTCAAGACCAAGCTGGCCGATCTGCGCAGCGCCTATCGCGCCGACGTGCAGGTGCTGCTCGACACCCTCAAGGCGGCCATGAAGGCCGGCGCGCCCACCGACGGCAGCCACAAGCTGACCGCGGCGCAGAAGGAGGCGCTGGCCGCCTTCAAGACGGCCTTCGCCGACCGCACCACGCGCTACGAGACCGACGTGGCCACGGTGACGCAGGACATCCGCAGC
>JBGARS010000016.1:0-67241 GCA_044230075.1 Planctomycetota bacterium | reverse complement strand
GGAGAGCATCGCCTTCACACGGCGGGGGTCACAGGTTCAATCCCTGTCGCACCCACCATCCTTCCCCAACACAGAAGCATGACACGACCAGACGCCGCCCCCGAGCGGCGCCGCGCCTATTTCACCAGCTCCGGCAGGCCGCGATAGGCGGCCTTCTTGCCGTGTTCGGGGTCGTAGGCGACGACGTCGTCCGCCATACCGTGGAACGAGATCACCGACACCGGCAGCTCGGGCTCCTCGCGCCCGATCAGCAGGCCGGCGACCGGACCGATGGCCGCGACCTTGTCGGCGTGCACGGTCGCGAACGAGTAGCTCATGAAGCCGCCGCTGCTGTGGCCGGTCAGGAACACGCGATCCTGGTCGAGGTGCAGCTCGGCGACCAGCGTGTCGATCAGCTGCACCAGGAACTTCGTGTCCTCGTTCTCGCGCCCGCCGTCCGCCCGCTGCCAGCTGGTCGGCTTGCCGAGCGCGGTCGGGAACGCGGCGACGAAGCCCTCCTTGTCGGCGAGTTCGCACCAACCGTAGTAGCTGCTCGCGGCCGCCTTGCCGTTGCTGGTGCGGCCGTGCAGCATCACGACCAGTGGCGCCGGCGTCTTGCTGTCCTTGTGAAAGCCGCGCGGGATGTGCAGCAGGTACTCGCGCTTCTGGTCGGCGACCTCGAGCGTGCGTTCGTCGGTGCCGGGTTTCTGCGCCGGCAACAGGGTCTGCAGCAGCAGGACGGGGAACAGCAACAACGCGCGGGTGATCGGCATGGGCGACGGCATGCTACTCGACGCGCAGGATGCGCACGTCCGGGCCGTGCGCAACCGCCACATGACGGTGGTCCCGCGACACCGCCAGGGTCTCGACCCGGCCGAAGTCGGCCGGCAGGGCCAGCGTGCCGAGCGTCGCCAGCGAGTGCGCGTCCAGCAGCAGCAGCTCGGTGTCGCTGGCGGCGAGCAGGCGGCCGCGATCGACCGCGACCCACCGCGGGAAACCATCCTCGCCCACCGTCAGCATGTGGGCGCCATCGGCGGTCAGCACGATGCGCTGGCAGTTGCCGCCATGCGCCGTGGTGTGGCCGACCTCGACCAACGTGGGCACCTGGGCCGGCTCGGACTGCGCCACCAAGGCGATGCCCGACAGCAGGATGGCGCCCGCCCGCAGGTCGCGCAGGGCACAGCACACGTCTCGCTGTCTCCGCATGCGATCCGCCGCCAGGAACACTGATGTGTCCCGGAGCACCCGGAACCTGCGGCCTCACCATGCCATGCCCTGACACACCCCACAACCCGCTGACCCTTGTCGCCCGGTCCCGGCAGTGGCACCCTCGACGACCATGTCGCCCACCCTGCTGCTCCCGCTGTTGTTCACGGCTCCGCAAGCGCCCCAGGTCACCGACATCCAGGCGCGCATTCCGCAGTCGTTCTGCGTCGTCTCGATCGCACTCACCGAGTGGCACGAGGACCGTCCGGTGGACCATCCGCTTGGCGACAAGCTGCTGCTGTCGGGCACGATGGCCCCCGATGGCGCGATGCTGACGTTGATCGTCGAACCGAACGTGCCGCCGGTTTCACCGCAGACGTGGCGCCAGCGGTTGGCGCCCGCGGGCAAGCCGTTCGATGTCGGCCCGACGCCGTGCGCGGACACGTCGAGCGAACCCCTGCCCGGCATGAAGATGTCGGACTTCCACGCGTTCTTCGCGACGCGCAGGCACTCGTTCGATCTGCACGTCTCCGGCCGGCTCGGCAGCAAGGATCCGTTCCCACGCGCGGAGCTCGAACGCATCGTCGGCTCGCTGCGCGTGCTGTTGCTGCGCCGCGGCTGGACCGAGGACTACCCCGACGCGATCGCAGGGCCGATGACCGTCGCGGCAGTGCTCGGTGTCGACCAGAAGCAATGGTGCGATGGCTATCTCGCCAAACACGCCGACGAATGGGCGGTGCAGTTCGCCAACGCGGAATGGCTGCACGACGGCAAGGCGCCACTCGACCAGCAGCTCGCGGCATACGACAAGGCGCTGGCGCTGATCGGCAAGCTCTCGACACCCGATGCGAAGACGCGGTTCGCCTCGGCGATGCTGCACGAGGGCAGGAGCTTGGCGCTCTACGATGCGAAGCGCTTCGCCGACACCATCGCGCCGCTCGAACGTGCCTGTGCGATCCTGCAGGAGCTGAACCACTCGGAGCGCGGCGGCCCCGCCTACAACCTCGCCTGCTCGCACGCCCTCTGCAAGCACGAGGCACCCGCACTCGCGGCACTGCAGCAGGCGATCGACGCGTCGGAGCACTATCGTGTCCTCGCGAGCAAGGACTCCGACTTCGCCGCGATCGCCAGGTCGGATGCGTTCCAGAAGCTGATCGCCGCGCCAGCCGCGGATCCGGCGCCAAGGAAGCAGTAGGCACCCACTCGGCCAGCCGACCGTGCAGTTCGCCTTCCACGCCGAACGTCTCGCCATCGCGCGCCTGGCCGCAGACGCGCCGGTGCCGGCATGGGCGCGCGGCGCGTTCGTCGCCGTGACCCGCACCGCGCAGGAGCTTTCGATCGTCTGCGCAGAACGACATGTTCCCGCCGACGTGCAGCACGAGACGGACCGGGTCGCGTTCGGCATCGTCGGCGTCGTGCCGATGACGACGATCGGCCTGCTCGCGGCACTGTGCGGCGCGCTTGCCGACGTGCGCGTGCCGGTGTTCGTGATCTCGACCTTCGACACCGACTACCTGCTGGTGCAGGCCGCGCACCTTGCTGCCGCGCGCAGCGCGCTCGAGGCGCTCGGGCATTCGTTCACCGGCTGCCTGCCGGCCTGAGACTGAGCTCAGGCGCGACCGGCGTGCGCCGGCCTCGGTGAAGCGAGGATCAATCGCAGGATGTCCGTCATCGACACCAGCCCGACCACGCGCTGCTCCGCGTCGGTGACGATCACGTGCTTCACGTTGCGGCGGCGCATGACCTCGACGGCGCGTTCGATCGGGTCGGTGACGCGCAGGCACTGCACGTCGGCGGTGGCGATCGCCTGCAGGGGTTGCGCGAGATCGACGTCGCGCCGCAACGCGCCGAACAGGTCGGTGCTGGTCACCACCCCGATCAACCGGCCGCCGGTGCCGACCAGCGGGAAGCAGTTGAACTTGCGCGCGACGAACTCGGCAAGGCACAGCTCGAGCGTCGCGTTCTGCGGCATCGTCACGACCGGACTGCTCATCACCTCGCCGACCGGCACCTGCAGGCGCGCCTTCGGCACCCAGGCCGGAATGATGCTCGCCGCCGGCTGGAAGCGCCGCGACGTGGCTTCGAGCAGGCGCCGCAGCCCGAGGAAGTTGTCGGTCAGCGTCCGGAACTCCCGCGCCGGGAACGACAACACCGTCGTCGACTCCACCGCGATCGCGGTCGTCGAACGCACGCCGCCGCGCAGCAGCGAGCCTTCGCCGAAGTGCTCCCCCGGGCCGAGCTGGTCGTTGCCGAGCACACAGCCGGCTTCGTCGCAGCGGATCAACTCCATGCGGCCCGACTGCACCACGTAGAACGCCGCGCTCGGATCGCCCTGGTGGAACAAGGTCTCGCCGGCTTCGAGGTGGATCGTCGCGTGCCGGTTCGTCGGCGCGAGATCGAGCGCGTTGAGGTCGCGCGGGAAGAACAGGTTGAGCGTCCAGTCGATCATCACCCGCAACTTGCGGTCGAAGCGCGGCAGCTTCATCAGGTAGATCGTGCGCCACAGCCACCAGGCCAGGAACCCGGAGAGCCGCAGCCTGCCGATCGAGGCGACGGCGTTCTGGTGACCGAGCGTCGCCAGCTGGCCGAGGCTCTTGTGCCGGAACTTCTGCAGCGGCGCACCGCGCAGGCTCGCGGCGATGTTGCGCCCGACGACGTCGCCCTGGCGCGTCGCGAACTGCGCGGTCGGCGGGCAGGTGCCGCCGCGGCCATCCGCGATCCGCGCACAGTCGCCGATCGCCCACACGTTCTCATGGCCCTGCAGTCGCAGATGCTCGGTCGTGGGCAGGCGGCCCTCCACTGCCGCGGCGACGCCCTCGAGGATCGGGTGCGGCGCGTTGCCGATCGTGCAGACGATCGTGCGTGCGGCGATGAAGTCGCCGTTGCCGAGATAGACCCCGTCGC
Source organism: Planctomycetota bacterium (assembly GCA_044230075.1). GTDB lineage: Bacteria > Planctomycetota > UBA1135 > UBA1135 > UBA2386 > JAEUHS01. The sequence goes on along the minus strand of JBGARS010000016.1, from coordinate 63,152 downwards.
GGGATGCGGCACGCGTGCGCTCTTCGAGGCGGAACTCGATGCCGCGCTTCTGCAGCAGCCGCAAGGCGTAGTCACCGAGCCGCGCGTCCAGCTCCGGCAGGATGCGCTCGCGGGAGTGCACGCAGACGACCCGCTTCGCCTCCGCCGCCAACGTCGGGAAGAACTTCATCGCGCCGTGCACCAGGTCGTGCATCTCCGCCGCGGTCTCGATGCCGGAGAAGCCGCCGCCGACCACGACGAACGTCAACAACGCCTGCCGTTCCGCCGGGTCGGGTTCGAGCACGGCGCACTCGAGTCGATGGATGATCGCGTGCCGCAGGGCCAGCGCATCGGCGACGTTCTTCATCATCAACGCCTGCTCCGCCATGCCCGGAATGCGGCTGACATCGACGACCGAGCCCAGCGCCAGCACGATGTGCCGAGCCGTCAGCACGACCGGGTGCGCGACGCCATCGGCCCGCACGGTCACGGTGCCGGCGTGCTCCGCCCCGGCCGGCGCCAGCTCGATCTGGCTGACTTCACCGCGCACGACCTGCGTGCGCCGCAGCATGTGGCGCAGCGGGCTGATCACGTGCGCCGGGTCCAGGCTGGCGCCGACGACCTCGGGCAGCAGCGGCTGGAACACGAAGTAGTTCTCGCTGCTGACCAGCTTGATCGTGCAGTCGCGTGGCAGCAGCCGTTCGAGCCGCTGCGCGCAGCGCGTGCCGGCGAAGCCGCCGCCCAGCACCAGGACATCCGTGTTCACCGCGTTGGTTGCGGGCGTGGGCGAGCGAGGTGTCTGCATGGCAATCGGGTATCGGCGCAACGGCCCCGCCAGGAGGAATGCTCGGCGCCGGCGGCGCGGCAGCGACCGCGAAGGGTAGCCTCCCCCTGCAGCCACGGCGACGCCTGCGGCCGCCGACCATCACCAACCGCTCGCTTTCCCCTCACCACCCGTGCAACGCAGAACCCTGATCCTCGGCGCCACCTCGGCGATCGCCGCGGAAGTCGCAGCCATCTGCGCGGCCCGCGGCGACCGCCTGTACCTCGTCGGGCGCGATGCACGCAAGCTGCGACAGTTGCTCGATTCCCTCGGTGACGCAGTCGTGGGGCACGAGAGCGCCGATCTCAACGCATTCGACCAGGCGGGTGCGCGGATGCAGCGAGCGATCGCCGCGCTCGGTGGTCTCGATCGCGCGCTGATCGCGCACGGCGATCTCGGCGACCAGGCTCGCAGCGAACACGACGTCGCCTACGCGCGCGAACTCGTCGACACCAACTTCGTCAGCGCCGTCGCCCTGCTGCTGCCGCTGGCCGACCACTTCGAGTCCCAGGGCAGCGGGCACCTCGCCGCGATCACCTCGGTCGCCGGCGAACGCGGCCGCCCGCGCAACTACACCTACGGCGCATCGAAGCGCGCGCTGAGCTGCTACCTCGAGGGCCTGCGCAGCCGCCTGTACGGCAAGGGCGTACGCGTGCACAACATCAAGCTCGGCCCCGTCGAGACGCCGATGACCGCCGGTCACCCGCAGAACTTCCTCTGGGGCGAGAAACGGCGCGTCGCGCGCGGCATCGTGGACGCCATGGAACGACGCTGGCATGTCGTCTACCTGCCGCGCTCGTGGGCCATCGTGATGGCGATCGTGCGCACGCTGCCCGAGTTCGTGTTCCAACGCTTCGGTTTTCTCGCGGGACGATAGAGGGCTGCCGTTGCCGACCCCGGATCTCGCTGCCGTCCGTGCGCTGCTGCCGTGGTGGGTCGACCTCGGCGCCTGGATCGCCACACCGCTGCTGGCCTGCACGATCGGCTGGCTCTCGATCTGGCTGTGCGCGCGCTGCAACCGCGTGCCGCTCACCGGTCGTCACTGGACCGAAGTCGCCCGGCTGCACTTCGCCGCCAACCGGCTGTTCCAGGCGCAGGTCTTCACGCAATCGATGCTGGCCGGAGTGCTGACAGCCGGACTGGCGACGGGCGTCTTGACCCCGGACCCGTCGCACCTGCGGCCCGAACTCGCCGGCCTGCTGGTCTGGCTGGGCAGTCGCGTGATCGCCCACCATCGCGCTCGCCGCGTAATGCCGTGGCTGAGCGTGGGCGACTACGTGCACGGCCAGCTGTTCCTGCTGGTGATCTTCCTGCCGATCCCCGTGGTGGCATTGCTGATGCTGCTCGGCGGCCCCTCGACGTTTCCCGGCAACGAGTGGCGGTTCATGCTGGTCTACGGCGGCGGCCTGGCGCTGATGGCCTGGCTGCTGCGTGGCGGCGGCCTCGTGCTCGCGCGCGGAATCGGCATGGCGACACCGGCGGATCGGCGCCTGCAGGCGATCGTCGACGAGGCAGGACGCCGCAGCGCCCACACCGTCCGGCGCGCGTGGATCGTGCGCACGCCGATGGCGAATGCGGCGGCCCTGCCGCGTTCGAACGAGGTGTTGGTGACGACCCGCGCCCTCGCGGTGATGACGGACGCCGAGCTTGTGGCGATCCTGCTCCACGAATTCGGACACCTGAAGGAGACCCGCCGCGACGGGTGGAAACGCGCGATCGCCGTCGGCTTCTTCGCCATGCTCGGTCTGGCACGACCGCTCGTCGATGTGCTCGGTCCGGTCGGGTCGGCGGGCCTGCTGCTGGCCGTCTTCCTCAGCGCATTGCTCGCCGCGCGAGCTGCCAGGCGCCTCGAGGCCCAGGCCGACGAACACGCCCTCGAGCACGAGACGGAGCACGAAGGCGGCCTCTACGCGCGCAGTCTCGAACGCCTCTACGAACTCAACCTCGTGCCGGCCGTGATGCCGGGCAAGCGGCGCGCGCACCCACACCTCTACGACCGCATGCTGGCCGCCGGCGTCACGCCCGACTACGAACGCCCGCTGCCGCCGCAGCGCAGGGTCGGCCAGGCACTGCTGTTCGGCACCCTGGCACTCGGGCTGTACGTCGGCCAGGTCCTGCTGATCCGCGCGGCGGACGGACGCAGCTACGAGAGTCCCGCAGCGGCCTCGGTCGCGGCGATGCTGAGCGGCGGCAGCCTTACGTCCATCGGCGCATTCGGCTACCACTGGTCGACGACGCAACCGGAACAGGCGATCGTCGTGCTCGCGTTCGCCGCCGCCCACAGCCAGTCGCCGGAGTATCCCGCACGGCTTGCCGGTCTGCTCGCCGCCACCGACGCGGCGGCCGCGCGCACCAACCTGCAGCGCGCGGAAGAACTCTGTGCCGACTGGAAGTACGTCGCCGAATGGCTGCGCGCGTTGATCGACGACGCACGCGAGCGACTCGGCATGCCGAAGCGCGTCTGGTAGTCGCTGCCGCCGGCGTCGGATCGTGCGCCCGGCGATTTCGACCTTGCCCTCGCCGACCGCAAACAGAGGATGTCCGGCCCTCGCGGCGCCGCCCGCCGTCACGGACCGCCATGCCACAACCCCCCGATTCTCGACCAGGAACCCACATGCCCAGCCCCCGTCGCGTGAGCGTCGCCGTCGCCACGGCGTTCGCCCTGGCTTGTTTCGCCCTGCCCGCCGGCGCGCAGGCCGCACCGCAACAGCCGCCGCCCGAAGCGAAGCCCGCCGCGTCGGTGCCGGCGATCGTCCAGGATCCGAAGGTCGACCCCGCGAACCTCCGGTCGGAGCTGCGGCCGATGCGCAAGGCCGAGATCGAGCAGCGGCTCGAAGCGTGGCTCGGCACGTTGCAGGCCAAGGCCATGGAACTCGCCGCGACCGAGATCGGGCGCCGCACGACGGAGGCCGCTGGCAACAACGCCGACATCGATCGCCTGAGCCAGCAACTCGTCGCACTGCGCGCCGAGCGCGACGCCATCGTCGAGCGGGTCCGCGCGGTGATCGAGACTGCGAAGGACAAGGGCGTCGACACCGAGGAGGCCCGGAAGTACGTCGACTCGATCAGCGGCGGCGTGCAGCTCGAGGTGACCGGCCTGCAGTCCGCGTGGTCCGAGGCCAAGGCCTGGCTGTTCTCCGTCGACGGCGGCCTGCGCCTGTTGATCAGCATCGGTCAGTTCCTCGGCGTGCTGATTGCGTTCCGCATCCTCGCGGCGATCCTCGCCGGGCTGCTCGATCGTGCCGTGCGGCGGCTGAAGAAGACCTCCGATCTGCTGCGCGACTTCTGCGTCAACGCGACGCGCAAGCTGGTGTCGTTCGTCGGCATCGTGATCGCGCTGTCCTACATCGGCGTCAACATCGCGCCGCTGGTCGCCGCGATCGGCGCCGCCGGCTTCATCATCGGCTTCGCGCTGCAGGGCACGCTGCAGAACTTCGCCGCCGGCATCATGGTGCTGATCTACCGCCCGTACGACATCGGCGACTACGTCACCGCGGCCGGCGTGTCGGGCACCGTCGCGTCGATGAACCTGGTGTCGACGTCGATCAAGACGCCCGACAACCAGCTGATCGTCGTGCCGAACGGCTCGATCTGGGGCGGCGTCATCACCAACGTCACCGCCAACCCGACGCGCCGCCTCGACCTGAAATTCGGCGTCAGCTACGGCGACGACCTCGACAAGGTGAAGGCCGTGCTGACCGAGATCTTCACCACGCACCCGAAGGTGCTGAAGGACCCGGCACCGGTCGTCGAGGTGCACGAGTTGGGCGACTCGTCGGTGAACTTCGTCGCCCGGCCGTGGGTCAAGACGAGCGACTACTGGGCGCTGCACTGGGAGTTCCACAAGGCCGTCAAGCAGCGCTTCGACAAGGAGGGGATCTCGATCCCGTTCCCGCAGCGCGACGTGCACATGATCCAGCCGCAGGGCTGATCCCGGTGCGGCTGCTCCCAAGTCACCGCGCGAAGGGGCTCTAGTCCGCATTTCGTCATCTGGCGAAACGGCGCACGATCCCGGCGTGACTTCGAGCGGTCTCACCATCGATCCCGTGCGCGTGTTCCGCGCCCTCGGGCACGACGCGCGCCTGCAGATCGCACAGGCACTGGCCCACAGCGACGCCTGCGTCCACGAGCTGCGCGAACTGGTGGGATCGTCGTGGAGCACCGTCTCCGAGCATCTCGCCGTGCTGCGTGACGCCGGCATCGTCGCCAGCACGAAGCAGGGCAACCGGGTCGTCTACCGTCTGGCGCTGCCATGCGTGGCGACCTTCGCGAATTGCCTTCTGGCTGCGGCCAGGGGCCGGCAGGTCGAGGTGCGCACGTGTTGCAGCTGACGAACGGAGCGACGCGATGAGCCCCGAGACCCGCCGGGAATGGCTGCGCCTGCTGCTCTACGCCGCGATCTTCGCCGGGCTGTACTTCCTGCCGATCGGCACCGCGCGCTTCGACGGCGCCGTCGCCGAGTCGCTGCACCTCGCGCACGACTACGCGCGCGAACACGTCGTGCTGTGCCTGCTGCCGGCGTTCTGGATCGCGGGCGCGATCGCCGCCTTCGTGTCGCAGTCCTCGGTGATCCGCTACCTCGGCCCGAAGGCCAACCGCACGCTGGCCTACGGTGTCGCATCCGTCTCGGGCACGATCCTCGCCGTCTGCTCCTGCACGGTCCTGCCGCTGTTCGCCGGCATCTACCGCATGGGAGCCGGCCTCGGCCCGGCGAGCACCTTCCTCTACTCCGGACCGGCGATCAACGTGCTCGCGATCGTGCTGACGGCGAAGATCCTCGGCTTCGAACTGGGATTCGCGCGCGCGGTCACTGCCGTGCTGTTCAGCGTCGTGATCGGCCTCTTGATGGCACGCTTGTTCCGCGGCGAACAGCAGCAACGCACCGCCGAGATGGCGGCGCTGCCGGTGCCGCCAGCGTCCCGACCGCTCTGGCAGACGGCGCTGTTCTTCGCGTCGATGGTCGCCGTGCTGGTGTTCGCGAACTGGGCCAACCCGCGGCAGCCGGAGGGCTTCTTCGCCGCCGTGTTCGCGGTGAAGTGGCCGCTGACGGCGGTCGCGGGGCTCGCCTTCGCCGGCATGGCGTGGCGCTGGATCGGGTTGCCGGGCAAGCGCCTGTTGCTGTCGATCGCCGCCGTCGCCCTGGTGGCGATCGCCGTTCCCGATCATCCCGAACTCGCGATGCTGGTCGCCGTCGGCGGCCTGGCCGTCAGCACGTGCGGCCAGGATGGCGAAGCCGGCGAGTGGTTCGACCAGACCTGGAGCTACGCCAAGCTGATCTTCCCGCTGCTGATCGGTGGCGTGCTCGTCGCTGGTTTTCTGCTGGGACGCCCGGGGCACGAGGCACTGATCCCGAGCGATTGGATCGCTGTGGCGGTCGGCGGCAACTCGCTGCTCGCGACGTTCCTCGCCTCGCTGTGCGGCGCGCTGATGTACTTCGCGACGCTCACCGAGATCCCGATCCTGCAGGGTCTGCTCGGCAGCGGCATGGGCAAGGGCCCGGCGTTGGCACTGCTGCTCGCCGGCCCCGCACTCAGCCTGCCGAGCATGCTGGTGCTGTCCTCCATCCTGGGTTGGAAGAAGACCCTCACGTTCGCCCTGCTCGTGGTCCTGTTGGCCACCGCCACCGGCTGGGCATTCGGACTCGTGGCCAACCCCTGAGAATCGATCATGCACAAACTCCAGATCCTGGGCACCGGCTGCACCAAGTGCGTCAACCTGACCAAGGCGGCGACGGCCGCCGCCGACGAGTTGGGCATTCCCTACGAACTCGAGAAGGTCACCGACTTCCTGAAGTTCGCCGACTTCGGCGTGATGGTCACTCCGGCCCTCGTCGTCGACGGCAAGGTCGTCGTCGCCGGCAAGGTCCCCAAGCACGACGAATTGCTCGCACTGCTGCCCAAGAGCTGAAGGCCCCGATGCCCGCCAAGTCCGTGCTGCGCTGGGTGCTGCTGGGGATCGTGTTCGGCAGCCTCGGTGTCTACGCGCTGCAGAAGGCACAGCCGCGCGACACCCTGCCGGCCACGGGATCCGATGCCGAGAACACGGCGGCGACGGTGGTCGTCACCTACTTCACGACCGATGTGCGCTGCGACTCGTGCCGCACGATCGAGAGGCTGAGTCGCCAGGCAATCGAGGCGGGCTTCCCGGACGAGGTCGCCAGCGGCGCCGTCGTGTTCCGGGTACTGAACACCGATCGCCCCGAGAATCGGCACTTCGTCGACGACTACGAGATCGCCAACAAGACGGTGATCGTCTCGCACCACGAGAACGGCACGGAGACGGAGTGGACGAATCAGCAGGACGTCTGGCTGCTGCTCGACGAGCCGGACGAGTTCTTCGCCTACGTGCGCGAACCCGTAGAGCACTACCTGGGCAGGAACTGACCGGTTGCACGGCATCCTGGCAACCACCGGCAGCGGTCTCGTACTCGGCCTGATCACGGCCGTGAGCCCGTGTCCGTTGGCGACCAATCTCGCGGCCACCGTGTGGCTGTCCCGCCATGCGGCTTCGCGGCGCCGCGCACTGCTCGGCGCGCTGGCCTACACCGCCGGCCGCGTCGTCGCCTACGGCGCGATCGCCGCCATCCTGGCCCTCGGCGCGCTGGGAGCACCGACGGTGTCGCGTTCGCTGCAGGAGTGGCTGCCACCGTTCGTCGGCCCCTTGCTGGTGCTGACGGCGATGGTGTTGCTCGAACTGCTGCCGCTGCCGTGGGGCGGCAAGGGCATGAGCCAGGGCACCGCCGAACGGCTGGCGCGCTTCGGCGTGCTCGGCGAGTTCACGCTCGGCTGCCTGTTCGCACTGACGTTCTGCCCCACCTCGGCGGCGTTGTTCTTCGGCAGCCTGCTGCCGCAGGCGTTGGCCGGCCCGACCGCGGTCCCGTCCGTCATCGCCTACGGCATCGGCACGGCGATCCCGATCGGGGTCTTCGCGGTGGCCGTCGCCATCGGCGCCGGCTTCGCGAGTCGCTTCGGCGCCGGCATCGTGCGTTGGCAACCGCGCATTCGCGTCGTCACCGGCACGGTCCTGCTGTTGCTCGGCCTGTATCTGGTCGCGCGCGACACGCTCGGCGTGCTGCCGGGCTGACGCGCGCCGCGGCGCATGCTGGCGAACGTGGAGCCCCCGCAGGCGAGGCTCCACGGCGCGCGTCACGAGCGCACGTCGAAGCGGTCGAGGTTCATCACCTTGTTCCAGGCCGCGACGAAGTCGGCGACGAACTTCTGCTTCGCGTCGTCGCACGCATAGACCTCGGCGATGGCGCGCAGCTGCGAGTTCGAGCCGAACACCAGATCGACGGCCGTTCCCGTCCACTTGACCTTGCCGGTCTTGCGGTCCGTGCCCTCGTAGACCTGCTTGCCGCCAGCCGACGGCTTCCACTCGGTGCCCATGTCGAGCAGGTTGACGAAGAAGTCGTTGGTCAACGTCTCCGGCCGCGCGGTGAGGACACCGTGCTTCGACTTGCCGAAGTTCGCGTTCAGCGCCCGCATGCCGCCCACCAGCACCGTCATCTCCGGCGCGGTCAGGTTCAGCATGCGCGCGCGTTCCACGAGCAGCTCGGGCGCCGGCCGGTCGCTGTCGCCCAGGTAGTCGCGGAACCCATCCGACAAGGGCTCGAGGACCGCCATGGCCTCCACGTCGGTCATCTCCTGCGACGCATCGGTGCGACCCGGCGTGAACGGCACCTTCACCTCGTGCCCGGCCTTCTTCGCGGCGTCCTCGATGGCGGCACAACCACCCAGCACGATCAGGTCGGCGAGCGAGATCTTCTTGCCGCCGGACTGCGCCTTGTTGAAGTCCTGCTGGATGCTCTCGAGCTTGCCGAGGACCTTGCTCAGTTCGGCCGGCTGATTGGCCGCCCAGTCCTTCTGCGGGGCGAGGCGGATGCGGGCGCCGTTCGCACCGCCGCGCTTGTCGGTGCCGCGGAACGTCGACGCCGACGCCCACGCCGTCGCAACCAGCTGCGATGTCGAGAGACCCGAGGCGAGCACCTTCTGCTTCAGGTCGGTGATGTCCTGCGCTTCGACCAGCTTGTGCTCGACGGCAGGCACCGGATCCTGCCACAGCTGCGGCGGCGGCACCTCCGGGCCGAGCAACCGCGAACGCGGCCCCATGTCGCGGTGCGTCAGCTTGAACCAGGCCTTCGCGAACGCGGCCTCGAACTCCTTCGGGTTGTCGCGGAAGCGCTTCGAGATCGGCCCGTAGATCGGGTCCATCTTCAGCGACAGGTCCGTCGTCAGCATCACGACCGGATGGCCCTTGGACGGATCGTGCGCATCCGGCGTCTTGCGCTTGGTCTGGCCCTCCTTCGGGATCCACTGGTGCGCGCCGGCCGGGCTCTTCACCAGCTGCCACTCGTAGTCGAGCAGGTTCTCGAAGTAGTCGTGCGACCACTGCACCGGCGTGTAGGTCCACGCGCCTTCGAGGCCGCTGGTGATCGCGTCGCCGCCCTTGCCGGTGCCGAACGAGTTCTTCCAGCCGAGCCCCTGCTCCTCGATCGGTGCGGCCTCGGGCTCGCGACCGACGTACTTGTTGGGGTCGGCGGCGCCGTGGGTCTTGCCCAGCGTGTGGCCGCCCGCGATCAGGGCCACGGTCTCCTCGTCGTTCATCGCCATGCGCGCGAACGTGGTGCGGATGTCGTGGGCCGCGAGCAGCGGATCCGGGTTGCCGTTGGGGCCCTCCGGGTTGACGTAGATCAGGCCCATCTGCGACGCGGCGAGCGGGTTCGCCAGCTTGCGGTCGTCGGTGAAGCGCTTGTCGCCGAGCCACTTGGTCTCGGGACCCCAGTTGATGTCCTGTGGCTCCCAGACGTCGACGCGACCGCCGGCGAAGCCCAGCGTCTTGAAGCCCATCGTCTCGAGCGCGACGTTGCCGGTGAGCACCATCAGGTCGGCCCAGGAGATCTTGTCGCCGTACTTCTGCTTGATCGGCCACAGCAGGCGGCGCGCCTTGTCGAGGTTGGCGTTGTCCGGCCAGCTGCCGACCGGTGCGAGCCGGATGATGCCCGCGCCCGAGCCGCCGCGGCCGTCGCTGACGCGGTAGGTACCGGCGCTGTGCCAGGCCAGCCGGATCATCAGCCCGCCGTAGTTGCCGTAGTCCGCCGGCCACCAGTCCTGCGAAGTGGTCAGTGTCTTTCTGATGTCCTGCTTCAGGGCGGCCAGGTCGAGCTTCGCGAACTCCTTGCTGTAGTCGAAGTCCTTGCCCATCGGATTGCCCGACGGTGGGTTGCCGTTGAGAACGCTGAGATCCAACTGGTTCGGCCACCAGTCGCGGTTGGAGTAGGCCTTGGCGTCGCCTTGCATGGTTCCTTGCGGGTTTGGTTGCGTGCTTGTGGTGTCGCCCATGAACGGGCACTCGGCGATGTTCCCGGAGCTGCCGGAGTCGCCGACGCTCGCGGTGGCTTGCTGGAGCACCGGCTCTGCCGCCTTGTCCTGGGTCGACACCGAGCAGGCGGCGCCCATTGCCGACCAGCCGAGGGTCAAGGCGATCAGCCCGGCGGAACCCGTTGCGCGAATGCGCCCCGCCCTGTGGCCTCGTATCGCGCCGCTGGTCGCGGCGCACCTGCTTGCGGTTGCATTGTCTGACATCTGCTACTCCTCGTGGTTGCCTGGAAAGGCGACGGTGTGGTTCGGTCTCACGGTCCTTTGCTAGGCACCCGCGTCGGAGGTCGGCGCCGGATCTCCGGCCGCCAGACATCCCGAACAGGTGCCCCAGAAGATCACTTCCGCCTCGTCGATCCGGAAATCGGACTGGTCGGCGGTCAGGCAGGGCGCGACGCCGACGGTGCAGTCGACGTCGACGGTCTTGCCGCAGGTGCGGCAGATGACGTGGTGGTGGTTGTCGCCGACCCGCGGGTCGTAGAGACCGGGCGAGCCGGCGGGCTGGATGCGCCGGATCAGCCCCTTCTCGGTCAGCACCCGCAGCGAGTCGTAGACCGCCTGGCGCGAGATCGCGCCGATCTCGCTGCGGACTTCGTCGGCGATCGCATCCGCCGTGCAGTGCGGGCGAACTGCCACAGCCCGCAGCACGGCGATGCGCTGGGCGGTGACTTGCAGCCCGTGGGCGCGCAGGCGAGAGACAGGGTCGTCCACGGGACCAAGATTTACTCTGATTCTGGACTAAGTCAAGTATCTGTTTGGCGCAGAACGCAGGGAGCTTGTGGGCAGATGCTTGTCGCTGCAGGGCCCGTTGCGGCCGTCTTGCCGTTCGCATCGGCGGGTCGCGCTCGCGTGCCGGTGGCCCGGCAACTCCGGCGAGCGGCAGTGGAGGTGCGCGCCGGCACCCTGTCTGATCGCCGCCGAAGCCCCCGCCCGAGAACCAGCCCCCACAGCCGATGCCAGAGCTCCAGAGAATCGTCACCCACCCCGGCGGCGCCCACAAAGACGACCTGCTCGCCTGCTGCGTGCTGATCGCGAAGCACGGCTGCCCGGTCGTGCGGCGCGATCCGACCGAGGCCGAACGGCTCGACCCCTCGGTGGCACTGGTCGACATCGGCGGCTCGCACGACCCGGCGCTGCACAACTACGACCACCACCACTTCCCGCGCAAACATGCGCCGACCTGCTCGCTGAGCCTCGTACTGGATGCGTTCGGTGTCTACCAGGACGCTCTCACCTTCTGCGATTGGCTCGAACCCGCCGAGTGGTTCGATTCGCGCGGGCCCAAGGCGACCGCCGAATGGCTCGGCGTGCCGCGGCGCGCGGTGTCCCAACTCCACTCCCCGATCGACGCCACCCTGCTGCGGCGCTTCGCCCAGCAACCGGAGCACGTGCCCGGCGAGGTGCTCTACGAGTACATGCGCCTCGTCGGCCAAGACCTGCTCGACTTCCTGCGCGAGGTGCGCAGCAGCATCGACGAGATCGCCGAACGCTGCGAACGCTGGTCGGTCGCCGTGGGCGCCGACGCGATCGGGACCGTGTTCCTGCCGCGCGGCGATGTCATGCCCGACGAACCGTCCGGATCGGTCGCGCGCTTCGTGCGCGCCACCGGCATCGAGAACGAGATCGGCGCCACCGTCTACCCGGACCGCCGCGGCCCCGGCTACGGCATCAGCCGCTACGAGGACGACCCGCGCCTCGACTTCTCGCGCGTCGAAGCGGAGCCGGATGTGCACTTCGCGCACAAGAGCGGCTTCGTGTGCAAGACCACGGCGACGGCGCCCGAACGGTTGCGTGCACTGATCCGGCTGGCCGCGGGCGGCTGAGTTCACACGCGCGCTGTGCCGGGGCCGGTTGTCAGCGCTTCTTCGCGATCACCAACTTGTCGAGCTTGGCTCGGACGAGGATGGACTCCTCGCTGCGCGTGAGCGACTTGCTGATCGCCTTCAGGCTCATGCCTTTCTCGACCAAGAAGCGGAGCTTCTGGATCTCGCTGTCGGTCCAAGCCTGGCGATGCCGTTCGAAACGTTCCTTCATGGGTCGTGCTCCTTACCGTCATTCACCGCGGGTGCCAAGCGCTCTCACCCGGTGTCTTGCACCGGTGAAGCGATCGTGCCCTCCGCGACTGGATGACCCCAGGTCAGTCCACGGGCGCGCGCGTCAGCCACCAACGAGATGCCGGCGCAGGAAAGCGCCGGTGCGATCCCACAGGTCACACCAGTCTTCGCCGCGCAAGAAGTGCCCGGACTCCGGGTACTCGTGCAAGTCGGCGCCGTAGTCGCGCGCGAAGCGACGCCCTGCCTCGGGCGGCACCGCGACATCCCGTCCCGCCAACCCGAGCAGCAGCGGCGGACGCCCGTCCAGCAGGCGCGCCGCGTCGACCAGCGCCGGCGCCGCAAGCACCGCGGCGACCGCGTCGAACACACACGGCTCGGCCAAGGCACCCAGCGCCGCGAAGCCGCCCATGGAAACGCCCACAAGCCCGACCCGCTCGGCACCGCGTTCGCGACATCGCGCCGCCAGCGCCGGCAGCTCCGCAACCCATTCGCGTGCGATGTCGAGGATCGCCGCCATGCGCTGCTGCTCGGGCAGCGCGGCGATGCGCGCGAGGCGTCCGTCCTCGCGGCCACCGTGGCCGGGCGCATCGGGCAGCACGACCTCGATGCCGTCGCCGACGAACGCCGCGCCATCACCGAGCTGGGTATCGGCCCTGGCCGCATAGCCATGCAGCAGGATCACGCTGGCGCGCAGCCGGACACGGCACGGGAGGTGGTGCATCGCTGCGGTGGAGATCATCGGATCGGATGCGGGGGTCACGGTCGAATGCTCCGGTCGCGCCGCCGCGCGCGACGCTGGTGGCCCGCACACCGGTAGCAACCGCATCGGCTTTCGCGTCGCGCGATCGCTCGGATCAAGGATCCGGTGCGGGGATATTGCCCGTGGAGGCGAGAGCCGCGCGGCAGCGGCGCGAAAATGGTCGGAGCGAGAAGATTTGAACTTCCGACCCCCTGCACCCCATGCAGGTGCGCTACCAGGCTGCGCTACGCTCCGACCCAAGACCGACGTTCGAGCCCTTGCGGGCTCAGGGGGTCGGGAATGGTAGCAGGTGCCTCGGATCGAACAAGCGTCGGCGTAGTGTCTCGTGCATGAGGCCGTCTGCCGCGCTCCTCTGCCTGCTTCCGACCCTGGCTCTCGCGGCGCCGCGCGCGCAGGAACTGACGCTGCCAGCGTTCACGGGGTTCGCGCACCCGGATGCCAACGCGGTGGAACGGCACGACGACGGCACGGTCGCGAACTGCCAGGGAGAACTGCGGTTCTACGTGCTGTTGCGGCAGACCGGCGCGCTGCAGGTCGAACTCCGGACCGCCAGCCAGGTGGCGGCCGCGGGCCTGGTGGTCACGTGCGCGGCGCATCCAGCTGGCACAGCGTGCGCAACCGCGGACGACGATGAGCGGGCGTTCGCGATCACGACCACCGGCTACCACTGCCTGACGGTGCGCACGAAGGACGGCTCGCCCATCGCTTCGCTGGCGCGCCTCCACCTGGCCGGCCCCGCGGTCGCGAACGCGCACGTGAGCGACGTCGAACGGCGCAACGCGGCGTCGGTGCACCTCGGCTACCCGCTGCCGAAGGAACACCAGCAGGACATCGAGTGGTTCTACTGCGAGGTCACGCCGCGCACGGACCCGCTCTACACGTACTACATGGCGGCGGGCTGGCAGCGCGGCTACTTCGGCATGCAGGTCAACAGTCCGACCGAACGGCGGCTGATCTTCAGCGTGTGGGACGCCGGCAACGAAGGCGTGGATCGGGACAAGGTCGCGGCCGACGACCGGGTCACGCTGGTCGCGAAGGGCGAGGACGTGGTCGCGAGCGGCTTCGGCCACGAAGGCACCGGCGGGCACAGCCACCTGGTGCACGATTGGCAGCTCGGCAGAACGTTCCGCTTCCTGCTGCACGCGGCCGCCGACGGCACGCACACGACGTACACCGGCTGGTTCTGGTTCGATGCCGAACAGCGTTGGGGACTGATCGCGAGCTTCCGCGCGCCGAAGGACGGCAAGCTGCTGCGCGGGCTCTACTCGTTCAACGAGAACTTCTCCGGCAGCAACGGCGATCTGCTGCGCGACTGCGAGTTCGGCAACGCCTGGGCGCGCACGACGGCCGGCGAATGGCTGCCGCTGACGACGGCGCGCTTCACGCACGACGGCCACGGCGACGCGCAGCGGCTCGATCGTTCGGCGGGGGTGCGCGGCGAGCGCTTCTACCTGCAGAACGGTGGCTTCCTGGTGCCGGAGGTCGGTGCGGTGACCGCAGCGCGCTCGACGCTCACGCTGCCTCGGCCGGCCGGCGAAACACCGGCTGCCGCGACGTTGCCGACGCCGCCCGACGCCCGCGGCAGCAAGTAGGCGTTACTTCCCGCCCGAGCCGCCGCCCGAGCGCGATGCGAACAGTCGGTCCACGCTCACCGTCCCGCCACCCTTCGCCATCAGCCAGAGCAGAGCGACGAGGAACGGCAACGGCGTGATGTCGGCGAAGCTCTTGTCGAACAGCAGTGCCGGTTCGAAGTCGGCGCGATGCGCAGTCAACAGCGCGACCACCATCGTGCTGGCCAGGAACAGCGCCGAGATGCGGGTGCCGAGTCCCAGCAGCAGGAAGATGCCGCCGACGAACTCGACGCCGGCGACGAACGGCGCCTGCACGTTGGCGGCCGGGATGCCGAGGTCGGTGAAGAACTTCACGACCCCGTCGAGGTTGTGCAGCTTGCCCCAGCCGGTGATCAGGAAGGCCTGGCCGAACACGATGCGCGCGACCAGCTGGCCCAGTGGCGTGCACACCGAATCCATCAGGCGGTAGACAGACTGCAGACGACCTTGCGAAGAACTCATGCGACGAACCGAGGGTTGGAGAGTGGAGGCGCGGCTGATACGGGCCCGCAGAACAACCGTTCCGCCGCCCGTCAGCCCAGCACGATAGGCAGCAGCACGCCAAGTCCCAGCGCGAACACCCACAGCGCCGCCGCGGGACTGCCGCCACCACGCCGCGCGCGCGCCACCCGGGCCCGATACCGCGGATCGACGGCGCGGCGTCGGCCGTACCACAACTCGAACGCGACGAACACGCCCGCCGTGGTCGCGCCATACGCGAGATGCCCCACCAGCGACGGCAGCGCGGTGCTGGCGCCGAGGATCGACCAGTCGAACGCTTCGCCGAGCAGGTGCGGAAACAGGGTCAGCTGCCCCAGGTACCACCAGATCAAGCCGTACAGCAGGCCCCAGCCGAAGGCGATGCCGAGGTCCGGCGTCTGCCGTGCGAACAGCGCGCCGTAGAGCATGCCGATCAGCACGCTGATCGACAGGTGCAGGCCGAAGCCGAGCCATTCGCTGGTGCCGCCGGCGAGGCTCGCGACGTACGGCAGGATGCCGGTGTCGAGCATCGGCAGGCTGAACACGAGGCCGCCGGCCAGCCCCGCGACCGCGCCCCACAGCAGTGCCAGCGTGAAGCGCGTGCCGATGCCTTCCGGTTCGCGGTGCAGCGGGTCCGACTCGACGAACAGCGCCTGCCAGACCTTGTCGACCGCCTCGTAGAGCAGCCCGAGCAGCAGGCCGAAGAACACATGCGCGACGAACAGCCCGTACGCCGACGCCGCGCGATCCACGCTCCAGTCGATGGCTTCGCCGCGCAGCAGCGGGCTCGCCGTCATCGGGCCGAGGCACCACCACAACATGCCGTAGGCCATGCCCCAACCCATGCAGGAGCCGAGCCCGCGCACGGCGCGTTGGAACAGCAGCCCGTAGACGGCACCGATCGCGATCGCGGTAGCGAAGTGCTGCAGCACGCGGCTGGCATCGCCGCCGGGCAGCGGCGACAGCATCGAGTCGCCGACCGACGCGAACACGCGGCTGCCGACGAGGCCGGCGAGGCCGCCGACGACCAGCGCGCGCGAGACGCGGAAAACGCTGCGCCCCGAACTCCCCCGCCAGGACGCCCACAGCCCCATGCCCAGTCCGAGCGGTGCGCCGAGGCACACGAGGTAGCCGATCAGCATCGGCACCTGCGTGCGCACGGTCGACAGCTGGCAGGCGGCCTCGCCGGCCGACGCGGCGGCGAGCAGGCCGGCCGGCAGCGCGAGCCACCACAAGAACGCGAACGCGAGGCCCCAGATCAGCCCTTCGCCAGCGTCGATCGCGCGACCCTGCAGCAGCCACGCGAACACGAGTCCACCGCCGGCGCCGGCGATCGGACCGGAGACCGCGTCGGCGTAGCCGAGCGCGAGGCAGGCACCGCCGCCGAGGCAGCCGATCAGCGTCGCAACGCCCAGTTGCAGCAACAGGGAGGGATGGGCGTTCATCGGCTGCTCCCGGTGCGCGGCGCCAGGTCGATCGTCTGCACGATGTCGCGCGGGAAGAACAGCTCGATGGTCCAGTCGACGACGACGCGCACCTTGCGTTCGATGCTCGGCAGCTTGCTGAGGTAGATGCCACGCCACATCACCCACGCGAGCAGGCCCGAGAAGCGCAGGCCCTTGATCTCCGCACACGCGGTGTGGTGGCCGACCACGCACAAAGCACCGAGCGGCGCGAAGCGGAACGGGCGCAGCGCGCGGCCGCGCACCGTCGCCTGCAGGTTCTGCGCCAGTTGCGCCGCCTGCCGGATCGCGAACTGCGCCGTCGGCGGACACGACGTGCCGGTGGCGGCGTTCGGGATCGATGCCGCATCACCGACCGCCCACGCGTCGCTGCGGCCCTTCACCCGCATCATCGCGTCGGTCAGCACGGCACCGCGCTTGTCGACCTCGACGCCGAGCGCGCGCAGCAGCGGATTCGGCGCCGTGCCCGCGGTCCACACCAGCGTGCGCGACGCGACCTCGCCATCGGACAGCACGACCCGCTCGGCATCCGCGTCCTTCAGGCGCGTGCCCAGCCGGAACGTGACGCCGCGCTCGGTCATGCGCTGCTGCGCGTGCAGCGCCAGCGGTTCGCTGAGTTCGTTGAGGATGCGGTCGCGGCCATGCACCAGCACGACCTGCAGCTCCTCGCGCGGCACGCGCGGATAGAACGCCAGCATGCCGCGCGTGAAGTCGTTGAGGCCGCCGGCCAGCTCGGCGCCGGCGAAGCCGCCGCCGGCGACCACGAACGTGACCAGCCGCCGCCGCTCGACCGGATCCTGTTCGCCGTCGGCGCGCTCGAAGCAGTCGATGACGTGGTTGCGGATCGCCATCGCGTCGGCGATCGACTTGAAGTCGAACGCGTGCGCCTCGACACCGGCCATGCCGAGGTAGTTCGACACCGCGCCGAGTGCGAACACGACGTGGTCGTAGGCGAGTTCGCGTTCGTCACCGACCGCCAGCTGCACGCGCGCGACCTTCTGCTCGAGGTCGACGCCGACGACGCGGCCGCGCACGACCTCGGTGCGCCGCAGCCCCGTGCGCAGCGGGCTGGTGATGTGCGCCGCCTCGAGGCTGCTGGCGGCGACTTCGGCCAGCATCGGCGTGAACAACATCGCGTTGGTCTCGCTGACCAGGGTCAGTTCGACCTCGGCGCTGGCGCCGAACCGGTGTTCGAGGTGTTCGGCCGTCGACACGCCGGCGAAGCCGCCGCCGAGAATGAGGATGCGCTGCGGCGCCCCAGCGACCGGCGGCGCCGGCACGAACTCGGCGCCGAGCCAACGCTCGGCGAGGCCATCGACGAGATGCAGCACGAGGCCGACCGCCGCCTGGAACAGCATCCAGCCGGCCAGCGCCGGGAACACGTCTCGCATCGCCGCGGCGGTCCAGCGCGGCGCATCGCCGGCCAGCAGCGGCACCAGCACCACGTCCACCAGCGCCCACAGCGGCACACCGAGCGCGGCGACCTCCATCAGCAGTTCGGGCCGCGGCCGGCCGGCCGGGCGCCGCGGCAGCGCCAGGGCGCTGGCGACCACGATCGCCAGGAGGAACGCCACCCAAGACCCCGTGTCTCGACCGACGGTCAGACCCAGGATCGGGCTGGCGACGAGACCGGACAGAGCGCCGAGCAGCGCACGACGAAGGAAACGATTCATGGCGGCGAGCGGGACGACGTGGAGAGAAGCGGGCCGGTGTTACGACTCTCCGCTGGACGGCGACCTGTCCCGCGCCGAATATTGCCGCGCCGCCGGGACCGAGTCGGGAAACCGGTCGTAACTCGCGCCCCTTCGTCCATCCGACGATGTGCGCATCTCTCTCGCAACCACTACTCACATGAAGACCACCAAGTCCGTCCTCCTCTCCGCCGCCGTCTCGGGCCTGCTGCTCGGCGGCGCCGCCACGTCGCTGACCTCCTGCAGCAAGAAGGAAGCGGCGCCGACCACGACGCCCGCCCCGCACGCCGCGCCGACGCCGGCCGCCAACCCCACGCCGGCCGCCACCACCGACAAGAACGCCTGCAAGGGCTTGAACTCGTGCAAGGGCACGGGCGGCTGCAAGACCGGCGACGCCGGTTGCGCCGGCAAGAACAGCTGCAAGGGCAAGGGTGGCTGCGCGACCGCCGCGCACCACAGCTGCAAGGGCACCAACTCGTGCAAGGGCCAGGGCGGCTGCAAGGCCGGTGACGCAGGCTGCGCCGGCAAGAACTCGTGCAAGGGCAAGGGCGGCTGCGCGGTCCCGGTCAAGCACTGATCGGTCCGTGTCCGCCACCCCGCGCTTCCGCGCCGCCGCCTGCGCGCTGCTGCTCGGGAGCGCCTGCTCGGCCCCAGCGCCGAGCACGCCCAGCGATGGCTGGGCCTACCGCGTCACGCTGCCCGAGGACGGTGCGGTCCTCGGTGTGCGGCTGACGCTGCCGGCGGGTCCGTCGCTGCGCGTCACCGTGGCGCCAGCAGCGCGACCGTTCCTCGCCGACGTCGAAGCGATCGGCAACGGTGGCTCGCAGCGGCTGCAACCGGTCGACGGCGCGTTCGCCGTTCCCACCGCGGCGCTGCCGCGCGAGCTGCACTGGCGCTTCCGTGCCCGCGAGGCCTCTGCGGCCATCGACGACATCGAGGTGGCAGCGCGGCGTGGCGGCCAGTTCACAGGCTCGCTCGGCGCGTTCCTGCTGCGGCCGGCGGACGGCACCGACGACACGCAGTTCACGCTGCAGGTCGACGCCGGCGCGCAGACGTTCCTGTGTGCCTCGCCGCGGACAACGACCGGCTGGGCCGGGTCGCTGCAGGATCTGGGCATGCTGCCGCCCTGCACCTTCGGCACGTTCGCGCCTCGCACCGTGAAGTCCGGCGACGTCGCGATCGAGGTCGCCGAACTCGGTCCACGCCGCGAAGCGAACGCTCGCGCGCTGGACGCCTGGGTCGCCGACGCCGCCGCCTCGATCCGCGACTACTGCGGCACCTTCCCGGTGCCACGCCTGCTGCTGATGGTGACGCCCGGCCATCGGCGCACGATCACCGGTGGCTCCGCGCGCGGCATCGGCGGCGGCGCGCGCATCTTCGTCGACGTGCCGCTGCGGTTCTCTGCCGACGACTTCCGCGGCGACTGGGTGCTGTTCCACGAGATGGTGCACCTGGCGTTGCCGTCGCTGGCGCCGCAGCACCACTGGCTCGAAGAAGGCAGCGCGACCTACATCGAACCGCTGCTGCAGGCGCGTGCCGGCCGCGTCACCGAGCAGCAGGTGTGGCAAGCGATGCTCGAGGACTACGACCAGGGGCTGGCGGCAGCAGGGGCTTCTGGGCTCGACGACGACCACAGCTGGGGCCGCACCTACTACGGCGGCGCGATCTTCTGCCTGCGCGCCGACGTCGAGATCCGCCGCCTGACCGACAACCGCCGCTCGCTGCAGGACGCGATGCGCAAGATCGTCGCCGCCGGCGGCAACATCACCACGATGTGGCCGATCGAAGAAGTGCTGCGCCTGGCCGACGACGCCACCGGCACGACGGTGCTGACCGATCTCTACGCGGCGATGCGCAGCTCACCCGGACCGCACGACCTGCAGTCGCTGTGGCGCGACCTCGGCGTGCGGCTCGAAGGTGGGCACGTGCAGTTCGACGACGAGGCGCCACTCGCCGCCGTACGCCGGGCGCTGGTGCTCGGCCGCTGAGAACGCCTCACGCCGCTTCGTCGCCGCCGGTCACCGACAGGAAGAACTCTTCGAGGCTGTTCGCCGTGGTGACGTTGCGTGGCGCGATGCCGGCGTCGAGCAGCAGCCGCAACGCTGCGATCACGACCTGGTCGTCGCCGTCGGCCAACAAGAGCCGGTAGCGCCGCGCCGCCTTGGCCTCGATCGCCTGCACGCCGGCAAGCGCACCGAGCCGCGCGCGTTCGTCCGCGGTCAGTTCGCGCGGCAGCTCGAGGTCGAGCCGCCGCCCGGCGCGCGTGATCTCGTCGACCGCGCCGGCCGCCATCACGCGGCCGTGGTCGAGGATCGCGACGTGGTCGCACAGTTCCTGGATCTCGGCCAGGTTGTGCGAGCTGATCACGGTCGTCACCTGGCGCCGCTGCTGCAGCTCGCGCACCAGGTCGCGGATCTGCCGCGCGTTCTTCGGATCGAGGCCCGACGTCGGCTCGTCGAGCAGGATCACCTCGGGCTGGCCGAGGAACGCCTGCGCGATGCCCATGCGCTTCAGCATGCCGTGCGACAGCGCGTGGATGCCGCGCTTCTTGTATTCGGCGATGCCGACCAGCTCGAGCGCCTCGGTGACCTCGCGTTCGGCGGTCTTGCGGTCACTGCCGTCGAGCTGGCGCAGGAATGCGAGCTGTTCGAGGATCGGCACGTTCTTCTGGAACGACGCATCCTGCGGCAGGATCGTCATGCGCCCCTGCAGCTCGGCGACGTGGGCGATGTCGACGCCGAGCACGCGCAGGCTGCCGGCGTCGGCGCTCAGGAAGCCCGCGGCAATCGAGAACAGGGTCGTCTTGCCGGCCCCGTTGGGCCCAAGCAGGCCGAAGATCGATCCCTGCGGCACGTCGAAGCTGACCGCATCGAGCGCCTTCGTCTGGTCGAAGCGCTTGCTCAGGTCGCGGATGCAGAGGGCGGGTTCGGTCATGGCGAACGGGTCAGAGATCGCGCCGGGTGAACTTGCGGTAGCCGAGCCACAGGAACAGCGCCGTCTGCAGCACGCAGCCGCTGACGGCCAGCGCCACCTGCACCGGATCGTGGTGGAACAGGCGCATCTGGAAGCCCCACGGCAGCACGTAGTTCACGTAGGCGGCGGATTCGTGCAGCCGCTGGCCGAGCAGGGCGAACAACGGCACGCCACTGACCACCAGCGAGGCGATCGTCAGCGACGCGAACGACGAGCCGAAGCCGGTCGAGATCCACGCGCACAACGCGATGTAGGGCACCGACACGACGACCATCGCCAGCGTGCAGTAGGCGCCCCAGCCCAGCAGCGCCGGCCACGGGTACAGCCCCAACTTCAGCCCCATGTAGGCGGTCACCGTCGTGCCCAGCAGCACCAGCACGATCACGAACGTCGCCAGCATGCCGAGCAACCGGCCGAAGTAGATGCTGCTGCGGTCCGTGCGCAGCAGCTGGTAGCGCAGCTGCCGCGAGCCGATGTCACCGGAGTAGAGGTCGAACGCACCGAACGCCACCACCAGCGGCCAGCCGAACAGCAGGATCAGGAAGATCGCGGACAACATGCCCGGCCGGTCGTCGAGCAGGTAATCGGTCCAGTCGTCGGCGGCGCGGTCCGCCGCCGCATCCGGCTCGGCGCTGCTCGGCTTCAGCATCCACGCGATCACTGGCTTGCTGCGTTCGGTCAGCTGCTCCAGCACGTACTGCCGCGCCTCCTGCTGGTCGCCGCTGCGCGAGCGCTTCGCGAACTGGCTCGCCCCGAGTTCGACCGGCTGCAGCATCGCCTGCGCGACCAGGAGGCCGAACGACAACGACAGCAGCAGGAACACGAGGCCGATGCCGCCGCGCACCGAATAGCGCGCGGAGTACTTCGCGATCAGCAGGACGTGGCGGGTCTTCACGGCGAGGTGTGCGTGCGATCAGCGCGTGAAGTCTTCCTTGAACGTGCCGTTGAGCAGGATCAAGGTCAGCACCGGATAGATGAGCATGAGGATGACCCCCAGCGTCACGCCGCCGCCACCAGCCCCCTCCTTGATGCTCAACAAGGAGTAGACGGTCGCGAGGATTGCGAGCCCGGCCCACGCGCTGCCGAGGATCCGCCCGAGGAATCGCCGCTGCTTGAGGTAGCCGACCCCGGACACGATCAACAGCGCGACTGCCAGCGTCAACAGCACGATCGTGACGACGAAGGGCGTCTTGTCCAGATCGGCAAATGCTTGCAGCGCCTCGACCGCCTTCTCGTCACCTCGCTCCTGTGCCTGTTTCAGGAGAGCCGGGTGGCCCAGCAGCATGCCGACATTGGCCAGCACTGCGAGGGTCAGGAAGCCACCACCGACGAAGTTGAGGACCGCGAGCGCCGTGAGCCCGCCTGGGCGTTTCCCTTCCGACATCTGAGAGCCTCCGAGAGTGGTGAGGTGCGCGGGCATTGGACGCGCACATCTCGGCTGTGCAAGCGCGATCCAGGTTCTGCTGCGCGATCGCACGAACCTGCCCCACACACCATCGTTCTCGGGCCGCGCTCCGTAGACTGCCCGCATGCGACCGATATCCACTGCCGTTGTCGTCGCCGCGGCCCTCGCGGCCTGTTCCACCTCGACCGGCGAACCGAACTCCATGCCGAACGCCAACGCCTCCGCGGCCGCCACGCTGGCCGACAATCCATTCTTCGCGCCGAGTGCGCTCGCCTACCAGACGCCACCCTTCGACCGGATCCGCGACGAGCACTACCTGCCCGCGTTCGAAGAGGGCATGCGCCAGCACCTGGCCGAGGTGCGCGCGATCGCCGACCAGAAGGAGCCACCGACGTTCGCCAATACGATCGAGGCGCTCGAGAAGAGCGGTGCCTTGCTGACGCGTGTGTCGAAGGTGTTCTTCAACCTCACCGAGTCGAACACCAACCCGACGATCCAGGCGATCCAGGCCAAGGTCGCACCGCTGCTCGCGGCGCACCAGGACACGATCTTCCTCGACGCGCCGTTGTTCGCGCGCATCAAGGCCGTCTACGACGCACGCACCGAGCTGACCGCACCCGAGACGCAGCGCCTGGTCGAGCGCTACCAGACCAGCTTCGTGCGCAACGGCGCGCTGCTCGGCGCCGCCGACCAACAGCGCCTGCGCAAGATCAACGAGGAGCAGTCGAAGCTGACGACGAAGTTCCAGGAGCAGCTGCTCGCCGACACCAAAGCGCTCGCGGTCCTGGTCGAGTCGAAGGAACTGCTGGCCGGGCTCGACGACAGTGCGATCTCCGCCGCCGCCGACGCTGCCAAGGCGGCCGGCAAGCCGGGCATGTTCCTGCTGCCGCTGCAGCTGCCCAGTTCGCAGGGCGTGCTGTCGTCGCTGCAGGACCGCGGCACGAGGCAGCGCGTCTACGAGGCGTCGCTGGCACGCTGCAGCCGCGGCAACGACAACGACACCAAGGCCGCGGTGCTGCGGCTCGCCGAGCTGCGCGCCGAGCGTGCGCAGCTGCTCGGCTTCCCGAACCACGCTGCCTACGTGCTCGCCGACCAGATGGCCGGGACGCCCGAAGCCGTGATGAAGATGCTCGCCAGCATGACGCCGGCGATCGTCAAGAAGGCCAACGACGAAGCCGCCGAACTGCAGGCGTATCTCGACCAGACGCAGCCGGGCACCAAGCTGGCGCCGTGGGACTGGTCGTATGTCGCCGAGCAGGTGCGCAAGCAGCGCTACGACTTCGACGAGAACGAGGTCAAGCAGTACTTCGAGCTCGACTCGGTGCTGAAGAACGGCCTGTTCTTCATGGCGAAGCAGATGTACGGCATCGAGCTGCGCGAGCGGAAGGACCTGCCGGTCTACCACCCCGACGTGCGCGTGTTCGAGGTGTTCGACGGCGCCACCGGGAATGGGGACGGCAGCTCGATCGGCCTGTTCTACGCCGACTACTACGCACGGCCCGCGAAGCGCGGCGGCGCCTGGATGGACAACTTCGTCGACCAGAGCGGGCTGCTGGGAACGAAGCCGGTGGTCGTCAACGTGCTGAGCATCGGCAAGCCGAGCGCGGGCCAGCCGACGCTGGTCACGTTCGACGAGGTGACGACGCTGTTCCACGAGTTCGGCCACGGCGTGCACGGGCTGTTCAGCAAGGTGCGCTACCCGATGATCTCGGGCACCTCGGTGCCGCGCGACTTCGTCGAGTTCCCGTCGCAGTTCCACGAGGACTTCGCCTTCGACCCTGCCGTGCTCAACCGCTGTGCCAAGCACTGGCAGACCGGCGCGCCGATGCAAAAGGAGCTGATCGAGAAGATCCACCGCGCGCGCACGTTCGGCCAGGGCTTCGCGTCGCTCGAGTACATCGAGGCCGCGCTGCTCGACATGGCCTGGCACATGCTGCCGGCGGGCACGGTCGTCAAGGACGTCGAGACGTTCGAGAAGGAGGCCCTGGCCAAGGCCGGCGTCGCCAACGCGCTGGTGCCGCCGCGCTACCGCACCACCTACTTCTCGCACGTCTGGCCGGGCGGCTACTCGGCCGGCTACTACGCCTACCTGTGGAGCGAAGCGCTGGCGGCGGACGCGTTCGCCGCGGTGATGGAACGCGGCGGCATGACCGGCAAGAACGGTGCGCAGTTCCGCGACGCGATCCTGTCGCGCGGCCTGACGCGCGACCCGATGGCGATGTTCGCGGCGTTCCGCGGCCGGCCGCTGGACACGACGGCGCTACTGAAGCGGCGCGGATTGCTGTAGGGGTTCGTCGGCTGGCCGCCACCGGGCCAGCAGCGCGCCGCCGCACCAGATCGCGACGACGACGCAGAGGATCGGCCACAACGTCGGCCAGACGCGCGGCAGCCACTCGTTGGTTGCCGCCGACAGCGTGCCGAAGCCCGGCTCGTTGTTGGGACCGGATACGACCACGTGGGTGTCGACCAGCAGCTGCGGCTCGGTGAACGCTACGGTCGGCCAGGAGACCGACGGCCACGGCGGCCAGACCACCATCAGCGCGGCGCCGAGCGCGGTCAGCCCGACGAACGCGAGGCGGTGCCCCACTTGCAGTGGACCCGGCTGCAGGAAGCGCACCGACGCGATCACCAACGGCAGCACGAGCAGGTTGCTGTGCCGGCTCCAGTCGAACGCGATGCAGAAGATCACGGCGATGCCGAGCAGCACGAGCCATAGGTGCCAGCGCTCGCGCCCGCGGGTCGGCGCGTGCTGGTGCCAGGCGAGCACGGCCAGGATCGGCCCGAACGCGACCACCCAGTGCACGATCGCCGTGACGCCGACCGCGAACGCGCCGCCGGGGAACAGCGGGTGCGAGAGGAAGTAGTCGTTCGAATACAGCTGCGTCGGCGCCGCCGCCTTCACGGCGAAGTAGTAGGCCGCATACAGCACGACCGCCGCGCCCGCACCGACGACGTCGGCGCGCCACCGGTCGTCCGCCTCGCGCCGCACGAACCAGAGCCACGGCAGGAGGAAGCCCGCCAGTTCGTGATTCAGCAGGTTGCAGAAGAACAGGCTCCAGAACACCCACGGCGAACCTGCCGCCAGCAGCATCCAGAAGAACAGCGTGTAGGTCAGCGCATCGCAGTAGCCGACCCAGTTGAGCTTGTACATCTGCACCGGCGAGATCAGCGCGACCGTCAGCGTGATCAGTGCGGCATCCGGCACGCCGAGACCGCGGCGGCGGCCGAACACGAACACGGTCGCCAGCAGCAGCACCGACAGCCCGCGGACGAACAGCACGTAGTGCTCGCTACCGAACCCGAGCGCCCAGGCCAGCAGCGGCGTCAGGATCCGGTTCGGCAACCGACCCGAGAGGGCGAACGGATCCTGCGCCATCTGCTGCCAGTCGATGCCGAAGCCCTTGGCCACCTGGTCGGGCGGAACGACGAGGCATGACACCAGGTACGCGACGAGGCCGACGCCGATCGCGAGCAGGCCTGCCCAAAGGCCACGCAGCAGGAGTTCGCGGGTGTTCGAGGGCATGGCGACGGCCGCGCGCGGACCCTACGCAGCCCCGAGCCAACGGTCAAGCCGACGCAACCGACCGGCATCGGAGCGACGGCGAGCATGCCGTTCGTTCACCACGCACGACCCTACGGTGCCACCGGCCGCACACGCCATCGGCAGTGCGCACTGCGTGCTGGCACGCTGAGCGCGTAGAGTGCGCGCCGTGACGCGTCACCCGCTGCTCTGGCTCGCCCTCGCGTGCCACCTGTTCTTCGCCACGGGCTACCTGCTGCTGACGCCCAGCTTCGAAGGCCCCGACGAGGTCGCGCACTACCAGTACGCGTGGCACATGGCCAACACCGGCGAGCTGCCGCTGGCGAGCGGGTTCGCGGTCCAGCACGGGCACCCGGTGCTCGACGAAGCGGTGCTCGCGCACCACCCGCCGCTGTACTACGCGTTCCTGGCGGCGATCATGCTGGCGACGGACACCACCGACACCGTGTTCAGCACCCTCGCGAACCCGAACTTCGGCAAGCGGGACGGCGACGACAACGCGACTGTGCCGGGCAGCCATCTGTACTGGCTGCACGGCGGCGACGAACTGCCGCCGCGCTCGATCGACCAGTTCGTGCTGTCGATGCTGCGCTTCGTCTCGGTGTTGCTCGGGCTGCTGTCGGTGCTGGCCGTGCACCGGCTCGCACAGGTCACGTGCCCGGATCGCCCGCGCATCGCCGACCTGGCAGCGCTGCTGGTCGCATGCCTGCCGATGTGGTCGTTCCAGCACGCGGTGCTGAACAGCGACAACCTCGCCACCCTCGTGTGCACGGCGACCCTGGTCGTGCTCGCCCGCGTGGCGAAGCGCGGCGGCCTGTCGCTGTTGCGCGGCATCCTGCTCGGCATCCTGCTGGGCCTCGCGATGCTGACGAAGGCGACGACGTTGTTCCTCGTGCCGCTGGCGCTGCTGGTGTTCGTGAAGGTCATCCGACGGCAGCGCAGCGCGCTCGTACCGGCCATCGTCTCGCTGCTGGTCGCAACGGCGATGTTCGCGCCGGTGATGCTGCGCAACTGGTCGCTCTACGGCGATCCGCTGGCGCTGCACGCGCACGACGCGACGTTCGCCCGCATCCCGCCGGAATACGTGTCGAGCTGGATGTGGGGCAGCTTCCTGCCGCAGGTGTTCTCGTCGCTGCTCGGCCGCTTCGGCTGGTTCTCGCTCGAGCCGGCTCCCGCCCTGGCCTGGTTCGGTGCGGCACTCGCCGGCATCGCCTGTG
This sequence comes from Planctomycetota bacterium, assembly GCA_044230075.1. GTDB lineage: Bacteria > Planctomycetota > UBA1135 > UBA1135 > UBA2386 > JAEUHS01. The sequence goes on along the minus strand of JBGARS010000016.1, from coordinate 35,782 downwards.
CAGGCCTCGTCGCGCATCGTGTCGCCCGCCGCCGCGAAGTGCTGCCGCAACCGCTGTGGCTGTTGCTCACCGCGTGCGTGCTCGTGTTCGCCGGCGCCGCGTGGTTCAACCTGTCGGCGCCGCAGCCGCAAGGACGACTGCTGTTCCCGGCGATCGGTCCCGCGGCCGTGCTGTTCGCCGCCGGCCTCGTGCACATCGGCACGCTGCTGCGCCTGCCGCCGGCGGCGCGCTGGCTCTGCATCGTGCCGCCGGCGGTGGCGACGGTGGTGCTGTTCGGCTGGTTCGCGCCCGAGTTCCGCGCCGCCAACGCGCAGGGCGACCCGTACTACGCGACGCTCGTCGGCGGCATCCTCAGCGAGGACACGGAGCCCGGCATCACCTGGGAATCGCCACCGCCGACGGCGCCGCTCACCGCGCCACCGACGCTGCACTGGCGCGATCCCGACGCCAGCCACAGCGAGCACTATTCGCTCTACGCCTACGACGAACGCGGCCGCATCTGGCTCGCATCGCACGAATGGCACTTCGAGATCGTCGGCAACAGCACGACCGTGCCCGACGGCGCCTGGGCCTTCCTGCCGACCGACCGCGACGTGTTCTTCGAACTGCGCTGCGTGCCCAACTGGGCCGACGGCGAGCGCCGCGAGTGGATGCCCACCAGCGCACCGCTGCGCATCCGCCGCGCGCCGCCGACGCACTGACGCCGGTCAGGGAGCCGGCTGCAGCGAACCCAGCGCCGGCCGCGTGACCGCGAGTTCGGAGCCATCGACGGTGACGAGGTCGATCCAGACCTGGTCGAACGCGCCGGCCGAGGGCGGCACCGGCACCACCACCGACTGCAGGCGCTGCATCTCCAGCGCGTGGCCCGACGGCGTCACCTCGCTCTGGCCGACCTCGGCGCCATCGCGACGGAACGTGAAGCGGAACCGGTAGAGGCCGCTGATCTGCGCGTGCAGCGACCCGCAGGTGACCGGCGACGGGAATGCGATCTCGAGGCCGCCGTCGTAGACGAGGTGCACCCGGGGTTCGTCGAACCAGTAGTTGCCGTTCGGCAGTGCGGCCGCCACTGCGGCAGCGGTGACCGGCAGCCGCGGCGGCGTGCGGTACTGTTCGGCGACGAACGCGCGCAGGTCGGCGTCGTGGTCGCCGCGCCACAGCGACCAGATCGCGCGCCACCGTTCGCTCGCGAACACCGGCGCGGTCAGCACCGTTGCCAGCGCGTCGTAGTAGCGGTGCAGGCCCGGATGCCGGATCCGGTTGCCGCCGAACGCGATGCTCTCGAGGTAGCCCTCGGGGATGCGGCGCAGCACGTGGCCGATGCGCCAATTGCCGGGATCGGCGGCCGGCAGGCGCGCCAGCAGCGGATCGCAGAGCAGCGGGTCGACCAGGTGACCGAGGTCGCCGGCGCCGAAACCGAAGACGCCGGTCGCGCCGCCGATCGCGATCCAGCGCGAGGTGCGCGGCTCGGGCCAGACGATCGGGAAGCGGTTCATCGCGCCCCACTCGATCGAACCAGTGCGCTGCGGACTCAGCAGTCCCTGCGTGCCGTAGTAGGCGCGCCGTTCGTCGACGATGCCGTGGGCGGCGATGATGTCCGCCGGCTTGAACTGCACCGGATCGTCGGCGGGAGGGCGCAGCCATCCGGGCGGCGCCAGCAGCGCCCCGAGCAGCGGCACCGCCAGCAGCGCGGCCGGCACGCGCGATACATCCGCGAGCCGCGCCACCGCCAGCACGAACGGCGGCAGCAGGAATCGCCCCGCCATGAAGTCGCCGCCGACCTTCACCACGTAGCCGAGGTAGAGCAGCATGCCGAGCGCGAGCCAGCGCCAGGCGCGGTCGCGCGCCGCGAGCACGAACCCGAGCACGATCACCGCCACCAGCACCGGGTCGCGTACGACCGCGTCCCACAGGTAGCGCAAGCCCTGCATCGCGAGGTCGCCGGCGGGGATGCCGAGGCCGAACGCCTTCGCCAGTGCCGTCACCGGCAGCGGCGTGCCGTAGTAGATCGTCGCGAACACGAGCCAACCCGCGAACGGCAGCGCGCCGAGCAGCCCGCGGCCGACGATCGTGCGCCACGACAGCGAGCGCATCGCCGCCACCACCGCCGGCGCGCACAGCAGGGCGAGGTCCATGCGGTTGGTCGCCAGCAACGACGCCAGCAGCACCGAGACGAAGTAGCGGCGCGGCGACGGTTCGCCGGTGACGACCAAGGCGAACGCGACCAGCAGCAGGTAGGTCAGCGATGTCTCCAAGCCCGACGTCGCGTAGTCGCCGAACGTCTGCGCCAAGAGCACGCACAGCCCGACCATCACGGCGCCGAGGAGTCCGCGGCACCGCAGCAGCAACCACGCCACGGTCGTGACCGAGAGGGTCACGCCGATCCAGATCGTGGTGTGGAACACCTCGCCGCTGAGCACGCGGCCCAGCGCCAGCAGCAGCATCCACAGCGGATGCGTGTAGGTCTGCACACGGTCGTCGACGTTCCAGCGCAGGCCGTTGCCGGTCACCCAGTTCTCGACGCAACGCAGCGTGATGTAGGCATCGTCACCGACCCACGCGAGGCGCACCGCGACGGCTGCGAAGGCGACCACAGCGATCCCGACGAAGGCGCGGCGCCAGCTGGCAGCGTGTAGGTCCATCAGACGGCGGTTGGTTCCCATGGCGGTCGCTGCCCGGCGCAACATATCGCCGACCAGCGGTCACACCACCTTCCCGACGCAGCGTGGCAACGGCGACAATGCGGCGATGAGTGCCACGACAAGCTGTGCCGCGTTGGTGGTGTTCGCGCTGGCCAGCGCGGTGACGGTGAGCGCGCTGGTCAGCGCGGTGGTGGTGTTCGCGCTGGCCAGCGCGGTGGTGGCACAAGGCAATGCCGATCGTGACAGCGACGGCGACGGGCTCTCGGACTTCGCCGAGGTCCACAAGTACCGGACAGACCCGGCCAAGGCCGACAGCGACGGCGACGGCGTGCCCGACGGGGACTGGCGCGAACGGCGCGAGTACCAGTACATGGTGCGCAGCGTCGTGCAGGTGATGCGGCCGGTGACGATCGACTACCTGTGCGACGATCACCAGGACGCGCGCGTGCTCGACGAGACCGACGACTACGTCGAGCTGGAGGTGATCCACTACCCGTTCACCACCGTCGCCGGGTCGATTCCCGCCGACGCGAACTGGCGCCGCACGGCGGCCGGCATGACCGAATGGACGCGCCCCGGTCCGACCGCGGACTGGACGCCGGCGATGCGCGACGCGCTGGTCGCCGCGCTGGCCGCGGACGGCATCGACGTGGCACAGCTCGACGACCGCACGCTGGTCGAACGAGTCTCGCGCTGGCTGTGTCAGCGCACGCGACCGAACGACTGCTTCCTGGCGTTCGCGACCGCGTTCGACGCCGCGGGCAAGCCATTCGTGCCGGCCGAACTCGCCGCGGCGCTGCCGAGCGATCCGGCAGAGATGGCGCAGCAGTGGCAGCACGACATCTCGGCGCGCGGCATGTTCGAGCAGCGCCGGCGCGGCAGCTGCTCGTCGACGTCGATCTACCTGAACGGCTGCCTGCGCGCGCTCGGCGTGCCGACACGCACCGTGCTGTGCATCCCGGTCGTCGACGCCAACGACGCACGGCAACGCGCCATGCTCGCTCGCGGCATCACACATCACGCCCTGCACGCCAGTGTCACCGCCGCGATCGCCAAGCAGATCGGGGCGTGGTCGTCGCATTCGTTCAACGAGGTGTTCGTCGGTGGCCGCTGGCGCCGGCTGAACTCCGACCACCTCGGCCAGGACATCGCCGACCCGCAACTGTTCGGGCTCATCACGCACGTGGCGACGTTCTCCGACTGGGCCGATGCGCGCATGGCCGACACAATCGGTCGCCGCCAGACGCTGCGCCGCTACGACGATCACTTCGGCGGCAGAAACCCGTACTCGACGCTGACGCTGCGCGACGCGTTCGGGCCGCACTGCACGCAGGCGAATCCGCCGCTGCCGCCGCCGGGGGCGCGGCTCACCGCGGTGCACTGGGGCGACGGCCCCGACGTGCCGGAGGACGTGCACCAGTGGTTCCGCCGCAACCGGGCATTCGGCCTGGTGGCGCGCGTCGAGGGCCTGCCCGACCTCGATGCGGTGACGCGCTTCCTGGCCGACACCGACCGCAGCGGGCGACTGACCGCCGACGGGAACCCGCCGCTCGACGTCGCTCTCGACAGCCGCTGGCAGTGGTGGAAGGACGACCACGCGCTCGTCGTGGTGCTGTTCGACGCCGCCGATCGGGCCGCGTTCGACCCGGCGGCCAGCTACGGCTTCGAGCCGGGACCCGACGCGACGAAACGCTCGTGGGTCGAGGCCGAGCCGCTGCCGGTGCCGCCGCGCCCGCGCTGAGCTGGATGTCCGATCTGGACACATCTGGCCATACGAGCTAGCCTGGGCACATGAACGTGCATCTGACCCCCGAGCTCAAGAAGCTCGTCGAGGACGAGGTGGCCTCCGGTCAGTACGCCTCCGCCAGCGAGGTGATCCGCGAGGGCCTTCGGCTGCTGCTGGAGGAGCGTCGCTGGCGTGAAGAAGTCCGATGCAAGATCAGCGACGGAGTCGCCGAGGCCAAAGCCGGAAAGCTCGTGCATGGTGAACGCGCGTTCGAACGGTTGCGCGCGCGCATCGACTCGCATCGCCCGGGCGATTGATGCGGTTTCGGATCACCTCGCTGGCCGAGCGGGACCTCGAGGAGATCGTCGACTACCTCTGCAGCGCAGCCGGCCCCGAGCGTGCGAGCAAGGTCCTCGACGACATCCTCGCAGCGATCGTACGCCTGTCCCAGTGGCCGAGGATCGGGCACGTGAGCATGGACCTGGCCGACCGCGGCGTGCGATTCTGGGTCGTACACCGGTATCTCGTCGTCTACCGCGCCGAGGCCGACCCGCTCGAGGTAGTTCGCGTGCTGCATGGCGCCCGGGATCCGGGCGTCGTGCGGCGAGAGATCGAAGAGCGACCGTAGGCACGCACGCGCTGCCTACCCCGGCGACCGAATCGCCACGGCGCGGACCCGGCGCAGGAGCCACGGCCGAAGAAGCCACACTGCGCCCGCTCGGCACCCTCGTTCTCGTCGCGATCACGACGTCGATGGCCGCCCAGGATCCGCCCATGGATCGCGTCGATCCGATGCGGTTCGTCTGCCGCGCATGGGCCGCGCGTCATGCCGTCCCAGCCCCGCGATGTCGGTCCGGCAAGCCGCCACTCGACGTCGCTCTCGACAGCCGCTGGCAGTGGTGGAAGCACGACCACGCGCTCGTCGTGGTGCTGTTCGACGCCGCCGATCGGGGCCGGTTCGACCCGGCCGTTACCTACTGCTTCGAGCTGGAACGCGCGACGACGCAACGCTCGTGGTGCGCGTCCGAGCCGCTGCCGGTGCCGCCGCGCCCGCTCGGCAACGAACATCGCGCCCGATGAGGGAACGCGGCGCAGAATCGGGCCATGCACATGCGGGCCTACGCAAGTCGGGCCGATGCCCCGACCGACACGTGCGCAGCGGATTGATCGGCATCGCAGACCTCGCCATGATCCGCGACCATGAATCCGCTGTGGAGAGTCGGAATCACTGCCTTTCTGCAGTTCGTGGCGTGCGCGAGCATCGCTGCGCAGGCGCAATGGAGTCAGCGTCACGATCTGACCAGTCGCAGTCAGAGCGACGCGGTCTACGACCAGGCGCATGGATACACGATCCTGTTCGGGGGTGACGACGGTGTGCCGCGCGACGACTGCTGGGTCTGGGACGGATCCACGTGGACGGAGCTGTCGCCCGCGCACCGACCGAGCGCGCGCCGCCGTCATGTGATGGCCTACGACTCCTTGCGACAGCGGGTCGTGCTGTTCGGCGGGGAGACGCCGAACCCGCCGCCCTCGTCGCAGGCCCACACGACCTTCGACACCTGGGCGTGGGACGGCGCCGACTGGACCGAGATCGTCACCGCGCACGCGCCGGGATCACTGCTCGACTCGGCCATGGTGTACGACGCGGCGCGCGATCGCGTCATGCTGTGGGGTGGCACCAGCGGCGGCAGCTACGGGCAGGTTTGGGAATTCGACGGTACAGACTGGGCACAGGTGCCGACCCAGGGACCGAACTGGCCGCAGTGGGTGACGCCACTGGCAATGGTCTACGACCCGAGCACGGCGACGACGGCGCTGTTCCGTGGTCCTGGCAGCAACGGCGGCTTGTGGCGCTGGAACGGCACGAGCTGGACCCAGCAAGTCGGCCCGTCGTTCTCGTCGTTGTCGGGATACCGGCTGGCATTCGACGCGGCCCAGCAACGGCTGCTCTTGGTGGCGGGGCAGAGCTTCGGCTCCGCTGCGCCTCCGACCGTCTACGCGTGGCAGGCGAGCGATTTCTCGTGGCAGCCATTGACCGCGGACGGGCCGTATTCCTTTCAGCCGATCGTCGTGTTCGACACGGCGCGTGCTCGCCTCGTGTTCGTGGGTGCCAGCCGACCCGGGACGTCGCTGGACTCCAGCGTGTGGGAGTGGGACGGCGTGCAGTGGCAACGGCGCAGTTGGGCCCCACCCGGTGCGCGGTACGGCCATACGGCCGCAACCGACACCGTGCACGATCGCACGTTCGTGTTCGGCGGCTTGAACGGCTCACTGACCGACCTCTGGGTGCGCGAAGAGGGGCGTTGGGATCTGCGCATCCCGAAGCCCTCGTTCACGCTGCCCGGGCAACATCCGTCGACGTCGTCCGGCAACCGGCTCGTCTACGACGAAGCGCGTGACGCCGTGTTGCTGGTCGGCGGCGCCGACAGCGTGTTCGAGCTGTGGCGCGCGAATGGCAGCCAATGGCAGAAGATCACCGCGGCCGGTCCCACGGGGCGTCACGATGTCGGCGTCGTCTACGACCGACAGCGCGAGCGGGTCGTGATGTTCGGTGGCGTCGCCGCGTCGTCGCCGTCTTCGAAGCTCGACGACATGTGGGCATGGGACGGAACCGCCTGGACCGAACTGCACCCGACCTTCCGGCCGCATCCGCGCGCGGCCCCGGGCATGGCATACGATGCTCGGCGAGACCGCATCGTGCTGCTCGGTGGACAGCAGTCCGGGGGCGCCACGAACGACACCTGGGAGTTCGATGGTCAGAACTGGCAGGTGTTCTCGGGCGGCGCGCTGCCGGGGAGCACAGTGGTTTCGATGGCCTACGACCTCGCGCGGCAGGCCGTCGTCGCGCATCTCTACGTGTACAACCAGCCACAGCAGGTGTGGCAATGGGATGGAATCGCGTGGACGCAGATCGCCGTGATCACGACGCCGCAGGCGAACCAGCCCGTGCTCGTCGGCGCTCCGGACGGCATCCACCTGCTGGGCGGCACGCTGCCCGGATTCGTCGGCAGTCCGGCGCTGAACGCCACCGAGTGGTTGCTGCGCACGCCATTCGTGGCCGACCTCGAGTCGTTCGGCGAGGCATCGGTCAGCCCGCTCGGTCCGCTGGTGCTGCACGGCACCGGCGCGCAACCGTGGCTCGGCGAGACCTGCCGTCTCGCCTACGGTCCGTTACCGGGCCTGCCACTGCCCGGCCTGTGGTTCGGCGCGGCCCGATTGCAGCCGACGGTCGACCTCGGCTGGCTCGGCTGGCCAGGCCGTTCGGTCCTGATCTCGCTCGATGCGCCGCTGCCGGCCGTCAACGACGGACACGGCGGGGCGATCGCCGACATCGCGATCCCTTACGAGCCTTCGTTCCTCGGCACGGCAATCCACTGCCAGGGCTTCGTGTTCGAGCCGCTGACAGGTGAGCTGACCACGAGCAACGGTGTCACGCTGACATTCGGAGCCCGGTGATGACGAACTCCAACCTGTCCGCACTGTGCCTCGCCGCGTTCGTGATGTTCGCAGGCGCACTGTCAGCGCAGTCGTTCGCCGATATCGACTGGCAGCTCGATGAATCGCCCCCCGGGCGAACGGGAGCCACGTTCACGTACGATGCGGCGATGGCGACGACGGTGCTGTTCGGCGGCAGCCAACAGGAACCATACGGCGACACCTGGCTCTACGACGGTGGATGGCGCCGCCTCGACCTCGACGTATCTCCGTCGCCGCGCAGCAGCCACGCGACAGCCTACGATTCGATGCGGCAACGGTTGGTGCTGTTCGGCGGCAACGATGCCTCGGGTCTGCGCAACGACACCTGGGCGTTCGACGCAAACGGCTGGACCCAGCTCGCGCCGACGGCGTCGCCGCCGCCGACGGCAGGTCACGCCATGGCCTACGACCCCGGGCGCGATCGTGTCGTCCTGATCGGAGGCTCCGTGTCCGCCAGTGGCGGCTCCTCGGTGACGATGTGGGAGTTCGACGGGGCGACGTGGACTCTCTCGGTACCGGGGTCCGAGCCATCGTCGTTCGGTCGGCTCGTCTACGACGAAGCCCGCGGCGAGCTGCTCAGCTCGAACGGCACGGGCCTGCGCGCGTGGGACGGCATCTCCTGGCAGAGCCGCGACAACAGCGGTCTGCCGGCCGGCGCGTCGGGACAGCCGATCTACGACGCCGGCTCGCAGCGTGTCCTGTTGCCGCACCCCCGGGTCGGGTTCAACGAGGAGGCGACGGTCTACGCGTGGGCAGGCAACGGCTGGACGCTGGTCGGCACGCCGATCACGCCGCTCGCTTCGCAGCTGCGCGTCTACGACGTCGCACGCCAACGCGTCGTCGCGCTCGACGTCCTGTCGTTCTCGGCGACCCGGCAGCTCACGAACACATGGGAACTCGAGGCCATGGCCTGGAAGCTGGTCGCGCTGGGGCCGCCGATGGGTCGGGCCAACGCCGCGATGGCCTACGACGTTGCACGGCAGCGCATGGTGCTTTACGGCGGACGCGCCAACTCGGACCTCTACGAGACATGGGAGCTGGCGGACCGCCAGTGGTTCCTCGGCAGCAGCGGCAGTGGCGGCACCGGCCGCGCCGGCCACACGATGGTGTACGACGAGAGCCGCGCGGTCACCGTGCTGCTCGGCGGCGAATCGCAGTACGCGAGCTACGTCCTGGAGTGGAACGGCAACGGCACCTGGAACTACGCGACGCCTTCGTTCGCGCCGCAGGGGCGCCGCAATCACTCGGCTGTCTACGACCGCCTGCGCGCCAGGATGCTGATCTTCGGCGGTCAGGCCCTGCAGCCGGCGGTCGCGGATCTCTGGGCTTGGAACGGCCTGACGTGGTCGGAGCTGACCCCGGCGACCGGACCGGCGCCGCGCCGGGACGCGGGCATGAGCTACGACGCGGCGCGCGACCGCGTGGTGCTGTTCGGCGGCACGAACGGCGTCGGCGCGACGTTCGGCGATACGTGGGAATTCGACGGCGTGCAATGGCTGCCGATCACACCCATGACGTCGCCGCCGGCGCGATCGGGCCACGTGCAGGTCTACGACAGCCATCTGCAGCGCACGATCGTCTACGGCGGCACCAATGGAACGCAGCTGCACGACACGTGGCTGTGGGACGGCCTCGACTGGACGCTGCTGTCCACCGCGCACCACCCCGACGCCGGATCGGACGCCACCGCCGCCTACGACCCCGTGCGGCGCGAGGTGGTGCTGTTCGGCGGCTCGGTCGCGCGCGGTGAGATGTGGCGGCTGCGCGACACGACGCTCGGCAGCTGGACGAGCACAGGTCCGGGCTGTAACAGCGGCAACGGGTCGCTGACGCTGACGGCGCTCGACCCGCTGGCGATCGGCACGGTGACGCGCCTCGAGTTGACCAACCTGCCGGACACGTTCTTCGTGCTGCCGATCGCCTGGGTCGGTTTCGACGACCAGCAATGGGACGGGGTGCCGTTGCCGTTGTTGCTCGACGTGCTCGGCTCGCCGGACTGCGCGCTGCGGACCCAGCCGATCGTTCCGCTCTACATGCAGGCGACCGGCGGCGGCGCCGCGACCGTGTCGCTCGACCTGCCCGAAGAACCTGGCTTCGTCGGCGACCGGCTGTTCCTGCAGGGTTTCAGCTGGGACTTCGCGCAGCCGCGCATCGCCACTGGCAACCTGCTAACCGGCACGATCGGCGTGCGCTGATGATCTCGCCCATGATCCCGTCCATCCGTCGCTCGTCCGTCCCGCTGCTGGCCGCCGTGTTGTCGCTCGCCGCCGACGTGCATGCCCAGTGCGCGACGCAATGGTCCGAGTGGCCACAGTGCCCAGGCTCGGCACCATTGGTACTCGCCGCGCTGCCGAACGGCGACATCGTGGCCGGCGGCACCTTCACCACGTTCGGTGGCGTCGCCGCCGCGTACGTCGCCCGCTGGGACGGCGCGAACTGGACCCCGATGGGCAGCGGCATGGACGACATCGTCGCCGCGCTCGCGGTGCTGCCGAATGGCGACGTCGTCGCCGGCGGCTACTTCGAACACGCCGGCGGCCTGCGGTCCAACCATGTCGCGCGCTGGGACGGTTCCGCGTGGGCGCCGATGAGTGTCGGCATGAACGGAGAAGTGTTGGCGCTGCACGTGCTGCCGAACGGCGACCTGATCGCCGGTGGCCACTTCAGCCAGGCAGGCGGCTTTCTGGCCGCCAACGTCGCGCGCTGGGACGGCAGCTCGTGGAGCCCGCTCGGCGGCGGCATCAACACCTATGGCTGGGTCCGGGCGATCACGGCGCGATCGACCGGCGAGGTGATCGTGGCCGGCAGCTTCACGAACTCCGGCAGCGTCACGATGAACCACATCGCGAGCTGGAACGGCGCGACGTGGGCGCCGCTCGGCACCGGCCTCGGCGTCTTTCCGGCCGGCACCCTCGCCCAGGCCAACGCACTGGCCAGCCTCGCGAACGGCGACATCGTCGTCGGTGGCACGTTCACGACCGCAGGTGGCGCCACCGCGCGCCGCATCGCGCGATGGAGCGGCTCGACCTGGGCACCGCTGGGGCTAGGCGTCGAACAGGGCTTTCCGCTGGCCGCCAGCGTCAGCGCGCTGACCACGCTGGCCGGCGGCGACCTCGCCGTCGCCGGCACGTTCACGAGCGCCGGCGGAGTGCCGGCCATGAGCATCGCCCGCTGGAACGCCGGCACCGGCACGTGGAGTGCGCTCGGGACCGGCTGGCAGTTCACCGTCAGCGCGCTGACGGTGCTGCCGAACGGCGACCTGGTCGGGAGCGGCAACTACGCCGCGACCACCAGCTGTGAACTCGCTCGGCTGACGACCACATGTCCGGCCACCGCCACGGTCGGTGGCTTCGGCTGCCCCGGCAGCGGCGGCGACAACACGTTGGCGGCGGCGACGCTGCCGTGGGTCGACACGACGTTTCGCGCGACGGGCAGCGGCCTGCCGACGATCGCGCTCGTCGTCGCGCTGACCAGCGTGACTGCGATCCCGCAAGGCAGCGCGCCGCTGTCCTCACTGTTCGCCGAGGGCGTAGCCGGCTGTGACGTACTGGTCGCCCCCGACATCGTCCAACTACTCTCGACCTCGACGGGCATGGCGCAGTCGACACTGTTCCTTCCCGGCACGCCGCCGCTGGTCGGCGTGAGCTTCCACCATCAGATGGTGCCTATCGAGATCGACGCTCTCGGCGGCTGGGTCGCGATCACCGCGACGAACGCGCTGCTGCTGACCGCCGGCAGCTTCTGATCGACCGGCGCGCCGCCAGTCGCCGGCTCGCGGGCGCTGCCGCCGCGGCACAGCCGTGCGCGACGCCGCGCGGCAGCCGTCAAAACCACCCACCTCGCCCCTGCTCCGGGCTGCCCCACTCGCTATCCTGCTACGCCCTCGTGGTCCAGGCCCGCCGTTCCGGCTGGCACCGGACGCGACCGCCGCCGACACTGCCGCTTCCCCGCCGCCACCTGACGTGACCGACACCCGCCTGATCCGCAACTTCAGCATCATCGCCCACGTGGACCACGGCAAGTCCACGCTCGCCGACCGCCTCGTCGAACTGACCGGCACGCTGCAGCTGCGGCAGATGAAGGCGCAGGTGCTCGACGACATGGAGCTCGAGCGCGAGCGCGGCATCACCATCAAGGCCCGCGCGGTGGCGATGAACTACCTGGCCAAGGACGGCCAGACCTACCAGCTGAACCTGATCGACACGCCCGGCCACGTCGACTTCAACTACGAGGTGCTGAAGTCGCTGCAGGCGTGCGAAGGCGCCCTGCTGCTGGTCGACGCGTCGCAGGGCGTCGAGGCGCAGACGGTGGTCAACGCGCACCTCGCCGAGCAGGCGAACCTGACCGTGCTGCCGGTGCTGAACAAGATGGACCTGCCGCACGCCAGGCCCGACGAGGTCGCGACCGAGATCGAGGACGCGATCTGCATCCCGGCCGAGGATGCGATCCCGATCTCGGCCAAGACCGGCCAGAACTGCGACCTCGTGCTCGAGGCCATCGTCGCCCAGATCCCGCCGCCTTCCGGCGATCCGGCCGCGCACCTGCAGGCGCTGATCTTCGACGCGGTCTACAACGACTACCGCGGCGTCGTCATCTACGTGCGCGTGTTCCAGGGCACGGTCAAGAAGACCGAGATGATCCGCATGATGGGCACCATGACCCACCACGAGGTCATGGAGGTCGGCAAGCTGAAGCCCGACATGCAGCCGGTCGACGTGCTGCACGCCGGCGAGGTCGGCTACATCGTCGCCAACATCAAGAAGCTGCAGGACGTCGTCATCGGCGACACCGTCACGCACGAGGACGAGAAGCTGCGCAACGTGATGCTGCCGGGTTTCCGCCAGCCGAAGCCGATGGTGTTCTGCGGCTTCTACCCGACCGTGCCGAGCGAGTTCGAGAACCTGCGCAAGTCGCTCGAGAAGATGCGGCTGAACGACAGCTCGTTCACGTTCGAGCCCGAGACCAGCGACGCGCTCGGCTTCGGCTTCCGCTGCGGCTTCCTCGGCCTCTTGCACATGGAGGTGATCCAGCAGCGGCTCGAGCGCGAGGAGGACATGGACCTCGTGCAGACGGCGCCGACGGTGCGGTATCGCGTCAAGCTGACGAACGGCGACATCAAGGAGATCCGTTCGCCGAGCGAGCTGCCGGACGGTTCCGTGATCGAGGAGTACCAGGAGCCGATCACGCACGTCAACGTCGTCGTGCCCGCCGAGTACATCGGCGCCGTGATGAAGATCTGCACCGACCGCCGCGGCCAGTACGTCAAGACCGACTACTACGGCAAGGAGCGGGTGATGATCGGCTTCCGCATCCCGTTCGCGGAGATCATCTTCGACTTCCATGACCACCTGAAGTCGGCGACGCGCGGCTACGGCACGATGGACTACGAGGTCGAGGGCTTCGAGGCGTCGAACCTGGTCAAGGTGCGCATCCTGATCGCCGGCGACGAGGTCGACGCGCTGTCGTTCCTGTGCCACAAGGACCAGTCCGAGAGCCGCGGCCGCAAGATCCTGAAGCAGCTGCGCAAGGAGATCCCGCGGCACCAGTTCGAGGTCGCGCTGCAGGCCGCGATCGGCGGCAAGATCGTCGCGCGCGAGTCGATCGCACCGATGCGCAAGGACGTGACCGCGAAGTGCTACGGCGGCGACATCTCGCGCAAGCGCAAGCTGCTCGAGAAGCAGAAGGAAGGCAAGAAGCGCATGCGCCAGGTCGGCAGCGTGGAGATCCCCCAGAAGGCATTCCTGTCGGTGCTGCGCACCGGCGACGAGGACTGACGCATGGCAGGACCAGACAGCGAAGCGGTGAGCCTCGCGGTGGCGGAGGCAGCAGTCGCCGTCGCCGCCACCGGCGGCAAGCAGAAGAAGGCGCCGACGATGGGGCCGATCCGCACCAACCTCGAGGCATTCGGCGTCGCGATCCTCGCCGCCGTGCTGCTGAAGTGGTTCTGCATCGAGGCCTACCAGATCCCGACCTCGTCGATGCAGCCGACGCTGATGGGCAGCAGCGAGGCGCAGGTGTTCGATCGCATCCTGGTCGACAAGTTCCTGCCGACGATCCGCGAGCCGAAGCGCTGGGACATCACGGTGTTCCAGTACCCGCTGCAGAAGAACCAGCTCTACGTCAAGCGCATGGTCGGCATGCCGAACGATCACCTGCACATCGCCGGTGGCAACGTCTACCAGGTCGCCGACCAGGGCGGCGAGCGCAGCTACACCATCCTGCGCAAGCCCGACGACGTGCAGGCGGTGATGTGGAAGAACGTCTATCCCGCGCGACGGATCGTGCGTGCCGAGAGCAGGGCGCTCGGCAACTCGTTCGCGGGTTCGCCGTCACGCGCGTTCAGCGAGGACGACGCCGGCTTCGCGGTCGCGCTCGACGGCACCGCGCGCCTGTTCTTCCGCGACGAGGACGACGGCGGCTTCGTCGACCGCGTCTGGGACGGCTACCCGGAGGCGACGGCCCGCCAGATCCGCGACAAGAACCCGAGCGAACGGCCCCAGGAGATCGTGCCCGACGCGCGGCTGCAGGTGCGCGTGGTGCCGGAGCAGCAGTTGGACGAACTGGCGCTCGAGATCGAGGTGCGCCGCCCGGGCAAGGACAAGCTGACCTTCGCGCTGGTCGTGCGCGCCGGCAAGGGGCGCCTGCAGGTGCGCGCCAAGGATACGCAGGTGCTCGGTGAGTCATCCGAGTTCGCCTGTGACGTGGCGCCGGACAGCGGCGCCGAACTCGGTTTCGCCCACGTCGACGACCAGTTGATCGCCTGGCGCGACGGCGCCGAGGTGCAGCGCTTCGACACGGCGCAGTGGGCCTGCCGCGAAGGTTGCGAACTCGGCGTGCCCGGCGCCGCCAAGCCCGAACACTGCGTCGTGCCGCAGATCGCGATGAAGGGCAAGGGCAAGGTCCGCCTCGACGACCTGCGGCTCGATCGCGACCAGCACTACACGCGCGCCGGCTCGCCCGAGGTCATCGAGGTGCCCGACGGGCACTACTTCATGATGGGCGACAACACGCTGCAGTCGATCGACTCGCGCGACTGGACCGCGGTCACGATCGGCGTCGACGCCGACGACCAGGTCGTGCCGCCGGACACGCCGGGCGCGCGCATCGTGCGCGGCAACAAGCGCGCGATGCCACTGGATCGGCAGCCCGACCGCGACGAGACGCCGATCGGCATCCCGAGCCGGCACTGCATCGTCATGATCGACGAGTTCGGCGAACTGCTGCGCCTCCAGGCCGAGGTCGGCCCGGACTGGGGCCAGCGCATCAGCTTCGTCAAGCCCGGCTCGCAGGACGGGGATTGGACGCCGCCCGAGACCAAGGTGCCGTTCGTGCCGCGCGACGACATCCAGGGCCGCGCGATCCTCGTGTTCTACCCCTCGCGGCCACTGTCCTGGCTGCTCGGCAGCAACTGGCCGGACCGCTTCGGGTTCGTGCGATGAGCGATCGCGACGCCGCTCCCGGCGACGAGATCCTGCGCACCAACGCGCTGGTCAAGTCCTACGGCGGCCGCCGCGTCGTCGACCAGGTCAGCATCTGCGTCAACGAGGGCGAGATCGTCGGCCTGCTCGGCCCGAACGGCGCCGGCAAGACGACCACCTTCCGCATGGTCGTCGGCATGGTCACACCCAACGCCGGCACGGTGATGCTCGGTGGCCAGGACGTGACGAAGCAGCCGATGTACCGCCGCGCGCGCCGGGGCCTCGGCTACCTCGCGCAGCAGGAGTCGGTGTTCAAGAAGATGTCGGCGCTCGACAACATCCGCTGCGTGCTCGAGGCGCGCGGCATGCGCAAGAAGCCACGCGAGGAACGCGCCCGCGCGCTGCTGCACGACCTGCAGCTGACGCACGTCGCCGGCTCGATCGCGGAGACGATGTCGGGTGGCGAGAAGCGGCGGCTGGAGATCGCCCGCGCGCTGGCCACCGAGCCGGCGCTGCTGCTGCTCGACGAACCATTCGCCGGCGTCGATCCGATCACGGTCGAGGAGATCCAGCAGATCCTCGCCGCGCTGGCGCGTACCGGCATCGCGATCCTGATCACCGAGCACAACGTGATCGCCACGCTGCGCATCACCCACCGCGCCTACATCATCAACCAGGGCAAGGTGATCGCCGACGGCGACGCGCAGACGATCGTCAACGACGAACAGGTGCGCCGCGTCTACCTCGGCAGCTCGTTCGGCGAAGGCATCACCGAAGAGGAAGAGCGCGGGCTCGAGCTGGATTGACGAACTGCGGGCCAGCGGCCCGTTCCGACCGTCAGCCGACGCCGTAGCGCTCGCGCAGCACCGTCAGGTGGTGCAGCTCGTGGCCAGCGACGATCCACGGCAGGCTGCGCGCGGCGACCGGCTTGCCGTTCGCGGTGCCGCGGCGCTGCCACGCGGCTGCGTCGAAGCCCGCGAACAACAGCAGCGTCGCGCGCCGCACGCTGGCGAACTCGGCTGTGATGTCCGTCAGCGTGCGGCCGTCGCTGCCGTCCAGGGCGGCGTAGCGATCCTCGTCGAACGGCGGCAGGTTGCCCTGTTCGCCGCGCGCGATGCACAGCGCGCGGTAGCAGAACATGCGTTCGCCGTCGGTGACGTGCTGCAGCACGCGCTTGATGCTCCACTTGCCGGGCGCGTAGGTTGACGCGCCGCGGGCCTCGTCGACGGTCCCCAGCAGCGCCACCGTCGCCAGACCCTGCCGCTCGAGATGCTGCAGCAGGTCGCCGTCGGGCACACGATCGATGTACGGCTGGAAGGACGGCGGGTGATCGTTCGGGTCGGGTCGTCGCACGCCGGCGAAGCAGACGACGCGCGGGCGATCGGCGCAAGCGATCGGCGCCCGGCGCGACGACAGCGTCGCTACCGGGCGGGCTCAGGTGACTAGCGCTGCAGCAGCTGCAGGGCGGCCTGCGGCTGCGCGTTGGCCTGTGACAAGATCGAGATCGATGCCTGCTGCAGGATGTTGTTGCGCGTCAGTTCCGCGGTCTCGTAGGCGACGTCGACGTCGCGGATGCGGCTCTCGGCGGCCGACAGCGACTCGGCGGCGACACCTAGGTTGGCGATCGTCGACTGCAGGCGGTTCTGCAGCGAACCGAACTTGCCGCGCAGACCGGACACCGAGTTGACGGCGTTGTCGATCTGTGCGATCGCGAACGACGTGTTGCCGCCCGAGCCGATGTCGAGCGTCGACAGGCCGAGCGAGGTGCTGAGCGACGGCGCCAGCGACACGTTGAGCGTGTCGATGCCGGCGATCGAGTTGATGCCGACCTGGAAGGTGACCGTGCTCGACGACCCGTCCAGCAGCTTGACGCCGTTGAATTCGGTCGACTGCGCGATGCGGTTGATCTCGCCGACGAGGCTGTCGAACTCCTCCTTGATCGTGTTGCGATCCTGGTTCGAGGACGATCCGTTCGCCGACTGGATGGACAGCTCGCGCAACCGCACCAGGATGTTGCTGACCTCGTTGAGCGCGCCTTCGCCCACCTGCACGAGGGAGATGCCGTCGTTGGCGTTGCGCGACGCCTGTCCCAACGAACGGACCTGCGCCCGCAGCCGTTCGGAGATCGCGAGACCGGCCGCGTCGTCCGCGGCGGTCGAGATGCGCAGGCCGGTGGACAGCCGCTGGTAGTTGCGTGCAAGTCGCGTCGTCACCTGCGCCGTGTTCCGCTGCGCATTGATCGATGCGATGTTCGTGTTGACCCTGAGTCCCATGTTCCTTTGCCTCTCCGTGTTCGCCGACTGTCGAACCAGGGCTTCGATTCCCCGGCTCCATGGGATGTTCGGCCTTCCGAGCCACCGCTTGAGAGTCGATCGCCGAGAATCGTCGCTCGCGGCATGCGGGAGAACCCCATGTCACCGGCGGCGCATCCACACCGTCGGGATCGACGACACTCGTCGGCCGGGAGCGTTGGCGCCGTGAGACCGATGCCATCGACCGGATGGCCGCCGGCGGCACGCAGCCCGCACCGGGTGCGGTTCAGCGACCGGGGGCCGACATCGGACCGCGGGCGAGCACTTCGTCGCGGTCGGTCGCGTGCAGCAGCGCCTCTTCCTGCGTGACCAGGTGCCGCGCCAGCAGCGCGCGCAGGGCGATGTCCGACGTCTGCATGCCGAGGCCACGGCAGCGCTGCATGATCGCGTGCAGGTCCTGCAGGTTGCCATTGCGGATCGCGGCGCGCGCGGCGGGGTTGGCGACCAGGATCTCGACGACCGCGACGCGCCCGGCACGGTGGGAACGCTGCAGCAGGCTCTGCGCCAGGGCGCCGCGCAGCACGCGCGACAGGCGAACGCGCAACCGCGGCCGCTCCTCGACGGGCACCATCAGGGACAGTTCGGTGAGCGCGCCGACGATCGAGCCGGCCTCGACGCCGCCGAAGACGAGGCAGCCCGACTCGGCGGCCGTGATCGCTGCGTCGAGCGTCTCGCCGTCACGGATCTCGCCGACGACGATCGCATCGACGCCCGTGGCCACGGCCTGCTGGATGCCTGCTGCCGCGGTCGCGACGTGCGTGCCCACCTCGCGTTGGTGCAGCAGTGCGGCGCCGTTCTCGTGCACGAACTCGATCGTGTCCTCGATCGTCACGATGTGCCGCGTCGGGTCCTGGTTCAGCACGCCGACCAGCGCCGCGAGCGTCGTGCTCTTGCCGGAGCCGAAGAAGCCGGCGACCGGCACGAAGCCACTGCGGCCGCGTGCGAACGAGCCGACCTGCTCCGGCAGTTCGAGGTTGTCCAGTTTCGGCGTGCCCTCGGGCAGCGGCCGCAGCACCAGCGAACCCGCGCCACCGATGTCGGCGACCGTCGCCCGGTACCGCTTGCCGCTGCGCGCGACGTAGAGCACTTCGACGTGACCGCTGTGTTCCAGTCGGTCGCGGTGATCGGAGAACAGCATGTCCCGCGTCAGCTCGTCGATGTCGGTCGCCTGCACCGGCATCTCGTCACCGGCGACGAAGCGGCGCTGGACGCG
This sequence comes from Planctomycetota bacterium, assembly GCA_044230075.1. Lineage (GTDB taxonomy): Bacteria > Planctomycetota > UBA1135 > UBA1135 > UBA2386 > JAEUHS01. The sequence goes on along the minus strand of JBGARS010000016.1, from coordinate 16,997 downwards.
CAAGGCCGGCGAACGGCCGGGCACGAGGTGCAGCGCCGAGGCGCCGACACGGGTCATGGCTGCGAGCAGGGTTTCGAGTCGTTGCGTGTCCACGGGTCACCTGGTGTTGGCTTGCAGGTCCTTGGTGCGCTCGAGCAGCCAGGCCTTCTCCTCGGCCCGCGCGAAGACGTCTTCCATGCGCACGCGGCCGGCGACGAGCAGTTCGAGCATGCAACGATCCAGCGAGTGGCCACAGCGGCTGCCCTCGGCGCGGATCAGCAGACCGAGGTCCATCAGTTCGCCGCTGCGAACGACCTCGCGCACCGCGTCGTCGACCAGCAGGAACTCGGTGGCGGCGACGGTGCCCTCGTGCGCCACGTCGGGCAGCATCTGTCGCACCAGCACGGCGCGCAGCACGGCAGCCAGCGTCGAACGCACGCGCGGCAGGTCGTAGGTCGGGTAGAAGTTCAGTGCGCGCACGAGCGCGGCGGGCGCCGTGCAGGCGTCCATGTAGGCGATCACGAGCCGGCCGCCTTCGGCCGCACGCAGCGCCAGCTCGAACGTCTCGGGACTGCCGACGTCGGCGATGACCAGGGTGTCCGGATCCTCGCGCACGACATTGCGCAGCGTCGCCGCGCGTTCGGCCGGCGAGATGCCGAAGCGCCGGCGCACGACCAGCGCCCCGGTGGTCGGCAGCGGCAGCGGCTCGTCGTCGATCACGACGACGTAGTGGTCGTTCTGGCGCGCCGCGAGCTGCACCATCGGCGCCAGCGCATCAGCGCGGCCGATGCCACGTTCGCCAGTGATCAGCACGAGGCCCTTGCCGCCCTGCACGATCTGCACGAGGCTCGCGGGCAGGCTGGCGGCTTCGGCGGTCGGGGCCTCGGCGGCGGCGAAGGTCACGCGCACGGCGACGCCGTCGAACTGGCGGAACGCGGTCGCGGAGCCGCGGCCGATGTCACCGCGATCCCACGCGTGCACGACGAAGTGCCGCTCGGCGAGCATCTCGAGCACCTCGGTGCCCATCAGCTCGCGCACGAACTCCCACACCTCGGGGCCACGCAGCGACTCGTTGGTCAGCTGGCGCCATTCACAGGCGACGCGCATGCGCACGGGGCGCCCTTCGCTGACGACGATCTCGGTCGCGCGCTGGCAACCCGCCGCCTGCAGCAGGGCGCCACAGCCGACGTCGGTGTCCTGCACCTCGGCCGCCCGCCGCGCGACCCGCGTGCGCTGCAAATCGAGGATGCGCTGCAGGTCCTCGGTCCCGATCAGGCCCTGTTCGACCAGCACCTGACCGAGCGGACGCGCCCCGCCGGTCAGGGACTGGATGGCCAGGCACCGCTCGAGCCCGGCTTCGTCGACGACCCCGCCCTCCAGCAGGATTGCTCCCAACCTGATGTCTTCCATGCGCCAGCGTGCCTCCGTCCGACAGCATCGGCGTTGCGGCACATCGGCCTTGAGGGCGACCGGGGCTGGTCACCGGCCGTGTCGGCCGGGCTTCAGCCGGTCCGCTGGACCCCGGCGGCGGCGAGTTCGGCGGCCAACGGGTGGGGCACGAACCGGCACTGGGCCGCCAGCTGGCGCCAGTGCACGAGCGCTGCTTCGCGGTCACCGGCAGCCTCGGCGAGCCAGGCGGCGGCGAGGTTGCCGAGCAGCGGGTCACCCAGGTGGAGGAACTCTCGTTCCTGGCTTGCTGGCAACGGTTTGAGAACATCGCCGTCACCCAATCCATGCCGCACTGCGGCCAGTCCGTCGCGGTCTTCGAGCGCGACCGCGGCCACTGCGCCTGCCCAACGCTCACCGATCGAAGGACTCACCTGCCCCTGCTGCACCAGGATGCGCAGCAACCGCTGCCGCTCCTCGGCGTCGGCGTCGCCGTCCGCCAACAGCACGATCGCCTGCGCCGCCGTCGGCGGCACCAGCGCCAGCCGCGCCGCGTAACCGAGCACCAGCAGCACGCCGACCAGGAACACCACCAGCGGCAGCGTCAGCACGCGTTGCCGCGGGGCCGGGGTCGGCTCCGAAGTCGGGCCGGTGGCCTTCGTCATGCGCGCAGTGTGCGGGCAGAACGCGGCGGAAACCACTGCCGATGGCACCGGCGGTGAGCCTACGCACGCTGCGTCGGGGCTTCCCGGTGGGTTCGATTCTGCTACGCTGCTCGCCGACGCACCTGCCTCGGGACCGCCGCCGGATCCTCGCCTCCCAGCCGCCCAAGCCACACTGTTTGGTTGCGGCATGGCGCATCGCCGGCGAGGACCGACCGGCACCGACACACACACCACACACACCTCCATGCCGACGAGAGCACCCAGCAAGTCCCCAACGAAGGCCAGCAAACCCAGCCCGAAGCCCGCGAAGGCCGACGGCGCCCTCGGCGTCGCAAAGTCCCCGAGCACGAAGACTCCGAGCGCGAAGTCGCGCACGCCCAGGCCTGCCGGTGGCAAGTCCGAAGCCAGCAAGACCCCGCCGGCAACCGGTGGCAACGGCACCCGCAAGGCTCGGAGCGGCCCCGCCGCGCTGCGCCAGCCCAAGGCCGGCGCCCGTGCCGCGGCGGCACGGCCGGCGTTCGTGCCGCGTGCGGTGGCGAACCTGGACGACGACGACGTCCTGATGGCACACGGTGGCGGCGGCGCCGGCTACGGCCGCTGTGGCGGCCGCTTGCTGTCGAATCGCCTCGAACAGCAGCTCTGCAACCGGCTCGGCATCGCCGGCGTGGTGCACAGCCACAGCCCCCGCCACTACGAAGTGCGCTACAGCGAAGGCCTGGTGGCCGCCTACGCACCGATGATCGTGCTGCGCGGCCGCGGCCGCGAAGGCAAGAGCGTGGTCATCGAAGGCGTCGAGGACGCCAAGACGCCGATCCTGCGCAAGATCGTCGCGTTCCGCGGCCAGTATGGGCAGGAGTTCTACGTGATCATGGTCGCCGAAGACGAGGTGCTCGACGAGGTGCCGCTGGCGTCGTTCGACGAGTCCTGCTCGGCAACGAACGTGAACACGCTGATCGCGCGGCTCGCGGAATAGCGGCCCGCAGGCGGGGTCGGCCGGCCACGACCCCGGGAAACCGGGCGCATGCGCGCGGAACGCGCCCAGGGAGCGCCGCCGGCCACCGCCGAAGCCGCCGCGGGGGAGCATTTCCTGTGACCTTGGCAGGAGCCTCGGTTGAGACTGGCCATGCGCGGACGCGACAGGTATCGTCTCCCGCCCATTTCCTCGCACCTTCAAACTGCACCTGGCCACGTGACGAACGACCTCGTCCAGCTCGCCCGTTCCCTCCAATTCGACGACCTCGACACCGCTTGGGGGCAGGCTGCGAAGGCCCCCCGGGCCGAGGACACCGGTCTCTACGCCAAGGCGATCGACCTTCTGTGCGACCAGGACATGGCGAGCCGCGCCCTGGGCCTTGCCAGCACGATGATCGATGCGCTCGCGGCGAAGGGTCACACCGACGCCGCGATGGAGCTCGGCTTCCGCGTCATGCGCCGCAGCGCGCACAACGAAGCGCTGACGATCACGGTCGCCGGACTGATCGAGAAGAGCTACGGCGAGGAGCCGTGGTTCTCGGTGCTGAAGACGCGCGCCGGCCTGCAGTCGGCAAGCGTGCAGGCGATCCTCGAGTTCGACCGCCTGCGCCGCTACACCAAGGGCCACGTCGTCTACCACGGCGCCGGCTGGGGCGAAGGCCAGGTCGAGGGCTTCTCGGCCGAGACCGAGGACACGACGGTGCGCTTCGCCACGGGCCGGCGTGAGCACTTCCCGCTCGACACGCTGCTCACGCGCTTCAAGGCGCTCGACGCCGAAGACCTGCGGGCGATGAAGCTGCAGCACATGGACGCGCTGCGGGTCGAAGCGGCGCAGGACCCGAGCGGCCTGATCCGGCGCACCGCGACGCTCTACCGCGGCACCATCACGAGTGCCCAGGTGAAGACCGAGCTGTGCGGAACGATCATCGAAGAGAAGGCCTGGCCAGCGTTCTGGAAGCGCGCCAAGGCAGCCGCGGCGAAGGATCCGTGGCTGAAGGTCGAGGGTTCGACGACGCGCCCCGTGTTCCTGCTGCGCGACAAGCCGGTCGGCCTGGTCGAAGAGGCCACCAACACGCTGCGGCACCAGAACGACCTCGGCCAGCGCATCGGCGTGCTGCGCGACTACCTCGCGCGCGGCCAGGACGAGGAGGTCCGCACGCAGATCCTCGGACTCGCGACCAAGGTCGTCGAGCAGGCGATCGAGGAGAAGAAGGCCACGCACGCGCACATCCTCGACGGCATCCTGTTCCTCGAAGAGAACGGTCGCCGCGCCTCGATCGCAGCCGCGGACGAGCTGAAGCAGCTGCTGTTGAAGGAAGACGGCACGCTGGTCCCGGTCGCGATCGACCGGCTGGCGACGCAGGCTTCGCGCGTGCACGCGGTCGAACTGCTGCCGAAGTCGCTCGGCGACAACTGGGCCGACCAGTGCGCGGTCATGCTCACCGAGTGGCCCAACTCGGTGGTCGAGAACATCGTCGACAAGCTGACGTCGACCGGCAACGGCATGCTGTGCCTGCCGATGTGGGATCGGGTTGCGCCCTACCCGAACCGCTTCCCGATGCTGATCTACCTGCTCGGCAAGCTGTACTGCGACGGCGTCTTCGAGGGCGCCGAGCTGCGGCCGAACCCGGTCGCCGTCGGCCGCGTGCTGCTGCACCTCGGCCGCGTGCTGAACGCCGACCGCAAGAAGAACCAGCTGCACAGCCGCCTGCTCGGGCGCCTGACCAGCCTGCTGACCGGCAAACGCGGTCTGCTGAACCTCTCGCTCGACGGCATCTCGCGCGACGACCTCACGCAGTACGTCGGCATCTGCGTGCGCGCCGGCGAGGACTTCCCGCTCGAGATCGTCGACATGATCGACCGGACCGTCGCGGACCACTACCCGGACATCCACGCCAAGCCCGACGTGCCGTTCTGGGAACGCGACCAGATCTTCACCACGCGCGAGGGTCTGCGGCGGCTGCGCGACGACTACCGCGACCTGGTCGAGGAGAAGATCCCCGCCAACAGCAAGGCCATCGGTGCCGCAGCCTCACTCGGCGACCTCAGCGAGAACAGCGAGTGGGAGTCGGCGATGGAAGAGCAGCGCAACCTCACCGGTCGCGCGCAGACGATGGACCAACAGCTGCGCAGCGTGCGGCTGATCGAAGAGCAGGACGTGCCCGACGATCGCGTCGCCCCCGGCACGAAGATCACGCTGACCGAGGAAACCTCCGGCCGCAAGCACACCTACCGGGTGCTCGGTCCGTGGGACATCACCGACGACCACACGATCAACTACCTGGCGCCGATGGCGCAGGGGCTGCTCGGCAAGGCAGTCGGTGAGTTCGGCGAGATGCCTTCGCCGACGGGGCCGATCCGCGTTCGCGTCGACGTCATCGAGCGCATCGTCTGATCTCGTGTGCGATCCTGCCGCGCGGTGACGACGCCGTTCGAACTCCCGGTCGGTGACGGCGACACCGTGCGCGGCGACGCGCTGGCCGGCGACGAACCCGGCTACCTGTACCTGCACGGCCTCGGCTCGGTGCGGCAAGGTGAGAAGAGCAACTCCCTGCTCGTCCATGCCCGGACCTGCGGTCGCGCATTCCTGCGCGTCGACCAGCGCGGCCACGGCGCATCGACTGGCCAGATCGGGGAGGTCACGATCGGCGAGCTGATCACCGACCTGCAGCGCGTGCTCGAGCGCACGGGACCGCGGCGGATCGTCGGCTCCAGCCTGGGCGGCCTGGTGGCGGCGTTCGCGGCGGCAGCTCGTCCGGAACTGGTGGCAGGCCTGTGCCTGATGGCGCCGGCACTCGGCTTCCTGACCGACCTCGAACGCCACCTCGACGCCGATGGCAAGCTGTGGACCAGCAACGGCATCGGCTTCCGGGTCTCGGCGCGCGTGCTCGCCGACGCCCGGCGGCTCGAAGAGCGCCACCTGCCCGAGCAGTTGTCGATGCCCGTCCTGCTCGTGCACGGCACCGCCGACACGGTCGTGTCGCAGCAGAACAGCGAGCGCTTCTTCCGCGCCATCCCGCATGCGGCGAAGGAACTCTGGCTGGTGCCCGACGGCGACCACCGCCTCAACACCGTGGCGGCCGAGGTCTGGCCGCGCCTCGACAACCTGATCGCGGCGAACTGAATCCCACGCCGTTGCGGCAGCGCTGTGACTGGGTGAGACTGCCCCGCCCGTGTTCCCCGTGCCTACCTCCCTGCAGCGCCTCGCCGACCAGATCGATGGCTGGCTGGACCTGCGCTGCCCCGAACGCGCCCTCGACCTGCTGCCACCGCTGCTGGCCGATCCGGAGGGGCGCGCAGCCGGGCTCTGCCTGCGCGTGCGCGCCCATGTGCGGCTCGGTAGCTACGGCGATGCCCTGGCGGACCTCGGCGAACTGCGGCTCGGCCACCAGCCGGACGATTGGGTCGATCTGACGGAGGCCTGGTGCCGCAAGCGCACCGGCGACCTGCGCGGCGCGGTCCGCTGCATGGAGCAGCTGCTGGCGCGCACGCCGCGCTCCGACATCGGTCACTTCAACCTCGGCTGCTACCTCGCGCTCGCCGGCGAACTCGACCGCGCGGTCGACGAAGTGACGATCGCCTGCGGCATGAACGCCGAGTTCCGCGACTTCGCGCGCGACGAACCCGACCTCGACGCCCTGCGCAAGGACCCGCGCTTCCGGGCGCTGCTGCGCCTGCAGCCCGGCGCGCACGACGGCGACGGCGACGAGTAGACGGGTCGCCTGGGATCGGCGGATCCGTCGATGCCATCGAGCGCCGCGGCGAACGCTCACCAGGCCGGAGCCAGCGGTCGAAAAGGTGGTCGGAGACCGCACCTTGCCCGCCAACAGCCCCACCGTCGACGTGCGCACCGTGCGCGCCGAACTGCAACGCAACCTCACCGCGGTCGTCGCCGTACCGGCCACTGCCGTCGAACCGATCCTGTGCGCGTTGATCGCCGGCGGTCACGTGCTGCTGGAGGGCATTCCCGGCATCGGCAAGACCCTGCTGGCGCGCACGATCGCGCAGAGCATCGCCGGCGAGTTTCGCCGCATCCAGTTCACCAACGACGTGATGCCGAGCGACGTGACCGGCAGCGCCGTGTGGCGCGCCGACCTCGGCCGCTTCACGTTCGTGCGCGGTCCCCTGTTCGCCAACGTCGTGCTGGCCGACGAGATCAACCGCACCAGCCCGCGCACGCTGTCGTGCCTGCTCGAGGCGATGGAGAGCGGCCGCGTGTCGATCGACGGGCGCACGCTGGACCTCGGCCGGCCGTTCCTGGTGCTGGCGACGCGCAACCCGGTCGAGTTCCACGGCACCTTCCCGGTGCCCGAGGCGGCGCTGGATCGTTTCCTCGTGCGCGTCGAACTCGAGTACCCGGCGGCGGAGTTCGAGCTGGCGCTCTACAGCGGCCGCGACTGCGAAGCGCGCCTGGCCGACATCCAGCCGGTCGTCGACTGCGAACAGTTGCTGCTGCTGCGCGCGGCGGTCGACGAGGTGCAGGTGCGGCCGGCGGTCGCCGAGTACGTCTACCGCGTGGTGCAGGCGACGCGTCTGCATCCCGACGTGCAACTGGGCGCCAGCCCGCGCGCCGCGCTGGCCTGGCTGCGCGCGGCGAAGGCACGGGCGGCGTTCGACGGACGCACCTACGTGCTGCCTGACGACCTGAAGGCACTCGCAGGACCAGCGCTCGCCCACCGCGTGTTCCGGCGCGACGCGCAGCCGTCGGTCGAGCTGGTCGCGGACGCCGTGCGCTCGACCGAGGTGCCGCTCTGACGGCGCCATCATGCGCATCCGCCCAACGGAACTCGGCCTGAAGGGCCTGCTGTTGCTGGCAACGCTCGAGCTGGCGTTCCTGGCCACGAGCTACAGCAACCTCTTCTTCCTGCTGATCGTGTTCTGCTGTGTGCTCGGCGGCGTCGGGCTCGTCACGGGCATCCGCAACCTGCGCGCCGTGCGCGTGCTCGGCCTGGACGTGCCACCAGGTCCCGCCGACACGACGCGGCCGGTGCACCTCGGCATCGCCGCCGCACGGCGCGTGTTCGACGTCGTGCTGACGCTGGAAGACGCTGGGCCCGGCATCCCGCTGTCACCGCTCGCCATGCTCGACGGTCGGGCTCCGCCGCCGTCGTCGCTGCCCGCCCTGCCGCGCGGCGTGCACGACATCCACCGGCTGCGCATCGCGTCGCGTTTCCCGTTCGGCCTGTTCGAACTGACCGTGCGGCGGCCGCTGCAGCTCGAGGTCGTCACCCATCCGCTGCCGGCGAGCGCGCCGCCGGCGAGCGCGTTGCGGCGCCCGGCGGGGCAGCACGACGGCGCCAGCGCACAACCGGCGACGGTCAGCGGCCTGCGTCCGTTCCGCACCGGCGACGCGGTGCGCGACGTGCACTGGAAGGCGACGGCGCGCCGCGGCGTGCCCATCGTCAAGGAACGCGACGGTGAGGTCGGCGACGCGCGCACCATCGTCGTCGACCGCCGGTGTTCGCCCGCCGATCTCGAACAGGCCCTCGCCGTCGCGACCGGCGCGGTGTTGGCTGCCGCCACTTCGCTGCACGGCGTTCAGCTCGTCAGCCAGGGCTACACCGTGCTCGTGCCGGGTAGCCAGCCGCCGCCGCGAGCTGTGTTGCGCTGGCTGGCGCAGGCCGACGTGCTGCCCGCCGACGCAGCCGCCCCCGAACTGCCGCGCCGACGCGGCCGGGAGCCGAGCCGTGCGTGACCGGCTGCTGCCGTTCCTGTTGCTGCTGACGCTGCTCGACCTCGCGTTCGTGCAGGCGACCGGCATCGTCGGCGGCCAAGGCCTGCTGCCGCTGTGGCTGCTGACGATCGCGGCGCCGTGGCTGCGGCGCCTGCAGCGGCACCTCGCCTGCCGCGTCACCTGGAACGTGGGTGTGCTGCTGGTGTTCGCGCTGCTGGTGCGGCACGCGACGACGACCGGCCTGCTGCACATGCTCGAAGACGGCCTCGTGCTGGCCGTGTTGTGCCAGGTGCACCTGCTGAACAACATCGGCGAGCGGCAGCGGCCGGACCTGGTGTTCTTCAACTCGCTGCTGGTCGCGTTCGTCACCAGCTTCTTCGCGCCGGATCTGGGCTGGTCGCTGCTGTTCGTCGGGCACGCGGTCGTGCTGATCGCGGCACTGCAGGTGAACGTGCTCGTGCGCCGCGGCACGCCGGTCGAGGCAACGCCAGTGCGTGGCGTGGTCCGGCACGCGTGCGTGCACTCGGTCGTGATCGGTGCCGTCACGGCGCTGCTGTTCGTGACCTTGCCGCGCGACTTCGCGCGCCCGGGCTGGCTCGGCGAGGCGATCGCCCAGCAACAGGGTGCCGAGTCCGGCGTCGCCGACCGGATCCGCATCGACGACGAGATGCCGACGCACCTCAGCGATGCGGTCGTGATGCGGCTGTCCCCCGCTGGCGGTCACGAGACCGACGTGCCGAGCCACTGGCGGTCGATCACCTTCGCGGACTTCGACGGCCTGCAGTGGTCGCCGACGACTTCCCGCGGCGACGATCGGCCGACGCTCGACGTCGGCTGGGACCGTGCCGCCGATGGTTGGTGGCGGCGCGACATCGGCCCAGCGGTCGCCCTCGTGCACGTGCAGCTGCCGGAGACCGGTGACGTGCGCCTGCCGCACCCGCTCACCGCGCGCGCGCTGCGGCTGACGCACGGTCCGGGGCTGCTGCTGCACGACGAGGCGAGCGGCGCGATCCGTGCCGATCGGCTCGACGACGCGCCTTCGCGCGCGCTCGAGTACGTGGTGGAGATCGCCGCGCATTCCGGACGCGTGACGCCCTCGCGCCGCCAGCTGGCAGAGCTGACGAACCTGCCGGCGCAGAACCTGCCGCGCGTGCTGCACGACCTCGCCGCGCAGGTGCAGCGCCAGCTGCCGCCAGATGCCGACAGAACGACGATCGCCACCGCCAGCTGCGACTGGTTGCGCGACCACCGCCGCTACCAGTTGCCCGGTGAGCCGGGCTTCGCCCGCAATCTCGGCGAGTTCCTGATCGGCGCCGGCGCCGGCCACTGCGAGTACTTCGCCACCGCGCTGGCGATGCTGCTGCGCCTGCAGGGCGTGCCGTGCCGGGTCGTCGGCGGCTACCTGGCCCACGAGTGGGATCCGGCGAGTGCCAGCGTGGTGGTGCGGTCGCGGCACGCGCACGCCTGGGTCGAAGCACTCGCCCGGGACGGCCGCTGGCTGACCCTGGACGCGACGCCGCCGGCCGACGTCATGGCGACGCGCGGGGAGGCGACTTCGTGGTCGGCCGCCTGCTGGCGCCAGCTCGAGGGGCTCTGGAGCGAGGTCGTCGGCTTCAACGGCAGCCGCCGGGCGGCGTGGCTGCAGCGCGTCGTCGAACTTCCCGGCGCACTGGCCCGCGCGGCGCTGGCCAATCCGTTCGCGACGCTTGCGATCCTGGCGGTCGGCGTGCTGGTCGCCTACCGTCGGCGGCGGCGGCGGCAGGACGAGCCGGCGATCGCCGACCTCGAACGCGCGGTCCGTGCTGCCGGGCTCTCGTTGCAGGCTGGCGAGACGCCGCGCGAACTGCTGCTCCGAGCAGAGGCGGCCAGCGTCGATCCGGCCCCGCTCGCGAGCCTCCAGCAGGCCGCGCACGACCACGAACGCCTGCGCTACGGCCCGGTCGCCACCCGACCCGGCCAAGGAACGCGGAGAACATGAACCACTTCCCGACCGTGGTCAGTGTGGCCCTCGCCGCCTCGTTCGCGGTCGCGCAGGCACCACCAGCCGTGGTGCGACTCGACCCACCCCACCTCGCCGCGGAAGTCGATGCCACGATCGTGCGACAGCTGCTGGTGCAGTTCGATCAGGCGATGGATCCGGGAGTCTACGGCCTGTGCGGCGGCGGCCCGAGCTTCCCGAACGCCGGCACGCCGAGCTGGGAGAACGATCGCACGTTCCTGCTCGACGCCACCTTGGAGCCCGATCACGTCTACGCGATGGACCTCGCCTGCGCCGAGTCAGCCGGCTTCCGCAGCGCGGGCGGTCGACGACTGGCGGCGACGCCCTGGCGCATCGCGACCAAGGGCGCGGCACTGGCCGAAGGCGCCGCGCGGGCCGCCGTGGACCGCCTGTTCGTCGCCCTGCACGATCAGTATGCCTACCGCGATCGCCTCGGCATCGACTGGAGCGAACTCGACCGCACGCACCGGGAACGACTGGAGGCCTCGCGCAGCGGCGCTTCGCTCGCGCTGCACATCAGCGAGCTGCTGGCGACCGCCCAGGACGTACACGTCGCGGTGCAGTGGCAAGGCGCCACGCTGCCGACCGCGCGCCGCGAGGTGGTCGCGAACTTCGACGCACGCGCGCTGCAGCGCGCGTTGCCGAAGCTGCAGCAGATCGGCCGCGTCGGCCTCCTGGCGCGTACCGACGACGAGATCGGCTACCTGTTCGTCGGCACGTTTGCGCGCGAACAGCGCGACGAGTTCGATCGCCTGCTCGAGGCGCTGCGCAGCCTGATGACCTGCAAGGCCATGGTGCTCGACCTGCGCGGCAACACCGGCGGCGACGAACAGCTGGCGCAGCGGCTGGCGGGGTTCTTCGTCGAGGGCGAGGTCGTCTACGCCGCGCACCGTTCGTGCGATCCGAAGGCGGCCGACGGCTTCGGCGAACGGCAGGATCGGCGTCTGCGTGGCAACGGGCCACCGGATGTGTTCCAGGGCCAGGTCGCCGTGCTGACGGGGCCGCTGAACATGTCGAGCAGCGAGGCGTTCCTGTTGATGATGAAGCAGTCGCCGCGCGCGCTGCTGGTCGGCGCCACGACGTACGGCAGTTCCGGCAACCCACAGGCACACACGCTGCTGCCGGGACTCGCGGTGCTGCTGCCGAGCTGGCAGGCGCTGCGCCCCGACGGCAGTTGCTTCGAAGGCGAGGGGATCACGCCGCACATCTACGTGGCGGCCAAACCCGGTGACTTCGACGAACGGGATCCGGTGCTGGAAGCGGCGCTGCTGCGGCTGCGTGGCGGGCGCTGATCGCCGCGCCGGGACGACGCTCAGACGATCCAGTTCGGCTTCTTCTTGCCGAGGAACGCCGCGAAGCCCTCGCGCGCCTCGGGCGTCGCGCGCAGCGCGGCGATCCACTTCGACGTCACCGGGATCGCATCCTCGAGCGACAGGTGGCCGACGCTGCGGATCAACTCCTTGGCGCTGGCCACCGCCGCCGGGCCGGAGGACAGCAGTTCGCCGGTGACCTGCTGCACGGCCGCGTCGAGGTGCTGCTCGTCGACCGCGCGGTGCACGAGGCCGATGCGCTCCGCCTCGTTGCCGTCGAACCGTTCGCCGGTGAGGAACAGTGTGCGCGCGCGACCGACACCGATCTTCTGCAGCACGAACGGTGAGATCACCGCCGGCACGATGCCGAGCTTGGCCTCGGTGAGGCCGAACAGGCACGTCTCGGTGCAGATCGCGACGTCCACCGCCGCCGTGAGGCCGGTGCCACCGCCGAGCGCGTGGCCGTGGATGCGGCCGACCACCGGCTTCTTGCACCTGGCGATGGCGAGGAACATGCGCGCCATGCTCGCCGCGCTGCGCTCGTTCTCGGCCAGCGGCAGATCGGCCTGCTCCTGCATCCACGCCAGATCGGCGCCGGCCGAGAAGCTCTTGCCGTTGCCGCTGAGCACGACGACACGCGCCGCCTGGTTGCCGTCCGCGGCCGCGAACGCCGCCTGCAGCTCGTCGACGACGGTCCCGTTGAAGGCGTTGCGCACGTCGGGCCGGTTCAACCGGACGTGCAGGACCGGACCTGCCTGCGCGACCTCGAGAGTCTGGTAGTGGCTCATGGCGAGCGCCAGGGTGGCCGGGAGCGGAGTCCGATTCCAGTCCAGGCCGGTGCGCCACCCCGATGGACTCCGGGACGCGGTTGTGGGAGAACGCCGCGCGTGCCGCCGACCCTGCGCGTACTGCTCGCCGGCGCCCTGTTCGCCTCCGGCGGGGCGCTGTTGAAGAGCTGCGACTTCCCGTCCCTGCAGCGTGCGGGCCTGCGTACCGGCATCGCCGCGGTGACGCTGTTCGTGCTGCTGCCAACGGCGCGGCGATGGCCGAACCTGCGCATCCTCCGGCTCGTGCTGCCGTACTTCGGCGCCACGGTGCTGTTCGTGATCGCCAACACACTGACCACCTCCGCGAACGCCATCTTCCTGCAGTCGACGGCGCCGATGTGGGTGCTGGTGTTCGCACCTCTGCTGCTCCGCGAACGCGCGACACGCCGCGACCTGTTGGTGTTCGCCGGTGTCGCCGCAGGCATGTCGCTGTGCTTCCTGGCGCCGACGACCGTGCAGCGCACGGCGCCGGATCCGCGCACGGGCGATCTGTTCGCGCTCGCCTCGGGCATCAGCTTCGCGCTGCTGCTGATGGGCATGCGGTGGCTCACCCGGAGTGGTCCCGACGAGACCAGTGCCGCGCTGGCCTGGAGCAACACGTTCGCGATGCCGCTGGCGTTTCTGCTGATGCCATTCGCCGGGCAGACGCCGGTGCTCGGCACCGCACACGACTGGATCGTCATCGGCGTGCTGGGCGTGTTCCAGGTCGGCATCGCCTACGTCGTGCTGGCCTCGGCGATCCGACACGTGGCCGCGGTGCGCACCTCGCTGCTGCTGATGATCGAGCCGGCGCTGAATCCGGTGATCACCTTCGTCGTGCTCGGCGAGACACCGCACCCGCTGGCCGTCGCCGGCGGCGCCTCGATCATCGGCAGCGTCGTCGCCGCGAGCGTGCTGTCGCACCGCCGCACGGCGATCGCGTGACGGTTCGGCGCACCACCCCCTTGCCCGCCGACACGGTCCGCGGCCAGACTGCTGGGCATGCGCCCTCTCCTGCCACTGGTGCTGTGCGCGGCTGGCTGCCTGCCTGCCCAACAGCTTCTCGACGCCGCGAACGACAACCTCTCCTACGGCAGCTACGCCGTCGGCTGGCCCAGCAGCGTGATCGCCTTCCGTTTCACGGCATCGGCGACCACGTCGCTGGCCGCGGCGCAGGTGTTCACCGGCAACCAGCCGCCGGCGCTGCACTCGGTGGAGATCCGGACCCGCAATGCGGCGACCGGCCTGCCGGACATGTTGGTCGGTCAGGCCGGCAACTGGACGACGACGCACGCGCGCTGCTGGCAAGGCGCGACGTTCGCGCAGGTGGCCCCCGTGCAGGCGGGCCAGGACTACTTCCTGGTGTGGCGCGTGCAGGGCATGTTCCCGCAGCACTCGGTCAGTGCCGACAACGACCCGGCGAACGTGCTGATCGAGACGCGTTACTCCGACGGCAACACCTGGCACGCGATGGGCATGGTGCCCGGCAAGTACCGGCTGTTCGCACCGTTCGCGGCCGGCACGATCACCAACTACGGCACCGGCAAGCCGGGGCAGTATGGCGTGCCGACGATCGGCGTCACCGGCTGGCCAGCGGTCCAGAGTCCGATCGACGTCTGGCTCGACGATGCGGCTCGCAACGTGCTCGCCGTGCTCGTGCTCGGCGTGCCCATCCCAGGCGGCGTATCGATCGGTTGGGCCGACGTATGGGTCACGCCGGAGATCCTGCTGCCGGTCGTCACCAAGTCCCACACGAGTCCGTTCGTCGGCGGCGCCACCCACACGCTGTTCATTCCGAACGACCCGATCTGGCAGGGCTTTCCGCTGTCGTTCCAGTGGGGCGTGTTCGACCCGATGGCGGTCGACGGCTTCGCTCATACCAGCGCAGTCACGGCGCTGTATCCGTGACTCCGCCGCCGGCCGTCACGGCAGCGGCCGCAGCACGGCGCGCACGATCTTGACCACGGCGAAGACGACCAGGCCGGCGAGCAGCAGCGGCCGGCCGGCGCCGCGCAACACGACGAGCAGCAGCAACACCGCGAACACCGCGCCGAGGTACCACGTGGCGGCGATGCGCTGCGGTTTCGGCGACCCTTCGGTCACGTGGCCGGCCCGGTCCGACCGAGCACCGGTTGGCTCGCACGAAAGCCCTCGCGCGCCTCGGGGTCCCACGGCCAGCGCCCCTGCTTGTCGGGCCACACGAGCTGCACGGCGGGGAAGTCGTCGCCTTGGTAGGCCCAGCAGGCGGCAGCCAGGGTCTCGGCGTAGCGCGATTTCGGCACCTCGACGAACCGCACCGGATACTCCTGCAGCAGCCCTTCGTGGCGCGAGCCGTCGAGGAAGCGGTGGCCTTCGTCCGCCTCGTCGGCGATCAGTTCGATGAGTTCCCCGGCGACCTCGGCGGGCAGACCGAACACCACGACCTCGGGCTGCTCGAAGCTGTCCCACATGCCGACCGAACACGAGTGCGCGGGCAGGGAGTCGTTCGCCGGCACGTGCACGACGTGCACACCCGACGCGTCGACGTCGGCGAGCAGCTTCTGTTCGGCGGGGCTCAGGTCGTCGGTGCTGGCGCGCATGCCGCGACTATGCCGCACCGGGCGCACGGCGCAACCGCAGGGCGGGTACGCAACCGCGGCGGCCACCTTCTCGTGAAGGCCGGCCGCCGCGGCGGTGCACCAGGCTACAGCCCGCTCACGTGCTGTTCTTGGCCAGGTCCCAGCTGCCGTTCGTCTTGCCGGAACCAGCACCGCCCGCGCGGCTCTGCTTGGTGTACTCCCACTCGATCTTGGCGTAGTTGAAGGTCACGCTCTCGGTCGGCACGCTGTCCGACGAGCCGCCGATGCTGACGCTCGAGATCACGACGTCGCTCATCTTGTAGATCATGTAGGGCACGCTCTTGTCGCCGTCGGCGCGTCGCAGCGTGATGACGATCTCCTTGATGTGCTTGCCGGTGCAGCACTGCTGGTTCAGCACCGGGCTCGAGCTGTCCATCGTCTTGACGACGGAGAAGTCGGTGTGGTTGCAGCGCCCGGTCGTGCCGCCGCCGGCGGTGCTGGCGGTGGCGGAGCGAGGCTGGCTCACGCCGTGGCTGTAGGAGAGCAGTTCGATCTCGTCCTTGTGGTTGGCGTCGGTGCTCTCGCCCTTGATACCGTCGATCTTGCAGAAGATGGTGGAGGCCATTGTCGTTGTCCTTGTTGGAGTAAGTGGTTCGAGCCGAAGCAACGATTCCCGCGTTGGCAGTGTTGCAGAAAGCGGCTGCGGAATCGAGGCGGCCGAACGCGGATCCCCCGCTGCCACTGAGATTTCCGACCGTTACGTGGGTGCGCGTGCAAGGCGCGACTGGGGTCAGCGGCCGCGGCGTCGGGATCCGCGCGTCGGCATGGCAGCAAGCGGGGTCGACATGGCCGAGGGCGTAGGGGCGCACGATACCCGGCCCGAAACGCAACGAGCCCGGCGATCCATCAGGGTCGTCGGGCTCGTTGTCGGGCTGCCGGTCGCATGGCGACCGGCGACCCCCGCGGTCAGAACGTGTTGCAGTAGCTACGCAGACCGTTGCTGAGGATGATGCCGGCGTTGTTCGGCGCCGCCGGGCAGATCAGCGCTGCCGCCTGCGAGTAGAACAGGAAGCCGGGGGTCGTGAAGCCCGGGATCGTGAAGGGGACCTGTTGGGTCGGGACCGTGTCGACGTAGCCGAGCACGACGTCCAGCGACGTCAGGTGCAGGCTGCAGCCTGGCGCATCGATGGCGTAGCCGGACAGCAAGTCCGTGCCCGCGAAGTCCTGGCCGAGGCTGATGGCGACGACGCCGAAGTAGAACACGGGGTCCGGCGACGGGCAGGCCAACGGGATGTTGCCCAGGTCGTAGAGGATCGTGCTGCCGATGATCGGCGGCGTCGCCGAGGACAGCGTCGACTCCGGCACACCGCAGCTCTTGCCGTACTTGGTGTGGCGGGCCGACGGCATGACGCCGACCGAGATGTTGTCGAGGAACACGCTGTTGCCGAAGTTCGAGATGCCGTGGAAGCGGATCCGGTCGGTGCCGGCCGTCAGTGTGTAGGCGAGGCTCGCCCACTGGCTGGCCGTGGGAGCGAGGTTGCTGCCGGAGGTGCCGGTGCCGGTGATCAGGATCCGCTTACCCATTCAGCAACCTGTCGAACGCTTCGCCTGATTCGATTTCGGACAACCGCCACTGCGCCCAGGCCAG
>JBGARS010000169.1:0-1244 GCA_044230075.1 Planctomycetota bacterium | reverse complement strand
GGCGTGGCTGCCGACCGCGGCGCTCGCGGTGCTGCGTGTCGGCGCCTGCTACGTGCCGCTCGACCCGAGCTACCCGCAGGACCGCCTGCAGTACATGGCCGAGGACGCGGGCCTCGCCGCGCTGCTCGTCGATGCGCAGAGCCGCGACCGCGCACCGCGCACCCAGGCGCCGCAGCTCGTCTGCGCCGAGCCGCTGCCGCCGGCCGCCGTGCCGCCGCCCGACGCCTTCCGGCCGCCCTACGCCGGCACCGACAAGACCATCCCCGCCACCGCCGCCGACATCGACTGGACGGTGCTCGCCAGCCTAGCGCCCGCCCTCGGCATGCCGGACATGGACGCCTTGCTGGCTCGGTTCAAGGGCAGCCTGTGGCTGGATCACTTCCCGTCGTGGACGAGCCGCTACATGCACCCGGTGGACGGCCTGCCGGACTACTACCGGGGCTTCACCACCGCCATCGGCAACGCCGCGCTCTACGCCAACAGCACGGCATCGCAGGCGCAGCGCAAGCCGTTCGTCGTCGCGCTGGCGCAGATGGGCATCGACAACCACGCCCACATGAAGCTGGGAGCGATCTGGGGCGTCAACGGCCACTGCAACGGCCGCAAGTTCCCGATCCTGTTCGCCGGCAAGGTGCTCGGCCTACCGGAACTGCTCGCGGCCGGCATCACCTACGCCCCCACGATGACGCGCCCGAAGGGGCCGGGCGTCGTGCCGTTCTCCGAGGACGGGCAGACGTTCTACGTGCAGCAGACGAGCCCCGGCGTCATCAACTGGGGCGTCGGCAACTACTTGCCCGCTGACGTGGGCATCGCCGAGTGGGGCAACTTCCACCTCACCGGCAGCCCGACGGACTACCGCGAGTGGGCGAACGGCGCCGGCGACTACCGCCGCTGCTGCTCGGCCAACGGCTGGGCCGGGGTGACGCTGGCGATGCGGGCGATGGGCTTGCGGCAGGCGTGGAACCAGCCGGCGTTCTTCGACTACATGGATCGTTATATGCAGACGGAGCCGGCGGGCGAATGGACGCGGAGTTGGGAGCCGTGGCAGGGGCGCATGTGGGATCTACACCGAGGAGGCTTGTGATGGATACGTTTTGCGCAGTGGTGGTAGCTTTCGCTGTCTGCGGTATCGCTATCTGGCTGCTGTGTAAGCCGGTGAGGAAGCGATGATGCCGTGGCAGGGGCGGATGTGGGACATGCACAGGAGCAACCTATGAGCGTGAGCGACTACACGAGGATCGGCC
>JBGARS010000168.1:0-1309 GCA_044230075.1 Planctomycetota bacterium | reverse complement strand
ATCCCGACCGGGCCCTTCCGGCCCGACACGGAGGTCACGATGGACGAGAAGCAGCAGATCATCGACCGGGATCTCGAAGCCCTCGGTCAACACCTGTTCGACGCGCATGGCCACGCGGACACGGCGGCGAGCGCGATCCAGACGGCGGCACACCTGGCGGAGCGGGCTCGGCGCGGCACGGACCCGACGACGGCGGCCGCGCTGGCGCGGGCCGCCACCCACGTCTCGGGCACCCGCTACGCCCACCTCGGCAGCGCCCTGCGCGATCTGCCGACGATCCGCGCCTACCTGGCGAAGGCCCGCATCCAGGCGGACATGGTGCGCGGGCTGCTGCAGGACACGCTGGCCGCCCTGGGGGCCGGTCGCCCCGACGCGATGCTGCGCGTGCTGCAGATCAAGGCCGCCGCCGCCGAGGCCGCGCTGGAGGTCACCGACACGGCCATGCGCGTGTGCGGCGGCGCCGCCTTCCGCAAGGAGAACGGCATCGACCGCTGCTTCCGCGACGCGCGCGCGGCCAGCGTCATGGCGCCCACCTCGGACGTGCTCTACGACTTCATCGGCAAGGCCGTCACCGGCCTCCCCCTCTTCTGAACCGAGGTCCCCATGCGTCCCCTCGTGCTCGGCGCCGTCGCCTACGATCCCAAGGTCGTCACCATCTGGGACGGCTTCAAGGCCTTCTTCGAGCAGCGCGGTCAGCCGTTCGACTACGTGCTGTTCTCCAACTACGAGGCGCAGGTCGCCGCCCACCTGAAGGGGCACGTCGACGTCGCGTGGAACTCGCCGCTCGCGTGGCTGTTGACGCAGCGGGCGGCGAAGCAGCAGGGCAGGGTGGCCCACGCGATCGCGATGCGCGACACCGACCAGGACCTCACCAGCCTCGTGCTCGTGAAGGCCGACGGGCCGATTCGCACGGTGAAGGACTTGAAGGGCAAGCGGGTGGGCGTCGGCGCGGCCGACTCGCCGCAGGCGACGCTCATCCCCCTGCTTCACCTCGCCGAGGCCGCGGGGCTCGAGCCCGGCCGCGACTTCGAGGTGGTGCGCCACGACGTGCTGCTCGGCAAGCACGGCGACCACGTCGGCGGCGAACGCGACGCGGCCCGGGCGCTCATCGCGGGCACGGTCGATGCCGCCTGCCTCATCGACGGCAACCACCTCGCGTTCGCGCGCGAGGGCACCCTGCCCACCGGCAGCGTGCGCGTGCTCGCGCAGACCGCGCCGTACGACCACTGTGTCTTCACCACCCTCGGCGACACCGCGATCGATCGCTTCGTCCAGCTGCTGTTGGCGATGTCGTACGAGGACGCCGCCG
>JBGARS010000167.1:0-1335 GCA_044230075.1 Planctomycetota bacterium | reverse complement strand
CACGCTGCTGCAGCAGTGCGGCGTGCTGCGGGTCGACAACTTCCGCGACATGTTCTCGCTGGCGCAGGCCCTGCTGAACCAGCCGCCGCCGCGCGGGCGGCGCATGGCGGTCGTCACCAACGCCGGTGGCCCCGGCATCCTCGCCACCGACGCGCTCGTCGCGCTCGGCATGCAGATGGCGGCGATCGCACCGGCGACGGCCAGGGCGCTGCGCAAGGTGTTGCCGCCCGAGGCCAGCGTGCACAACCCGATCGACCTGATCGCGTCCGCCGACGCCGCGCGCTATCGCGCCGCGCTGCGCATCGTCACCAGGGATCCGGAGGTCGATGGGCTGGTGGTGCTGTTCGTGTCGCCGATCATGATCGACGCGGCGGCGGTCGCGCAGGCGATCGTCGACGAGACGCGCGAGCTGCAGAAGCCCGTGCTCGCGTGCGTGATGGGTCGCCAGCGCGGTGACGAGGCCCATGCGATCCTGCAGCGCGCCGGCATCCCGGTGTTCCGCTATCCCGAGGACGCCGCGGTGACGCTGCGGTTGATGGCGCGCCGATGGCGCTGGCTGCAGCGGCGGCCGGCGAAGACACCGAAATTCCGCGTCGACAAGGCCGCGGCCGCGCGCCTCTTCCGCACCCATCGTGGCCGTGGGTGGCTGCCCGGTGCCGCCGCCGAAGCGGTGCTGCAGGCCTATGGCGTGCCGTTCGCGCCCAGCCGTCGTGTGCAAGAGCCCGGGGACGCGGTCGCCGCCGCGCACAAGGTGGGCTTCCCGGTCGTGCTCAAGGCCGAGGCCGCGGACCTCCTGCACAAGAGCGAACACCGCGCGGTGCGCACCGGGCTGCGGTCCGGGGACGAGGTGTTCGCCGCCGCGCAGGAACTGCTGACGCGCCTGAAGCCGCGGTTCGGCGATGTGTCCCTGCAGGTGCAGCGACACGCCGACGGGCACCGCGAGGTGCTGCTCGGCATGACGCGCGACGTGCGCTACGGACCGCTCTACGCCGCTGGTCTCGGCGGCGTGCAGGTGGAACTGTTGCGCGACGTGGTCGTGCGCATCGGTCCGCTCGACGGCCAGGACCCGCACGAGATGTTCGCCGGCCTCAAGGGTGCGGCGCTGCTCGGCGCGTTCCGCGGCAGCCCGCCGGCCGACCTCGACGTCGGCGTCGAGGTGTTGCTGCGCATCCAGCAGCTCGTGCAGGACTTCCCGCAGATCCAGGAGGTCGAGGTGAATCCGTTCATCCTCGCCGGCAAGGACCGCCGCAGCGTCGCCGTCGATGCGCGGTTGCGGGTGGAGACAAGATGAACGCGAACGAAACCAGGCTGCGCTTCTCGCTCGTCGTCCCGATC
>JBGARS010000166.1:0-2059 GCA_044230075.1 Planctomycetota bacterium | reverse complement strand
CGTCCCCATCTCCGCCCCCGGCGCACCCCAGCGGCCGCCTCCGCCCAGCGGGCCTGCGAAGGGCGCGCGCGACCCGAAGGCCTCCGGCGTCAGCATCCGGATCCCCGCCGTCGAGCCCCGCCAGAAGCCCGCCATTCCGCTGAAGCCGCGGGCCAGCGCGCCCGACCCCGAGCCCGCCCCCGCCGCCGTCACCGCGCCGCCGCCGCCGGTGGTGATGCAGGAGACGAAGAACCTCCGCGTGCCGCTGGTGCCGGTGCCGCCTCCGGCCGACCACGACGACGACGAGGAATGGGAAGGCAGCACCGTGGGTCGCCTCGAGGACGACGACGAGGACGTGTCGGTCGAAGAGGCGATGAGCGGCGTCGACGACCTCGTCGAGGTGGGCAGCGCCGACCTCGAGCAGCCGAGCGAAGAATGGGAAGCGCCCCCGGGCGTGCAGTCGGGCGAGCAGGACGAGCCCGCCGCCGCGCACTCGACGCTCGAGATCCCCTCGCCCCCCGCCGCCGCCCTGGGTGACCCGGCCGCCGCCGTGCCGCCCTCGTTCGGCCCCTCGCCGTCCAAGGTGCTCAGCACCGAACGCGAGGCGTTGTTCGAAGACGTCCGCGCCGAGCCGCTGGAGTCCGACGGCTACAAGGCGCTCGCCGAGCACTTCGACGCCGCCGGCGACGCCTCGCGCTCGAGCCTGATGCTCGAGATCGCGCTCGCCCTCGAGGGCGATCCGCACGCCGCGCCCCGCGCCCCGAAGCTGATCCTCTCGGCCACCGACCGCGCCGGGCTCAAGCACCCGGTGCTGCGCGGCGAGGAAGGCGAGCTGCTCGGGTTGTGCGGGCTCGCGCTCTGCCGCATCTACCCGACCCGCGGCGCCGAGGCCGGCACCCGCGAGGAGTTCCGCCTCGACCTCGGCAAGGGCGCGAAGGCCGCGGCCGACGCCCTGCTCACCGCCGTGCGCATTCTCGGGCTGCGCGCGCCCGACGTGTACCCGAGCAACGACAACGGCCCGCCGTTCGCCCTCGTGTTCCCCGGGTCGCCGCGGCTGCTCGTCGGCCGGCTCGCGATCAAGCGCGAGCTGCCCGAGGCCGAGCTGCGCTTCTTCGCCGGCCGCGCGCTCTTCACCCAGAACCCCGACCTGTTGTGCCTGCGCAACCTGCGGCGCGAGCAGCTGATTCGCGCGCTCCAGGTGCTGACCCAGGTGCTCCGCGGCCAGTCGCTGTCGGCCGAGGCGCGCGCGGTGCGCGACGGCCTGCCGCCCAAGGGGTGGGAACGGCTCAAGCAGCTCAACGAGAAGGTCGCGCGCAAGATGAACCTCGCCAAGCTGGCCGAAGGCGCCCGGCATTCCGCCAACCGCGCCGGCCTGGTGGTGTGCGGGGGCGTCGCGCCGGCGCTCGCCGCCCTGCGCGCGAAGAAGGCCCTGCCTTCCGAGATGATCGAGCTGGTGCGGTTCGCCGCCAGCGAGCGCTATCTGGTTCTGCGCCAGAGAAAACTCGGCAAGTGATAGAGGGGGCCGCATGGCGACCCTCATCTCGACCAAGCAGGCCCTCACCGGACAAATGGCCGTCGGCACCGACGTCACCGTCCGCGGCTGGATCCGCACCAAGCGCGACTCCAAGGCCGGCATCAGCTTCCTCGCGGTCAACGACGGCAGCAGCTTCGACTCGCTGCAGGTCGTCGCGCCCAACACGCTGCCCAACTACGCGGCCGAGGTCAGCAAGCTCAACACCGGCTGTTCCGTCATCTGCACCGGCACGCTCGTCGCGTCGCAGGGCAAGGGCCAGACGGTCGAGATCCAGGCGAGCGAAGTGAAGGTGGTGGGGCTGGTCGACGACCCCGACACCTACCCGGTGCAGCCGAAGCAGCACACGCTCGAGTTCCTGCGCGAGGTCGCCCACCTGCGCCCCCGCACCAACACGTTCGGCGCCGTCTCGCGGGTGCGCAACTGCATGGCGCAGGCGATTCACCGCTTCTTCCACACCGAAGGCTTCATCTGGGTGAACACGCCGATCATCACCGCCAGCGACGCCGAGGGCGCCGGGCAGATGTTCCGGGTCTCGACGCTGGACGT
>JBGARS010000165.1:0-2145 GCA_044230075.1 Planctomycetota bacterium | reverse complement strand
GCGGGCGCTGGCGCTGCATCCGGGGCTGTTCGGCATCGGCGTCGACGAGAGCACGGCGGCGGTCGTGCACGGCGACGCGCTGGACGTCATCGGGGCGTCGAAGGTGTTCCTCGTGCTGCCCGAGCACGACGGACACGCCCGAGTCGTGGTCGAGCGCGCCGCCGGTGCCCACGTCGATCTCGCGGCGTGGCGCCGCGCGGCGCGAGAGCGCGCGACGTGGTCGTGGACGGACCCCGCGTCACCGCGCGTCGCAGCAGGCACGTTGCTGCTCGGGGACTCCGGCGACAGCTTCCAGCGCTTCGTCGCGTTCGCGGGCGGCAAGGCAGCCAGGGTGCTCGTAGTCTTCCACGGCGACGGACATCACGCCTACCACTCGGACACGTCGACGGGATTCAGGGAGCTGCACGAGATCCGCCTGACGGGGCCAGGTGCCGTCAGCGCTGACGAACTGGCAAAGTGCATCGCGGACGCGACCGGTGTTTGGCTCCAGGACGAAACAGCCTCGGCGGCCAGCGCCATCCTCGACACAGCGTACGTTCCGCAGCTGCGGGCGGCGTTGAACGAGCTGCTCGCGCGTGGTGGCGTCGTCTGGGGCCACGCACTACTCGGCGAAGTCGTCACCGACGCGCAGCCAGCGCTCGACGACGCGAATCCGGCAACTGCCTGCCGACGCGGACTCGCTCTCCTGCCGGGGAGCGCCATGGAATGCAGCGATCCGATCGCGTCGCCGAAGCAGGCCGTGCGGAACGCCAACGAAGAGCAGACCGACCTGCGGCGGCTGTCGGCGCTGTGCCCACCGCGCTTCACCGGCATCCGCGTCGTGGGAAGCGCGGTCGTTCAGGGGGCCGAATTGTCCCCGGCCGACGATTCGTCGGCGACGATCTTGCCATCGTCGAAGGCGGCAGGCGATGCAGAGCGCGAGCCGATCCACCTCGGGCCAGGCACGCACTACGACCTGATCACCGGCAAACGCCGCTGACTGCGCATCAGCGCCGGTGGCAGCAGCTCTGCCGCCGCGGCTCGTCGTCGTCGTCGTGGTCGCCGAACAACCAGGCCTGCACGCCGAGGGTCACGCAGTCCAAGGCCAGGGTGAACGGCGTCAGGGCGAGCTTGCCCAGGAACTCCCCCCACGTGTCGTCTTCATCCTGCCGCTCGCCCCACGTCGTGTCCTCGTCGTCCGAGCTCCACAGCGCCGTCGTGATGCAGCTCGACAGCAGGACCGGCAGCAGCAGCGTGGCGGCGAACAGACCCAGGCGCCGGGGGGACGACCGCAGGGAGGAGGGCTTCATGGCCGCCCCCCAGCGCCTGTTCCCCCGACCGCGTTCCACGGTCAGCCGCCGAGCCCGCGCGCAGCCAGCATCTGCTCGACGTACTTGGCGATCACGTCGACCTCGACGTGCAGCGCATCCCCGACCCGCTTCTGGCCCAGCGTCGTCACCTGGGCCGTGTGCGGGATCACGGCGATACCGACCGCCCCGTCGCGCTGGCCGGCGATCGTCAGCGACACCCCGTCGAGGGTGATCGAGCCCTTCTCGACGCAGTATCTCTGCAGTTCGGGCGGCACCCGCACCCAGAGCTCGCCGCCGGCCCTCGGATCCAGGGCCAGCACGACTTCCCCGACCCCGTCGACGTGGCCCTGCACCAGGTGTCCGCCGAGCGGGTCGCCGGCGCGCAGGGCGCCTTCGAGGTTCAGCCGTTCCCCCACGGCGGCCCGGCCGAGCCAGGTCCGCGCCAGGGTCTCCGGGCTGAGGTCGAACGCCGCCACCCCGCCGTCCAGGCCGATCACGGTGCAGCACACCCCCGACAGCGCGATCGAGTCGCCGAGCCGGAACGGCCCCGGCAGGGCCCGCAGATCGACCCGCAGCCGGGCCCCGTCCGGGGTCGTCACCCGCTCCACCACCGTTCCGACCGCCTGTACGAGCCCGGTGAACATGCCGGAAGCCTAGCGAACACCACCCGGTTCCGGCCATGCGTCGTCTTGACCGACACCCCAGCCGCCCCGTAGTCTGCTCACCCTTTCTTCGCGGCAAGGCACCTTGCGCTGCGCCATCCTGACACTCTTTCCAGACGCCCTGCGGCCCTACCTGGACGAGAGCATCCTCGGGATCGCGCAGGCCCAAGGAAAGCTCCGGGTCGACCTGGTCG
>JBGARS010000164.1:0-2398 GCA_044230075.1 Planctomycetota bacterium | reverse complement strand
GAAGCCGGCATGGTGCGCGTCGAGGTCGACGGCGTCGACGTCGCCGCCGTGGTCCAGGACGCCGTGGCCTCGGTGCGCGCGGCGGCCGACGCCAAGCACCTGCTGCTGCGCAGCACGATCGAACCGGGCGTGCAGTGGCTGCAGACCGATCGCGCCAAGCTCGTGCAGGTGCTGGCGGCGCTGGCCGGCAACGCCGTGAAGTTCACCGAGCAGGGCAGCGTCGAGATCGCGGTGCGCGCCGAACGCCACGGCGACCGCGACGGCGTGCTGTTCGCGGTGACCGACACCGGCATCGGCCTGGCCGCCGATCACCTGTCGCGGCTGTTCCGCGACTTCGCGCAGGTCGACGAGTCGACGACGCGCCGATTCGGCGGCACCGGCCTCGGCCTGGCGCTCTGCCGCCGCCTGTGTTCGCTCATCGACGGCCAGGTCAGCGTGCGCAGCACCTACGGCGCGGGCTCCACCTTCTCGGTGTGGGTGCCGCGGCTGCTCGAGACACCGGCGGAGGCCGCCGAGACGGCCAGCACGACGGGAGACGCGCGATGAGCGCCCGGGTGCTGCTCGTGGAAGACAACGAGGCCAACGCCGACATGCTGTCGCGACGCCTGGCCCGCCACGGCTACGAGGTGGTGCTGGCCACCGACGGCCTGCAGGCGGTGGAGCAGGCGGTGGCGGGCCGCCCCGACCTCATCCTCATGGACATCAGCCTCCCCAAGATCGACGGCTGGGAGGCGACGCGCCGCATCAAGGCCGACGCGGCCACCGCCGCGGTGCCGATCGTCGCCCTGACGGCGCACGCGATGGTGGCCGACCGGCAGAAGTGCCTCGATGCCGGCTGCGACGAATTCGAGACCAAACCGATCGATCTGAAGCGCCTGCTCGAGAAGATGCAGGCGCTGCTCGCTGTCAGGAGCCCGCGATGACCGCCGCCAACCGCGTAAGCTTCCCCGTCAAGTTGACAGTCGAGAAGGAGACTGGTCGCCTGATGAAGGCCTCGGGAGAAACGTAAGCGGCGGCACCCGGCCGAGGCTGTCGTGGGGCCGCACGCGGTTGTAGATCTGCAGCCAGGCGTCGGTCAGGGCGCGGAGTTCCGCGACCGACTCGACGAGATGAGCATTGAGCACCTCCGTGCGATACGTGCGATTGAAGCGTTCGATGTAGGCATTCTGATCGGGCTTCCCGGGCTGAATGTAGAGGAGGGTGACGCGGTGGTCGGCGCACCAGTCGACGAAGGGCTGCGCCGTGAACTCCGGTCCGTTGTCGACGCGAATCGCCGACGGGCAGCCATGCACCGCCACCAACGCGTCGAGTTCCCGCACGACCCGACGGCTGGGTAGCGAGATTCCGATCGCGATCTCCAGCGCCTCCCGATTCCCTTCGTCGAGCATCGTCAGCAGCCGCACCCGCCGGCCGTCGTAGAACGTGTCGCCCATGAAGTCGAGGGCCCACGTCCGATTCAGCACCGCTGGTGCCGCCAGCGGCTGGCGCACACGCTTCGGCACACGTCGCGTCGTGCGGCGCGGCAGATTCAGCCGCAACGCGCAGTACACGCGATGCACCCGCTTGTGGTTCCAGGTGCGCCCCTCGGTGCGCAGGCAGTCGAAGAGCTTCCAGAAGCCCCAGCGTGGAAAGCGCGCCACCACGTCGGTCAGCCCGGCGATCACCGCCGCATCACGCCGACTCGCCGGAACTGGAGGCCGGTAGTACGCCGCCCGCGACAGCCTCACCACGCGACAGGCCCGCTGCACCGGCAGCTGATGCTCGGCGACGAGCATCCCGATCACCTGTCGCTTCGCAGACGGCCCTACAGCTTTCGGCTCAGCACATCCTTGATGGCCGCGTTCTCGAGGGCCAGGTCGGCGTACATCCGCTTCAGCTTCGCATTCTCGGCTTCGAGCTCGCGCAGCCGCTTCACGTCGGCTACGGTTGCGCCCCCGTACTTGCTCCGCCACTTGAAGAACGTGGCCTTGCTGACGCCATGCTTCCGCAGCAGATCCGCCACTGGGACGCCGCTCTCGGCGTCCTTTAGAATGCCGACGATCTGCGTTTCGCTAAACTTCGATTTCCGCATGACCGCTCCTGACGGGGAGCAGTCTACTTTCACCTGTCAACCGGTCGGGGAAGCTTACGACGGCAGGTCGACAATCCGGCCGCCGTACGAACCACGAGCCGGCGATTGAGGCCGGCTCGCGTGATTCGAGGCGACGTGCGCCGCGTTACTTCTTCTTCGGCCGGTAGACGTGCGTCGCCTGGCCGAAGAACACCTCGGCCGCCTCCATCACCGTCTCCGACAGCGTCGGATGCGGGTGGATGGTGAGCTCCAGGTCGGCTGCGGTCGCGCCCATTTCGACCGCCAGCACGCCCTCGGCGATCAGCTCACCGGCGCCCGAACCCACCA
>JBGARS010000163.1:0-2980 GCA_044230075.1 Planctomycetota bacterium | reverse complement strand
GAACCGAGGTCGCGGTCGGTCTGCCCGACGCGCTGCGCGGAGCAGTCTGACCCGCTCCTTACATCCCGGACGCCGCCCCGCACGTCTACCGTCGCAGGGTGCCGGGCCGGACCCCCGACGGGTCGCTTCTCGTGCGGAGACGCGTGACCCGCGACGCAGTGAGAACTTCCCCCGCTCGACCGCGTTGGCCGCCGGCCCTTTCAACCAAGGTGAAGAACATGGGCAAGTCGCGATATGCATGGGGAGCGCTGCTGGCGCTCGGTCTGGTCTACCTTTCCTGCGGCAGCGCGCCTGGGCGCACCGACACCGACCCGCTCGCGGTGGCGGTCGACGCGAGTGGCGGACGCGCCGATGGCAGGGCGGCGACGATCGGGCAGAAGCACCCGACGCCGCCGCCCGAACGGCCCGCACCGGCACCGCTGGCACCGTTCGTCGAGAAGGGGCTCGACTGGCTCGCGGGCGCCCAGCAGGACGACGGCGGTTGGGGCGCGGGCAGCAGTTCGCGGCAGGACATCCGCGATGCGCACGCAGTGCCGACCGATCCGGCGACGACGGCGGTCGCGGCGATGGCGCTGCTGCGCGCCGGCAACGGGCTTCGGCGCGGCGACTTCGCGACGACGTTGCAGAAGGCGAACGACTACCTGCTGCGCACGGTCGAGGCCGCGCCGGCGGACGGCCCGAGGATCACCGACCTGACCGGCACCCAGCCGCAGGCGAAGATGGGGCAGAACGTCGACACCGCGCTGACGGCGCAGTTCTTCGCGCGGCTGCTGCAGGAGCAGGACCTCGATGCGGCGCTGCGGCCGCGCGTCACGGCGGCGCTCGACAAGTGCCTGCGCAAGATCGAGTCGTCGCAGGGCCAGGACGGCAGCTGGGCCGCGGGCGGCTGGGCGCCGGTGCTGCAATCGGCGCAGATGAGCACCGCGCTCGAACTCGGCCGGCTCGCCGGGCGCACGATCGACGCTGACAAGCTGGACCTGGCGCGCGACTACCAGCGGCAGCAGGTGGTCGGCAGCACCGCCGTGCCGGGCGACGCGGGTGCCACCCCGGCTGCGACCTTCACGGTGCGCGCCGACGCCGCGGCCGGCGTCTCGCTCTACGCGTCCGCGGCCAACCAGCGCGGCGTCGTGGCCGAGGCGAAGCAGGCCGAGGAACTGGTCGAGACCGCGAAGCGCGAAGGGCGGTTGGACAAGGACGCCAAGGTCGAAGCGAGCACGCTGGAGAGGCTCGGCGTCGACGCGCCGCGCGCCGAGGCGATGGCGCAGTCGGTCGCGATGAACACCGCCGCGAAGACGCGCGCGTTCGACGAGAACCTGCTGCAGGGCTTCGGCAACAACGGCGGCGAGGAGTTCCTCAGCTACCAGATGAAGAGCGAGTCGCTGGTGATCGACGGCGGCGAGCAGTGGGCGAAGTGGAGCGCGAAGATGCACGAACGGCTGGCCAAGGTGCAGAACCAGGACGGCAGCTGGAGCGGGCACCACTGCATCACGAGCCCGGCGTTCTGCACGGCGACCGCGCTCAGCTGCCTGACCGCCGACCGCGACGTCGCGTGGCTGACCCGCGACCAGAAGCTGGCGGCGAAGTGAAGCGCGTCGCGGCGGTGCTGCTGCCGGCGTTGCTGGTGTTGCCGGCGTGCGCGCCCGGCAGCGCCGGCGATCGCGCCGCCGCGTGGTTGCTGGCGCAGCAGCGGGCGGACGGTTCGTTCCGCAGCGAACGCTACGCGGTACTGCGCTCGGGCCAGGCGCTGACGCCGTTCGTGCTGCACGCATTGCTGGCACACGGCGAGCCGCCGCCCGCGGCCCTCGCGCGCGGGCTGGCGTTCGTGCGCGCATCGATCGGGCCCGAGGGCGCGATCGGCTACGCGGATGCCGACCTGCTCGAGTATCCGGTCTACGCGACGTCGCTGGCGATCCTGGTGCTGACTCGCGTCGGCGATCCCGCCGATCGCGAACGCATCGACATCATGGCTGATTGGCTCGTGCGCCAGCAGTGCGGCGAAGCGCGCGGGTTCGCGGCGACGGCGCCGGCGTACGGCGCGTTCGGCTTCGGTGCCCGCGGGCTGCCGCCCGACGAACCAGGTCACGTCGACATGACTCACACGCGCTTCGCGGTGCAGGCGCTGGCTGCCGCGGGGCGGCTCGACGACGCCGTGCGCGATCGCGTCGTCGTGCTGCTGCGCAACCTGCAACACCCGGACGGTGGCTTCGCGTTCTCGCCGGTCGTCGCCGAGGCCAACAAGGCCGGGCGCGACGAAGACGGCCGGTTCCGTTCGTATGCGACCGCGACCGCCGACGGCGTGCTCGCGCTGCAGGCGCTCGGCGTGCCCGCCGACGACGCACGGCTCGTCGCCGCCCGCACCTGGCTCGATGCCCACGCCAGCGCCGAGCGCATCGGTGGCATCGACGCACACCCGGCCGAGCCGTGGCACGACGCGCTGCGCTTCTACCACGCGATGGTGCTCGCCGCGGTGCATCCGCCGGCACGCGCCGCGCTGCGCACGATGCTGGTCGCGTGCCAGCGCCGCGACGGCAGCTTCGCCAGCGAGATGGTGACGGCGATGAAGGAAGACGATCCGTCGCTGGCGACGGCGCTCGCGCTGCTGGCACTCGCGGCGCGATGAGCCAGGTGCGCTACATGCGTTCGGGCGCCGCGATGCCGAGCAGCGACAGCCCGGTCGTCAGCAGCCGCCGCGCGGCGTCGACCAGCAGCAGCCGCGCGTCGCGCACGGCCGGCTCGGCACCGATCACGTAGTGGTCGCGCAGGTAGCTGTGGATCTCGCCGGCCAGCGCGATCGTGTGCGCCGTGACGATGGAAGGCTCGCTCTGCTCGGCGGCGCGTTGCACGGCGGTGCCGAAGTCGAGCATCACCAGCAGCACGCGCTCGGCGTCGGCGAGCAGCGTGAAGTCGACCTGACCCGGCGCCGGCACCGGCACCTCGACCTTGCGCAGGATCGAACTCAACCGCGCGCACGCGAACTGCA
>JBGARS010000162.1:0-3002 GCA_044230075.1 Planctomycetota bacterium | reverse complement strand
CGTCGCATCGAGGTCGATGTCGGTCTCGAAGGCGAGTTCCTCGAGCAGCGGCCCGATCACCGCGCCCGGCCGCTCGACCGCTCGCAGTTGCGAGCTGACCTCCGCGGCGGACTGCCGGCATCCGCTCGCGCGCAGCAGCGCGTCGAGGTCCGCTTCGAGATGTTCGAGCGGCACCGTATCCACGTTCGCGGCCGTCGGACTCGGCGTCTGATCGGTACGGCGCAGCAGCAGGTGTTCCAGTTCGATCTGCCGCAGCCGCCGGTGCAGCGCCAGTCGCTCCACGTCGCGTCGGAACGCCTCGGCCAGCAGGGCGCCGGGACGGAACACCGCCGCTGCCGACGACGGTCGCCACTGATCCGCTCCAGCGTCGAACAGGCGACCCACCAGCAGGTCCCCCGCCAGCAGCGATCCCGCCGGCACCGACAGGTCGAACACCGTGTCGTCCTGCAGGTCCTGCGCCTCGACCGTCTCGGCGTCGCGCGCGAGCACGAGGAACACGCCGACCGTCGAATCGACCAGGTCCCGCCCCTCCTCGGCGAACGGCGGCACGTCGATCGGCGGTGCGCCCAGCACTTCACTCTCCCGCTCGAGCAGCAGCCACTCGACGAACCTCTGGCCGGCGGCGTCGGTCGGCAGGCGCTCGGCCCCGCCGGCCGCGCCCTGGCCGAAGAACTCCCGCTGGGCCCGCAGGCGTTCGGCGTGCAGCCGCGGATCGGCGTCGAGGCGCGACGCCAGCTTGGCGAGGGCGACTTCGACGGCGCGGGCTTCGTGGCGGCTCATCGGGAGAAGGCTCGCCGGATCGTGCCGCGAAAGCAACGTGACATAACTGATGACTTGGGTGCAGTTCCCGGGTTTTGCTGCCACCGTTGCGCCGATCGCGCCACCCATGCCCTGCCGAAGCCCCGTTGGGCGCGGCAGGAGAGCACGTTGGCATTCATCCCACCTCGGTGTCCCAACCTGGTTTGCGAGCAGCACACGCGTCCGTCGGCGGGCTTCTACCGCCGCGCCGGCCGGTACTTCCCACGCTGCCGGCCCGACGGCGTGCAGCGCTTCCGCTGCAACTCGTGCAGGCGCGGGTTCTCGCGGCAGACGTTCCGCCACGACTATCGCGATCGGCGACCGCACGACAACGCGCCCTTGTTCCTGCTGCTCGTCAGCGGCGTCGGCCTGCGCCAGTGCGGTCGCCTGCTCGACATGGACGTGCATGCCGTGCAACGCAAGTTGGGGAAGATGGCGGCCACCCTGGCCGGCCTGCACGGCAACCTGTGCCAGAGTCTGCCCGCCGGACGCAGCTGGTTGCTCGACGAGGAAGAGACCTACGAGGGCGCCTCGATCCGGCCGCTGACGATGCCCGTGCTGATCGAGAAGCAGACCTGGTTCGTGGTCGCCACGGCCGTCGGCTCGATCCGGCGCCTGGCCCGGGCCGGCTCGGCGCGGCGGCAGCGCCAGGATCAGGAGGAACGCCGAAGGCCCCGGCCGGACCAGAGCAACGCCTGCGTGCGCACTGTGCTGCAGGCCCTGGCCCGCAGGGTCCCCAGCGGCGACCTCGTGCTCCACACCGACCAGAAGCGCAGCTACGCCACCATCGCCGCCAGCGTGTTCGGCGATCGGCTCCGGCACGTGACCACCGCCGGCACCCTGGTGCGCGACACCCACAACCCGCTGTTCCCGATCAACACGACGCTGGCCATGAGCCGTGACAACTGCGGCCGGTTGCGCCGCCGGTCGTGGCTGGTGACCAAGCAGGCCAGGCGCCTGCAGGACCAGATGTCGATCTTCCTCGTCTACCGCAACTACGTGCGGCGACGCTTCAACCGCGACAAGGAGGTCCAGACCCCCGCCCGTCTCCTGGGACTGCTGCCGCGCCATCTGCGCCGGCACGAAGTGCTCGCCTGGCGACAGGACTGGGGCGACCGCAGCATCCACCCCATGAGCTTCGACGGCGACCGCACCGTGCGCGACGCCATCGCCGCCTGACGGAAGACTCATTCCGACGGCCTTCCTGACGCCCTCGGCCAAGGAGCTGCACGCAAGTCATCAGTTCCTACGGGCGGGCGCGGTTACTCGACCCGGAACCCCAGGCTCTGGTCCTCGGCGCGCTCGACCTGCTGCAGCAGCTGCATCCAGTCGCCGAGTTTCGCGACCGCGATCGTGCCGGCGCCCATGGTCGCGCGGCGGCGCAGCACCAGCGCGGTGCCCTCGCGTCGCAGTTCCTGCACGAACACCAGCGGCCCGGACTGCAGCGTCACCG
This sequence comes from Planctomycetota bacterium, assembly GCA_044230075.1. Taxonomy (GTDB): domain Bacteria; phylum Planctomycetota; class UBA1135; order UBA1135; family UBA2386; genus JAEUHS01. The sequence continues at coordinate 751 of JBGARS010000162.1, read as the reverse complement.
GCGGCGGCAGTTCGGTCAGATGCAGGTCGCCGAGTTCGAGGCGCAGGTCCCACGCCAGCAGCACGTCGCTGGTGAGCCGCATCGGCACCTGTCGGTCGGGGCGCGCGCCGGCCATCGCCAGGAAGCGGCTCGACGGCAGCGGCATCGACAGCAGCAGGTGGTCGCCGTCGGCCTGGGGGCCGCGCCGGCGCAGCGTCGCGCGGACCGAGACCGGGCGACCGGCCTCGAGCCGGTCGAGCTCGGCCTGCTGCACCTGCCAGCCGCTCCACACGCCCTGCGCGAACTGGCGCGCGAACTGGCGCCGCGTGTTGGCCGGCTGGCGCAGGAAGTACTCGGCGGCGCGGAAGCCCTCGTCGCCGCGCATCGTGACGGTGGCCTCGATCTCGATGCCGTCGCGCTGCAGGGTGCCCGTCGCCTGCACTTCGAGGTGCTGCTGGTGCTCGTCGCTGCCCGGCAGCGACGTCGCCTCGATGCCGGCGTCGGTCCACACCAGCGCGCCACCGCGGGCGCGTTGTGGTGGGACGGCGCCGGCCGGATAGTGCCGCGGCGTGCCGTAGAACACCCACGTCGGTGCGAGGCCCGGTTTCTGCACCCGCACACAGCGGTCGTCGAAGAACGCCTCGGGGTCGTAGAACAGCGCGCCTTCGCCGGTGATCAGCTCCTGGCGGATGCTCTCGCACAGCGCGGGTTCGAGTTCGAAGTCGGCGGTGCGCAGCATCGCCAGCAGCAGATCGGTCGGGTTGCCCTTCTT
>JBGARS010000161.1:0-3068 GCA_044230075.1 Planctomycetota bacterium | reverse complement strand
GGTGCTCGGCTTGCATGCCGGCGCCGATCATCACCTCGATCGCTCCACGCCGCGCCTTCTCGGCGAACACGGACGTCGAGAACAGCGTGTCGTCGATGTCGAAGAAGATCGCGTCCAGGTCCCGGCTCACGCGTCCATTTGTCCGCGAACGACCGCGCGCTGGCAAGGGTGCTCGGGCCGGCGCGGTCTGACCGGGTACGGCGAACGGGCCGCCAGGCGCAGGCCGGCGGCCCGTGGGCACTGCCTGGCCTGGATCAGCGGCGGGCCGTGTTGCCCGCGTGGCCGACCGGCGTGTCGCGCGGATCGGTGATCGTCGCGCGCACCATGACCATCAGGCTGCGGTTCTCGTCGACCGAGCCCTCCTGCTTGAACAGGAACGAGATCAGCGGCAGGCGAGCCAGCAGCGGGACCTCGGCGCGGCGCTCCTTGGTCAGCACCTGCCGCAGGCCGCCGATCAGGACCGTGCCGCCGTCCGGCACCTTCGCGGTGGTGTTGAAGTTCGTCACCGTCAGGTTCGGCAGCTGCAGCGTCACCGGCAGCGTCGAACCGGCGAGCGACGTCGTGAACGTCGGGATCGGCCGCTGCAGTTCGGCGACCGTCGGGTTCAGGCTCAGCGTGATGTACTTGCGGTCGTGGTGGATGACCGGCTTGACGTCCAGCACGATGCCGTCCTGGATCACGTCGATCTTCGGGTCGGCGATGAAGGCCGCCTGGGCGACTTCGACGTCGAAGTCGCGCACGTAGGCCGTCTGGTTGATCACCGCCACGTGGCCGCGTTCGCGGTTCAGCACGGACAGGATCTGGCTGTTCATGATCTCGGCGTCCTGCTTCTTCTCGACCGCGCGCAGGATCATGTTCAGCTGTGTGTCGTCGATCAGCGTCCAGCCGGCCGTCAGGCCGCCGGTCGGGCTCAGCACGCGACCGAGGTCGTTGACGAAGTAGTTCTCGGTGCGCGCGCGCACGTCGCCGTCGCCGCCGTCGTTGTAGAAGGCGCCCGCGAGCGGGTTGGCGGCCGGGTCACCGGTGCCGCCGTTGTCGAGGCCGCGCGACGCGTTGCTCTGCAGGCCGTTGGTGACGTCGTCGAGGGTGACGACGCTGCCCTTGTTGCCCGAGCCGCCGAGGCCGCGAAAGTCGATACCGATCTCCATCAGGAAGTTGCGGGAGATCGTCAGGAACTTCGAGTCGATGGTCACGATCGGTGTCGCGAACTTGCGCATGTCGGACAGCACCTGGACGACCTTCGCATGCATGTCCGGGCTCGCCTGCACCGACAGCAGGCCCGAGTCCTCGGCGTTGATCGCGACACCTTCCGACTCCCAGTACTTCGGATCGGTGGCTTCCTTCAGGTTGGTGACCAGGTCGCCAAGCTCGATGCCGGCGACCGGATCGTCACCTTCGCTGCCCGTGCGCGGCGTGTCGTCGCTGCCTTCGCCCGGGATGTCGCGGATGCGCGGCGGCATGAACTGGGTGTGCTTGAACACCAGGTCCTTCACCGGGTAGATCTCGTTGACGATCGTGCCGGTGGCCTGGGACTTGTTGCCGAGCACGACGACGCCGTTCTTGACCGTCCAGGCGAGGTTCTCGCTGCGGCCGACCATGTGGTTCAGGAAGTTCTGCAGCGTGATCGAGCCGGCCAGCTCGATGACGACCTTCAGGCTCTCGCTGTTGATGATCTCGCGGGCCTCGGGCGTGGTCAGGATCTGCACGCCGGTGATCAGGTTCAGGTTCTTGATCACCTCGAGGTAGTCACCGGTCTCCTCGGTGTAGCTCAGCTTGCCGACCTGCTCGGTGCGGACCTTGTCCCAGACGGCCTCGTCCTGCGGATCGACGACCTTGACCATGGCGTTGCGGGCGGCGCGGCCATTGGCCCGCTCCCACGTCGCTGCGTCGAGCTCGAGGATGCTGGTCTGCGGGATCTTGAGATCCTCCGCCGACTCGATCATCGCGCGGATGGCCTTCGCACGCTGGTCGTAGTAGCTCGTGGTGACATCGTCGCGGCCGGCCTTGACCGCCGCGTTCTGCATCTCGAAGGCGATGCTGTTCTGCGGCTCGAGTTGTAGCGCGCGCGCCGCCAGCTCCTGCGAACGCCCGAATGCGCGGCGTTCGAACGCCAGCTGGGCCTCCATGATCAGGCCGTCGACCTGGGCGCGCCGCCGCGCCTCCATCTCGGCGTGGTCCTGCCGCAGGCGCTCGGCGAGGTCGGCATTCTGGCGCGTCTGCGTCTCGCGCTGCTGGTCGTCGTAGAGTCGCTCGGCCTCGGCCTTGGCGTCGTTGACCTGCTGCGGCAGACCGGCCCAGTCGCAATCGTCCTTCACCTGGATCATCAGCGCGGCGAGCCGCAGCTCTTCGAGCGCGCCGGCGTAGTTCTTGGCGGCGATCGCCTCGCGCGCGTTCTGCAGCTGCATCGTCACCGAAGCGCGGGCACGGTCGTCGCCGATCTGGCGCAGCTCACCCTGTTGCTCGGCGTAGGTGACGATGCGACCGGCTGGCTCACCGAGCTCGGCCTGCACCGAGGCGAGCAGCAGGCGCACCTCCTCGTTGCCGGGCGACAGTTGCTTCGCCTTCAACAGCTCGCTCTTCGCCGCCGCGAGGTTGCCGTTGGCGCGCAGGCCCTTGGCGTTGTCGAGGTAGCTGGCGACCAGCGCGCGGCGGCGCTCTTCGCTCACACGACCCTCGATCGTGTTGGGTTGCGGCTCTTGCGTGCCGGCGGTGCCGGCGCCCGAGCCCGAGTTGCCCGTTCCGCCCGTGGTCATGTCGCCAGGCGGGGAAGCTGGAGAGGCATTCGACTCGGGCGGAGTCGAACACGATGCGCCGAGAACGGCAGCAGTCAGGGAAGCAGCGAGAAGGCGCGGGTGTTCGAGTGCCATCGGTTCACGCTCGATGCGTACGAGATTGCGGACGAGTACCGCCGCAGCGGCACGTTCTCAGGTGGCGGGAGCAAGTGACCGGCAACGACGCGGCGGGGGGGCACCGCCGCCGATCCGGGGGACGATTCGCAATCGAGCCGGTCGAGAGGGACTTGCAGCCGACACCAGAGCGGACTTGGGGAGCCTCCGGACCCCATCGAG
>JBGARS010000160.1:0-3614 GCA_044230075.1 Planctomycetota bacterium | reverse complement strand
GGCCGGGTTCACGTGGAGATCGCAACCGGGCATGCCGAGGAAGGTCAGGTCCAGCGGCGACGCGGAGCTCCAGCCGAACGCGAGCAGGCCGATGTTCTGCGGCAGGTCGAAGAAGGTGACGTGCAGCGTCTTGCCAATGCGCGGGGTGTCGTCGGGTACGGGGCGCGATGCGGGCAGGGAGCCGGCGCAGCCGTGGCCGTAGGAGACGAACGTGCTGGTCGGGCCGACTCGGGCCGCAGACGTGAAGTAGTGCGCAGAGACTTCGACATACGAGGTGCCAGGGTCGAGTGGGGGCACGAGATCCTCGTACTGCTGCAACACCCCGCACACCACGACCTGGCCGTCCGAACGGCGCAGCAGCGTGTGCCGATCTCCACCGGCCACTTCGACGTAGCTCACGCCGAACGGCCGGGCAGGGATCGGGGTCCACATGGAGCTACCCCAGTGCACGGCACTGCCGTCCGACAACACGGCAACGTTCCACCAACTGCTCGCGCCGACTTCGCGAAACCGAATCCCCGCTGGCAGGACAGGGGCGATGCCCTGCCCACTGCTGCTGTCACCCAGACACACGACCTGACCATCGGAGCGGAGCAGCACGGTCTTCCGGTAGTAGACATCCAGGCCGACGTACGCAGTTCCTGGCGGAAGTGGCGGGATGGTTCCCTCACCGCTGATGTTGGCGCCGAACGACACCGCCCCGCCATCGGAGCGAAGCGCCACGCTGTGGGAACTCGAGACCTTGCACATCGTGTACGTCACGCCGGTCGGCAGCGGCGGCACGTTGCACTGCCCCAGGGAGTTGTCGCCCCAAGCGACAAGCTGACCATCGGAACGCAGCGCGACGCTGTGGGAGGATCCTGTTTCGGCGTGCACGTAGCGAACCCCCAACGGTAACGGTGGCGGCGCAACACCCTGGCTCCCCCACTGCTGCAACGAACCATCGGACAAGACCGCAAGGTCGCGAGAGGCACCGGCGGACACCTGCCGGAAACGAAATGGCTGCCGATCCGAGTCCAGCCCCGGTGGCAGCCTCGCTATCTCACCTTGCATGAAGCCGGTGTGTCCCCAGGTCAGCACCTCGCCGCTCCGCAGGAGAGCCACGCTGTGGAGATAGCCAGCTGCCACAGCCACGCACCGATCGCCGGGCGGAATCGGTGGGGGAACACCCAACCCATAGGCAGAACTTCCCCAGTTGACGAGCACGCCATCGGAGCGCAGCGCAGTCGCATGCGAACTGCCCGCAGAGAACAGCGTGTACGTGGTCCCGGGCGGCGCCTGCGGGATGTTCAGCTGTCCGTAGGAGTTGTCACCCCATCCGATCAGCACGCCGTCGGATCGCTTGGCCAAGCCATACCAATCCCCTGCATCAACGCTCACGTAGGTGACCCCTGGAGGCAGCGCGGGGACGCTTTGGATGCCGCCGAACGTGTCGCCCCAGCCAAGGACCGAACCATCTGAAAGCAGGGCCACAGACACCAATGCTCCCGCCTTCAGGGACACGATCGACACTCCAGGTAGCAGGGTCGGGATGTTGCACTCCCCAGAACCGTTGGAACCCCACATGACCGCCTGCCCGTCCGAACGCATCGCTCCAGCATGCGCGTGCCCCGCCGAACAATCCGTGTAGAGCACACCTGGCGGCAAGGCCGGGACGAACACCGGCGACCATGCAGCGCCGGAGTAACCCCACCCGAGCAGTTGTCCGCTTGACAGCAGGGCCAGTCCGTAACCTCCTCCCGTGGTGATCTTCAGGATCCGGGTTCCCGCTGGCGGCATCGGCGGGAACTGCACCAGGGAGCCAGGACTGATGTTGCCCTGCACGAAGATGCGCCCGTTGTCGTGAAGTAGCGCCGCCCCAAGGTCGTGGGCAGAAACCCCGACTACACGACCCTCGCGGGACGCCGTGTCGAAGGTGTTGTTCGCCCACCCACGGATCGAACTCTGAGAGCAGAGAGGGCCGAGACTGAGGAATCCCCCGAGGCAAGTCGCGACAGCCAGACCCCTGCCCAGCAGATGTTGGCACGAATGGATCATGGGATTCCTCTCACGGAGAACCTGCAGATTCAGAACTGGAAGAACATCGCCGGACCGCCAACGAGGGTCATGTCGACCCCCAGAGCCGGGAATAGTGCACACGTGGAGCCAACCCAGATCGACGAGTCGCACGTGATCAGGCTGATCAACTGGGTCGAGATCACGTTCGTACCGGGCACCGCCCCGAGTGCGATGCCGAATGGGAAGCGCCATGAGCCAGCGGTGCCAAACCATGGATCGAGCAGCATCACGGCCGATGGATCGTCCAACCAGAATTCAACCCCATCGATGACGTTCGGGCTCGCAGCCGGGAAGCCGAACTGCAGCACGGTACCGATGACAACTGCCGACGTAGAAGGGCGCGTGAAGATCAGGGCTGGAGTGGCGCCGATGACATTGTCGCCCTCGTAGTCGACGACCATGCGCTTCAGCAGCGGTTCCGCCTCGCCGACACGACGACCGAACGCACCCAGCGCCGCAGTCGGAGTCGTCCCTCCCGTGGCCCCTGCGAGCGGCGACGGCGCAGGTATCGGTCCCACCTTGGATCCGGTGCCATCCGAACGGCCCACGCCTACCGGCAGCATGTCGAATTCCGTGCGAACAGCATCCGTCACGTTGTTCGGATTGCCGGTCGGAATCATGGTCGGACGCGGGACCCCATACAGGAACTGGAAGGCGCTCGTCGTGGTCGGGTAGTCCGTGCTCTTCGTCGCCCCGACCACGGTCAAGCGAGCCCGCGGATCGACGCCGATGCCGCCACCTGCATGGCTGCCATGGGAAGTGCTCGGGCCAAGGCCCGTATCGAACTGCACGCTCTTCGGGCCCATGACCGCGGGGCGATCCTCCGCGCTGCCACCCCACTTCGTCCGTCGGTTGACGATCGCCCACTCGGGGTTGCCAGAGCTCGGTGAGATCGTGCCGGGGATGCCGACCAGGAGGCTGGCCACGTCGATGTCGATGTCGCCGTTCTCGCCTTCGGTGTAGCCACAGACCAGCACGTGGTCTGGGTATTCGTTCCACGCGCTCACGCCGGTCAGGCCATCGACGCCCGGGCCACCGATGAAACCGCCACTCCGGATGGTGAACTGGAGGACGCCGCCGATGCTCTGCAGGCCAAGGAAGAACCCTTCCGATGGAGGCGCGGAACCAGTCGGTGTACCACCGAGGTTGAACACCGAGAAAGACGGACTGAAGGGGAACTGTCCGCCTGCGAGCGCATCGATGGCACCGAAGAAACTCGGGTCCTCTGTTGCGCCGACCACATCGATGCCATGGGCACCGGTCCCTCCCCAATCCAGGTGCACCGCGACGTCGCGCGCGATCGAGTAGATCGGCTGCCCGGCGGGATGTTGCCCTCGGGTACCGAGCGGCGCGGATGAAACCAGCACCAAGGGTTGCGGTGAGCTCAGCTTCGTGGGGGCGGCATCGAAGACCAGGATCGTTCCAACCCGGTAGAAGCCAGCCAGTGGGGCGACGAGGTTGAATGGGAACGACGCACTTCCCTGAACCATGCCATCCGTCGAGCCGACGACCACGAACATCTGGTCCTCCATTTCGGCGATGCCGAACAGGCCGTC
>JBGARS010000015.1:0-67481 GCA_044230075.1 Planctomycetota bacterium | reverse complement strand
GATCGTTGCCGGTCGTCAGGTGGGCCGACAGGAACGCGTGGACCGGATCGGTCGGGTAGTACTGGAGGGCGACCACCGCGTTCCCGCGGCGGGAGTGCGCCACCGCCGCGTCGTCGGCGATCGCCATCAGCTCCAGGTCCACCCCGTCTCCGAGCGCCGCGAGGCTCGCCTGCGCCACCGGCTCCTCGAACGCCGCCAGCAGATCGCGCGGCGCCTCGAGCCGCGCCGGCGAATCGTGGTTGCCGGCGATCACCACCACCTGCAGCGCCGGCCGCGCGCGCTTCAGTTCGCCGAGGAACTCGAACCACAGCCGCCAGGTGGCGGCCGGCGGGTTGGCGCTGTCGAACACGTCGCCCGCCAGCAGCAGCGCGTCGACTTCGCGCGCGACGACCGTCTGCACCAGCCAGTGCAGGAAGTGCGCGTGCTCGGCCTGTCGCGAATGGCCGCGCAGGGTGTGACCGAGGTGCCAGTCGGCGGTGTGCAGGATGCGCATGGTGCGGACGGCGACGGTAGCACCCGCCGCGGCCGATTCCGCCGGTCCTGCGCCGGCGACACCGATCCCGGGGCTCCCGCTGCCATGCCATGACGCTGCACCGGACCTTCCTGGGACGGTCGCGATGCGTTGTTCGCGGTGGCTTGTGGCTCCGCCGCCGCCTCGGCGTGGCGAGCGCGCTGCGGCGACGGTGATCCGCCGCCGCAGCAGCACGCGCGTTCACAACACCGAAGTGCACGCCGTCGACACGTGCCATGTGTTGTTCATGTCGATCGTCAGCGCCTGTGCTCCGAGGCAGAACGTGCCACCGGTGTTGCCGCCGAAGAACGGCGCGAACACGGCGTTGGACTGCGTCGCACACACGCTCTCGCTCGACGTCATCTGCACCAGGCTGATCAGCGGATCGATGCAGAGCAGACCGCTCAGTCCAAGTGGGTCGAGCGGGAACGGATTCAGCAGGTTCGGGCCGAGGAACAGGACGCAGAGGCTCGAGGGCGGCGCCACCGTGCGCACACGCCAGCCGACCATGTCGCCCTGCCCGGCGACGTCCGGCCAGATGCCGGCGTAGCCGTAGTTCGGGTTCAGACCGGTGCCGCCAGCACCGGTGAAGCGCGTTGGGTTGACGGCGAGCGGTTGGCAGACGTCTTCGAACAGGCCCGCGCCGATGTCCCACGCCAGATCACCGGTGTTGATCACCAGCGCGCCGGTCATCGTGTTGAAGCTCCAGCCGAGGCCTGGCTTGGGCGCCGCGGCATACATCGGCTTTGGCGGCGACAGGTACTGTTCGCCGGGCTGCGCGAACGCCTTGCCGCTGAAGTGGCACGAGACGCCATCGGCCGGCCACATCGGTGCTGGGTTGAAGCGGAAACCGACGTAGAAGTCCGCCGCGCCACCGGTGCCCAGCGGCAGTGGCAGTGGCACGCACGCAGGCAGCGTGAACGACCAGTGCTGCACGGGCGTCGTGAACGTCAGCATCAGCGGCATCGTGAACAACAGGCCGCCGGCCGTCATGTCGGGCTTGCCGAGCGGGAACAGCGCATCGCTGACGTCGCTGCCGCGCACCTCCAGGTAGCACCACTCGGGCGTGGCAGGGTTGTTGTCCTGCAGCGTCGCCTCGACGCAGCAGAGCTTGGTGCGGCCGCAGCACTGGTTCCAGGGATAGCGCTGCAGCACCGTGATCATCTCCCATGGCGCGCCGTCGCCGCGGGACGTGGCCTCGGCGGTGCCGTCGTAGTGGTGCAGGACGTTGCCGCCGGACTGGGCGCCGAGCAGCGTGGCGAGCGCGAAGGCAGGAAGGACGGGAAGCAAAGAGACGAGTCGCATGGTTCACCTCGTGGTTGGGTTGACACGGGGTAATGACCGCCAGCGCGACCACCGGACATGGCGGCGAACAAATCGGTGCCACGGTCGGACCGGACGCGGCGAGGAGAAATGTCGGGCACCACGGCACCTGCCCGGGCAACCGACCGTCCAACCGTGCCCCCAGGTAGGGCGCCTGCCTGTCCCAGCAGCGCGGCCCCACAGCGACCCCGACATGACGCGACCGATTCCCTGCGTTCTTCTTCTCCTCGCTGCCACCACATTCGCTCTGCCGCACTCGCTCGCGGCGCAGAAGCCGCAGTCCCCGGCGGCGGAGCAGCAGGCGGCCTTCTACAGCGATCCGGCCTTCGCCGAGTTCCTGGCCCAGGACGGCGGCAGCTGGCGCGTCGAGTGGTGCGCCGCGACCGGCACGCCGAGGGCGATCTGGGGCAGCGGCATCGCGCTCGCCGATTGGCGCGAGAACTCGCTCGACGAGGCCCGCCGCCAGGCGGCGATCCTGCTGAAGGACCGCGCCGCGCTCCTGCGCCTCGGCACCTCCGAGTTCCGCGAGATCATCGGCAGCCGCATGGGCCGCACCTGGACCCTGGTCTACGACCAGTACTTCCGCGGTCTGCAGGTGATCGGCGGCCGCGCCGACGTGCGCGTACACATGGTCGGCCGCGTGCCGATGTTCGGCAGCACCGCATGGCAGATCCCGGCGGACTTCCACGTGACGCCGCACTTCGACGGCGACACGGCGCTCGCCATCGCCTGGCAGGCGCTCGGCCAGCAACCGACCGGCGTTCGGCAACCACGCGCCGTCGTGGCGCCGCGGCTCGTGATCTGGGGCGACGTCGACGCGACCGCGCCAGCGCCGTTCTTCCTCGCCTGGGAGGTCGCGCTCAGCAACGTCGACGGCAACGGCAAGGGCCCCATCGGCCACTACTACGTCGATGCGCAGAACGGCGCCGTGCTGCACTACCAGAGTGACAAGCACGAGTGCGGCTTCGCCAACTGCCCGCACAAGATGCCGGCGCCGACCGGCACCAACATCCTGTCGACCGAGGCGCCCACCCTGCTGCCCGTGGTGACGACCGTCACCGTCATGGCCTGGACCCGCACCGGCAACGACGGTTTCTCGGCCCTCGTGAACGTGCCGCTGCCCGGCCTGCAGCTCACCGTGCCCGGCATCGGCGCGGTGACGACCGACCAGAACGGTCAGTTCCAGATCAACATCAGCGCAGCGGTGTCGATCTCGGTCGGCAGCCTGGATGGCCGCCACCACGCCGTCATCGCCGGCGGCAGCGCACCGAGCGGATCGTTCACGGTCACTCCGGGCGTGGCGGCCACGATCCAGCTGCTGACCTCGGGCGCGACCCAGGCTCAGGCGGCTCACCCGACGACGTCGTGGTGGATCGACAAGACCAACGAGTTCTGCCGTTCGATCCTCGGCAACACGTCGCAGCTGAACACCGCCGACAACATCGTGCCGACCATCAACATCGCCAACACCTGCAACGCCTACTACAGCGGCAACACGATCAACTTCTACGAGTCCGGCGGTGGCTGCAACAACACGGCATTCTCGACCATCATCGCGCACGAATGGGGCCACGGCCTCGACGATCGCTACGGCGGCATCTCGCAGATCAACGGCCTCAGCGAGGCATGGGGTGACATTCTCAGCCTCTACCTCGTCGACAATCCGATCCTCGGCAGCGGCTTCCAGACCGCCGGCGTCGGCATCCGCAACGGCAACAACACGCGCCAGTATCCAGGCGGCAGCGAAGTGCACGCGCAGGGCGAGTCTTTCATGGGCTTCGCCTGGAACCTGCGCGATCACCTCGCGACCACGCTCGGCAGTCGCCCCGCAGCGATCACGCTGACGAACGACATCGTCATCGGCTCGATCGTCGCCGACGCGACCGACCAGCCTGGCGCGGTCATGCAGGTGTTCGTCGCCGACGACGACGACGGCAACCTCGCCAACGGCACGCCCCACTCGGCCGATCTGATCTGGGCCTGCAACCAGCACTCGCTGCCGTACCCGGGCCAGGCCAGCAACGTACCGAACGACCTCTGCGCGGACGCCATCGCGCTGGTCAATGGCATCAACGGCGCCTTCACGACCGTCGGCGCCCTGACCTCGACGCCGGCGTGGCCGTGCGCCTCGGGCGCCAACGACGTCTGGTTCACCTACACCGCAGTCGGCAGCGGCACCCTGCTCGTCGAGACCTGCAGCCAGGCGAGCTGGGACACCGCGATCCAGGTGTTCTCCGGTTCGTGCGCTGGCCTGACCAGCGTCGCCTGCAACGACGACTCGTGCAGCCTGCAGTCGAGCCTGTCGGTTCCCGTGACCACGGGCACCTACTTCATCCGCGTCGGCGGTTACAGCGGCGCCACCGGCACCTTCAGCCTGAACGTCAACGGCCCCGGCGGCGTGCTCGCGACCAGCGCGCCGTTCGGCGCCGGCTGCTACTCGAGCTCGAAGGCCTTCTACGAGCTGTTCGCCAGCACGGCCTTCGACCTCAGCGGCACCGCCATGCGGCTGGTCAAGGCCGGCAACCACTACGTCGCAGTGGCAGGTGGCGTCTACGTCGCGCCGAGCGGTAGCGCGCAGCAACTGTCGCTGACGGACGACGGCACGGCGGCGATCACGCTGGGCGGCACGCTCGCCTATCCGGGCGGCACGACGACCTCGCTCGAGGTCTGCAGCAACGGGTTCGTCTCGGTCGCGACTGGCAACGGCACGACCTACACGCCGAGCGCCGCCGGCTGGGTCGGTTCGGCGCAGACGCGCTGGGGCACGTGGCACGACTTCAATCCGAATGCCGCGGGCTCCGGCACGGTGAAGTTCGAGAAGGTCGGCGCGGTCGCCTACGTCACCTGGGACGGCGTCTACAGCTACAGCACCACCACGCCGAACACCTGGCAGCTGCAGTTCGACCTGACGACCGGCAACGTCACCTACGTGTGGCAGTCGATCACCTCGTCGGGCAATGGTTGGCTGGTCGGCTTCGCCGCGACCGCGCCGAACACCGACCTCGGCAGCCGCGACATCTCGGCCACGCTGCCGGGCACGTTCCAGACCGGCGACGACAACGCGGTGCCGTTGGCCCTGACGGGCTCGCTGCCGCAGCTCGGCTCGACGCTGGTGCTGACGACGAGCCAGTTCCCGGCCAGCAGCCCGCTCGGCATCCAGATCCTGGGTGTGACCCGCTACAACCCGGGCATCGACCTCGCGGCGATCGACATGCCGGGCTGCCTGTTGTTCACGAGCCTCGAACTGCTGGAGCCGACGTTCCCGAGCGGCGGCCAGGCGGTCTACAACTGGGCGGTGCCGAACGACCCGACGATGATGGGCTCGCAGATCACGGCGCAGAGTGCGGCCTTCGTCGCCGGTGCCAACCCCGCCGGCCTGATCGCTTCGAACGGCGTCGCGCTGACGCTCGGCCTCTGACCGATCGCCGCCGCAGCCCCACTTCGCGGGGCTGCTGCAACCTGATGACCTGCGTGTGGTTGTGCGATGTCCACGCAAGTCATCAGCTCTCGGACAGGGTCCGGCAGCGTTGTTTCCGCTGGCGTCGACGGTGCCCCTGACAGGGGCATGAACACGACTCTCTACGCGGCCCTTCTCCTCCCCCTCGTCGCCGGCGCGCTCGGTGCGCAGGACCTGCAGCTCGAGACCAACCTGACGACCGCGGCGATCACCGCCCGCGTCGACGGCGCCAAGGAAGGCGCGCTGGTCGTGCTGGTTCTCGGCCTGCACGAGGCCGCCTACAAGCTGCCCGGCGACCAGATCCTCGGCGTCGAGCCGGACCTGGTCATCGGCTTCGCGATCGCCGACTCCGCCGGGAAGGCGAAGGTCGGCGCGCGGCTGCCGCGCGGCGAAGAGAAGATCGACTGCTTCGCCCAGGCGGTCGCCGTCGCCACTCAAGTGCCGCTCGACGCCCCCGGTGGCATCACCGTGTCGAAGGTGCAGCACCTGCACGCGGAACGCATCTGAGATCCTCTGGCGATCGCTCGCCCGATCGCCAGACGGGCGGGCTGCCGAGGAGACCGGCAGCCTGCCCATTTTCGTGTCCGACTACTCCGGCTCGCGCCGCCTCGGGAGAAGCCTTCCGCTCGACGCGCGACCAGCCGTCGACCTACTCCGTTGCACCGGCATTCGGACGCCACACCCGCACTGCCACCACGCCCAACGTCACCGCCACCAGCGGCAGCACGAACCACAGCATCACCTGCGCGTAGCCGTCCTTCGCCTCGTGTCGGGTCGCGTCGAGTACCAGGTAGGTCGTGTAGGCGACATACAAGGACAGGAACAGGGCGCCCTCCCAGCGCGGGATCATCCGACCACGCGCGTAGATCGGCAGGCACGCGACCGCGACCGCGAGCATCACCGGCAGGTCGAAGCCGCGCATCGCGGCGGCCACAGGCAAGCCTGCGGGCGACACCGCACCGGCGAGACCGAGCACACCCATCAGGTTGAACAGGTTGCTGCCGACGACATTGCCGACCGCGATGTCGCGTTCGCCGCGAATCGCCGCGAGGATCGACGTGGCGACCTCGGGCAGCGAGGTGCCGGCGGCGACGATCGTCAGGCCGACGACGACCTCGCTGACGCCGAGCCACTGCGCGAACTGCACCGCACCTTCGACCAGCCACTGGGAGCCCAGCACCAGCAGCGCGAGGCCGGCAACGACGAAGCCGAGGCTGAGCCACACCGGCGCGGGCTTGGCATTCTCCTTCGCGCCGAACTCGGCCTCGTATTCGGCCGCGATCGCGGCGCTCTCGCGCCGGCTGACGCGCACGACCCAGGCCGTGTATGCGATCAGTCCGGCGAAGAGCACGATGCCATCGACGCGGCCGATGCCGCCGTCCAGCGCCAGCACGATCACGAGGCCCGAGATCGCGATCAGGATCGGCACGTCGCGGCGCACGAGGTCCTGCGCCACCAGCAGTGGCGTGATCAGCGCCGACGCGCCGAGGATGAACAGCACGTTGAAGATGTTGCTGCCGACGACGTTGCCGACCGCCATGTCGGCCTGGCCGAGCCACGAGGCCTTCACGCTGACCGCCATCTCGGGTGCGCTGGTACCGAACGCCACGACGGTCAGCCCGATCACCAGCGGCGACACGCCGGCAGCCGCCGCCAATCGCGAGGCGCCGCGCACCAACGACTCCGCCCCGAGCACGAGCAGCCCGAGACCGGCGCAGAACAACAACACCGCGGTGAGCGACATGGATACCTCCGCGCGGCAAGGCGTGGCCGCGACGGCGCGGAACACTAGCGGTGCCCGATCCACGCCGCCAACCGCGTCAGGTCCACGCAAGTCATCCGTCCTAGGCGTAGGCTTGGCGGCGTGCGTTCGACCTGCTTCCTGACCGGCGCCAGCGGCTTCGTCGGCCGCCACCTCGTCCCGAAGCTGGCAGGGCGACACCGCTTGCGCATTCTCGTGCGGCCGGGCCAGGAACTGCCGCAACTCGGCGGCATCGAGCACGATCGTGTCGAGGGCCGGCTCGACGACGACGCGGCGCTCGCGCGCGGCGTGCAAGGCGCCGACGTGGTCGTGCACCTCGCCGCGCTGGTGTCGTTCTGCCGCGAGGACCGCGCAGCGATGTTCGCGGTCAACACCGACGCGACCGCCCGACTCGCCGCCGCCGCGCGCGCGGCCGGCGTGCGGCGCATGCTGCACTGCTCGACGATCTCGGCGGTGGCGTATCGCGAGCGGCCAGAGGTCGTCGACGAGAGCGCTGCCTACAACTTCGGCCCGCTGCGCATCGGCTACTGCGACAGCAAGTTCGCCGCCGAGCAGCTCGTGTTGGCAGAGGTCGCGCAGGGGCTCGACGCAGTGATCGTCAACCCGCCGTCGATGTACGGCGCCGGCGACCGCCGCAAGGGCGACGGATCGCTGCTGAGCGCGGTGCTGCACGGCGAACTGCGCTGGCTGCCGCCCGGCGGCATCAACGTCGCGAACGTCGCCGACGTGTGCGACGGCATGCTCGCCGCGCTGGACCGAGGCCGCCGCGGCGAACGCTACCTGCTCGGCGGCGAGAACCTGACCGGTGGCGAACTGCTGCAGCGCGTCGCGCGCATCGTCGGCGCACGGGCACCTACGCGCACCGTGCCGAGGAGCATCGTGCGCATGGCCGCCACCGCTTTGGCGGCCAAGGAACTCCTGTTCGGCAGCCGGCCACCGCTGACCAGCGAGATCCTGCGGCTGGCGCCGCGCTTCCTCTGGTACTCGAGCCAGAAGGCCGAACGCGAACTCGGCTGGCGTGCCAGCACCGTCGACGCCGGCATCGAGGCGGCGTTCGCCGAGTTGCGCGCGGCGACCTGATCGGACGCGAACGCATTCACGGCGCAGTTTCGGCAGAACCAGCGCCACCGTTGCCGGCCGCGCGCCACTAGGCAGCGGAGAACGGCGAGGCGTCGCGGGTCGCGCTTCGCCGCCGCGTCCCTCGACCCGCAACCGCCGGGCAACCGCCCGGTCCCGAAGGAGAATCCGATGAAGGACATTCGCATCCCGTTCGCCGCGGCCCTGCTCACGATGCTGGCGGCCTCGACGCCGGCGCAGACGCCGTGCCCCATGCAGACCACGTTGCACGTGCCCGAGAACGTGAGCATCGGGCCGGTGCAGGACTGCGGCGATCTCGACTACAGCGTCATCGAGGTCGGTGGGCACATCGACGGCGGCAAGTGCCCAACGTTCCTGGTCTACACACCGCCGCACGACATCGCCGTCGCGTCGACGACCCAGACCTACGTCGACGTGCTGCAGACGCTGCCGATCACGCTGGTGACGTTCCAGTGCACGACGCGTTGGTTCCTGTTCCTGCCGATCGGCAGCAACTGCGCGGCGAGCAAGCCGAGCAACGTCGGCTACGTGCAGTCCCTGCTCGCGCGGCCGTGCCAGGTTCCGCAGGGCTAGTGCCCCCACTTGCACACGTACCGATACCGCGGCGGCACTCGCCGTCGCGGTGTCCCCGACCGGAGGTCCAACATGACAGTCCATACCGCCCTGGGGCGCCGCCGCACCGACAGGCGCCACCTCGTCCTGTTCGCGGCGCTGCTGGCCGTGCCGTTCGTCTTCGCGCTGGCCGCGTGGCCACCGCCGGCCGCGTCTGCTGCCGGGCGCGAACCCACGATCGACGGCGAACCGGCGACCGCAGCACCCACCGCAGCGGTCGCACCCACGACGGTCGCGCCGATCCCGCCGCCCGAACGAGTGCCCGTTCCGACCCCGGCGCCCGAACCGCTGCCGACCTTCGAGGAACAGGTCGAACAACTGGTGACGATCGGTCGGCACACGGCCGAATGCGCACAGGCCGACGACATCGAGAACGCCCAGGCTTCCGATCGCGAGGCACGCGCACTGCTGTCGGCGCTGTTGCAGCGCTTTCACGACGCCGGCGAACGGGCGCTCGCGATGCTGGCCGGCATGCCCGAGCCGACGGTCGACGAGCGCGACCACTCGCGGCGTGTGGTGCTGCAGCTCGTGCTGATGGCCGAACTCGCGCGCCGCGACGAACTGGCGATCGCCAACGACGATCGCTCGCGCATCGATCCGCTGGTCGAGTCACTGCTCGGAGTGATGCCACAGGCCGCTGGCACGACCGAGGTCGGCGTGCACCTGCTCGACGGCAGGCCCTATCTGCGCCTGCCCCACGAACGCACGGTGCTGGGCCTCGTGCAACTCGCCGGCGAGGGCAACTTCCCACGGCAAGCCGCGACGCGCCTGCTGGCGACCCTGTGGGACAACCTGCAGCGCAACGGCGACCGCTCCTCCGACGAGCTGTCCCGACTGGCGATGCTGCTGCTGGCCGACGGCGAGGCGACGCAACGTATCGTCGCCTGTCGGCAACTGATCGCCGATCCGCGCTTCCGCGCGATGGCCCTGGCGTGGCTGCGCGAACACGGCGACATCGCGGTGGCCACCGACATCGCCGGCATGGCGGCGAGCGAACTGGCGCCGCACGACGCCCTGCAGGTCCTGCGCGAACTGGCCCCGATGCTGCCCCGGGCGACCGGCGCCTACCTGGT
Source organism: Planctomycetota bacterium (assembly GCA_044230075.1). Classification (GTDB taxonomy): domain Bacteria; phylum Planctomycetota; class UBA1135; order UBA1135; family UBA2386; genus JAEUHS01. The sequence continues at coordinate 57,645 of JBGARS010000015.1, read as the reverse complement.
GCTCGGCCACCGCGCGCCCGAACTGGTCGCGGCCGCATACCGCGAACTGTTGGCCGCCAACATGCAACCGGACATCCGCACCGACCTGATCGCCGGCATCGGCCTCACGCGGTCCGAGCCAGCGCGCGAAGTCGTGGAACTGGCGCTGCACAACGACCCGTCGCCCGAGGTTCGCATCCAGTGCGCGTTCGTGCTGACCGCGGCCGGCGACGCCGACGCCGGGGAACGCGCGCTGCAGTTGCTGCTCGACGACCCGGCGATCGCCGGCGATCCGACGCGCCTTGGTGCGATCGTGCTGGCCCTGCAGAACCTCGAGGCAGCCGGGGCGACCAACCAGATCGACCGGCTGGCGCAACGCCTGCGCACGCTGCCGCTGCCTGCCGCCAGCCGGCAAGCGCTCGACGCGCTGCTGGCCCGCAGCCTGCCGGCCGGCCAGGTCTCTTCGCCGGCGCCGGGCAGCCCGGTGGTGCCGCGCTGAACCGGACAACCCATACGGATGGACCCGGTTCGAGTGGGCTTCTCGCCTCTCGCCGGTGCTGCCGGGCAGCACGGCGGGCCAGCACGGCGGGCCAGCACTGCCGCGCCGCACGCGCGGCGGGTCACACGGCGCTACTTCTTCTTCTCGATGTGCTTCGTGTGGCGGCGCAGCCGCGGGCTGTACTTGGACAGCTCCAGCTTCGCCGTGCCCGGCTTCTTCATGATCGTGTAATTGCGATCACCGCTTTCCTCGCAGACGAGGAAGACGATCTCTTTCTTCTTCTTGGGCTTTGCCATGGCTGCTCTCGGAGGGCCGAGCAGAGTAGCGACAGCCCGGGCCGACGCAAGACTTTCAACGTCTGGCAGCAGGAACCCTGTAGCCGGCGTGTCAGTAGTAGAGGCCCAAGACCGGCATCTGGCCGACGTACGGCGCCCACGGGGAAACCGTGGCGCCGCCCGGAAAGAACACGCTGCTGCAGGAGCCGCCGACGCCAACGCCGGTCACCGTCAGCAGAAGGCCGTTGCTGAGCGAGAACGGCAGGCCCGGGCGGCTCTCGTCGAGCCACGCCGCCTGCACGGCCAGGCGCATGCCCGGGGTGACCCCGGTCGCCAGCTGCAGGGTGGTCGCGATGCGCCCGCTGGTGTCCGTCAGCCCGAACCAGGTGATCGTGAACGGCGCCCACCAGTAGCACCCGGCCAACCCGGGGTCGATGGCGTCCATCGGCACCCCGAAGCCGAAGTGGGTCGGTCCCGGCGGCGCCGTCTGGGGATCGACGCCGATCCAGTGCAGCACGAGGCCGGGAGCGCCGGGGGCCGGCTGGGCCCCCGTGACCACGAACTTCGCCGTGCTGCCGACCTGTGGGCCGACCGAGTCGTTCCACCGCAGCTCCGTCGGCTCCGGCCGCGTCGTGCAACTGCCGTTGCCGACCGTGACCGCGTAGCCGTTCTCGAGGCCATTCTTGATCCACACCGCGTCGACCCAATGCCCGGTCGAGATCTGCAGGGGCGCATCGCTGACCTCGAACTCGAGGAACAACGTGCCCGTGCCGACCGGCAGGCCCTGCGTGAATGGGATCTGCAGCAGATCGGCGCCGATCGCGGTCGCGGGCCCCGTCGCCGTCGTCGCGCCAACGTTCACCGGCGCCGGTCCGAACAATACGCTGAGGTTCGCCGGCCGGTTGTTGACCAGGTTGCCGCCGATCTGCCCTGCAAGCTGCGTCTGGAAGCCGCCGCGCACGGTCAGCGTGCGCTGCAAGGCCGGGTAGTCGGGTTCGCCCAGGAACGACGGCCGCCGCAGGCGCAGGCCGGTGATCGTCTGGCCGGTCAATGCCGCGGGCAGCAGCTGGCTGTCGATGCGCACCTGCAGGGTGCCTTGGCTCCAGCGCAGAGGCATCGACAGGGCCGCGTTGCCGGGCAACGAACCCATCGCCGCGGGCACGACCGCCGACGATTGGGACGCAGCGGCAGATGCGAGGGTCAACGACAGCAGGAACGGCGCGATCCGGGGCATGGTGGGGTCTCCGCAGGGGAACTGCCGATGCCATCGGCCACCAGGAGCCGCGGACCGAAGCCCACCTGGAACCGATGGCTCGCGTGGGCACGGCCCGCGGCGCACGTCGGCGCGGAACGGGCGGCAGCGCCGGCGCACGTCCCCGACACCCATCGAGCCCTTCGACCGGGGCAGCAGGCGGACCCGGAAAAGCGAAGGGCCCGGCTCCCACCGGGCCCTTCCTGGGGTCGTCCGCAACTCGACTCTCGTCCGTCCCTTCCCGCGCGACCTATCGGCGCGGTGCCATCGGCGACCTGAGCCACGGCGGCGAATCGTGCTCCGGCGCCCCGCCTGCAGGGTTGCGCCGCCCGCATCACCTGCCGAGCATGGCCGCCCGCGCCATGGCCACACCGTCCACCGCACCTCCCGTGACGATCGTCACCGGCGCCAGCCGGGGCATCGGCCTCGGCATCGCCAAGGAACTCGGCGCGCTCGGCCACCGCCTGCTGCTGGTCGCCCGCGATGCGGCGCGCCTGGCGACCGCCCAACACGAAGTCGCAGCCACCGGCGCACGCGTCGAGACGATCGCCCTGGATCTGCGCGACGAGTCGGCCGCCGCGGCCGCGGTCGCCGCCGCGACGCACCACTTCGGCACACCGACCATCGTCGTCAACAACGCCGGCACGGCCCCCGCCGACAAGGTCGAGAACACGACGCCGGCGATGCTGCACGACACGTTCGCGCTGCACGTCGGCGCGCCCTTGTCGTTCGCGCGCGCTCTGGTGCCGCAGATGAAGGCCACCGGCGCCGGCTGCCTGCTGCACATCGCCTCCACCGCAGGCCTGCGCGGCTACCCCTTCACCTCGGCCTACACCGCGGCCAAGCACGGCATGGTCGGGCTCGCGCGCGCGCTGCACGCCGAACTGCGGCCCGCCGGCATCGACGTCTACGCCATCTGCCCTGGCTTCGTCGACTCCGACATCACCCGCGCCGCCGCCGCTGCGGTCGCCGCGCGCGGCAAGACCACCGCCGAACAGGCGTTTCTGCGCATGGCGGCGCAGAACCGCATCGGCCGCATGCACACGCCGGCCGAGGTCGCCGTCGCGGTGGCCAGGCTGCTGCAGGACCGCCCCGCCGGCTGCGTCTACGATCTCGACCGCGACGAGCCGGCGTTCGTCGACTGACCCGAACCCACCCGCTGCGGCCCGCGCCCGCCAATTCCCTCATGAGCCAATACGACTTCCGGTTCGAATGCGGCAGCGATGGCGTCGCCGTGCTGACGCTCGATCGCCCCGACACGCTGAACTCACTGACGTTCGACATCTACGGGCAGCTCGAGCGCCTCTTCCACGAGCTGGACGACGACGAGACCGTCAAGGTCGTCGTGCTCACCGGCCACGGGCGCGGCTTCTGCAGCGGCGGCAGCGTCGAGGACATCATCGGCCCGCTGCTCGAGAGCGAACTCGACGGCACGCTGACGTTCACGCGCATGACCGGCGCCGTGGTGCGCAACATGCTGCGGCTCAGCAAGCCGATCATCGCCGCCGTGAACGGCGTCGCCGCCGGCGCCGGCGCGGTGCTGGCGCTCGCCAGCGACATCCGCGTGCTGGCGCAGAGTGCGAAGTTCGCCTTCCTGTTCACGAAGGTCGGCCTGACCGGCGCCGACATGGGCGCGGCGTGGCTGCTGCCGAAGGTGATCGGCACGGGCCGCGCGATGGAATTGCTGATGCTCGGCGACAAGGTGCCCGCCGACGAATGCCTGCGCATCGGCCTCGCCAACCGCGTCGTCGCCGACGACCAGGTGCTGGCCGAGTCGCTGGCGCTGGCGCGCCGCCTCGCCGCCGGGCCCGGCCTCGCGTTGGCGATGACCAAGAAGATGGTCTGGAACGAATGGCCGATGGACCTCGAGACCGCGATCGAACAGGAGGCACAGGCGCAGGCGCTGCTGCTGCGCGCGCACGACCACCGCGAGTTCTACAACGCGTGGATGGAACGGCGGGACCCACGCTTCCTCGGCCGCTGACACCCAGACCAGCCGCACGGATGCACCGATGAACCGAGACCTCTGGCTGCCCGATTCCGATCTCGATCCCGCGCACCGCGAGTTCGCGCAGCGCATCCGCGCGTTCGCCGCCGACAAGCTGGCGCCGCACGCGCGCACGATCGACGAGCAGCGCACGTTCCGGCGCGAGATGGTCCAAGACCTCGCCGCCGCCGGGATCCTCGGTGGCCCGCTGCCGCAGCAACGCGGCGGCGCCGGTTGGACGCCGCTGCAACTCGCGATCGCGCACGAAGAACTCGGCGCCGCCTGCGGCAACGCGCGCGGCTTCTGCGCCGTGCAGACGGGCCTCGTCGCCCAGTGCCTCGCGAAGTACGGCAACGACACCCAGCAGCAACGCTGGCTCGGCCCGCTGGTGCGCGGCGAGGCGATCGGCTGCTTCGCGTTGACCGAACCCGAGGCCGGCAGCGACGTCGCCTCCCTGCGCACGACGGCGCAGCAGCAGGCCGACGGCAGCTACCTCGCGACCGGCCAGAAGTGGTGGATCACGAACGGCGGCCGCGCCGACGTGATGATCCTGTTCGCCACCGTCGACCCGGCACTCGGTCGCAACGGCCTCACCGCATTCCTGGTCGACACCAACCGGCGCGGCCTCGCTCGCACGCCGATGCCCGGCATCGAGCTCGGCCACCGCGGCAGCGACCACGCGACCCTGACGTTCGGCTCGTTCCCGATCGCCGCCGACGAGGTGCTCGGCGCCGTCGGCAAGGGTTTCGGCGTCGCCATGGGCGGCCTCGCTGCCGGCCGGCTGTCGGTCGCCGCCGGTGCGGTCGGCATCCACCGGGCAGCCCTAGCGGCAACCGTCGAGTTCACGACCGGTCGCCAGCAGTTCGGCCAATCGTTGGCCAGCTTCCAGATGGTGCAGGAACGCCTCGCCGACATGCTGACGACGCTGCACGCCAGCCGCGGCCTCGTGCACCGCTGCGCCACGCGCCGCGCCGCCGGCACCGAGACCCATACCGACCTCGCGATGACCAAGCTCTACGCGACCGAGGCCGCGGCGAAGGCCACCGACGACGCCGTCATGCTGCATGGCGCGCGCGGCTACAGCTCGGCGTTCCCGGTCGAGCGGTTGTGGCGCGACATCCAGGCGCTGCGCATCTACGAGGGCACCTCGATGATCCAGAAGGGCATCCTCGGCCGGATGCTGGCCGCCGAGAGCTGAGCGCCCGAGAAGAAATCCCTGCTGCGGGCTCTCAGATCCCCCCCGTGGCCGCCTTCGCGGCCACGCAGAGCGTTCGAGACCGATCGTCTCTCACGCCCTGGGTCGAGTGGCGCTGCCCCGCCAGCGCCGGCCCAGCCTCACGCCTTCGACTGCATCACCGGGTAGTCGAGATACCCCTTGTCGCCGGGTGTGTACAGCGTCGCGAAGTCCGGCGCGTTCAGCGGAGCACCACCGCGGTAGCGCGTGACCAGGTCCGGGTTGGCGAGGAACGGCACACCGAACGCGATCAGGTCCGCCGCGCCGGCGGCGATCGCCGCGTCGCCCTTCGCGGCGTCGTAGCCACCGTTCAGGATGAACGGCCCGCGGAACACCTGGCGCAAGGCCGGCGCCACCGGCGGCAGCGGCACGTGCATCATGTGGCCAGGCAGCGGCTCGGTGACGTGCAGGTAGGCGAGGCCGATGCGATCGAGCTCGCGCGCCGCGTGGCAGAACGTCGCTTGCGGGTCGCTGTCCTTCATGTCGTTGAAGTTGCCGATCGGCGACAGGCGCACGCCGACACGGTCCGGCGACCACGCCGCGGCGACGGCCTGCGTCACCTCGAGCAGGAAACGCGCGCGCTTCGCCGCGCTGCCGCCGTAGTCGTCCGTGCGCTGGTTGGCGCCATCGCGCAAGAACTGGTCGATCAGGTAGCCGTTTGCAGCGTGCAGCTCGACGCCGTCGAAGCCGGCGGCACGCGCGTGCTTCGCGGCGGTCGCATAGTCGCCGACGATGGCACGGATCTCGGCCACGGTCAGGGGCTTTGGCGTCACATAGGGCCGCTTGCCGTTCGGGGTGTGCGAGTCGCCGTTCGCCGCGATGGGCGACGGACCGACCGGCAGCGCGCCGCCGAGGAAGTCGGGATGCGATACGCGGCCCATGTGCCAGAGCTGCAGGAAGATCCGGCCGTCCCTCTTGTGCACGGCCTCGGTGACCCGCCGCCAGCCGCCGACGTGCGCCTCGGTGTAGACCCCCGGTGCGCCGAGCCACCCGCTGCCGCCCGGCGAGATCGCCGTCGCCTCGGTGACCAGCAACCCGGCATCCGCGCGCAGGCCGTAGTAGCGCGCCATCGACTCGCTCGGCACCGCCTGCGCCCCAGCGCGGCCGCGGGTCATCGGCGCCATCACGAAACGGTTCGGCAGCGTCAGCGGACCGACACGGAACGGCGAGAACAGATGCGAGTGCTTGGTCATGGGCTTTGGTCTGGGCAGGGGTCTGGGCGAAGTCCCGGTCAGGGCATCAGGCGAGGTCGAAGAGCAGCGCCTCGACCGGCTCGGCCGCGCGCAACGTCAGCGTGCCGGCGGTCTCGGTGCTGGCGCCGTCGCCGGCACGCAGTTCGTTCTCACCGATGTGCAGGTGCCCGCGGATCACCTGCAACCAGGTCCCGCGGCCGGGCGCGACGACATGGGCGACAGTGTCGCCGGGGTCCAGCCGCAAGCGGCGCACGATCGCGTCCTGGTGGATCACGGCGCTGCCAGCGCGGCCGTCCGGCGAGATCACGACGACGTCTTTGCCGTCCGCCGCGGCGGCATCCGGCCGCCACTCGGTGTAGCCGGGCTGCAGACCGCGCCGCGCGGGCTGGATCCAGACCTGCAGGAAGTGCAGCTCGTCGCTCTGGCTCGGATTGCGTTCGCTGTGCGTGACGCCGGTGCCGGCGCTCATCAGCTGGATCTCGCCCGGCTCGAGCACGCGGCCGTTGCCCATGCTGTCCTGATGCTGGAGCGCGCCGGCCAGCACATAGCTGAAGATCTCCATGTCGCGATGCGGATGCGTGCCGAAGCCCCGCCCCGGCTGCACACGATCCTCGTTGATCACGCGCAGCGAGCGGAAGCCCATGTGCGCCGGATCGTGGTAGTCGGCGAAGCTGAAGGTGTGGTGGCTGTCGAGCCAGCCGTGCTCGGCGTGGCCCCGCTCGACCGCCCGGCGGATGGTCAGGTGCATATGGCGGCAGGATCGGACGAGCGCCGGGATTGGGCCAGTGGCTTCTGCTTCTCAAGGTCGCTCCACCGGCTGCGGTGCTTCACCGCCGCCGCCCAGTTGGGATGTCGCCGGTGCGCACGTCGATGGGCAGCTCGCGTCCACGCGTGAACGCCCCGTCATCCGATGACAATGAGGGTTGCGCAGCCCATCCAGCACCCGCCCTGCGTCGGTCGATGAGTCGGCAGAACCGTGCCGAAGCATGCGCCTGCCAGCAGGCCCCGGTGTCAGCGTGTCGCTCGGGAGCGACACGGGGAACGGGGACTGTCGCGGCTGGGGCATCTCCGGCAACCTGGCGTTGCCACCAGGGACACCACTGCTGCCTGTAGCCGAGTGCGAGGGGCCCCGATGCAATCCAGAGTGCTGAAGGTCGCTGCGATCGAGAACGACGCCGTCGACCAACTGATCCTGCGCCGCCTGCTGCACGCAATTCCCGAGTGGCAGGTCGAACTCACCGGCTATGTCGACGCGGGCGAGGCCCTGCGGAATCTGCCCCAGAATCCGCCGGACCTGATCTTCCTCGACTACCAGCTCGGCAGCCACACGGGCCTGCAGTTCCTGCAGGAACTACGGCAATCGGGAGTCGACAGCCCCGCCATCCTGCTCACCGGCCACGACGACAAGAACATCGCCGTGCAGGCGATGCAGGCCGGCGCGGCGGACTACATCACCAAGCACACGCTGTCGGTCAATTGCCTGCGACGCGCGGCGGCGACGGCACTGGTGCAGAGCGCACTGGAGTACAAGCTGCGCGCCCAGCGCGAACACCTGGAGCAGACCAACCAGGAGCTGACGCGCCGCAACCAGGAGATCCGTGGCTTCCACCACATGCTGTCGCACGAACTGCGCAGCCCCGCGGGTGCGGCGCTCACCGCCGCGGAGCTGCTGCTGGATGGCACGCTCGGCGGGCTCAACGACGAGCAGCGCGAGTTCGTCACGATCATCGAGAGCAGCGCCCAGCAGATCCTGGTCCAGATCCAGGACCTGCTCGACATCTCACGCCTGGAGACCGGCAAGCTGACGCTGCGCTCGCGGCCCACCAATCTCGTCAAGCTGGTCGAACGCGCCGTCACCGTGCTCACGCCGACCGCGCAGAGCCTGGCGATCCACGTCGAGTGCCACACGGGCAGCGACCTGCCGGAGATGCCGGTCGATCAGGAGCGCATCGGTCAGGTGCTGAACAACCTGCTGCACAACGCGCTGAAGTTCACGCCGCCGGAGGGCGCGATTCGCGTCACGGTCGACCGCGACGCGACCGACGCCGACTGGCTGCGCGTGGCCGTGCAGGACACCGGTCGCGGCATCCCACCCGAACACCTGCCGCGCCTGTTCGAGCGCCTCTACCAGGTGTCGCCCACCGACAGCCAGGAGAAGGGCGGGCTCGGGCTCGGCCTCAGCCTCTGCCGCGACCTGATCGGCCTGCACGGCGGTCGCATCGGCGTCGACAGCGAGCCCGGCCAGGGCAGCACGTTCTGGTTCCAGTTGCCGATCGCCGGCGTGTCTGCGTCGACGGAAGACGCCGACCGGCCGCTCGTCCAGCCCCACGGCTAGCGAGCCCGTTCATCACCTTCGCGCACCACCGCCACGACGCGCCGCAGATCGTGGATGTCGGCCAGCGGGTCGCCCGCCAGCACGACGAGGCCGCAGCGCGCGCCGGGTCGGATGGTGCCGAGGTCGTCGGCGCCGAGCACCTTCGCGGCCACCGTGGGGGCCGCCGTCAGCGACTGTCCGGCCGCGCGTTCGAGAACGCCACGATCACCTGCGCGCGGTCTTCCCAGTTGCCGGGCGGATCGCCGGGCTTCTCGCGCTGCACGCGCCACTCGCAGCCGACCATGTACTGCCGGATCTCGGGGCTCTGCAGCACGACGCGGCGCAGTGCCTTCAGCCGTTCGAGGCACAGGTCGACCGAGGTCACCGGTCGCCCGCGCCCGTCCTGGCCGATCGTGACGTCCGGCGTCTCGATGACGATGCGGATGTCGGATGTGAACGTCAGCGACGCCTGCAGCGTCTTCACCAGCCAGCCCTGCACTTCGCGCTTGATCGGGAACGGCTGCCCCGCGGCGAAGAAGTCCGACAACGGCGCCGTCATCGTCACCGTGTCGCTGGTCTGGTCGATCGTCAGCGAGCGGCCGGCGACCTCCTCGTAGTCGGGCAGCACGGTCTTCAGGAACTCGCGCATCTCGCCATCCTGCGCGGTCACCAGCGGCGCCGCCGCGCTGACGTCGCCACCGCCGGTCTGCTGGTCGAAGATGCCGGTGTCCTTGGTCTTGCCTTCGCCGGCGATGTGGAAGGCCCACTGCACGGAGTCCTTCAGCTGCTTCATCTTGCTCAGGTCCGCCTGGCCGAGCGCGTAGAGCACCACGAACAACGCGAACAGCAGCGTCATCATGTCCGCGAACGACACCAGCCATCGTTCGTGGTTGACGTGCTCTTCGTGCTTGTGCTTCTTCGCCATGGTCGCGGAGCCGCCGGATCAGTGCTTCTTGTCGCCGGCGGCGCCGCCGCCGCCGTGGCCGCCGGCGTAGACCTTCAGCTTGCTGCGCAGGGCACCCGGCGCGACGCCGGACTGGATGCCGACGACACCCTCGAGCACCATGCTCTTCAGCAACTGGTCGTGCTCGATGTGGCGCTTGAGCTTGAACGACATCGGCAGGCAGACGATGTTCGCGAAGCCGACGCCGTAGACCGTGGCGACGAACGCGACGGCGATGCCGGGACCGATCTTCGAGGGCTGGTCGAGCACGCTCATCACGTGCATCAGGCCGAGCACCGCGCCCAGCACGCCGACCGTCGGCGCCAGCGCACCCCAGGTCTCCCAGAACTTCATGCCGGCCTTCTGGTCCTCTTCGCCGATGTGCATCTCGACCTCGACGGTCTCGCGGATCGCCTCCGCCGAGCTGCCGTCGATCGCGAGCATCAGGCACTTGACGAGGAACGGGTCGCCTTTGCCGCTGTTGGCGTAGGTCTCGAGCGCCAGCAGGCCCTCGCGCCGCGCCAGGTTCGCCAGCTCGAGCAACTTCTCCATCAGTCCGCCGAAGTCGTACTTCGCCGGCAGGAAGATGCGCTTCAGCGACTGGAGCGCGAACGGCACGTCGGACGGCAGCGTCGACACCATCGTCGCGCCGAGTGAACCGACGATCACGATCAGGAACGCCGTGACCTGCAGGAGCGCGGCCGGATGGCCACCCTCGAGGATCATGCCGCCGAGCACGCCACCGAGGGCGAGCACCAGTCCGACGATGCTGAAGATGTCCATTCCCCTGCCTGCTCCCCTCGCGATGCGGATCGAAGATGCGCCACCTGGATGATGGGCGATCCGGTGCCCCGCTTGAGCGCGCCGACGGGAATCCCGGCACCGGGCTGCGACTGTCGCGGATCGCGACAGTGTCGCACCCGGCTACGGCCGCGTCGTCTCCATGACGCCGGTGCGCTGCGACCGCAGCTGCAGCAGCAGCAGGCGCGCGTATTCCAGCACGAACGAGCGCTGCGCCCACCAGATGCGCCACCACGGCGTCACGCGCAGCGGCCGCAGGCGGCGGCGTTCGGCCAGGATCGCCGGCAGCTCGCGCACCGCCCGCAGGCGGCCACACAGGAACGCCCACGCGACCATCGGCCTGCCACACAGCGGCATCAGCAGCACGATCGCCAGGTTGCTGATCAGGAAGCCGGGCAGGTTCAGCAGCAGCAGCGGCCACGGCAGGTTCACCAGCCAGGCCCAGGTCGCGTTGCGTACCGAGCGCACGTTGAACTCGAGGTCGCGCACGCGCCGGATCGTCGCATTCAGGTGGTGCCGCACCTGCGCCCTCGGCGCATAGCGGATGCGGTGGCCGGCGACGACCGCACGCAGCATCAGGTCCACGTCCTCGAAGTTGGCGAAGAAGTCGGCGCGGAACAGCCCGATCGTGCGCAGCATCGCCGCACGCAGCAGCACGGCGCCACCACACGCCGACAGCAGGTCGTCGTCGCGCTGCCAGTCGGCGACCGGCTGCAGGCGACCGCGCGGCGCCGCATCGCCGTTGCCGAGCACCCAGACCCCGGCACCATCCAGCAGTTCGGGCTGGTCGTAGAGCCGCATGCAGCTCGCGACCGCGCCGACGCGAGGCTCAGCGGCCGCGGCGAGCAGTTCTTCGATCCACCGTGGGTCGGCTTCGGCGTCGTTGTTCAGCAGCGCCGCGAACTCGCAGCGGCCCTCGTCGACCACGATCTGCAGCGCGTGGTTGCAGCCACCGGTGAAGCCCGTGTTGTGCGGCAACGCGTGCAGGCGGATGCGGTCGCCGAACTCGCGGCGCAGCGCGCCGGCCTCGTCGTTCTTCGAGCCGTTGTCGACGACGTGGATCTCGACGTCCGGCCACGTCTGCGCGAACAGCGACTCCAGGCAGGCACGCGTCAGCGCGAGGCCATCCCAGTTCAGCACGACGACGGCGACGCGGACCTGCGCCGGGCGCTCGCTCACCGATCCGCCCCGATGCTGCCGCCCGGGACAGCACGCAGGCGCGTCGGCTGGAACTCGGACCTGATCGCCATTGGCCGGATGCTACGCGGCGCCGAGACCGAAACGCACTGCCAGACGGCGGCCGACACCGAGCAGCCAGCGCCCGGGCGCACCGAGCCGCCACAGCGAGCGGAACGTGCGCACATAGCGGTCGCGCCACAGCTCGGGCGCGTGGTCGCGCACGAACGCAAGCTTGTGCGCCACGGCATCACCTCGCCCCGCCTGCAGGTCGACGAAGGCCTCGTGCAGCAGGTTGTTGCGCAGCGCCGGACTGGCGCCGGCGTCGGCGCCGAGCAGGCAGGCTGCGATGCCTTCGCCGCGCGCGGCGACCAGCACCTGCAGCTCCTCTTCGAAGCGCGAGCGATCCGCGTTCGCGGCGTTGGTGGCGCCCGCCTCGTGCCGGCGATAGTGCAGCAGCAGCTCGTCGACGTCGGCGATGCCGAAGCCCTCGCGCAGCAGTCGGAACCAGTACTCCCAGTCGAGCGCGAACCGCAGGTCGGCGCGGAACGGCCCGGCCTTGCGCACGGCGTCGGTGCGGTAGAGGGCCGACGGGCAGCAGACGAAGTTGCCGCGATACAGGCGCGCCCAATGCGCGGCGCGGTCCTCGCCGGGAGCGTGCTTCCAGAAGTGGTCCTTGAAGCGTTCGGCCGGCGACACGAACGCCACGCCATCGACGTCCACCGCGGTCGCGCGACAGTGCGCCATGCCGGCATCGGGCCGCGCCTGCAGCGCCGCGAGCATGCGTTCGAGGTAGCGCGGCTCGTAGACGTCGTCCTGGTGCGCGAGGCAGAAGAACGGCGTCGCCACCAGCTCGACGCAGCGGTTCCAGTTGCCGCCGATGCCGCGCGCCGGGTCGTTGTGGTGGATCACGATGCGGTCGCCGGCGACCTCGCGCGCCAACGCCGCCGAGCCGTCGCTCGAGCCATCGTCGACCAGCAGCAGCACGAAGTCCTGTTCCGTCTGCCGCAGCAGCGACTGCAGCAACGGCCGCAGGTGCACGCCGGCGTTGCGGCACGGGATCGCGAAGGTGGCGACGGGCACGACCGCAGCAGACCTGTCGTCGGCAGGGCGGTCAAGCGAGCAGGTCGTTCGGCGCCCGTCGTGCCCACTCAAGCCATCAGTCCTGCCGCCGGGCGACCCAGATCGTGCGCCGCGGTCCCTTCGTGCGCCGCGCGCGCACATGGTGCTCGGTGACGTGAAAGCCGCTGCGGCGCACGCGCTTGTCGAAGGCCCGGTTGTCCGCCGAAGACCAGACCGCGAGCACGCCGCCGGGGCGCAGCGCGCGGTGGATCAGTTCCAGTCCGCGGTCGCCGTACAGCCGTTCGTTGCGCGGCCGCGACAGACCCTCGGGCCCATTGTCGACGTCGAGCAGGATCGCATCGAAGCCGTCCGTGACGCCGCCGATCACCGAGCCGACGTCCTCGACCAGCAGGCGCGTGCGCCCATCGCGCAGCGGGTGGCCGGCGCACTGGCCGAACACGTCGCGGTTCCAGGTCACGATCTCGGGCACCAGTTCGACGACTTCGACGGTCGCGGCGGCATCGACCAGCGCGAGCACGCGCGCCAGCGTGAAGCCCATGCCGAGTCCACCGACGAGCACGCGCGGCGCCGGCCGTGTGCCAAGTCGCTCCAGCGCGAGCTCGGCCAGCATCTCCTCGGAGCCGGTGACGCGGCTGCTCATCAGCTCGACGCGATCGAGCCAGATCGTGAAGTCACCGTCGTGGTGGTAGCAGTGCAGCTCCGCGCTGTGACCGGGCACGCGCGCCGAACCGACCAGTTCGTGTGGTTTCACGCCGGCACGCTACTCGCCGCCGCTGGCCCGACGAAACGCGGCCTGCGTTCGCCGCCTCAATAGCCGATCGTGAACGTCGCCGGCTGGCTCATCGCCAGGCCGAGGAACGGCGGCAACGGCGCCCCGGCGGCGTCTTCGATCAGCCACTGGCAGTAGAACCGCGCGCCGAGCAGCGCGAGGTCGTTCTGCACCGGCAGTGCCTGGATGCTGGCACCAGCGGCGTTGGTGATCGAGATCCACGCCGGCAGGCCCCGCGTCGGATCGATCTGCAGCACGCAGGTGCCCGACAGCGGCCCGGACGCGGCGGCATCGGAGAACCACAGCACCGCCAGCGCATTCGCCGCCGCGTGGTCGACGCCGAGGCGGAAGTTCAGGTTGCCGAGGGTCGGCACGCCATTGCTGCGCATCACCGGCCCGCCGGCGACGCCGGGGCAGCCGGTGCCGAACACGCTCCACGTGGCGACCGTGCCGGGCCCCGACCCGACATACCACGGCTGGGTCAGCGAGTCGGTGGTGAAGAAGTCCTGCAGCAGCTGCGACACCTTCGCGCGCCCGCTGGTGTCGGGATGCGTGCCATCGGCCTGTACATCGGCGCAGGTCCAGACCAGCCCGTCGCTGCGCGGCGTCAACCCGTCGGTCCACAAGTACGGACCGAAGCCGAGCCACGGCGCCAGCACCGGACCAGCCGCGGGATCACTGTTGAGCTGCGGATCTCCGTTCGCCTGCTGCTCGATCAGCCACTTGACGGCGAAGCCCGACTCGTAGGCATAGGGCTCCGGGTTCAGCGTCGACGTCGCATAGCCGGCATAGGTGCGGCTGCTGCAGAAGCACAGCTGCACGTTGGGGTAGCGCGCGCGCAGGTTGCGGGCGATCTGCGCCAGCAGTCCCTGCAGTTGCTGCGCGGCCGCGGGGAAGCCGCCGCTGACGCCGGCGATCGCCTCCTTCAGCCACACGACCTGCACCTGTTGCGGCGTCACCCCGGCATTCGTGAGGCGCTGGTCGACGACGGTCCAGAAGTTCGCGCTCGGGTCGGCGATCGTGACCGCGTCCTGGCCGCCTTGCGCGCCGTCGACGACGGTGACGACGGGATTGCGAGCCGGATCGGCGTTCGCCACCGCAACCCAGGTCGAGAACTCCTGCGTCGTGTTCGACATACCGATCGACAAGACGACGATCCGGCCCGCTGCGGCGGGCGCGCCCGCGGCGTCGCGCGCCACCACGCCAGCCATCGCCGCCAGGCCGCGCGCCGCATGCGCCGGTGACGGCACGTTCGCACCGCCGCTGTAGAGCCCGCCTTCGTAGCCCTGGTAGGTGCCGGTGCCGAGGTCCATCAGCGGCACGAAGCCGACCGAAGTGTTGGCGCAGTTCTGCGCCGACAGGGAGACCGCACTGGCGACGAGGGTGAGGGTGAAGGCCTGGAGGGTGGTGCTGCGCATGGGGCCTGAACCGGCGAAACCCGGGGGGTCTGCCAGCGTAACCGGACTGCCTGCCGCGCGGCCCCTACTGCTGCTTCGCCCGCCACATGGCCGCGTCCGCGGCGCGGCCCCACGCTTCGTAGAGATCGACGAGGCCGCGCACGGCGCGTTGGGTGTCGGCGCCCGCGAGGCCGCCGCGGGCTTCCCGCCAGCGTTCGTAGGCGAGCAGCAGGGGCTCCGCTTCGGCATGGTGGCCGGCCTTCAGCGACACGAAGCCGAGCACGAAGGCGGTCGTCTGGGTGTTCACGTGGTCGTCACCGTGCACCCGTCGCCGGATCTCGAGCGCCGCCTGCAGTTCGGCGATGGCCGCTTCGGCATCGCCGCGCTTGTAGAACAGGAACCCGAGATCGTGCATCAGCACGGTGGTCTCGGGTGCATCCGGCCCGAGCGTCTGCTGCCGGATCGCCAGCGCTTCGCGGTAGCAGGCCTCGGCATCGGCGTAGTCCATGGCCTCGCTGCGCAGCGAGGCGAGATTGGCGAGGCAGTCGCCGATCGCCGCATGTCCGGCAGGCAGATCGGCACGGTTGCGGCGCAGCGCCTCACGGAACAGTTCCTCGGCCTCGGCCGACTGCTTCGTCGACTTGCGGATCATGGCCAGGTTGTAGATCGTCCTGGTCACGGCCGGGTGTTGTGCGCCGAGTGCACGCTTGCGGCCGTCGAGCACCTGCTGCAGCAGCTGCTCCGCCTCGGCGTGGTCGCCGCGACGGAACAGCGCGCCGCTGAGGTTCTCGCGCGTGGTCAGCGTCGTCGGATGGTCGTCACCCAGCACCCGCTGCTCGATCGCCAACGTCTCCCGACCGAGTTGCTCGGCGGCGTCGGGCCGTGCCATCGTGTTGTAGAGCGATGCGAGGTTGCCCATCGACAGCAGCGTGTCGGGGTGTTCTTCGCCGAGCGTGCGGCGCTGCGCCGCGAGCGTCTGCTCGCGCAGCGGCAGGGCGCGCTCGAGTTGCCCCGCGTCGGCGAGCGCGGCGGCGAGGTTGCCGGCCGCCACCAGCGTCCACGCATGCTCCGGGCCGAGCTTCGCCTGCAGCGTCGCGAAGGCGCGCTCGAAGTCGGGCAGCGCCTCGGCGACCCGCCCCTGCTCCATGCGGACCTGCGCGAGGTTGCCGAGCGAACGTGCGCACACGACGTGGTCGGCGCCGAACGACTCGATACGCGCGGTCAGCGACCGCTCGAACAGCTGCTCGCTCTCCTGGTAGCGGCCTTGCGCCATGCGCAGCAGGGCCAGGTTGCTCTGCGTGTCGAGCGTCAGCGGGTGGCGGGCGCCGAGCGTTCGCTGGCGCGCCGTCAAGGCGCCGACGAGCAACGACTCGGCCTCGTCGTATTGCCCGGCACCGGTGAGCAGCACGCCGAGGTTGTTCTCGGTCGTCACGGTGTCGTCGTGCGCGGGACCGAGCACGCGTCGCTCGACGACGAGATTCTGTTCGTAGAGAACGCGGGCCTCGTCGCCGCGGCCGGCGCCTTCGAGCAGCATCGCGAGGTCGCTGGTCGCCGTCAGGTAGGCCCGGTGTTCGGTGCCGAACGCCTGCCTCGTCGTGGCCAGCACTTGCCGATAGCTGGCCTCGGCAGTGGCGCCGTCCCCCAGCGAAGCGGACGCGGACGCCAACGCGAGTCGGGCCTGCAGGGTCTCTTCGGCGGCATCGCCGAGGTTCCCCTCGCGCAACTCGAGCGCCCGCTCGAACTGGGTCCGGGCCCGGTCGGGTTCGCCGAGGCGCTCGAAGCTGCGGCCGATGGTCATGCGCAGCGCCGACTCGACCTCGGGTTCGGTGCCGAAGCGGACGTCGAGACTGTCCGCCGCGACCGAGAGCACGTCGCGCACCAGCACGTTCGTGCCCATGTGCTCCGGCGCGACCGCTGCCAGCATGTCGTCGTTGAGGAAGTCGCTGACGGCCTTGGCCACCGCAGCCTCGCGTTCGGCGCGCGCGGCACTCGTCTCGGCCTCGACGCGGCGTGTCTCGGCGAGGCTCGTCTGCTGCTCGGCTTCGCGGCGGCGCGTCTCGGCGAGCCCGGTCTGGCGATCGGCCTCGGCCTTCAGCAAGAGGCTCGCCACCAGCCCACCCACGAGCAGGAGCACCGCGGCGGCGAGCGCGCCGGCCAGCGCCCGATTGCGGCCGATCCACTTGCGCGCCTCGGCCCAGGCCCCGGTCTCGTAGGCACGCACGACGCGGTTCTCGAGGAACGCACGCAGGTCCTCGGCCAGCGCCAGCATGGTCGGGTAGCGGTCGTCGCGGTCCCTGGCCATCGCCTTCCCGGTGATCGCCACCAGCTCCGGCGGTGCGGCGAGACTGCGCGGTGCGAGTGGGGCCGGCGGTCCTTCGAGCAGATCGAACAGCACCTTCACCGCCGGCCGCGGACCGTCCGGGCAGTACGGCGCTGTGCCACCCAACAGGCGATACAGCATCGCGCCGACCGCGTACACGTCCGAACGCGCATCGATCGCCTCGAGGTCGCCGCGCGCCTGCTCGGGCGACATGTAGGCGGGCGTGCCGACGACGTCGCCATCCATCGTGTAGAGGTTCGGATCCGAGTCCTCGAAGCGCTCGCGACGATCGGTGGCGACGCGTTCCGCGGGTTGCTGCGGCGCGCGCAGCCGCACGTCGTGCAGATCCTTGTCGCCCTGCACCCGCGCCAGTCCCCAGTCCATCACGTAGACCTCGCCGAACTGGCCGACCATGACGTTGGCGGGCTTCAGGTCACGGTGCAGCACCTTGCGGTCGTGGGCGAAGGCCATCGCCTCGCAGACCCGCAGCATCACGCCGAGCGCACGCGTCAGGCTCCAGCCTTCGGACTCGTGTTCGACCAGTTCGAAGATGCTCTCGAGGTTGCGACCGCGCACGAGTCGCATCGTGAAGTAGGCGTTGCCCTGTTCGTCGAGTCCGAGTTCGTGCACCGGCACGATGCCGGGATGTTCGAGCTGGCCGGTGATCTGCGCCTCCTCGAGGAAGCGCGCCATGCGCCGCGGTTCGACGCTGATCGGAGTCGGCCACGCGGCGGTGGTATCGCCGGCGCTCGTCGTCGGCGCGGCGGGCGCCCCGATGCTGTCGCCGAGCACGACCTTCATCGCCAGCGGCCGGCGCAGATCCTCGTCCCAGACCTGCAGGATGGCACCCATGCCGCCGCGGCCGACTTCGCCGGAGACGCGATAGCGAGGCTGGCCGGTGCGGTGGGACTGCAGACGCTGCAGGATCTCGGCGGTGGCGCGATCGCCGGATTCCGGGGAGGGGTGGTCCGACATGCTCGCGAGCCTAGCCGCCCGGAGCTGCCGGCCGGCAGCTGATCGAACGCACGGCGGCGAGAACCTGACCAGTCGTGGGGCCAAGCTCGGCGGAAGCGCCGCCATGTTCAGGAAGAAGCTGCCGGAGGCACCGTCCCATGCAGCTCTCGTTCGCGAAGGAGCCTCACGATGCGTCACTCAGCCCTGCGTCACCTGTCCCCGCTCACCGTTCTCGCCAGTTCGCTGGCCCTTCTCGCCGCCACGTTGCCAGGCCAGGCCGGCACGGAGGCACCGAAGATCCAGCACGACGCGACATCGTTGACCCTGCCGGCCGGCGACCTGCCGCTGAAGGACGTGGTCGATGCGACGGCGGCGTTCCTGAAGGTCAACATCCTCTACGACCGCGCCGAGGTGCAGGCGCAGGGCGGCACGATCGCCCTGCAGACGCCGATGACGATCACCCGCGACAAGGCCGAGGCAGCCGTCAGCGACCTCGTCTACGCCAACGGCTTCGTGCTGGCGCCCCGCGACCTGGAGAAGGGGCTCTTCAACCTGGTCTTCCTGCGCGGCCCGAAGGCACGCGAGGCGATGCAGTTGGCGCCGCAGCGCACCGTCGAGCAGGTGCTGAGCCAGCCGACGCTGAAGCAGCCGGTCGCGACGACGTTCACGCTGCAGAACACCAACGCCACGATCGCCACCAATGCGATGCGGCCGTTCTTCGCCTCGACCGGCGGCTCGGCACCGACGGGCATCACCTTCGGCTGCACCGACAACCGCACGATGCTGATCTCCGGCATCCAGTGCGAGGTCGTCAAGGCGATCGAGATGCTGCGCAAGGTCGACGTGAAGTCCGAAGACTCGATGGACGATGCCTGGCGGCAGTCTCGCGAGTCCAACAAGGAACTGCTGCAGCGCATCGCCGGACTCGAGCAGACCGTGCAGCAACTGCAGAAGGAGCTCGCAGAGCTGAAGCAGCGCGTAGCCGGCGGCAAGTAGGCCGGCTCAGCTGCCCCAGACCGAGCGCAGCAGCGCGCCCATGGCCGCGAACGAACGCGCCGCGCTGCGCTCGTTGTAGCGCGCGCCGTCCGATGCCGCGGTCGGATCGGTGAAGCTGTGCACCGTGCCGCTGTACTGCACGAGCTGCCAATCGACGTCGGTCGTGCACATGGCCGCGACGAACTGCTGCACGTCCTTCTGCGGCACGTAGGGATCGTCGGCGCCGTGGCAGACCAGCACCTTCGCCTTGGTCTTGCCCGCGTCCGCTGCCAGGGTCGGCGATGCGAGGTCACCGTGGAACGTGACGATCGCGTCGAGCTCGGCGCCGGCGCGGCCGAGTTCGAGCACGGTGCCGCCACCGAAGCAGAACCCGATCGCGGCGACCTTCTCGGTGTCGAGGCCGAGCGCCTTGCCTTCGGCGCGGAACACGTCGAGCGCCTTCTGCGCGCGGGCCCGCATCATCGTCCGGTCACCGCGCACCTTGCCGGCAGCGGCACCGGCCTCGTCGCCGTTCTTCGGCCGCGTGTCGGTGCCGTACATGTCGACCATCATCACCAGGTAGCCGTCGGCCGCGATGCGCTTCGCCTGCGCCAGCGACTCCTCGGTCGGCCCCATCCAGTTCGGCACCATCAGGATGCCGGGTCGCGGCTGGTCCGGCGTGCCGTGGTGCACGATCGTGCTCTCGAACGTGGTGCCGCCGAGTTCGTAGCGCACGGTCTTGGTCGCGAGTGATGCCTGGCACAACGCGGTGGTGGCGAGGGCCACAGTGGCAAGGCAGGAGACGAGGACGTTGGCGATCATGGCGCCGACGATAGGCCTGTCCGGCCGTGGGCAACAGACTGGCGCGCGCCGCGATCGGGCCGCCTGCTCACTTCACGGCGGTGATCACCCGGCCTCGGGAGGGGATCACGCCGTCGGGATGGCGCGCATTCATGGCCGCGATCACGTCCGTCTTGACCCGCGCGACCGTGGCGGCGTCCACGGTGCCGAGTGCCGCCACGAAGGGTGCCGCGATCTCGGTCATCATCCGCCAGTAGCCCACGGCGCTGCCGCAATGCAGCGCGCTCGGCACCTCGGCCTCCTTGACGTCCCCCATGCCGGCCCCCGCGAACAAGCCGGCGATCAAGCCGGGCTGGGCACAGCGGAACATGCCCGGCGCGCCCGGCTCCGGCGCGGGCATGGCGATGTGCCGCTGGATGTTCTGCATCATGCAGGTGATCCAGTAGTTCGCGTCGGGCGCCCCCCACACGGTGGTCGCGAGACGCCCACCGGGCTTCAGCACGCGCGTCATCTCCTTCGCCGCAACCACCATGTCGGGGAAGAACATGAACCCGAGCCGGCAGCTGACCGCGTCGAAGCTGCCGTCGGGGAACGGCAGGCGGCAGGCGTCCGCCAACTCGAAGTCGACGTTGGTGATGCCGGCGGCCGTGGCCTTGTCGCGCGCGACCTGCAGCATGCCATCGGCGAGGTCGGTCAACACGACGCGGCCCTTCGCGAGCCTTTGTGCCAAGGACAGCCCCGGCTCACCGGTGCCGGCGGCGACGTCCAACACGCGCGCGGCGCCGTTCGGCTGCAGGTGCCCGATGATCGCGTCGCCGTGCGGCGCGAGCCAGGCCATCGTGGTGCTGTCCCACTTCCGCCAACCCGGCGAGAACTTGTTCCAGGAGGCCTGCTGGGCGGAACGGATGTCGTCGGTGTGCATGGTCGCTACCTCGCTGCCGGCACCTGGCCGGTGCCCGCGCCTGCGGATGCTACCCAGGCGGCCTGCCGAAGGGTCTCAGGCCGGACCGTCGGCCGGCGGCCGGATCGACAACTCCACGCGCGCCGCATCGACGACCCGGCCCAGCGCCTGCACGCAGGGGTCGCAACTGCTGCCGCAGCACCAGCGCCAGTTCCCGTCCGGCTCCCCAAGGTGCCGCGCGACGAACGCGACGTAGCTGCCCTCGACGCGCTCGTGCGCGAGCCGCGCCCGGATCCAGGCGGCAGCGGTGTCGTCGAGGGCGGCGCGGTCCATCAGGGCCCTTCGATACCGGATACCCGGCTGTGGGCAAGGGGCCCGCGTCACCTGGCGCGACGCCGACGCCGGGCCAGGCGCCAGGTGACGAACACCACCATGGTGACGATCGCCACCCACAGCGCTTCGGTCTGCACGATGCCAACGAGCAGGAAGCCCACGTACGGGGCGACGAGCACCGCACCGAACCACGGGACCCAGGGATCCCAAACGCCGCGGGTCTCGCGGAATGCGCGACACGTGCGGCCATGCACCGTGTCGTCGCGATCCGGCTGGCCGAGGCTGCCGGTCGGCGCCTTGGGCCAACGAAGCCTGGCCCAACCGAAGAAGTTCCGCATCGCCCCGGCAGGATAGCGGTCCCGTCGCGCGCCAAGCGGCAATCCCGTCGGCGCGGGCCGCCAGTTCCCTTCCGCCGCCGCCACCGCCGCCCCTGACCCGGCATGAACACCCGCCAACACGTGCTGTCCCTGCTGCCCCTGGTCGCCCTGTTCGCCGGCAGCCTGGACGCGCAGTCGCTCGAACTCGCAACCGCCGTGCACCCCCAGTGGATCGATGCCAAGGTCGCCGGCGCGCCGCAGGGCTCGCTGGTCGTGCTGGTGCTCGGGCTGGAGGAGACGCGGCTGCGGCTGCCCGGCGGCGCCGCGCTCGGCGTGTCACCCGACCTGGTCAGCAGCTGGACGATCGCCAGTGGCACCGGCCCGGCGATGCTCGGTATGCGCCTGCCGCCGGACGCGATCGGCCTGCACTGTTTCTTGCAGGCCGTGGCCGTCGATGCGCGGCGACCACTCGACACCCGCGGCGCGATCCGCGTGTCGAACGTGAACCCGGTCTACATCGACCGCACGGACGGCACGGCCGCCGGCGGCGACGACGAATCCGCATCGTGACGGGAAGCAGGGAGAGTCGGTGCGCCGGCGGGGTCACCACACCCGCCGGCGCTTTTCCGTACGCCGCACTGCCGCGGCGCTGGCGTTGACCGGCCACGGTGCGACCGTCATGGTGCGCAGGCCGATGAGCGTCACCATCTCCTGCAAGGGCCTCGCCGCGAGCTTCGGCGCGCGAGAGCTGTGGTCGGGGCTCGACCTCGAAGTCGTGCCCGGCGACGTCATCGGTCTCGTGGGCCCGAACGGCACCGGCAAGTCGACCCTGCTGCGCATTCTCGCCGGGCTGCGCGCAGCCGATGCCGGCACCGTCACGGTCGCACCCGCGACGGCGACGCTCGGTTACCTGGCGCAGGAGCCCGACCGCATTCCCGGCGAGAGCGTGCGCATGCTGCTCGCGCGGCGCACCGGCGTCACCGCCGCCGAGGTGACGATGAACGCCAGCGCCGAGGCGATGGCCGATGGGGTTGCCGGCGCGGACGAGCACTACTCCGTCGCGCTCGAACACTGGCTCGCACTCGGTGGGGCCGACCTCGAGGAACGCACCGCGGCGGTGACCGCCGAACTCGGTCTCGACGTCGACCTCGATCTGCCGACGACGGCGCTCTCGGGCGGCCAGGCCGCACGCGCCGGGCTCGCGGCGCTGCTGCTGTCGCGCTACGACGCGTTCCTGCTCGACGAGCCGACCAACGACCTCGACATCGATGGCCTCGACCACCTGGAGGAGTTCGTGCAGTCGCTGGCAGCGCCGACCGTGCTGGTGAGCCACGACCGCGAGTTCCTGACCCGTACCGTCAACAAGGTCGTCGAGATCGACCGCAGCCTGCAGCGCATCGGCGTCTACGGCGGCAGCTACGAGGCCTACCTCGAAGAACGGGCGACCGCGCGGCGCCACGCCGCCTTTGCCCATGCCGCGTTCGTCGACCGGCGCGGCGAGCTGGAGGCGCGGGCGCGGCGCCAGCGCGCGTGGATGGCCAAGGGCGTCAAGAACGCACGCCGCAAGGCGCGCGACCGCGACAAGATCGGCCGCGCCTTCCGCGTCGAGGCGACCGAGAAGCAGGCGGCCAAGGTGCGGCAGACCGAGCGCATGATCGAACGGCTCGGCGAGGTCACAGCGCCCCGCAAGGAGTGGCAGCTGCAGTTCACGATCGCCTCGGCGCCGCGGTCCGGCGACGTCGTCGCGGCCGCGCGCGGCGCGGTGGTGCAACGCGGCAGCTTCCAGCTCGGCCCGCTCGACCTGCAGCTGAACCTGCGCGATCGCGTCGCGATCACCGGCAGAAACGGCGGCGGCAAGAGCACGCTGCTCGCGCTGCTGCTCGGCCACGTCGCGCCGACCGCAGGCACGGCCGCGCTCGGCGCCGGCGTCGTCGTCGGCGAGGTGGATCAGGCGCGCGCGATGTTCGTCGCCGATGCACCGATGGGCGAGGTGTTCGCGGCCTGCGTGCCGGACTGGAACACCGCCGATGTGCGTACGCTGCTGGCGAAGTTCGGCATCGGCACCGCAGCCGTCACCCGTTCCGCGGCGTCGCTGTCCCCCGGCGAACGCACGCGCACGGCGATGGCCCTGCTGCAGGCGCGCGGCACCAACCTGCTGGTGCTCGACGAACCGACCAACCACCTCGACCTCGAGGCGATCGAGCAGCTCGAACAGGCGATCGACGCGTTCGACGGCACCGTGCTGCTCGTCACGCACGACCGCCGCATGCTCGACACCGTGCGGCTGACGCGGCGCTGGCACGTCGAAGGCGGCGCGCTGACCGAGATCGCACCCGACTAGGCACGCTGGACGCCGCCACCGCGCCCCGCCAAGATCCACGGTCTCAGATGGCCGAGATCCGCAGGGTGTTGGGCGCGCTGCTGGCGCTGACCCTGGTCGGCACGGTCGGGTTCATGTGGGCCGAGGGCTGGAGCGCGTTCGACTCGCTCTACATGGCCGTGATCACGCTGACGACCGTCGGCTACGGCGAGGTCCATCCGCTGAGCACGGCGGGCCGGGCGTTCACGATGGCCTACCTCATCGTCGGCATCGGCGTGTTCATGTTCGGCGTCGTGATGCTGGGCGAACGCGTGGTGCGCGCCGAGCTCGGCAACTGGCTGGGGAAACGAAAGATGCAGGCCAAGATCGACTCACTGCGGCAGCACTACATCATCTGCGGGTGCGGCCGCTTCGGCCAACGGCTGGCCGAGGAGATGGCGGCGCGCGGCATGCCGTTCGTCGTCGTCGAGAGCAACGAACCAACGATCGAGCTGTGCCGCGCGCGGCAGTGGCACCACGTGGTCGGCGACGCGACCGAAGACACGGTGCTGCAGCAGGCCGGAATGGACCGCGCACAGGGCATCGCCTGCACGCTGCCCAGCGACGCCGCGAACCTCTACGTGGTGCTGACCGCGCGCCTGGCGCGCAAGGACCTGCGCATCCTCTCGCGCGCGACGACCGACCGCGACGCCGAGAAGCTGCGGCGCGCCGGCGCCGACAAGGTGATCAGCGTCTACACGGCCGGCGCGGTGAAGATGGCCCAACTGCTCGCCAACCCACACGTCGAGAACTTCCTCGAGGTCATCAGCGGCCACAACAAGGCGCTCGACCTCGCCGAGGTGCAGGTCGTCGCCTCGGCGCCGTACTGCGGCAAGACCCTGCAGGACTCGGGCCTGCGCGAGCGCGGCGTGATCGTCGTCGGCGTGCGGCACGGCAACGGCGAACTGGTCGTGCCACCGGATCCCGGCCAACTGCTCGCGCTCGGCGACTTCCTGCTGGTGGTCGGCAAGATGCCGGCGATCCAGGAACTGCTGCGCCAGGCGATGGCCGCCGACTGAACCCGGCGTGGGTGCGGCGGTCAGGCGGCGCCGAACTGCCGCACGCCGTCGCGCGTGTAGGCCGCTGTGCTGGCGACGACGACCGCGGCCGTGACGAACACCATCGCGCCGACGACGGTTTCTCCGACGGCGAGGTTGCACACCAGCAGCAGTGCGAACAGGCACAGGCTCGACACCTTGCCGTGCCAGCCGTGCTCGGTGTCGACGCGACCGCGGCGGCGCCAGATCGCGGCGCAGCCGAGCACGAGCAGAAGGTCGCGGGCGATCAACAGGGCGAGGAACCACAACGGGATCGCCGGGAACGCGGGCCCGAGACGCAGCGCGAGGTAGGTCGTCACCACGATCTGCGCCAGCTTGTCGGCGATCGCGTCGAGGTTGGCACCGAAGCGGCTCTGCAGCCCGTAGCGCCGCGCCAACCAGCCGTCGAGCGCGTCGGAGACGCCGATCGTGAGCAGCACCAGCGCCGCGGCACGCTGCAGGCCTGCACCGGGCGCGCCGGCCTCGGACGCGCGGTTGGCGCCTTCGGCACACCACGCCCACACCGGCACCAGCAACACGCGCACGACCGAGATCGCGTTCGGCAGCCAGCGGGGAATCGGCGTGGGCGACATGGGCGTCAGCTTGCGGCTGGTGATGGGTTCCGCGCAACGGATTCGAGCGGCGCGGCGACCGACACGTTCGCTGCTACGCTGATCGGAGGGCGGCCACGGCGGCCCGGACCGGGTGCTGCCCGAACATGAAGGCGCCGCGCTAGAGCTTCGCGAACCGGTCCGTCGCCTCGATCAGCGCGCTGCGGATGCCGGGCTCGGTCATCGAGTGACCGGCATCGTGCACCATCACCAGCTCCGCTTCGGGCCAGGCGCGGTGCAGGTCCCAGGCCGACTTCGCCGGGCAGACGACGTCGTAGCGGCCCTGCACGATCACCGCCGGAATGCGCCGCAGCCGCTGGACGTTGCGCAGCAGCTGGTCGTCGCGCTCGAAGAACCCGCCGTTGACGAAGTAGTGCGCCTCGATGCGCGCGAACGCGTCGGCGAACCGGCCGCTGCCGAACTTCTTCACCAGCGCCGGATCGGTGTAGAGCTTGCTGGTGCTGCCCTCCCAGACCGACCAGGCCTTCGCCGCCTGCTGGCGCACCTTCCGGTCCTTGCTGGTGAGACGCTTGTAGTAGGCACGCATCATGTCGCCGCGTTCGCGCGGCGGGATCGGCGCCAGGTAGCTCTCCCATTGGTCGGGGAAGATGTGGCTCGCACCGTCCTGGTAGAACCACGACAGTTCGCTGCGGCGCAGCATGAAGATGCCGCGCAGCGACATCGCCACGACGCGCCTGGCATGCGTCTCGGCATACGCGAGCGCCAGCGTGCTGCCCCAGCTGCCCCCGAACACCACCCAGCGGTCGATGCCGAGGTGCACGCGCAGCTGCTCGATGTCGGCGACCAGATCCCAGGTCGTGTTCTCGCGCAGCTCGGCGAACGGCCGGCTTCGGCCGCAGCCGCGCTGGTCGAACAGCACGATGCGCCACTTCTTCGGATCGAAGTAGCGCCGGTAGATCGGATCGATGCCACCACCGGGGCCGCCGTGCAGGAACACCACCGGCTTGCCCTTCGGGTTGCCGCACTCCTCGTAGTGCAGCGTGTGCAGGTCGGAGACCTTCAGCTTGCCCTCGGCGAACGGTTCGATGGGCGGGAACAGGTCGACGAGGCGCTGCTGCGTGGTGACGGTGTTGCGCTTCATGCCGCCATGCTCGCGCGCGTGCGGCGCGTTCGCCAGCGGGGAATGGTCAGTGCGTCACGCCGACCACGACACCGTCCGCGCCGACGTGGATCGTGGTGCCGTCGGCGAACTGCAGCTGCGTGCCGTGGGCGCCCACTGTGCTCTGCGTCGCCGGGCCCATCTGCGCCAACACGTCGGCCAGCAGCTGCCCCAGATACGGCCCCATCGGCGGCGTGCCCTCGGGCAGCACAGGCACATCGGACAGGTCGACGGCGGAGACACGGTCGCCGGTCAACATCAGCAGGTTCGGCCGGTCCGCACCGTCCAGCCCGCGGTAGCTCCAGGTCATCGAGTTCGCGGATGCCGTGATCGACCGCGGCGGTCCGAGCCGTTCGAGCACCTGTTCGCGCGTCATGCCGACGAGTTGCCGCGCCGCGATCGGCGTGCGCACGATGCGCACGGGCGATCCCTGCCGCGGCGCCCAGACGGCGACCGCGACGCAGCCGACCAGCAGCACCGCACCCAGGGCCATCGCCACCCGGGCGCCGGCACCGAGCGGCCTCGGTTCGCCCACCGGCCGTCTGCCGGCGGCGCTCCACAGCGCGCGCACGGCGAAGAACAACACCAGGAAGATCGTCAGCAGCGCCGGGAACGTCAGCAGTCCATTGGTCGCCTGCGAATAGCGAGCGGCGACGATGACCAGCCAGACGAAGGCAGGAACGAGCACGGGCGACCACAGCAACAGGTTGGCGACGACGTACTGGGCGCGCGAAGCCGACGCGAAGCCGAGGCGCTGGCGCGCGGCGACGGCAAGCAGCAGCACGAGCGCAATCACCGCGGCGCCGCCGACGAGCAACAGCCCGTTGCGAACGACCGTCGGCAACACCATGTCGGTCACCGGCATCGGCGCCTCCGGCACGGCGCCGAGCCACGGCTTGCCGCTGTCGACCGTGGCGCGCACCTCCACCATCACCCGCTCGGTTCGGGCGACCTGATTGGCGATGAAGAACTGCTCGACCTCGACCCACGACTCCCGCTGCCAGAACATCAGCAGGGCCGCCGATCCGAGCAGCAACACCGCTGCCGACGCGAGCAGCCAACCACGAGCAGAGTGCAGTGGAGTCGCGACCGTACCAGGCATCCCGCGTCCCTGCCGTTCGAGGTCGCTTTGCACGTCGCGCGCACTCTGATAGCGCCGTTCCGGTTCCTGCTGCAGCGAACGCTGCACGACCTGGTCGATGCCGCGCGGTACACCGGGCTGCTGGGACGCCGGTGCATAGGTGCCGACCGGCAGTCGACCCGTCAGCAGTTCGTAGAGCACGACGCCGAGCGAGTAGATGTCCGCGCGGTGGTCGACGCCGGCGCTGCCGTGCCACTGTTCGGGCGCCATGTAGTGGGGCGTGCCGAACACCATGCCGGAACCCGTCAGCCCCGGGTGGCCGGGGTCACCGGCCAGCTTCGCGAGGCCGAAGTCGGCGAGCTTGACGACGCCTTCGCGGTCGACCAGCACGTTCTCCGGCTTGATGTCGCGGTGCACGACGCCGTGCTGGTGCGCGAAGTGCAGACCGGCGCAGATCTGCGGCACGATGCGCAGCACCTCGGCCGGCGACAGCCTGCCGAGCTGCATCAGTTCGCGCAGGTTGGCGCCGTCGACGAACTCGGTGACCAGGTAGCAGACGCCACCGCGTTCGCCGAAGTCGTGGATCGCCAGCACGTGCGGGTTGCTCAGCGCCGCGAGCGCACGCGCCTCGCGCACGAAGCGCTCGACGAACTGCGGCTGGCTGGCGAGGTCACTGCGCATCACCTTCAGCGCAACCGGTCGCCCGAGCCGCGTCTGGGTCGCGCGATAGACCGCGGCCATGCCCCCCTGACCGACCAGTTCGTGCAGCGTCAGGTCGGGGAACGTCGCCGCCAGTTCGGCGATCGCGGGCGCCGTCCACGGCACCGGGCGCTCGTCGCCGCCCAACGCGGCGCGCAGCAGGTCGGCGGGATCGGGCGAACGGCTCGTGGCGGGGTCCATGTCGACCTGAGAAGCAGGATGGCCGCGGCGTTACCGGGAATCTCCCGGAATTCCGCGCCGGGCCCGCGCCTGCAGCGCCAGCAGCAGTTCGCGCAACTCGTCGCCCGGATCGCAGCCGTCGGGCAGCGTCTCGCGCACCTCGGCGGTCAGGCAGTCGCGGAAGCGCGCCTTCAACCGGTGGGCCGCCACCTTCAGCGCGCCCTCGGTGGTCCGCAGCCGCACGGCCAGGATCGCCCACGACTCCGGCGGTGCACCCCCGTCGAGGATCAGCCGCAGATGCCGGAATGCATGCTCACGCTGGGCGGCGCGCTCCTCGCGTTCGAGGCGCGACAGGGCGCGATCGATCACCGTCTGCGCCCAACGCCGTTCGTACACCGACTCGGCGTCGAGCTCGTCGACCGGCAGGCGATCGAGCCAGGCTTCCATTTCGGCGGCGTCGACCGTCACCGGTTGCCGACCACCGCCGCGCTTCTGGGCCACCGCGCGCTGCCGCTCGTTCGCCCACCAATGGCGGGCGCAGCTGCGCAGGAAACCACGAAAGCGGCCGCGCTCCGGCGCCGCCGTCTCCAGGTCGCCGCGCGACAGCAGGTCGGCGAACAGTCCTTGCGTGAGGTCGGCGGCCGCGTCGCGATCGGCCCCGAGGCGGCGGAAGAAGCCGTAGACCGGCTGCCAGTAGCTCGACAGCAACTCGTCGAGTGCCCGCACTCCCTCGGCGTCGCGCTGCCGCGCGCGCACGATCAGGCTCCAGCGCGTGGTCTGGAAGGTCACGCGCACAGCATCCCGGCTGGCGGCGACGTTCTCAACGATGCGAGGCGCGCCGCCACCGCGGCCCCGCCGGCACGAACGTCAGAACGCGTAGTCCGAGAAGAACGTCGAGTACTGCGAGTCGTAGCCCTCGACCACTTCGCCGCGCGCCCGGCGGATCGCCGAGCCCAGCAGCTTCTGCACCTCCGGCGTCTTCTCTTCGTTCTGCAGCTTCGTCAGCGCCTCGTTGGCGGCGGCGCAGCACTGGTTGCCGAGCACCCAGACGGCGAGCCCGCGCGTGTTCTGGTTCCGGCTGTCCAGCAGCGGCGACACCGCCGCGAGGATCTTCTCGTCAGGATCGAGCCGACCGAGCGCGACGAGCACGCTGGCGCGCAACTGGGCCGACGCACCCTTCAGCAGCTTCAGGCAGATACCGCGCACCTCGACGTTGCCGGGCTGCGAGTGCGCCGCGGCACGCAACAGGACACCGAGCACGCGGTCGCGCTTCTCCGTCTTGATCGACTTCAGCAGCGGCGGCACGGCGTCCGGCATCTGGATCGTGTCGAGCGCCTTGGCGACCTCACCGAGGATCGCCGCGTTCTTGTCCTTGAGCAGCGCCGTCAGCGGCTCCACCGCCCGGTAGTTGCCCTTGCGGCCCAACGCGCCGATCGCAGCCAGCCGCGTTGCGTCGTCGTTCCTGGCATCGCAACACTTCAGCACCGCCGGCAGGGCCCGGATGTCCTCCGCCTGACCGAGGCCACGCAGCGCGGCCTCGCGGACCTGCAGGTTGCGGCTGTCGAGGTCGGTGAGCCAGGCGGTGACACTGGCGCGCTCCGTGTCGGGCAGCGCGTCCTCGCCGGCCTTGCCGAAGTCGACCTTCATGCGGCCGGTGTCGACACCACAGTCGTCGAGCGTCATCAGCAGGCACTTCGCCAGCGTCGCCTTGCCGATCAGGTAGACCTTGCGGCGCACGACGTTGCCCTGCGGATCGCAGAACACGTGCTGCGGCGTGCAGACGAGATCGCCGACGAGCCAGCGCTGCCGCGCCTTCTTCTCGATCGCCTGATGGTGCTGGCACTCGAGGCCGGGGAACTTCTTGCAGCCCGGCTCGGTGCCGGGGTGTTCACCGACGCAGCCGACGAGACAGACGAAGTTCTCCAGCAGCTTGACGATCCGCGGGTCCTGGTAGTGCTCCTTGACCGTCTGGTCGTTGGCCGGCTCGTCGTCCATCAGGAAGGCGACGAACATCGGCCGCTTCTCCGCGGCCGCGCGCGCGATCGCTGTGTCGTAGTCCTGTTCCCACCGGATCGACGCTGCGGCCGCCGGAGTCGGCGGCGCGGTCGCCTGGGCCAGGACCATCGCGGGGACCAGCAACGGCAGCAGCGCGCAGAATCGTGTCGGGCTCACGCATCCTCCTTCTTGCGTTCGCAACAGCGGGTCACGCAGACGGTGGATGCTAACCGGACTTCCCGTGCCGCGTCAGGACCGGCGATGCTCAGCCGTCGCCACGCTGCTCGGACAGCTGGTCGAGCTTGCTGGCCACGGTGGCCCAGTGCGCGTGGTCGGCAGGCGGCGGCTTGCGCTTGGTGAGGATCGGCCAGACCTTGCTGAGTCGGGCATTGAGCCCGAGCCACGACGACCACTGCGGCGGCAGGTCGCTGTCGATGCGGATCGCCCCGACCGGGCACTGGGCCACGCAGAGCGTGCAGTCGATGCACTCGTCGGGGTCGATGACGAGGCAGTTCTTGCCTTCGCGGAAGGCATCGACCGGGCAGACCTCGACGCAGTCGGTGTACTTGCAGTTGACGCAGGGCTCGGCGACGACGTGGGTCATGACCGCCTCAGCCCCGCATCGCGCGAGGGAACAGCACGTAGTTCTCGAGGTGCACGTGCTGCATCAGGTCGCGCTCGAACTCGTCGAGGCCGAGATACAGGGCGCGCCAGGTGCCACATGCGTCGGCGGGCGGCTGGTAGTCCGTCGCCAGCGCGCGCATCGACGCGAGCACCGCACCGGCGTCTTCGTGCTCCTGCTCCATGACCTGGATCGGCCCCACGGCGTTGGCGCCTTCGCCGCGATCGAGCATCGGGAACAGGATGCCCTCTTCCTTCTGCATGTGCTGCGTCAGTTCGGCCGCGAGCCCGGCGAGCAGTGCGGCGAGGCCGCGCGGGCAGGACGCCCTGTCGCGGTGCACCTTCTCGACGCGTTCGGCCATCGCCAGCAGTCGCGGCAGCTCGCGGCGATGCGGCTCGTGGTAGTGCGCGACGATGTGGGCGGTCAGCTCGGGGATCGCACGGTCCTGCCACGGCTCGATCGGCGTGGCATGACTCGTCTCGGCGTCGATCTCGCGGATCAGCGCGTCGACGTCGAGCCCCTTCTTGGCGCTGGCGTCGGCGAGGCTGATCTGGCCGTGGCAGCAGAAGTCGAGGTTGTAGCGGTGGAACACGCGGGAGGCCCCGGCGCGGCTGGTGGCGAGCTGCGCGAGGGTGTCGGCCGGTTGGATGGTCTTGGTCTGGCTCATGGCAGACGAAGGCAAGCATCGTGCCTTTCGTAACCCCTTGTACGACAGCGACTCTCCCGGGGCTCGTTCTCGTTTCGACAACTGCTATCGTTCTCACTTCGTGAACACGTTCTCCAAATGACGACCCAGCCTCCTACCGACCCGCTGCTGGCGATCGCCCTGGACATGACCGCGTCGCTGTCGGCAGAGGATCGCGCACAGCGCCTGGTGCGCGCCGTGCAGAAGGCCCTGCCCTGCGACGCCGTGACGCTGCTGCGCGCCCGCGGCGACGAACTGGTGCCGATCGCCGAGATCGGCCTGTCGCCCGATCTGCTCGGCCGGCGCTTCGCCATCGCCGACCACCCTCGCCTGCAGCAGATCTGCGCCGCGCCCGAGCCGATCGTATTCGCCGGCGACAGCACCCTGCCGGACCCGTTCGACGGCATGCTGCGCGCGGCGGCGGATCCGACGCATCGGGTGCATGCCTGCCTCGGCTGCGCGCTGCGCGTCGACGGCGAGTTGGTCGGCGCGCTGACGGCCGACGCGCTCGACAGCCGTTCGTTCGACGCCGTCGATCGACGCCTGCTGGCGCACCTCGGCGCATTGGCCGGCGCGGCGCTGCGCACGATCCTGCTGATCGAGGCACTGCAAGCGCGCGCCGCGCGCGACGACCTGGTCTCGCGCGACCTGATCCGCGACGCCATGGAGCAGAGCGGCGGACTCCTGCTCGGCAGCAGCGCTGCCATGCGCGAACTGCGCCAGGAGATCGACCTGTTCGCGGGCGCGGACATGCCGGTGCTGGTGACTGGCGAAACCGGCGTCGGCAAGGAGCTGGTGGTGCGCAAGCTGCACTCGCGCTCGCGCCGCGCCGATCGGCCGCTGATCTACGTCAATTGCGCGGCGCTGCCCGAGTCGATCGCCGAGAGCGAACTGTTCGGCCACGTGAAGGGCGCCTTCACCGGCGCCGACGTCGCGCGTCCGGGCAAGTTCGGGGTCGCCGATGGCGCCAGCCTGTTCCTCGACGAAGTCGGCGAACTGCCGCTGCACATCCAGCCCAAACTGCTGCGCGTGCTGCAGGAGGGGGAACTGCAGCGCGTCGGCGAAGACCGCCCGCGGCAGGTCGACGTGCGCGTGCTCGCGGCCACCAACCGCGACCTCGAGGTCGAAGTCGCGGCCGGCCGCTTCCGCGCCGACCTGCTGCATCGCCTGGACGTCGGGCGCATCCGCGTACCGCCGCTGCGCGATCGCGCCGAAGACGTGCCGCAGCTCGCCGGCCACTTCGCCGACGAAGTGCGCCGCCGCCTGGGCTGCGGTCCGGTGCGCTTCGTACCGCCAGCGCTCGATCGGCTGATGACCGGCGATTGGCCCGGCAACGTGCGCGAACTCGAGAACGTCGTCTCGCGGGCGATCCTGCGCGCCGCCGCGCGTTCGCCGGTAGGCGAGCGGGTGCTGGTCACGATCGGCGACCTCGACGTCACCACCCACGGGCCGGCGTCGGCAGCGATCCCGCTCGCTGCCGAACCGGATCCGGGCACCGGACCGGTCAGCCTGCGCGAGTCCGTCGATGCCCACCAGCGCCTGCGCATCGAGCGCACCGTCGCGCACCACGACGGCAACTGGGCTGCGGCCGCGCGCGAACTCGGCCTCGCGCGAGCCAACCTGCATCGCCTGGCGCAGCGATTGGGACTCAAATGACACGCGCCGCGATCTGGGGGTAGAAGCCGCCGGGAGCATCGGCGCCGAGCGCCACAAATCCCCATGCCATCGGGGTGCGCGCCGCATGGCGCGACCGAGGGACCGCCAGATTCGGCGACCCACAGACGGATCCCGTCACACCTTCGGGCAATCGACCGCGGTGAAAGCACCTGCTACAGTTTCGGTGCCGTCCCAGGTCGTCACCTCGTCTCTTCCTGCCCATCGCGACTGCACTTGTGTGCATCGCGCCCGACGCCTGGGGCACTTCTCCTGAGGTTCCCATCCCATGCGATTCCTTGCTTCCCTCTCCGCCCTGTCCCTCCTGGCCACCGCGCTGCACGCGCAGTGCCTGAACACCACCGGTGGCGTGGCCGCTGGCTTGCTGCCCACCACGGGCTTCTACCCCGCCGACGATGAGGGGCGTTCGCCGCCGATCGACATGCTGCTCGGCCCGACCGGCTTCCCGATGCAGGGCGCCACGGGCCCGCTGACCCACGTCGTCGTCGGCTCCAACGGCGAGCTGTACCTGACTTCGGGCGGCGCCGCCGTGGACCCGGTCGACTACGGCGCCTACAGCGTCGACCAACTCCGCGGCGTCGCCGGCGCCTCGCCGCGCGTGTGGCCGTTCTCCGACGACCTCGAAGGTCCGGCGGCAACCTGGGCGGTCAACGTCGACACCTCGGTCGCCGGACTCTGCAAGGTGAACTGGGTCGATGTCGAGGAGTACTTCTCCGGCGGCCCGCAGTTCAGCTTCAGTGCGGCGCTGTACAGCAGCGGCGTGATCGAGCTCAGCTACGGTGACCTCCCTGCCGCGTACGGCTTCGCAGGCGTGTCGATCGGCAACGCCGTGGGCACGGGCCTCGAGACCTCGGTCGACCTGACGACGAACCCGGACTCGGGCACGCTCGGCATGATCTTCCAGGAGCTGGACGGCATCAACGTGCCGAGCTTCTCGGGCATGACCATCACGCTGATCCCGAACGGCCTCGGTGGCTACCTCTCCGTGGTCACCTGTCAGCCGGCAAGCAACCAGAGCTACGGCGTTGGCTGCCACACGTTCGTGGCCCCGGATCTGGCCTCGAGCTTCGTCGAGTCGTTCCCCGGCACCCCGGCCGCGAAGGCGGCGCTGGACGGCAACGCGATGGTGTTCGTGGTCGCCGGCAACGGCTACGCCGCGACCTGGCTGCCTGGCGCCGCCGCAGGGCTCTACGTGGCACCGACCGGCGCGGCGACAATCGTCGCCAACGGAGACGACACGACGACCACGTTCTCGCCCTCGACTCCGGTGCCGGCCCCCGGCGGCCTCGTGCCGGCCTGGACGATCTCGTCGAACGGCGTGCTGACGGCTGCTGCGACCGGCAACCAGTTCGGCAACTACTTTGCGACCCTGGCCGACGTGGGCATCGCACCTTCCCTCGGCTGGTACTGCTGGCGTGACTACAACCCGTCCCTGACGGGCAGCGGCAAGGTCAAGACCGAAGAGGTCGGCAACATGCTCTACGTGACCTACGACGGCGTCTACGAGTACGGCACGACGGACCCGGCGACGTTCCAGTGGCAGATCAACATGACCACCGGCGACGTGTTCATGGTCTGGGTCAGCATGGCGGTGACCGTGGACGTGGACGACATGGTCGTCGGCTGCTCGTTGGCAGGTGTCGGCCCGACCCCGGTCTCGACCGCACTGTCGACCGCGAACCCGTTCCTGCTGGTGCCGCCGGCCGGACTGCCGATGACGCTGTCGGCCGCGCCGGCGCCGGTCATCAACCCGAGCACGACCGTGACCTACACGGCCGGCAACCTGCCCGAGTTCCTCCCGACCTCGGGTGTCTACCTGTCGACGATGTTCCTCAGCGTGAACCCGAACCCGGGTGGCTTCGACCTGCTGGGCATCCTGACCACGGTGCCGGGCTGCAACGCCTGGATCGTGACGCTGGACCTGGACCTCGGCGCGCAGCTGACGTTCTCGCCGACAGCGAATTGGAGCTTCACCTACGACAACACCTACTTCGCGCCGGGCAACCAGATCGCCGCGCAAGCGGTGGCGTTGTTCGACAGCGGCTTCCCGCTGGCGAACGGTGAGAGCGGTGGCTTCCTGTTCAGCAACGGCGTGCTGAGCACGACGCAGCCGAACTGATCCGCGCCCGACTCCGAGCGTGCGCGGGCTCTCGGGCCCGCGGGCAAGGCCCGGTGACTCCCTCGAGTCGCCGGGCCTTTGCGTTGGGCGCCAACTGCTACGCGCCCTGGCGCGCGGCCGGATCCTGTTGGTAGTAGTCGTGCAGCACTTCGTACAACGCCGGATGCTGCTGCCGCAGCTCGCGGCTGCGCTCGAAGAAGCACTCGGTGGCGACGGCGAAGAACTCGGCCGGGTTGGTCGCGCCGTACTGATCGAGCACCGTTGCCCGGCCGTTCGCGGCGGCCTCGCGCAGCTTCGTGTACTCGGCGGACATGGTGCGCACCCAAGCGGTGAACTCGCCGCGGTCCGGCATCGACGGCGTGCCGTCCGCGAGTCCGTCGAGCATGTCGAGCTTGTGCGCGAACTCGTGCAACACGAGGTTGTGCCCATCGAGCGGGTCGAGCGCGCCTCCCTTCGCGGCGTCCCATGCCAGGATCACCGGCCCGCCGCGCCACGCTTCGCCGAGGTTGGCCTGCCCCTGCTGCACGACGCCGCTCGCGTCTGTCTGCGGCATCGTTCGATACGCACTCGGGTAGACCAGGATCGACTGCACGTCTTCGTAGTAGTCGTGCTCGATGTTGAGCAGCAGCAGGCTCGCCTGCGCCGCGATCGTGACCTTGATCTCGTCGGTGAGCACGAGGCCGCCGCAGCCTTCCCAGTTCTTCTCGGCGATCAACACGCGCAGATCGTCGACAATGCGCTGCTGGCCGCGCTCGTCGAGGCGACGGTAGAACGGCAACCGCTGCAGGATCGGCAGCCATGCCGCGGGCAACGGCGCGGCCAGCAGGTGGCGGCGCGTCGCATGACGCCGCGGGCGGAACAACCACTCGAACAGCATGGGGACCGCCGGGCATGCTAGTGCCGCCGTCCCGGCGCCGGCGGATCACGTCGCCCGGGGATTCGCACGGGGAGACGTCTTCCGGTCACGCTAGACTGGCCCGTCCTCGAATCCGCTCGGCCGGCAGGCAGACCCACCGAACAGTCCATGTCGACGCCAGAATCGAACCCCGAACAAGCCGCTGAGGCCCTGTATCGAGCGTTCCGTGCGTCGGGCCCCGGCCCGGACCAACCCGACTTCGAGACCTTCTGCGCGCAGCACCCGGTGCAGGCGCCGCAGCTGCGCCGCCTGCACGCCGCCCACCTGAGCGAGCAGGGCGCGGCCGCCACCAGGGTGATGCCCGCCGCCGACCGCGTCGCGGGCGGTGAAGGACCGCGGCGCCCAGGCGGCCCGGTGATTGCCACCCCGACGGCAACGGCCGGCTCGCGCTACCGCATGGAAGGCGAGATCGCGCGTGGCGGCATGGGCGCGATCCTCAAGGTGTGGGACAGCGACCTGCATCGGGCCCTCGCCATGAAGGTCATCCTCGGCGACGAGGATCGCATCGCCGATGGCTCGACGGCCGAGATCCGCCTGAGCCGGTTCCTCGAGGAGGCCCAGATCACCGGCCAGCTCGACCATCCCGGCGTCGTGCCCGTACACGAACTGGGCGTCGACAAGGGCGGGCGCGTGTACTTCACCATGCGACTGGTGAAGGGCCGCGACCTCGGCGAGATCATCCAGAAGGCGCGCACCGGCGAAGACGGCTGGAACCTGACCCGGGCCATCAACGTGCTGCACCGCGTCTGCGAGACGATGGCCTACGCGCACGCCAAGGGTGTCGTGCATCGCGACCTGAAGCCCGAGAACGTGATGGTAGGCCAGTTCGGCGAGACCTACGCCATGGACTGGGGCCTGGCGCGCGTGCTCGGCCGGCCCGATGGGGAAGCGCAGCGGCGCCGCATCCTGGCCAATTCGGTGGCGTCCTTCGTGCGCACCGACCGCCAGGACCAGGCCGCGGACTCGGACTCCGGCACCCGCACGCAGAACGGTTCGGTGCTCGGCACGCCGTACTACATGCCGCCCGAGCAGGCCGCCGGCGAACTCGAGACCATCGGACCGCAATCCGACGTCTACGCGATGGGCGCGATCCTCTATCACCTGCTGACCGGCAAGCGGCCCTACGAGCAGATCGTGCCCAAGACGATGCTCGGCATCGTGCAGGCCGTGATCGAAGGGCCGCCGATCGCCGTGCACCGGCTCGATGCCAAGGTGCCAGCCGAACTCGTCGCGATCTGCGAACGCGCCATGGCCCGCGCGCCGGAGCACCGCTATCCGAGCATGGTCGACATGGCGGCGGACCTGCAGGCCTACCTCGAGTTCCGGGTCGTGCATGCCTACCAGTCCGGCGCGATCGCCGAGTTCCTGAAGTGGGTGCGGCGCAACCGCGGCTTCTCCGCTGCGATCGCCGCACTGGTGCTCGTGGCGGTGGTCGGACTCGCGGGCCTGGCCTGGACCGAGAGCGAGAAGGCGGTCGCGATCGCGGCCGCGCAGGAGCGCACCCAGGCGGCACGCGACCTCGCGGTCCAGAACCTGCGCGAGGCGAACGAACAGGGCTACCTCGCCAACGTGACGGCGGCCAACGCCAGCCTCGCTGCCGGTGAGACCGTCGAAGCGAGGCGCCATCTCGCGAACTGCCTGCCCGAACTGCGCGGCTGGGAGTGGCGCCACCTGTCGTTGAGTGCCGACGCGAGCGTCGCGGTGCTCGCGATAGGAGCCAGCGGCGTGCGCGATCTGGCGGTGAACGCCACCGGCACGCGGTTGGTGGTGAGCGCTGCCGACGGCGCCCTGCAGCTATGGGACCTGGCCACTCGCGAGCAGCTCAAGCCCTTGGCCGAGGGCAGCGGCGTCGACCTTCGTGGTGGCGCACCCGCGGTGGCATTCGTCGACGACGGCCGACGGGTGGTCGCAATCGGCCGGCAGCAGGATTCGCGCGTCCGGGTCTGGAACGCCGCATCGGGCGACCTGTCCAGCCGGCTCACCCAGAAGGCACAGGCCCTGTATGCGGTCGCCGTGTCGCCACAGGGCGACCGGGCCGCGCTCGGTGTGGCCGATCACTCGATCCACATCGTCGACCTGCGCTCCGGCGCCGATGTCGGCCAGCTGGTCGGACACGAGGACACGCTGCGCGCCCTGGCGTTCTCCGAAGATGGCGCCAACCTGGTCTCGGGCGCCGAAGACAAGACGATCCGGATCTGGAACGTCGCCACCCGTTCGCTGGTGGTGCCACCGATCCCCACGGCCGCGGCGGTCTACTCGCTGGCGTTCGCGCCCCACAACAGCCAACTCGCGGCCGGACTCGAGGACGGCTCGGTGTTGCGCTTCATGGGCCTGCAAGGCAAACCGCTCGAACCGCTGCCGGGCCACCGCGGCGCCGTGTATGCGGTGGCATTCGACGGCGATGCGACCCGTCTGGCCGCCGCGTCCTTCGACAAGACGATCAGGGTCTGGGACACCAACGACGGCCATGCGATCGCCGTGCTCGTCGGCCACGAGCAGCCCGTGCAGTGCGTGCAGTTCGCGGCCGGCACGTCGGTGCTGGCCTCGGGCAGCGCGGACGGCACGGTGCGGCTGTGGGACGTGGCGCGCAATCGCTCGACGGTCACCTACCGGGTGCAGGGCGATTCGTATCTGGCCGCGGTCGACATCAGTCACGACGGTTCGCGCGTCGTGATCGGCTCGTCGTGGCCGGGCCAGCTGGAAGTCATCGATGCGGCAACCGGCACCCGGGTCCTGCAGGTGCCGGGGCCCGAGGACTCCGTCGTCGCCCTGGCGTTTGCGCCGGACGACCGGCGCTTCGCGGTCGCGTTCCAGGGCGAGAGCAGCGTGCGCATCTGCGACCTCGCGACGGGCACGCTCAGCGAACCGATGCTCGGCCACGAAGCGTCGGTGAAGTCGATCGCCTGGAGTCCCGACGGCAGCACCATCGTCTCGGCCGCCGAGGACCGCACCGTGCGCACGTGGAACGTCGCAACCGGCACGGCCCGCGGGGCGCCGTGGGTGCACGAACAGGACATCACCGCGGTCGCGCTCGACGGCGACGGCAGGCAGGTCGCCGTCGGCACCCTGGCGGGCGAGATCCACGTGCATGCGCTCGACACCGGCGCCGAGCTGCGCGTGCTCGCCGGTGCCGCCAGTCGCGTGCTCGCGTTGGAGTTCGCGCCGAAGGGCAGCTCGCTCGCGGCCGGCTACAGCGACGGCTCGGTGCGCGTGTTCCCGGCCGATTCGCCGACGCCGATGGAACTGAGGGGACACGAGAAGCGCGTGTCGTCGCTGCGCTACCTGCCGGACGGCTCACGGCTGGTGTCCGGTTCGTTCGACGGCACGCTGCGCGTCTGGGACACGGCCACCGGCAGACTGGCGCTCACGCTGCGCGATCACACCGGCCCGGTGACGGGAGTCGCCGTCGGCGGTCGCGACGCGCGCATCGTGTCGACGTCGCTCGACGGCACCCTGCAGATCCGCAACACGCAGCGGCAAGCGCGCTGACGGCCGCAGAACGGGCTACGTGTTGTCCGGCGTGCCGGCGCCGGCCTTCGGCTCGGGCGCTGGTGCCGGTGCTGGTGCTGGCGCGGCCGCGGCCTGCAACGGATAGCCGGCTTCACCGGGGCGCTTGCCGTCGATCGTCAGGACCCGCACGCCTTCCGGCACGTCCTTCGCCATCACCACCGAGAAGGCGCCGGCGCGGTCGCGCACGCGCTTCACCGCGGCGTCGGTCGTCGGCACGACCGTGGGCTCGGCCGGGATCTCGCCACGAAACACGCGACCGATCCAGTACTTGCGCAGCTCGCTCGGCGTCATGCCGTAGACGCGCTGCAGCAGGATCTTCATCTCCGGCGTGTCGTAGCGGGGCAAGAACAGCTGCGCGCGCTCGCCATCCCAGAACTGCACCTCGAGCTTGCAGTGGGCGCGCAGCTCGGCGAGCGTCAGCCCCGTCGTCGGGTTCGTGAGGTTGACGATCACGGCCAGTTCCGGCGGTGCCGGCGGCTGCTTGGCCGGCGGTTCCTGCGTCCGGCCATCGACGGCGATCGACAGAACCAAGAGGAGAGCGGCGGTCCGTACTACCTTGGTTGCCATCACAGCACCCACGATACCTGGAAGGCCACGCTCACGACATCCCTGTCCGCCACGCCACCGGTGCCGCGTTCGTCTTCGCGCGACCACCCCACCTCCAGCTTGGCCGCCATGGTGTCGGTCGGGTCGTAGCGCACGCCGAGCACCGGGCGCACGATGTCGAGGTCGCGATCCAGCGGCATGTAGAACGGGTCCCCCATCTGCATCGTGCGGTAGTCCATGCGCGCATACGGGGTCACTTCGCCGAAGTGCATGGCAACCTGCAGGTAGCCGGAGTTGTGGTGGAACACCATGTTCGTGGCGCGCACGTCGTGTTCGATCCACGCAAACTCGCCGATCAGGTCCAGCGGACCGTTCCGATACTGCAATTGCGCCGTGGCCAGCAATTCGCGGATCGAGAGCTCGCGGCCGACCACGACCGGGGTGGTCGTCGCATCCGGCGGGATCTCGTCGTAGGAGAACGCCGTGCCGATGCGCAGGTCCGGCACCGCGCTCGGCAGGAACGCGACGCCGACGTCGATCTTCTTGCTGTCGTTGCGGTCCGAGGTGCGCTGCTTGTTCTTCGGTGTCAGACCGCGGCCGTTGGAGATCGACGTGAACCACTCCAAACCGCCGATGCCGGCCTGCAGGCGTCCACCCAGTTCGAGTCCCGTGGTGTGCATCGGCAGGATGCCCTCACCGCCCTCGAAGCCCGCCAGCAGCGGCCGGCTGACCGACGTCTCGAGCCAGCTGCCGTGGTGGTAGAGCTGGTTCCAGCGCGAGATCGGCGAGTGCTCGGTGCCGAGCTTCAGGTAGAGGGCGTCGCTGAACGTCCACATCGCCCAGAGCCGCTCCTGGTCGATGCCGACCGTCTCGGTGCCACGGGCATCGAGCACGCTCTCCGACAGGATGCGAAAGCGATCGCCCATCTGCACGTTGGCGAAGAAGTCGACCGCGCCGAGGAAGAAGTCCGAGTGGCCGAAGCCGGGCTGCTCGGGATTGCGGTAGTCCAGGCCGACGTCGCCGAACACCTTGAACGTGGCTGTGATGTCGCCGTACTGCGTGCCGAGCCCGCGGACCGCCACGGTCGAGTCCTGCGCGTCCTCGAGCGCGCTCAGCCGATCCTCGAGCGCAGCGTTCTTCTTCTGCAGCGCCTCGAGCCGGCTGTTGACGTCGCCGACCTCCTGGGCCCGGCCCGACACGATCAGCAGCGGGAAGGTCGCCAGCAACGTCACGGCGGTTCGCGTCATCGCCGCATGCTAGGGAAGGCATCCGCATCGCCCACCCTCTTCTGCCCATCCGGCTGAAATCGCCTTCACGAGGTCCATGGCGCGAATGGGCCCCGCCTGACGCCGCGCAGCGGCCGGTGCGCCGCGCCCACACGATCCGGCTGTCGCACCGTCCCGCCGCCGCGACTACGCTGCGCGCTCCACTCGTCCCGCCGGAGAACGCCCGTGTCCGCCACCGCTTCGCCGTTCTGGAACCCCAAGATCGAAACGCTGCCGAAGGAGCAGCTGCGCGCGCTGCAGCTGCGGAAGCTGCAGCGGCTCGTCGACCGCGCCTTCCACACGTCGCCGTTCCATCGCCGCCTCTACGAGAAGGCGTCGGTGCGGCCCGACCAGATCCAGACGCTCGACGACATCCGCCGCCTGCCGTTCATGACGCGCGAGGACTGGATGGCCAATCAGGCCGAGCAGCCGCTGTTCGGCGACCTGATCACACGACCGCCGCAGGACGCGATCCGCTACCACCTGACGTCCGGCACGTCGGGCCGCCAGCCGCTGCGCGTGCTCGACTCGCGCAAGGACTGGTCGTGGATCGCCGACATGTGGTGCTACGGCTTCTGGGGCTTCGGCATCCGGCCCGACGACAAGGTGTTCTTCGCGTTCTCGTACGGCTCGTTCATCGGCTTCTGGGGCGCACACTACTGCTGCGAGAAGATGGGCTGCCTGACGCTCGCGTCCGGCAACATGACCACCGAGCAGCGCGTCAAGCAGATCGTCGAGCTGGGCGTCACCGTCGTCTGCGCGACGCCGACCTATGCGCTGCGAATGGGCCAGACCGCCGAGAAGATGGGCATCGACCTGCGCCGGGACGGCAAGGTGCGGCGCGTGATCGTCAGCGGCGAGCCGGCCGGCTCGATCCCGGCGGTGAAGAAGATGATCGAGGAGATGTGGGGCGGCAAGTGCGGCGACACCGCCGGCATGACCGAGATCGGCACGATCATGATCTTCGAGTGCGACCACCAGCCCGGCGGCCCGCACATCCTCGAGGACCACTTCATCGAAGAGGTGCTCGACCCCGACAGCGGCGAACCGATGCCGTACGGCGAACGCGGCGAACGCGTGGTGACGTCGTTCGGCCGCGGCTTCATCCCGCTGATCCGCTACAAGACCAAGGATCTGGTCCTGAAGGTGCCGCACACGCGCTGCGACTGCGGCCGCACCGGCGACATCTACGAGGGCGGCATCCTCGGCCGCGTCGACGACATGAAGCTGATCCGCGGCACCAACGTCTACCCGCGCGCGGTCGAGGCCGTCGTGCGCGAACACGCCGAGGTCGAGGAGTTCCAGATCGTGATCGAGCGCAAGGACAACGTGCAGGACGAGATCACGGTCAAGGTCGAGCTGAAGCCCGACCAGCAGGACTGCTGGCCGCGGCTGCAGGCGCAGCTCGGCAAGGACCTCGCCGACGCGCACGAGGGCCTGCGCTTCAACCTCGACCTGTGCCAGCAGGGCGAGCTGCCGCGCTTCGAGCTGAAGGCCAAGCGGCTGCAGGACCTGCGGCCCCAGTACTGAGGAACCGACGATGGCGAACGAAGCGAAGGATCTGCTCGGCAATCCGCTGTCGAAGGACGAGCGCGAACTGGTCGACCTCTACACGCGGCTGAAGACGATGAGCCAGCGCACCGACCTGCCGCCGGTCGCGATCGCGAACGTCAAGCAGGCGATGGTGCTGCTGTGGAACGCGTGCAACGACCTGGCCCTGATCGCCGAGGAGCCGGGCTGCGACTGAGCGTCCCGGGTCCGGCGCGCGACCGCGTCACAGGTTCGACACCAGCAGATCCTGGGCGGTAGTCGTCTGGTTGTCCGACCGCGCATCGCCGGTCGTCAGCACGACGCCGAGGAAGTGGGTCGTGATCGTCGTTCCGGCCGGGATGGAGGTCGTGTCGTGCAGTGCGATCGCCTCCAACGCACCGATCGGCACGTTGGTCTTGGTGATGCTGGCCACCTGCGTGTCACGACTGCCGATCGTCTCGTCCCCAGAGCGGGCGACGCGCGCGAGTCTTTCCGACAGGTGAATTCGACGCTGTACTCCTCGCGGCATGCCACATGGCGGTCACTCGGGAAGTCAACCGCGGCAAGTGACCACAGAAGCGGAGACATCGGTCCCCACATGCGCCGAGCAGCAAGAGGGGGACGCCACCGTGAAGCGAACCGGAAATGGAACCCGGGAGACGCCCCTGCACGTCTGAGTTCGGAGAGCTAGACTCCTCGCTTCGGTGCGGGACCGGCATTCCCGGTACCTGGCCCTTCTCTCTGTGCACTCTCTTTTCCCTGACGTGGATCAACCGATGAAACTCACGCTCGCATTCACGACGCTGGCCCTTCTCGCCAGCACCCTCACTGCGCAGAAGCTCGTTCTGCCGGACAACCACAACCTGATGGAGGCGTCGACGTACGGCTCCAACGCCGGTGATGCCCTCGAATGGAGTGGCACCTCAGCCAAGCGCTTCCAGATCATCTACGACGCCAGCCACTTCACCGGCAAGGCCGGCATCCCGCCCGGCGGCGTCTTGATCACCCACATCAAGTTCCGCGGGGAAGACAACGAGGCGAATCTCGGCGGCCAGGTCTACTCGGGCCTGCTCGTCGAACTGGGTGCGACCTCGCTGACGTCCACGACGATGGTGGCCACGTTCGGTTCGCCGACCGGCGGCGGCCCGGGCACTGCCGGTAGCAACCGCGACCCGGCGCTCACCACGCTTGGAGCCCTCGGCACCATCGCCACCCTGACGGTCCTGCCTTCCGTCGGTAGCTGCCCGAACAACTACATCATCGACATCGATCTGCTGGCAGCGGGAGCTGCGTTCATGTTCGATCCGTGGGGCCCACAGCCCAACCTGCTGATCGACATCGCGGCACCGACTGCGCCGATGCAGGTGGCGCCGCAATCGATGATCCCGATCCAGGACACTACCGCGCACGGCGCCGGCATCCGCGGCAAGTGCTACTACACCACCTTGGTGACCACCGCGACGGGGACCTTGGACAGCACGCCCCCAATCGTCGGCGTCGAGTTCGTCGGCCCCGGTGGCCA
Source organism: Planctomycetota bacterium (assembly GCA_044230075.1). Classification (GTDB taxonomy): domain Bacteria; phylum Planctomycetota; class UBA1135; order UBA1135; family UBA2386; genus JAEUHS01. The sequence goes on along the minus strand of JBGARS010000015.1, from coordinate 12,671 downwards.
ACCGACCGAGATGCCCGCGCAGGCTGAGTACATCGGCGGCGGCTGCGGCGGTGCCCACTCCACGATCTACCAGGCTTTCACGCAGAGCCAGCCCTTCGACCTCGGCGCGGGTCTGACGTTGATCCCGGACGTCTATCCGTCACCGAACGTCTACACGGTCATCAATGGCGCGCCGCCCGTCGACCTGTCGCAGTTGAATGCAGTGGCGAACTCCACCGCCGACGACGCCGTCGTCACGTTCCCGCTCGGCTTCACCGGCATTCCCAACGCTGGCATGTTCCACTTCCCGGGCGGCGCCACGGCGACGATCAAGCCCAGCACGAATGGGTTCGTGTGGCTCGATGGCGTCTCGACGGGCACGCTCTACCCGTGCACGAAGGCCAACATGCTGGGCACGGCCGGCGCCTACCCCGCCAGACTGTTGCCCTACTGGACCGACCTCAACGGCACCAGGAACACCGCCGCCAACCCTCTGGCCGGCCTGCACGTCAAGACCGTTCCGGAGACGTCCTTGGGTGCCGGAGACGCGGTCTGCTACATCACCTGGTACGACACGGGCTCGTTCCGCACCGTCAGCGGCACCGGCATCTACGGCCACGAGTCGTGGACCTTCCAGTGCGTGCTGCACGAGCTGACCGGCGTCGTCGAGTACCGCTATGGCGCGATGCAGCCGTTCAACTCGACGTTCTGGACGCCAACCATGGAGAACGCGGCCATCGTCGGCTTCACGCGCGGTCGCATCGGCGCCACGCCGTCCCTCGATCCGCAGTCGCGGGATCTGTCGCACGAGCTGCCGTACACGACCGCCGTCGAAGGCACGACCAGCAACGTGTCCCTGACCGGCGTGGCGACCCCGGTCGCAGGCTCGGCCTACCAGACCGGCCGCATGTTCGGTGGCCAGACGCTGAAGTACAACATCGACAACATCCCCGCGGGAACGATCATCGCGTGGACGATTCTCGATGTCGGCGCTTCGCAGCCGGCGATCCCGATCGACATCTTCGGATTCTCGCCGCCTGGCTGCCGGCTGAGCACTTCGCTCAGTCCGATCCTGTTGCCATTCGAGCAGTTCCTCCTGCCGACCCCGTCGGTCACTGGCACCGTGCCGCTGCCGATCCCGCATGGTTGGGAAGGCACCACCATCACGGCGCAGGCGATCGGCATCGACGTGTTCGGTGGCCCGTTCCTGATCCCGTGGACCAGCAACGCGATCAAATACACGGTCGGTCTCGACTGATCGTGTGACACGCCACGCTGCGCGACTGCAGCGCGACGACGGCCTGCCGGGTGATCCCGTGCAGGCCGTCTTCGTTTCGGTCGCGCCCGGCGACCTAGTTCAGCGCGGCGCGGACTCGAGCTGTGCCGAGAGACGCCGCGCGCCGGCGTGGTTGGGGACGAGATGCAGCACTTCGGCGAGCAACTCGCGCGCTGCGTCGGTCTCCCCCACCTGCAAGTGAGCCGCGACCAGGTTCATGCGCAGGCCGGTGTCCGCCGGCAGCGACGGCAAGATCTGTTGCCAGACCACGATCGCCTCCGCAGGACGGCCCGCGAACAACAACACGGCACCAAGGCTCTTGTACGGGTCGGTCGGCCGCGAGTCCTGGAGGATGGCGAGGCGCAGCACGGCCTCGGCCTCGGCCAGTCGGCCCTGCCGACACAGTGCCATGCCACGCGTATTCAAGTACTCCGGCTGCAGGCTCCGCCGATACGCGCGGTCGGTCAACTCGTCGGCCTCGACGAGGCGCGGGTCGGTCGGCACCGCCGCGCCGCGGGCAGCGTCGATCTCGAAGCTGTCGACCAGCACGGCCGCGAGCATGCCGTTCGCCTTGGCGAAGTCTGGACTGTCGCGCACGACATCCCGCAGCACACGCTCGGCGTCCCCCAGTCGACCCCGGTCGCGCAGCGCGATCGCGTAGTTCATCGAGACGATGTTCATCCTGGTCTTGCACTGCATCGCGCGCTGCAGCATCGCCAGCGCTTCGTCCGGGTGCCCCTGCGCCTCCAACACGCGGGCGTAGCCCGACAGGATCGTCGCGACGAGCAGGCTGCCGTTGGTCAGTTCGTTGTTCTGGAAGGCGTCGCTCCAGAACCGCTCGGTCGTGGTGAAGCTCAGCGCATGGTCGCGGGTCGCAACGATCTCCCCGGCCGTCGGCACGGCGGCCAGAACCGTCAACACCCCCGTGCGCGCAACGCCGCCAAGACGCAACCGCGTGGCGAGGCGTTCGGCCGCACGGGAACACCAGATCACCACCGGCACCAACACGGCAAGCATCGGCAAGTACATGCGTCGTTCCGCGACGACCTCCGTGATGATCGGCATCACACTGGACGTCGGCGCGAGCAGCAGGAAGAACAGTGCGCCCAGCCAGCCGAGCCACGGCCGCCGACGCCACTGCCAGATCGCGACCGCGAGCAACGCCAACACCAGGAGCCCAGGCACGACCGCCGGCCCCGCGGTGCGCACGATGCCCCAGTCGTAGACGGTGCGCAGCCCACTCGGCCACACAACCGACGCGACGTAGTGCGCGATCACACCGGCCTGCGTGTAGAGCCACTGCAGGGCGGAAACGTTCACCAGCGAGCCATGGCCAACGGTCTCGTTGGCCGGGCCTGCGACTACGCAGGCGAGCAGCACGACCCAGGTCGCCGACAGGGCGAGATGGAAACGCACATGCATCCGCAGCGCGGACCAGGACGGCAGCACGAACGCGCGTTCGAAGAGCACGACCAGCAGCGGGCCGACGACGAGGTCCTCCTTGCTGGCCATGCCGAGCGCCATCGCCACCACGGCAACGAGGCGCCACCATCGGCCACCGGGCGCGGCCGCATGGCGCAGCACGGCGTAGAGGCACGACAGCAAGCCGCCGCTCATCAACAACGTCGACCTCTGGGTGATGTAGGTGACCGAGTCGGCACCGATCGGATGACAGGCCCACAGCGTCGCGATGGCAGTCGCGATCCAGGTGGCGCGGCTCGCCGAGAACCGATCCCTTAGGTTCGGCGACAGCAGGCAGCGGCGAATTACGCCCAGCACCACCCAGGCATTGAGCACGTGCAATGCGAGATCGACGACCCGGAACCACCAGGCATCCATGCCGCACAGCGCGTGGTTGACGACTACGGTCAGACAGGGGAAAGGTCGGTTCGCCAACGACGTGTGGTCGGGACCGAAGGCCATGCCCCACCAATCGCCGAGAACGACCCGCGGGTTGGCGAAGATCGAACCGTAGTCGTCGTACACGAACTCGCCAGCCAGCGCCCCCGAGTAGGCAAGCAACGCCGCCGCGGCCGGCAGCACGGCCGCCCACCGAACCCAGCGCGCGTTTGCAACGTCACTGGTGGGTTGCGGCACATCGTGCAATGTCTCCTTAGCGCCCACTGTTCTCCTGCAGCCGGCGCAGCAGCTGTGCCGCGGGGATGTTACCCGGCTCGATGCGCAGCGCTTCCTGCAACAGCCGACCCGCCGCGGCCGGATCCCGGCGGCGCAATTCGATCTCCGCGAGCCGGACCCGCAGCGGTGCATCGCCGGGCCGCGCCGCCATCAAGCCCTCGAACATCGGGCCGATCTCCTGCTGGCGCCCCAACTGCTCGAGCACTTCGGCGCGGTAGAGGAACGGCTCGATGTGTTCGGTCGAGAGCGCAGTGGTTCGCCCGTAGGCCTCCGCGGCTTCGCTGAGCAGGCCCCGCGACCGCAAGACGTAGGCGAGGCTGTTCCAGAAGGCCGCCTTGTTCGGTTTCAGTTCGAGACTGCGGCGCAGAGCCGCCTCCGCCTCGAAGAGCAGGGGATCGTTGCGGCCACCGCCGCGACCGTAGTACGTCGCGACCAGACATGTGCCCAGCGAACCCATTACCTCGCCGTTGTCGGGGTCCTGGATCGCGAGCTGCCGCAACATGTCGTTCGCCTCGTCCTGCCTGCCACGATAGTGCAGCGAGATCGCGTAGTGCATGCGCTCGACGGCCGTCGGGCGCTCGCACGCCATCGATCGCTCGAACAGTTCGTGCGCCTCTTCGTGCCGTCCCTGGTTCCACAACATCGCGCCTTGGTTGCTGATGATCTGGGCCGCGAGGAACGTGCGCCGCTCCGGCTGCATCTTGGCGTAGGCATCGGCCCAGAACACCTGTTCACCGGCGTAGACCGAAACGCGGTCCCGGCAGATCCACGCCAGCGTGCCGACGAGAGCAGCCGTTGCCGCGAACCCGAGCCAGGCCTTCGCCGACGTACGGGCCAGGAAACGGGCACAACCCATCGCGACCGGCACGAGCACGACCAGCATGGGCAAGTACATGCGGCGCTCTGCGACGATCTCCGTGTCGATCGGCAGGATCGTCGAAGTCGGGGCGAGCAACAGGAAGAACAGTGCCCCGAGCCAGCCCCACCACGGCCAACGGCGCCAACTCCACGCCACGACCCCGAGCAGGAACAGGACCGCGAGCCCGGGCAGCACCGCGGCACCGAAGTCACGCACGGGCCCCCAGTCGTAGGCGCCGCGCAGCGGCATGGGCCAGGCGACGAGGCGCAGGTAGTGGAGCACGACCCCCGCTTGCGTCATGAGCCACTCGAAGGCCGTGATCGGGGCTGCGGTCGCATAGCCGACGGTGGGGTTGTGCGGTCCCTTGGCCACGCAGAACAGCAGCACGAGCCAGGTCACCGCCAGTGCTCCGTAGAACGGGAGGCGCGATCGCAGGGCCACCCAGGACGGCAGCAGGAACGCGCGCTCGAACAGGACCAGCAACAACGGTCCGACGACCATGTCTTCCTTGCTCGCCATGCCGAGCGCCATCGCCGCGACTGCCAGAGCGCGCCATCGCTTGGCTGCGACGGATCCGTGGGCGCACAAGGTCGCGTGCATCGCAACCAACAGGAGGCCACTGATCAGCAGCGTCGATCGCTGCGTCGCGTAGGCCACGGCATCGACTCCGAGCGGGTGCACCACCCAGATCGTGGCCACCGCCGTCGCCAGCCAACGGGCACGAACCGGGTCGAAGCGGCCGGCGAGGTTGGGCGCACACAGTGCACGGCGCAGCGTCGCGTACAGCAACATCGCGTTGCCGAGATGCAGCAGCAGATTCGTCAGGTGCGGCCCGAACGGGCCAGTCCCGAAGACCGCGAAGTCGATCGCGATCGTGAGGCACGACAGCGGTCTGTTCGCCAACGGATGGTGCCGTTCGGCGAACGCCGCTCCCCACCAATCCCCGGCCTGCAGTGCCAGGTTCTCGTCGATCGCCGGCAGGTCGTCGAACAGGAACTCGTTGCGCCAGGTGCCTTGGTACGCGACCAGCCCTGCGCAGACGACCAGGGCGAACGGCACCACCACGTGCCACCAGACCCGCGCCGGCAACGGCGGCGGGGTGATCACACTGCGCGCACGAGAGGCCATGGCCGACCACGATCCGCCATGCGCGAGTCAGGAGCAATCCCGGTCTCCCTGCCGCGCGTCTCCAGATGTCACTGCCACTCGAAGCGGTGCGCGGCGGTGGTCTCGAACACGCCGTTACGCGCCCGCGCCGACAGAGCTCCGGCCTGCACGATCACCGTCGTGCCCGGATATCCGGCCACCGCCTGCAGCGTCCAGGTGTCCGTCCAGCCAGGCGTGTTCGGCACGATGCCGAGCTGCAGCAGGATCAGGTTGGCCGACCAGAGCCCCGGCAGCGGGTTCGGCGCCTGGCCACCGGTTGCGATCACGTCGGCGAAGAAGACGTAGATCTCGCCGTCGAGGAAGCCGACCGGATGGTGCAGCTCGGCGACCATGGTCGAGCCGGGCGGGGCCGCATGCACGTCGGGCAGCGCCGCCGGCGTGCCGTTCACGGCCGACGTCAGCGTCAGGTGTTCGCCGGTGCCCGGCAGCGATGGCGTCGGCACCACCGTGACGACCGCGCCGTAGTCGCCGTTCGGGTCGCCGTTGTCGCTGTAGAGCGAGTCGTGCACGCCGAGGAACAGATGCGTGGCGCCGGGCGGGACCGGCACATCGATGCCGTTGTCCCACAGCTCCCGACTGCACATGAAGTCCTCTGGCACGTCGATCGGCAGGTTGCCGTAGTAGGTGCCACCGCTGGTGAAGTCCGGGCCCGCGGCGATGGCGTCGACGACACGCTGTTGCATGGACGTCGCGAGCAACGTCGCGCTGCCGCTGAAGACGCCGATCAGCGACCGGAAGCCGTCCTGGCCACCGTTGACATAGCGAAAGCCGCCGGTCGACCCGATGCGCAACCACTGTCCCGGCGCGATGCCGAGGGACGCGAGGTCGAGCACCAACGGTGACAACGGGGCATCCGAATTCGTGCGCAGGTAGGTCCGGCGCGGATCGAGGGGAAACGACCAGGTCTGGGCGGCGATGCCACCAGCGAAGACCAGGAGGGACGAGAGACCGAGCAGGTGCTTGTTCATGGCGTTCGCCAGGGACAGCGAACCGCGCGGTCGAATCGACCGCGGTTCCTGGAATCCACCGGCGAAGCCCGCGACCGGCTGGTCACCGGGCGAACGGCGCCTGCAGCAGCCGCACGGCACCGGCGAGCACCGCGGTTTCGGCGCGCAGCGTCAGCGGCCCGAGGCTGCGCGGCGCGAAGCCCGCTTCGGTGAGCATGGCGACCTCGCGCTCGGTCAGGCCGCCCTCGGGACCGACGACCAGCAGCGCGGCGTCGCTGGTGGCGGGCCCGAGTTCGGTCGCGGCGAAGGTCGCGGTGTAGCGTTCGGCCGGCAGCGGCAAGGCGCACAGCTCGGCGAGCGTGACGGTGGGTTCGATCACCGGCAGCACGGCGCGGTCACACTGTGCGCAGGCGGCGATCAGGATGCGTTCCCAGTGCCCCGGTCGCGCGCCGTGGCGATTGGTGCGTTCGGTCAGGATCGGCCGGAAGGTGGCGATGCCGGCTTCGGTGCCGTGCTCGAACAGCCAGTCGGCGCGCGGACTTCTCGGCAACGCGCAGGCGACATCGAGCGCCGCCCGCGGCGAACGGCCGAGCGGTTGCGCCACCAGTGCACCGACCTCGAGCAGCACGTCGCGGCCGCGCACTTCGACCACGGTCGCCGCGGCTTCGTGCCCAGCACCGTCGAACAGCACCACCGCGTCGCCGGGCTGCGTGCGCACGACCCGCCCCAGGTGATGGCCGAGGTTCGGACTCAGCGTCGCGGGACCGGCGACCGGCAGGGGATTGCAGTAGTAGCGGCGCGACATGGCACGGGTGCGGACGCGGCGAGTCTGGCCGAACGCGTCCCGGGACGCCACGTGCGGGCGCGACAACGGCGAAAGCGCCCAGTCGCCGCTTGGATCGGATGCGCACCCCGGTACTGGTGGTGAGGATCAACGCCGAAGAGTTGCCCATGCCGCACCTGACCCGCCCCATGTGGATCGCCGCTGCGCTCGCATTCGCCGCCTGCGCTGGTGCGCCGCCGCAGCCCGTCGAAGGACCGGCACCCGGTGGTCGCGGCCTCGAGAACGAGCCGAGCAGCACCGGACATCCCAGCCGCGAGCTGGCGTTCGAGTCGGCCGCGCTGCCCGCGCGCCTCGAGATCGCCGTGGCGGGCGCGGCGCCGGGATCGCTGGTGCTGCTCGGTCTCGGCACGCAACCGGCGAACATCGAATTGCCCGGCGGCCACGCTCTGGGCATCGAGCTGACGCTAGTCGTGGGCCCAACGATCGCCAACGCGGATGGTGCGGCAGTGCTCCAGGTGGACCTGCCGACCGGGAGCAGCGCCGGGCTGACGTTCCTCGCGCAGGCGGTCGCGGTGCATCCGACGCTGCCGCTCGCCCAGCCCCAGTGCCTCGTGTTGTCACCGGTGCACACCGCGACCGTGCCCGCGACCGGCGATGTGGCCGGCGTCTACGTGCTGTTCGGCCAGAGCAACGCCGAAGGCTACGCGTCGGTGGCCGACCTGCCGGCTGACCTGCGGCGACCGATGCCGAATGCACGCATCTGGAAGGTCGTCGGCGGCAACTTCGAAGCGCTGGCCGGCGGCGTCAATGGCCGCACGGTGACGACCAGCGCCTGGTGCGGCCCCGAACTGACGCTGGCGCGCTCGCTGTCCGCCACCGGCAACACGATCTACCTGGTCAAGCTGGCCGTCGGCCAGACCGCCCTGGGACCGACGCCGGGACCGACCAACGAATGGGGTGTCGAGGCCGGCGAACTGTATGCGCTACTGCAGAGCGAGATCGGCCATGCCTGCATGGCCCTGGTGCTTCAGGGTCTCACGCCGCGGGTGCGCGGCATCTGCATGATGCAGGGCGAAAGCGACGCGACCGACGAGTCCTGGGCGACCGGCTACCAGAGCCGGCTCGCGAGCCTGGTGCAGCACTTCCGCAGCGACCTCTTGCAGGCAGGATTCGCCGACGCCGCTGCGGTCCCGTTCGTGCTGGGCCAGATCGACAAGGATCTGCCGCAGGACATCTTCCCGTGGGTCGAGGCCGTGCGCATCGCGCAAGCGAACGTCGCGGCGAGCACGCCGGTATGCGCCATCGTCGACACCACCGGGCTGTCGCTGCAGGACGACCACACCCACTTCGACACGGCCGGCGTGATGACGCTGGGCAACCGCTTCGCAGAGGCGCTGCAGCGACTGCCACTGCCGGACTGAGCCGCGCTACGCTGCCATCCGTCGACCGACCCCTCGCGTGACCACCCGACCCACCGCTGTCCTGTTCACCGGCGATGCCTTCCACACTTCGGACGGCAAGACCGCGCACGGCCTCGTGCGCGGACCGAGCCGGTTCACGATCACGGCCCTGATCGACCGCCACAGCGCCGGCCGCGATGCCGGCCTGGTGCTCGACGGCCGCACGCGCAACATCCCGACGTTCGCCGATCTCGAGGCGATGCTGGCGGCGCTGCCGCAGCCGGAGTTCCTGGTGGTCGGCGTCGCCACCCACGGCGGCGTGCTGCCGGCCGCGATGAAAGCGACGCTGCTGCGCGCGCTGCAGCGCGGCATCGCGTTGGTCAGCGGCCTGCACGAGTTCCTCGCCGACGACCCGGAGCTCGCCGCGGCCGCGCGCGCGAGCGGCGTCGAACTGATCGACGTGCGCAGGCCACGCCCCGCGCGCGAACGCCACTTCTGGACCGGTGCCATCCGCGACGTGAAGGCGCCGCGCCTCGCCGTGCTCGGCACCGACTGCGCGCTCGGCAAGCGCACCACCTGCCACGTCGTGCAGCGCGCCTGCGAGGCCGCCGGCCTGCGCGCGGCGATCGTGTTCACCGGCCAGACCGGCTGGCTGCAGGGCATCCCGCACGGCTTCGTGCTCGACAGCACGCCGAACGACTTCGTCTGCGGCGAACTCGAACACGCGATCGTCGCGTGCGACCGCGACCTGTCGCCGGATCTGATCCTGCTCGAAGGCCAGTCCGCGCTGCGCAACCCGTCGGGACCGTGCGGCGCCGAACTGCTGCTGGCCGGCGGTGCGCGCGGCACGCTGCTGCAGCACGCGCCGGCGCGGCGCGACTACGACGGCCACCCGGGCTTCCCGATCCCGCCGGTGCCCGACGAGATCGACCTGCTCGGCCGCTACGGCACGCGCGTGCTGGGTCTCTGCCTGAACCACGAAGGCCTCGCGGCGGACGCACGCGAACCGGCGCGGCGCACGCTGGAACGCGACACCGGTCTGCCGGCCGTGTTCCCGCTGCTCGAAGGCGGGGACCGGCTGGTGCCCGCGATCCGCGCGTTCGTCGCCGCCGAGCGTCGCTGAGGTCGGGAACAACTTCGGCGCGCGCGCCGACGCGGCCCGGAGCGATCGCGCCACCGAGTTGTGCGCAGCATGGGCCATGCGCCGCGCGTAGTCCGCGCCGGCATCGTGCGCACACACCGACCTGGAACCGTTGCATCGCCCCTCGCCGCGGCTGTCGCGCACCGCGCGTTACCGCGCCGGAACGTGTGCGCGACCGGTCCTTCGTCGCGGTCGCGACCGCGCCTGCGCCGCGAGTACCGGCATGTTCGTTGCCATGCGGCGCCGCTCTTTCCATCCGCCATGAAAACCCGACGCTCGTTCTCCCTCCCCGCACTCCTCCCCTGCCTGTACGCGACGGCGCTGTCCTGCGCGTTCGTACGCACTGCGGCGGCCCAGATCGCCGACTGGTCCACGTTCCCGGCCGGCAGCTCGACGCAGATCGAACAGTCGCTCGTGGTCGTGCCGAACGGCAACGCCGTCAGCGTGTTCTCCGCCATCACGAAGTCGTGGGCCACGGTCGTCGGGCTCACCGGCGTGCCCGGGCGCACGGTGCTGAACGAACACCTGCTCGTGCGCGACGGCGCGCTGTTCTACGGCTACTCGCCGCGCACGGGATCGTTCCAAGCGATCTACACCTCACCTACCGCGTACGTCGCGCCCAACCTGACGCCGCAGACCTTCTACAGCGCGGTCGTCGACGGCAACCGGCTGCACGTCTTCTTCGCCTTCACCGGCCAATGGCAGAGCTACACGTTCGCCACCGCGCCGACGATCACGACCGGCAGGTTCTGTGCGTTGGTCACCGACGGCAGCACGACCTGGGGCATCAGCAGCTACTTCGGCACGCTGGTGCAGGCACCGGCGGGCGCCACGCCGGTGCGCGCCGACGGCAACATGGCGTTCGCCAGCGATCCGAACACGCTGTTCGGCTTCAGCGCCGCGACGAACGCCTGGCAGTCGCTCGCGGTGACCGGCACGCCGAGCATCACGATCGGCAACAACCAGCCGACCGTCGCCGCGATCCAGGACGCCGTCACGATCTCGCTGTTCAGCGGCCACCGGGGCACGTTCGTCACGCTGCCGGCAGCATCGTCGTCCACCGTGCTGCTGGAACGTGAACTCGCGCTGGTCGTCGACGGCAGCACCGTACACGCCTACTCGGGTCTCACCGGCACGGCCGCCGTCCTGCAGGCCGCGGCATCACCGACGGTGACGATGCAGCAGATGTTCGCGTTGATCGACGACGGCACCGGCGTCACCGCCTACAGCGCGACCACCGGCACGTTCGCGGCGCCCGAGGTGTTGCCGTCCGCTGCGCTGCAGACCAGCGCCCAGATCGCCGTGGCCGCGATCGCCGGCGTGCCGATCGCCGCCTACAGCTCGATGCGCAACCGTTGGGACCCCGTGCCGATGATCGCGGGCGCGAGCAGCTACCAGAACGCCGTCGCGCTGGTCCTCGTCGATCCGGCTGGCGGCGTGTGGGGCTGGTCGCAGCGCGGTGCGGGCTGGATCCACGAACCGAGCGCACCGATCGACACGGTCGTGGTCGGCAGCTGTCCGCCCGGCACGCCGGAGACGATCTTCCTGCGCAGCGGCAACACCCTGCTCACGTTCAATCCGCGCACGGAGGCGTGGCGGTCGGTGACGACGATGCAGCCGGCGACGCTCGTGCGCGCGCACTACCAGGCGATCCTGGCCCAGGACGGCAGCAACGCCTACGCCTTCAGCATCTGGAACGACCGCTGGTCGGTCGAGCCGCTGGCCACCGGCTACGTCGGCGGCACCGCGCAGGTGCAGGCGGCCTACGTCAACGACGGCACCTGGATCCACGCCTACGGTGGCTTCGGCCAGCTGAGTCTGCTGGGCGAGTATCCGGACTTCTACCGCGCGGCGACGAGCGGCATGCCGTTGCGCCAGGACATCACCGGCGAACCGGGCTCGCTCGTGTTGCTCGCAGCGAGCATCGGCGCGGCGGACATCAACCTGCCGTTCGGCACGCTGCGGATCGATCCGACGGCGATGGTGCAGCTGATGCTGGCATCGCTGCCGAACTCGGGAGTGATGAGCTACACGTTCCCGGTCCCCGATGTCCTGCCGGGCACCGAGTGGTTCTTCCAGGCGGCGATCTTCGGACCGAGCGGCCTCTACCTGACCAACTCGGTCTTCCCCCTGTTCCCGTGAGGCGGACATGAACACCACCTGCCGCCATCCCCTCGCCGCGCTCGTCAATGCGGCGCTGCTGCTCCTGCTCGCGATCCCGCTCGACGCCCAGGAACACCAACCCGCACGCCCGACGCGCGACGCCAACGCCAACCTGTGGAACTGCACCGGCAGTCCCGACGACCTGCCGCAGGCGGACCCCGCAGGCGGCGAAGTGCCGCTGCCGAAGGCCTCGGCCGAGTGGAACGCGTTCCACCTGTTCACCTCCGACACGTGGCGCGTGCACGCGATCGGCGCCGGCCACCTGACGCGACCCGACGGACCGCCGGAGGTGCTCTTCCTGGACGAACTCGGCCGCTGCATCCTGCTGACCGGCGACAGCGGCAAGTACTCACCGCGCGTCGTCGTCGAGGACAGCGCGTCGATGTCGGCCTGGGCCGCCGGCGATCTCGACCCGCGCGTGCCCGGCACCGAACTCTACGTCGGCGGCGGCTCCGGCCACGTGCACCGCGTGAATGCGCGGCCGAAGCGACGGTGGGTGGCCGGACAGGCGGCGCCAGAGTCCCCGCCGTCGACGGTCGTCGGCAGCTTCGAGGGTGCGTCGCTGTCGAAGTTCGTGCTCGGCGAGATCGATGCCTCGCGACCTGGCAACGAGATGCTGGCGTTCACCAACAACGGCCCGGTACTCGACGTACGCCCCGACGCGGCTGACGGCGACGGGCTCGTGCTGACGCAGATCGGCGACCTCGGCGCGCGCTGCCGCGACGCCGTGCTGCTGCCGGCCACCGACGGTCGGCCGCCGCGCATCGCCGCGCTGCTCGAGACCGGGGAAGTTGGGCTGCTGGTGCGCACCGAAGCGGG
>JBGARS010000159.1:0-3698 GCA_044230075.1 Planctomycetota bacterium | reverse complement strand
TGTCGACCCACGGCAGGGTCGTCGCGACCAGTGTGTTGCTGCCACCGGAGCTGGCGCAGCCGGCACCGAGCGGCGTGGCGGATGCCGGGCAGTTGGTGTCGATGCGGGCGAAGTTCACGGACACGGTGCCGTCCACCGAGTCGAACGCACCGCCGATGGCGAGGCCGGTCGCGCCATCACGAGCGAGGGCATACACGGTGTGGGTGGAGCCGGCGACACCAGGTCCGGCACCCAGTGGCTTCCAACTCGCGCCATCCCAGCGCAGGATGCCGGTCGCAGCGATGGTCGCCGAAGCCTGGAAGGAACCGCCGGCGACCAGGTCACCGTTCGCCAGCGTCGCGAGGGAATAAGTTCGGAATGGCACGCCGGCCCCCATCGGCGACCAGCTGACGCCATCCCACTGCAGCACTGCCGCCCACGGGTAGGCACCAGTCGTCGACATGTTGTCGCCACCCGCCACCAGGTTGCCGTTCGGTAGCACCGTGAGCGCCCGCACGACGCTGATGGCCGGCTGGCCGACGGCACTGCCGATCGCGCTCCACACGAGACCATCCCAGCGCAACACGTAGCAGCCGTTCACGCCGGCAACCGTGGTGCTCAGGCAACCGACCAGCAGATCGCCGTTCGACGCCAGCGCGAGGGTGGTGACGGGTCCGATGGTGATGCCGCTCGTCGGCGGCAACGCGGACCAGGTGACCCCGTCCCAACGCGCAACCGATTGCCCCCCAGACGCAGTCATGAAACCACCGAGCGCGATCAGATCACCGCCAGGCAAGGCCACCAGCTTGCGCACCGTCGAAGCGCTGCCCGCGCCCAGCGGCGACCAGGTCTGGCCATCCCACCGCGCGATGCGATTCACCGTGATGCCATCGGCCACCAGGAAATCGCCACCGGCGACGAGGTCGCCGTTCGGCAGCAGGGCAACTGCCTTCACGCCGCCAGGGCCGATGGCACCCAGCGCCGACCACGCGGTGCCATCCCACTGCGCAACGCCGTTCGCCTCGACGCCACCAGCGGTCGTGAACGAGCCGCCCGCGATCAGGCCACCGTTCGGCAGCTCCACCAGCGCTTCCACCACGCCCCCGAAGCCTGGGGCCACGGCAGCCCAGTCCGTACCGTCCCAGCGACCGAGATTGCTGACGGGCACATCGCCGATCCAGGTGAACACGCCACCCGCGAGCAGGTCACCATTGGGCAGCGCCGCCAAGGCCTGCACGCGGTTGTTGGCGCCGGTGCCGAGCGCCGACCACGCCGTGCCATCCCAGCGCGCGATGTCGTAGGCCAGCACGCCGCCGGCGTGGTCGAATCCGCCGCCGACGATCAGGTCGCCGTTCGGCAGCACGAGCATCGTGGACACGCCGTTGTAGATCGGCGCATCCAGGCCCGCGCCGAGCGGCGACCATACGGCGCCATCCCAGCGGGCGACGCGGCTCGCAGCCTGGGCGCCGACCAGCGTGAACAGGCCGCCGACGAGCAGGTCGCCGTTCGGCGCCAACGCGAGGGCAAGCACCCAGTTGTTGGTGCCCGAGCCGACCGGCGACCAGGCCACTCCGTCCCACCGTGCGAGGTTGCTGGCGTTGGCACCGCCGGCCGTCGCGAACGTACCGCCCGCGATCAGGTCGCCGTTGGGCATCGCCTGCAGGCAGGTCACCGAGCTGTCCATGCCGCTGCCGAGCGGTGACCACGTGGTGCCGTTCCAGCGGGCGACGCGGCTGGCAGCGACTCCACCGGCGAACTCGAAGTCCCCGCCGGCGATCAGGTCGCCGTTGGCCGCCACCGACAGCGCGATCACGTTGCCGCTCACGCCGGTGCCGATCGGCGACCAGGTGGAACCGTGCCACCGCGCGATGTTCGCCGCGGCGACGCCACCCGCGGTCGTGAACGTCCCGCCGACGACGAGGTCGCCATTCGGCATCACGACGGCCGCGCGCACCCGGCCGTTCAAGCCAGAGCCCAACGCGGCCCAGGACCCGCCCACTGGGTCATAGCTGGCGACGCCGTTGGCGAACACATTGCCCGCGATCGAGAGATAGCCGGCGACGACAACTCGCGGCGGCAACGGACCGGCACCATCCGGGTCCCATGGCGTGAGGGCATGCACTTCGCCGGTGCCGCGGATGCCGTCGCCCGGCAACCAGTGGGCACACTGCGCAGGCGCCGGTGCGGCGAACGCCGCCGACGCACACAGGAATCCGAACGAACGAACGGGACGCGCGAAACGCGAGATCATGCGAAGCTCCTTCTCGAGGCTTCGGGGAGAGGGGGTAGCGACACTGTAGGTGCCCTGCGAACGGCGTCGAGCCCCTCTCCGTGCGCCGGCAGTGCGAGCTTCAGAAATCGCCCGCCGTCAGCCGCAGCGAGTTCGTCGCCGTGATCGCGACGAAGGCGCCCGCGGCGTCGACTTCGATCGGGATCATCTGGTGGTAGAAGGTCACGCCGGTCAGCGCCGCGCTGCGCGGCAGGAACAGCTCCGACTGCGCGGTGCCGTTCGTGATCAGCAGAGGCTGCAGGATGTCCGGCGTGGCGAGCACGAAGCAGCCGGGCTGGCCCTGCGGCAGCACCGCGGTCAGCGGCGCGAGGCCGGCCGGGAGCGAGCCGATGCCGGTCACCGCCAGCACGACGCTCGTGGTCGGCAGGCCGGTGCCCGTGGCGCGGAATGCGGTCTCGACCCACGGCAGACTGGCTGCGGTCAGCGTATTGGTGCCGCCGGAGCTGGGGCAGCCGGCCGCATTGGACACCGCGAGCGCAGGGCAGTTGGTCTCCAGGCGGGCGAAGTTCTTCGAAACGACACCATCGACGGTGAGGAAGGCACCCCCGATCGCGAAACCTGTCGTGCCGACGCGGGTCAGCGCGAAGGCAGCCGTGCCACCGAGCCCGGACCATGCGGATCCGTCCCAGATCGCCACTCGGGAACCAGCGGGCAACACAACGGACGAGAACTGGCCACTCGCCAACAGGTGCCCGCTCGCCAGCACGCTCAGCGCATTGATCTTGGCGCCCGTCGACGCGCCGAGTTCGACCCAGGCGCTGCCGTTCCAGCGCAGTGCGCCCGTCACGCTCAGGCTGCCTGGCGGGCGCAGCAAGTCGCCGCCCACGACCAGATCGCCGTCGGGCAAGACGACCAACGCGCGGACGACCGACAGGTACGGCGCGCCAAAGCTCGAGCCGACCGGACTCCATGCCGCGCCGTCCCAACGCAACACGTACACGTCCGACGCGTTGACGGCCGTTCGTCCGGCCACCGCGATGTCGCCGTTCGGCAGCTCCGCCAGACCGACGATGCTCGTCAGTACGAGACTCGTCATCGGTCCGAGTGGCGACCACGCCAGACCGTCCCACCGCGCGACCCGATCTACCGCGACACCGCCGGCGGTGGTGAACGAGCCACTGGCGAGCAAGTCGCCGTTGCCGAGCACGAGCAGGCGACTCACCGTTGCGTCGCAACCGCTGCCCAAGGGCGACCAAGTCACACCGTTCCAGACCGCGATGCGGTTGGCCGCGACACCGCCCGCCATCAGGAAGGAACCAGCGGCGACGACATCGCCGTTCGGCAACACTGCGACGTCGCTCACGGCTCCGTCGACACCGGCGCCGAGCGCCGACCAGGTCGCACCGTCGAAGCGCGCGACGCGGTTGGCGGCACCGCCGGGGGTCCAGCGGAAGTCGCCGCCGGCGACGACGGCTCCGGCTGGGGCCTC
>JBGARS010000158.1:0-3733 GCA_044230075.1 Planctomycetota bacterium | reverse complement strand
CGCGGTGCCGAGGCCAGCAGGTCGTCGGCCTTGACGATGTCGTAGGCGTAGCCCTGTTCGGTCAGGAACAGCTGCCGCTTCTGGGCGAACTCCTGTTCGCGCGTGTCGGCGGACACCAGCGTGTAGAAGCGCGCCGCGCCGCCGTCCGCCTTCGGCCGCAGCACGCGGCCGAGCCGCTGCGCCTCCTCCTGCCGGCTGCCGAACGTGCCGGACACCTGGATCGCGACGTTGGCGTCCGGCAGGTCGATCGCGAAGTTGCCGACCTTGCTGACCACCAGCCGCGGCAGCTCGCCGCGCCGGAACGCGGCATAGAGCCGTTCGCGTTCCTGGTTCGGCGTCTGGCCGGTGATCAGCGGCAGCCGGAACACCGCCGCCAGCTGCTGCAGCTGCTCGAGGTACTGGCCGATCACCAACACCCGATCGTCGGCGTGCACCGCCAGCAGGGCGCCGGCGACGTCGATCTTCTGCTCGTTGTCGGCGGCGATGCGGATCTGCTGCCGCGCGCCGGAATTCGCATACAGCGCCGCGCGGGCAGCCGCCATCGGCACCCGCACCTCGCTGCAGACGGCCGGGGCGAGGAAGCCCTGCCGTTCGAGCTGCTTCCAGGGCAGCTCGAAGCGCTTCGGCCCGATCAGCGAGAACACCTCATCGGCGCGTCCGTCCTCGCGCACCAGGGTCGCGGTCAGGCCGAGCCGCCGCCGCGCCTGGATGCCGGCCGTGGCGCGGAACACCGGGGCCGGCAGCAGGTGCACCTCGTCGTAGACGATCAGGCCGAAGTTGCCGCGATCGAACAGGTCCATGTGCGTGAAGCCGTCGAGCTTGCTCTTGCGGTGCGTCAGGATCTGGTAGGTGGCGACGGTGATCGGGCGGATCAACTTCTGCTCGCCGGTGTACTCGCCGACCTGCTGCTCGCTGAGGGTCGTCTTGTCGAGCAGCTCGCGGCACCACTGCCGCACCGCCACGGTGTTCGTGGTCAGCACCAGCGTATTGGTCTGCAGCAGCTGCATCGCGGCGATGCCGACCACGGTCTTGCCGGCGCCACACGGCAGCACGACGACGCCGCAGCCGCCGCGGTCGCTGCCGCCGGCATGGAACGCCGCCGCCGCCGCCGTCTGGTAGTCGCGCAGCGCAAACGCACGGCCGCCGACGGTCTGTTGCCGCAGCTCCACCTGCAGGCGATCGCCGGTGCGGTAGCCGGCGCGGTCGTCGACCGGATAGCCGCTGCGGATCAGCGCCTGCTTCAGGTCGCCGCGGCGTTCGGGCGCGATCGAGAAAGTGCCGTCGGCGGCCACCTCGACCAGTTCGGCCAGGGCGGGCTGCTGCAGCAGTTCGTGCAGCACGTCGTGCTCGTCGCAGGCGAGCTGCAGGCGATCGCCGCGACCGGGCAGCAAACGCAGCAGGCCGTAGCGGCGGAACCAGTCGCGGATCTGCGCCAGCACCGTCGGCACGATCGGGAAGCGCGAGTTCTCGCTGAGCCAGGCGCAGAGTTCGTCCGGCTGTTCGCCGAGCGCCGCCGCGTTCCAGATGCTGACCGGCGTGATGCGGTAGAAGTGCACGTACTCGGGTGACTTCGTCAGCTCGGCGAAGCGGGCCAGGCGATCGCGCGCGGCCTCGTAGTCCGGATGCTGGGTCTCGAGCAGCACGGTGCGGTCCGTCTGCACGATCAGCGGCGGTTCGTTCATGCATCCCCCTCGGCGCGTCGGCGCCCGGCTGTGGTACGCGGCGTCGCGCGGCGACGCCGGTTGTTGGCACCGGCGGCACCATTGGCAGCACCGCCCTGACCGAGGCGCGCCGCCAGGAAGCGACCGGTGTGGCTCGCCGCGACCGCGGCCACCTCTTCGGGCGTGCCGATGGCGACCAACCGGCCGCCGTGTTCGCCCGCCTCCGGTCCCAGTTCGATCACCCGATCGGCCGCCTGGATGACGTCGAGGTGGTGCTCGATCACGATCACCGAATCGCCGCGCGCGAGCAACCGCCGCACCACCGCCAGCAGCTTCTGCACGTCGTCGGCGTGCAGACCCGTGGTCGGCTCGTCGAGCACGTAGACCATGTGCGCGCGCGGCTGCGTCGCCAGCTCCGCGCACAGCTTGATGCGCTGCGCTTCGCCGCCCGAGAACGTGTTCGCCGGCTGGCCGAGCTGCAGATAGCCGAGGCCGACGTCGTGCAGCAGCTGCAGCGGCCGCACGATGTGCTTGTGGTTGCCGAAGAACTGCAGCGCCTCGTCGACCTCCATCGCCAGCACCTGGGCGATGTTGCGGCCGCGGTACTCGACGCTCAGCGTCTCCTGGTTGTAGCGGCGGCCGCGGCAGATCTCGCAGGTGACCCAGACGTCGGCGAGGAAGTGCATCTCGATCTGGATCTGGCCCTTGCCCTCGCAGTGGGCGCAGCGGCCTTCGGCGACATGGAACGAGAACCGCCCCGGGCCGAAGCCCTTCTGCTTGCTCAGCGGCGTCGCGGCGAACAGCTCGCGGATCCTGGTGAACGCACCGGTGTAGGTCGCCGGGTTGCTGGCCGGCGACGAGCCGATCGCGCCCTGGTCGACGACGACCAGCTGGCAGTGCTGCGCCTGGCCGTCGCGCCAGCACACCGGGGCGCTGCCGTCCGCGAGCGCGGGCACCAGCGCGTCCATCACCAGCGACGATTTGCCCGAACCCGACACGCCGGTCACCGCGACCAAGCAGCCCAGCGGCACGTCGACGTCCAGCCCGCGCAGGTTGTTGACGGTGACGCCGCGCAGCGCCACGTGGCCCGCCGGCGCGCGCCGTGCGGCGCCCGCGGCGATCTGCAGTTCGCCGCGCAGCCAGGCGCCCGTGAGACCGTCGGCCGCCGCGATCACGGCCGGTGCGCCGGCGGCGACGATGCGGCCGCCGCGCGTGCCGGCGCCGGGGCCGAGATCGAGCACCCAGTCGGCCGCGCGCACCATCGTCTCGTCGTGCTCGACCGCGAGCACCGTGTTGCCGAGGTCGCGCAGCTCGAGCAGCGTGCGCAGCAGGCGCTCGGTGTCGCGCGGGTGCAGGCCGACCGTCGGTTCGTCGAGCACGTAGAGCACGCCGACCAGCTTGTTGCCGAGCTGCGTCGCCAGCCGGATGCGCTGCGCCTCGCCGCCCGACAGCGTCGCCGCCGAACGATCGAGCGTCAGGTAGCCGAGCCCGGTCGAGCGCAGGAACGACAGCCGGTGGCGCAGTTCCTTCTGCACGTCCGCGGCGATGCGCTGCCGGGTCGCATCGAGCTGCAGGCCGTCGATCACCGCCGCCGCGTCGTCGACGGTGCGCACCAGCAGCTCCGGCAGCCGCACGCCGCCGACGCGCACGTGCCGCGGCCCCGGCTGCAGCCGTTCGCCGGCGCAATCGGGACACGACTGCGAACGCATCACGGCGCGGAAACGATCGTCACCGGCGTGCTCGGCGTCCTTGCCCTGGAACCACTCCTCGACCTGGCGCGCGAGCCCCTTCCACGGCACCTGCATGCGCCACTCGCGGCGGCGGCCGGCCTCGACCTTCTTGAACGTGACCTCGAAGCGCTCGTCGCCGCAGCCGCGCAGCAGCAGCTGCCGCACCTTCGCCGGCAGCTTGCGCCACGGCTGCGACAGGTCGAAGCCGTGGCGTTCGGCGACCATCGCGGCGACCTCGGCGTACCAGCCCTCGCGCGCGGTCAGGAACGTGAACGCGGCCCCCTGGTGCCGGATCGCGCCGCCGAACACCGGCTTGTCGGGGTGGTTGACCAGCAGGTCCTC
>JBGARS010000157.1:0-3877 GCA_044230075.1 Planctomycetota bacterium | reverse complement strand
GAGCTGCACCAACGGCGGCAGCGGCTTGCCATCCCGATCGAGCAACGGCCCGCGCTGGGTCGGCGTCTCCAGCAGCTGCAGCACCGATCGCCAACCCTGCAGCGGCGATTCGGGGTGCACCGAGTGATCGATGCGGCGACGCAGGTCCTCGGCGAGGCCGCGCAGCACCGATGGTTCGGCGAGGCGCTGCAGTGCCTCGGTGGCCATCTGCGCCAGCTCGCCGGCGAGCCCCGTCGGCGCACCACACGCGGCCAGGTCCTCGGGCGGCGCACCGAGCAGGCGCCCGGCCAGGTCGTGCAGCAGCCGGCGCTTCGGGAAGGCGAGACCGAAGTCCATCAGGTTGCACTTCCCCGCGGCGCGCAGACCGGCGAGGTTCCACAACAACAGGCCGACCACGCGGGCGCGGTCCGGCGACGCCAATGCGAGGTCGTGTTCGAGCCGTGACGCGGCGGTGGCGATGTCGGAACTCTGCGCCACGTCGAGCACGTGCAGCAACGCGCGCGGGAAGACGGCGCCGGGACGCAAGAACGACGCCAGCGCGAGGTCGGTGCGCGCCTCGTTGCGCCGCGCGACGGCGGCCGTCAGGTTGGCCACGCCGCGGCCGAGGTAGAGCCCGTACAGCGACAGCTCGGCGGCGAGGTCGCGGTCGGTGCGCGCCGCCAGCGTATCGGCGATCGCCTGGTCGTACAGCTGCAACGCCTCGTAGCCGCGCCCTTCGCGCAGCAGCGTGCTGGCGGTCGGCTGTGGATCGGCGACGTAGGCGGCACGCATCGCCGCGACCTGTGCATCCTGGAGTTCCTTCGCTGAACGGTCCAACGCGGCCAACACCGACTTGCTGGGCGGCACCGCCGGCAGGTCGACACCACACAACGCATACAGCAGCGGGGCTGGCCCCCACGGCGAACCCAGCTCGCTGCCGACGTCCTTGGCGATCTCGACGAGGTTGTTCTGGTGCCGTGACACGAGGCTCTGGCCCTTCTCGCGCCGCAGCACGGTCAGCAGCACGACGGTCACCAGCAGCAGCACGATCGCCGCCGCGATCGCTCCCGACAGCACCGGGTTCTTGCGGGCGCGGCGCCACAGGCGCACGTGCAGCGGCTGCCGGCGGATGTGCACCGGATCGCCGTCGGCGATGCGCTGCAGGTCGCGCGACAGTTCTTCCCCGTCCTGGTAGCGATCGCCCGGTTCGCGGCTCAGCAGCTTCTCCAGCACGGCTTCGAGGTCGCGCGGTGGCTTTTGCACGCAGTCGCGCAGCCGCTTCGGCGTGCCGTGCAGGATCGCTTGCAGCAGCGCCTCGGTGGTCTTGCCGTAGAGCGGCAGTTCGCCGGCCACGCTCTCGAAGATGGTGACACCGAGCGAATAGAGGTCGCTGGCCGGCGTCAGTTCGACGCCGCGCGCCTGTTCGGGCGAGGCGTAGTGCAACGTGCCGAGGAAACCGCCGCCCTTCGACGTCAGGTGCATCGAGGCCTGGTCGAGCGCCTTCGCGAGGCCGAAGTCGGTCAGCGCCAGCGTGCCGTCGTTGCCGACCAGGATGTTGCCGGGCTTGACGTCGCGGTGCAGCAGGCGCCGGCGGTGTGCGAGCCCGAGCGCGTCGGCGACACCGGCGAAGCGGCGCGCCGCATCGAGCGCGTCCATCGACGGCTGCTGCTTGCGCCGCGCGGCGGCGATGTACTTGTCGAGGCTCATGCCGTCGACGCGCTCCATCGCGAAGTACAACCGGCCCTGCGACTCACCGTAGTCGTAGATCGGCACGATGTGGCGATGGTGCAGAGCCGCCGTCGCGCGCGCCTCGGCGCGGAACCGCTTGCGCATCGTCGGATCGGCCGTGTAGTGCGGCAGCAGCACCTTCAGCGCGACCTCGCGTTCGAGTTCCGCCTGCCAGCCGAGGTAGACCGTGCCCATGCCGCCGCGACCGAGCAGGCCCTTGATCTCGTACTCGCCGAGCCGCGCCGGGATGTCGACGGTGTCGCCGACGACCTGCTGCACGAACTCCAGCGCGTTCAATCGCCCGAGCAGGTCCGACGCCTGATCGCTCTGCTCGGTCTGCAACTCGCGCCGCAGGTCCGCACCCGAACTGGAACCGCGCAGCACGTCCAGCAGACGGAGGTCGGCGTCATCGGCCGGCGGCTGGTCGTCTCGCGGCGGGCTCACAGCTTCAACTCTTCGGCGAGCCGCTTCAACGCGCGGCTGAGCAGCAGGTGGATCGCGTTCTCGCTGCGGCCCATGCGCAGGCCGACCTCCTTGGCCGGCAGGCCTTCGATCTTCATCAGCAGCACGACCTCGCGGTGGTCCTCGGACAGCCGTTCGATCGCCTGCGCCAGCAGCTCGAGGCGGTCCTTGCGGTCGGCGTGGGTGACGGGACCCGACCGGCGATCGGTGACCGGCAGGTCGGTCTTGATCGCGTGCTCGCGCCGCGGATCGCGGGCGGCGACGCCGAGCTGATCGCGCAGGATGCGCGCCACCTTGCGCCGCGCCAACGTCACCAGCCAGGCGCCGGCGTTGCCCGGGTCGGACAGGGTGTGCCAGCTGTTGACGGCCTCGATCGCCACCTCCTGCAGCACGTCCTCCGGGTCCATGCGCACGCGCAAGTTGGGCCCCATGCGCAGGTAGATCACCGAGAGCAGACGCTCACGGTGGTTCTCGAACGCAACTTCCGGGGTCAGGGTCATGCGCGCGCGGCTACGCGGGTGGCGAGGCAGGATTCCGTCCCTGCGCGGAACAGGTTACGCGAACGGCGCCGTGCCTGCGAGGTCGGACGCGGTGGACCGGATGAAGGAATGCCGCGGCAGCGGTTGGCAAAGGGCCGGTTGGCGGCGAACCTGTGACCCGCCAACCGGCAGCATGTGCGCATGAACGACTTCGACAGCCCCCCGCACCGCGTGCGCGTGCGCTACTGCGAGACCGACCGCATGGCGGTCGCCCACCACGGCAGCTACGTGGCCTGGTTCGAGGAGGCGCGCACCGAGTGGATGCGCGCCCGCGGCAAGACCTACCGGGAGATCGAGGACGAAGGCAACCTGCTGCAGGTGGTCGAGTTCGTCTGCCGCTACCACAAGCCGGTCGACTACGACGAGGTCGTGGCGATCCGGGTGCGGGTCGCGGCGGCGGGCAAGGCGGCGGTGACGTTGGAGTACGAGGCGCGGCGGGAGCGCGACGGCGAGGTGTGCGCGACCGGCAGCACGAAGCTCGCGTGTGTCGGCCGCGACGGCAAGCTGCGGCGGTTGCCGCCGGAGCTTGGGGGCACGTAGGCTGGTTGCCATCACACAAGTCGCTCAGTCCCGCAGTGCCCCGGCTTGCGCCTCGCGCTGCGCTGGGGGCTGCAGGGGTGCATTGCTCGGCGCCGTGACTCTCGGGGCATCCCTGCTCAGGCAAGGCAGGTCTTGATCACCGGGGCAGCGCTCGTTGCCTCGCGACCGCCGCGCCGCCGGGATCAGTTCAGGATCCGCAGGGTGATCGCGTTCGAGACGGTGAAGCCGAACAGCGTCGCCGTCGGGTCGAGACAGAGGGCTTGTCCGTAGAACGTGTCGCCGACCATGCCGGCGACCGGATTCCAGATCCACGACGCCGTGCCGCCAGCGCCTGCCGGTACCGCCAGGATGATGTCCGCGCTGTTGTAGAGCATGCACCCCGGCATGTTGAGCAGCGAAGTCAGGTCGATTCCCGGCGGCGGCAACCACACCACCCCAAACGCCAGCCAGGCCAGACTGAAGGTCAGATTCAGGTTGGTGATGGTGAGCGTGTACGACTGACCCAGATGCGGCTCGTTGATCGGCGTCAACGCTGGCGTGCCGTTCGTGCCGGCACAGCCTTCCGCATACGCGTTGGTGTTGAACACATAGGCCGCACCGGAGTCGACGGCGCTGTTGTCGCCGGGGTT
>JBGARS010000156.1:0-3931 GCA_044230075.1 Planctomycetota bacterium | reverse complement strand
GCCACTGCGCCATCGTGCGGTCGACGTAGCCTTCGCCGCACACCTCGCGGAACACGAGGTTGAACGTCTGCAGGATGCGTTCTTCGTCGCCGGGCCGGTACGGGCGGATCGTCAGCTCCGGCAGACTCATGCCGAAAGCCGCCGGCAGAACTCGGTCACCAGCGCGGTCAGGGTCGCCGCGGCCTGTGCACCGGCCGCGACGACCTCGTCGTGCGACAGCACCTGGTCGGCGATGCCGGCCGCGAGGTTCGTGACCAACGACAAGCCGGCGACCCCGGCGCCCATCGCGTTCAACGCCATCGCCTCGTGCACGGTGCTCATGCCGACCGCATCGGCACCCAGCGACTGCAACATGCGCACCTCCGCTGGCGTCTCGTACGACGGCCCCAGCAGGCCGGCGTAGACACCGGGCCGCAGCCGCACGCTGCACTGCTGCAGCAGCGCCCGCAGCTTCGGCGCGTAGACGTGCGACTGGTCGGGGAAGCGGGGGCCGAACGCCGGCTCGTGCGGGCCGAGCAGCGGCGAGTTGCCGGTCAGGTTCAGGTGGTCGGTCAGCACCATCAGGTCGCCCGCCGACAGGTCGTCGGCGATGCCGCCGGCCGCGTTGGTCAGCAGGAAGTCCGGCACGCCGCAGCGGCGCAGCGTGCGCACCGCGCGCACGACCTCGGCCGGCCGCCAGCCTTCGTACAGGTGCACGCGACCGGTCAGGCACGCGACCGGCGCGCCAGAGACCTTGCCCACCACGAGCGCGCCGCCGTGGCCTTCGACGCGCGGCTTGGGCCAGCCGGGCACGTCGGCGAACGGGATCTCGATCGGCTCCAGTACCGTGCGCGCGAAGTCCTTGAGGCCGCTGCCGAGCACCAGGCCCAGCCGCAGCGACGCCAACCGCTCGGCGCCGAGGCGATCGCGCAGGAACGCAGCCGCGCGGTCGACCAGCACCAGTTCGTGTTCGCCGCTCACGCCGGCACCTCGCTGGCCAGCACGCCGGCGACACACGCCGTCATGCAGGTCGCGAGCGCGCCGCCGCACATCG
Organism: Planctomycetota bacterium; assembly: GCA_044230075.1. Taxonomy (GTDB): domain Bacteria; phylum Planctomycetota; class UBA1135; order UBA1135; family UBA2386; genus JAEUHS01. The sequence goes on along the minus strand of JBGARS010000156.1, from coordinate 2,898 downwards.
CGCGCAGGCCGAGCCTGGCCAGGTCCGACTGCCGCCCGGGCGCCATCGCGCCGAGCCCGCCGACCTGGATCGCGACGCTGCCGAAGTTCGCGAAGCCGCACAGCGCGAAGCTGGCGATCATCGCCGTGCGCGGCGAGATGCGATGCTCGGCGATCATCGGCCCCAGTTCGCTGTAGGCGACCAGCTCGGTCAGCGCGATCTTCGTCCCCAACAACTGCGACAGCAGCGTGATCTCGTTGCCCGGCACCCCCATCACGGCGGCAATCGGCCAGAACACGATACCCAGCGCGCCCTTCACGGACCACGACTGGCCGAGGAGGCTACCCACCGCATCCAGCCCCTTGTCCATCACGGCGACCAGGGCGAGGAACGCGATCAGCATCGCGCCGACGTTCAGTGCCAGCTTCAGGCCATCGGACGCGCCGGTTGCCGCCGCCTCGACGACGTTGCCGTAGGTCGACGCCTCGATCTTCGCAACCGTGCCCATGGTCTGACTCTGCTCCGTCTCCGGCCACAGCATCTTGGTGCAGATCAGCCCGGCCGGCACCGCCATCACCGAGCCGACCATCAGGTGGCCGGCGGCGACGCCGAAGCTGACGTAGAGGGCGAACACGCCGCCGGCGATCGTCGCGAAACCGCCGACCATGATCGCGTGCAGTTCGCTCTTCGTCATGCCGTTCAGGAACGGCCGGATCAAGAGCGGCGCCTCGGTCTGGCCGACGAACACGTTCGCACACGCCGACAGCGACTCGCTGCCCGAGGTGCCGAGCACGCGCACCATCAGCCACGCCATGGCGCGCACGACCATCTGCATCACGCCGAGGTGGTAGAGCACGGCCATGAAGCTGCTGAAGAAGATCAGCGTCGGCAGCACCTGGAACGCGAACAGGAAGCCGAGGCTGGTGCCGCCTTCGGCCAGCGAGCCGAACACGAACTTGCTGCCCGCCTGCGACAGCTTCAGGAACGAGTCGACTCCGTCGCCGACGCTGCGCAACGCCGCGTTGCCGGCGTCCCAGTAGAGGAACGTGAAGCCGAGCACCGCCTGGATCAGCAGCCCGGTGCCGACGAGGCGCCAGCGGATCGCGCGGCGGTTGTTCGAGAAGGCGAAGCAGATCGCCAGCATCACGAAGATTCCGCACAGCGAGACGAGGCGCAGCATGGGGGCGGGATGGTAGCTGCCCCACCGCCGGGGACCATGCTGGACCCGCTCCTTGACGGCCCCACGACAACGCTCGACCATGGGCGGGCCCGTCTCCCTCCGTCTCCCCGAGGAACCCATGCCCAGGAAGTCTGCTCGTCTCGTCGCCGCGGCGACGTTCGTGTTCGGCAGCACACTCTTCGCCGTCGCAGCACCCGCCCAGGGCTGCGGCAGCGGCACCTTCTGGAAGCGCGACCACCTGCCCGACGTGCCGACCGGACTCACCGGCGTCAGCGTGATCCAGGGCATGTGCGAAGGCGAGAGCGCCGGCGTCGTGTTCGAGATGCCGGCCAACATGCCGCCGCAACGCATCACCCAGGTGGTGGCGCCGTGGGGTGCGGCGCTCGGCGTCAACGGCTTCCTGGCCGCGCTCGACGTCGAGGTCTACGACGGCGTCGCCTTCAGCGGTGCCGGCGTCAACATGGGCACGCAGGTGTTCAGCCTCACCGGCCAGGCGACCGCGAACATGCAGGTGCAGAGCCATGCGCTGAACACGCTCGACACCAGCACCTACAACATCATCGTCGGCGTGGCGCCCGCGACAGGGTCGCCGCCGATGCGCCGCTTCGCGATCTGCTTCCGCACCGACATCAACTTCCATCCGAGCGGCACCTGCGCGACCGGCTGGCCGGCGAACTTCTTCACCGACAACAGCCAGCCACTGGCGTTCCCGTTCACCTGCAACAACGCGATCACGCCCGCGCGCACCTGCGTGATGGAGATCCTCGGCCAGGGTTGGCGCGATCCGGCGCTGGCGACGGTGCAGGGCGTCGGCATCTGCCCGCTGTACTACTCGGGCATCTGGTGCATCCGCTGCTGCAGCGAGGATGCGTTCCCGGCCTACTACACGACGTTCGCGAACGGTTGTCCGAGTTCGGCCGGTGTCTCGCACCTGATCCCGGCCTCGCTGCCGCGCATCGGCACGACGATGCTCGTCGTCATCGACCACCTGCCGTACAGCATCGCCCTGATGCTGATGGGCTTCACGAACGGCCCGCCATTCCCGTTCGACGCGGGTCCCTACGGCCTGCCGGGCTGCTTCCTGCAGACCGACCTCACCTTCAACTACCTCTGCACCGGCGGCGGCGGCACTGCGGTGCACAGCCTGGCGCTGGCGAACGACGGCTCGCTGCTGGGGCTGCAGCTGTACCAGCAGGCGTTCGTGCTCGACCCGCCGCTGAACGCATTCGGCGGCGCCCTGTCGGATGCCGCAGCGCTGCAGATCGGCAATTGAGCTGAGCATGGCCAACGCCGCTCTGCCTCCGGAAGGTGCTGCGCGGCGGCGGCTGGCTTCGGGCCGCGACGATCTGCTGGTACGGGAAGAACCGCTGCTGCTGGTGATCGCCGGCCAGCAGCTGCTGACGATGCGCACGCCCGGGCGCGACGAGGACCTCGCGGTCGGTTTCCTGCTCGGCGAAGGCATCGTCACCGCCGCGGCCGACGTGGTGGCGCTGCATGCCCTCGCCGGTGACGCCGACGCCGAGCGCGCCGACGAGCTGCAGGTGACGTTGCGCAGCGAACCGGACCCGCTGGTGCGTTCGCGGCTCGCGCGCACGCACGAGATCCGCAGTTCGTGCGGCGTCTGCGGCATGGCCTCGGCGGCGACGATGCTCGAGGGCACGCCGCCGCTGCTGCCCGGTGTGCCGCAGGTCGCGACGGCGCGCGTGCACACGCTGGTCGACGAACTGCGTGCGCGGCAG
>JBGARS010000155.1:0-3971 GCA_044230075.1 Planctomycetota bacterium | reverse complement strand
ACCACCACCCAGTCGCCCGACACCGCGACCGTATAACCAACGGCGTTGTTGACGATGGTACGGGACGGCACGAGATCGGCCTGCCGACTCCATGCCGCACCGTTGCGCACGAACACGTAGGCGGCACCGGCCTTGCTGTCGCACGGACAGTTCTTGTGGGCGCCCACCACCACCGTGTTGCCAGACACCGCGGCGGAAACGCCGAACTCGTCGCCGCTGCCCGTGTTCGAGGCTTTCAGATAGGCCTGCTGGCTCCACAGAACGCCGCTGCGCACGAACACATAGGCGGCTCCAGAATCAGGGGCGCTGTTGTTGGCTTGATTGCCGTTGATGCCCGTCGCGTTGCTGTCCTCATCGGCCGCCCCGACCACGGCTGTGTCGCCGGACACTGCCAAGGAATAGCCGAACAGGTCGCTGGCGCCCGTGTTGGAGGCCTTCAGATAGGCCTGTTGGCTCCACAGAACGCCACTGCGCACGAACACGTAGGCGGCACCAGAATCCGGGGCGCTGTTGTCGGCCTGGTTGCCGTTGATACCGGTAGCGTTGCTGTCTTCCCACAGTGCTCCAACCACGACCGTGTCTCCGGACAGGGCAACGGAATTGCCGAACTGGTCGTTGGCCCCCGTGTTCGAAGCCTTCAGGTAGGCCTGCTGGCTCCATGTCACGCCGCTGCGCACGAACACGTAGGCGGCACCAGCAAAGGCGGCGCTGTTGTTGGCCTGGTTGCCGTTGATGCCCGTGGCGTTGCTGGCTTCACCAGGTGCCCCAACCACCACAGTGTTACCCGACACCGCTACCGCATCGCCGAAGAGGTCGAAGGCTCCCGTGTTCGAAGCCTTCAGGTAGGCCTGCTGGGTCCACGTCGTGCCGCTGCGTACGAACACATAGGCGGCTCCCGAGCTCGATGCGCTGTTGTCAGCCTGGTTGCCGTTGATACCCGTGGCGTTGCTGTCCTCGTCAGACGCCCCAACCACGACCGTGTCGCCTGACACTGCGACGGAATAGCCGAAGTAGTCGTTGGCGTTGGTGTTCGACGCCTTCAGGTAGGCCTGCTGGGTCCACACGACACCGCTGCGCACGAACACGTAGACGGCTCCAGAATCAGCGGCGCTGTTGTTGGCCTGATTGCCGTTGACACCAGTAGCGTTGCTGTCTTCGAAGAGTGCCCCAACCACGACCGTGTCGCCGGACACCGCGACGGACCAGCCGAAGTAGTCGTCGGCGCCGGTGTTCGAGGCCTTCACATAGGCCTGCTGAACGAGGGCATACACAGTCTGCGTGCCAAGGTCGAACACGTATGCGGCGCCGGCAGCAAGGGCGCTGTTGTCAGCCTGGTTGCCGTTGATACCCGTGGCGTTGCTGTCCTCGTCAGACGCCCCAACCACGACCGTGTCGCCTGACACTGCGACGGACTAGCCGAAGTAGTCGTTGGCGTTGGTGTTCGACGCCTTCAGGTAGGCCTGCTGGGTCCACACGACACCGCTGCGCACGAACACGTAGACGGCTCCAGAATCAGCGGCGCTGTTGTTGGCCTGATTGCCGTTGACACCAGTAGCGTTGCTGTCTTCGAAGAGTGCCCCAACCACGACCGTGTCGCCGGACACCGCGACGGACCAGCCGAAGTAGTCGTCGGCGCCGGTGTTCGAGGCCTTCACATAGGCCTGCTGAACGAGGGCATACACAGTCTGCGTGCCAAGGTCGAACACGTATGCGGCGCCGGCAGCAAGGGCGCTGTTGTCGACCTGGTTGCCGTTGACGCCCGTGGCGTTGCTCCCTTCGAGGTATGCCCCAACCACGACCGTGTCCCCGGACACTGCGACCGAATAGCCGAACCGGTCGCTGGCGCCGGTGTTCGAGGCCTTGAGGTAGGCCTGCTGGCTCCACGTCACGCCGCTGCGCACGAACACATAGGCGGCGCCGGAATTAGAGGCGCTGTTGTCGGCCTGGTTGCCGTTGATGCCCGTAGCGTTGCTGTCTTCTTCAGCTGCCCCAACCACGACGGTGTCACAAGAAACCGCGACCGAATGGCCGAACAAGTCGAGGACCCCCGTGTTCGAGGCCTTCAGGTAGGCCTGCTGGCTCCACATCACGCCGCTGCGCACGAACACGTAGGCAGCGCCGGCAGCATAGGCGCTGTTGTCGGCCTGGTTGCCGTTGATGCCCGTCGCATTGCTGTCCTCCCACACCGCACCAGCCACGACCGTGTCGCCGGACACCGCTACCGGAAAGCCGAAGTTGTCGCCGCCGCCGGTATTCGAGGCCTTCAGGTAGGCCTGCTGGTTCCACACAACACCGCTGCGCACGAACACATAGGCGGCGCCAGAATCCACGGCACTGTTGTCGGCCTGGTTGCCGTTGATGCCTGTGGCGTTACTGTCTTCTCCTTGCGCTTCAACCACGATTGTGTCGCCAGACACCGCGACGGACCCGCCGAAGACGTCGTTGGCGCCGGCGTTCGAGGCCTTCAGGTAGGCCTGCTGCGTCCACGTCACGCCGCTGCGCACGAACACGTAGGCAGCGCCTGAATCCACTGCGCTGTTGTCGGTCTGGTTGCCGTTGACGCCTGTGGCGTTGCTGTCTTCAGCGGGTGCTCCAACCACGACCGTGTCGCCGGACACTGCGACTGAATAGCCGAACTCGTCGCTGACGCCGGTGTTCGAGGCTTTGAGGTAGGCCTGCTGTGCTGTGGGGTCCACGGTCAACGGATAGCGCGCGCCACGATCCTCGATCGACAGTCGCAAACCCTGCGGCACCGCCTCGAAGCGCGCGGGCACCTTGCGGCCATCGGCGTCGATCACCTGCAACCCCGCATAGGTGATCGTCGCCAGGCCATCCCGGGTGAACAGCACGTCGCGACCGTCACGTGCGACTCTGGGTGTCAACTCACCGCGCACGTGCAACGACAACAGCAGCGGGCCTTCGTCGGGTGGCCGCTGATGCACCGTGTAGCCGTGCTCGAGGCCGTTCGTGCCGTTGACGTACCACTCGTCGAGAGTGTGGTCCCATTGGTAGGTCACACGCTGGCCCTCGGCCTGGACGCTGTCCGGTTGCGTGACCGCCTGCACGTTCGCGCCAACGCCGTACGACACCAGCTCCAGGCCCCACGTCCAGCCCTCGGTGTCGGGTCGGATCAGGAAGCCACGCCCATCGAAGCGCAGTGACCAGTGCTGCCCGGGGTTGCGTGCCTGGTAGCCGCCGTCAACGGCGAAGGTGGCGTGGCGGCCCGCCTCGTACGCGGCGCGGATGCTGGTCCACTCCGACGCCGAGAGCCCCTCGGGGACGCCTTGAGCCAGCAGGGAACTGGCGAGCACCAACATCAGCGAGAAGAGTGGGCGCATGGTGGGAAGGCCAGCCTCGAGCTGGCGCAAGTGACAAGGAACAGCGAGAGAGGGTGGCGACCCGATGCCACATCTCTCCATCTCCTGGCGCGCGGCATCATAGCCAGATCGCAAGGACCCTGCTCACCCAAGGCAGCTTCGATCACCGGCCTACCTTCCCCGTTCGCAACCGCCGCGGCGCCGAGATCAGTTCAGGATCCGCAACGTGATCGCGTTCGAGACGGTGAAGCCGAACAGCGTCGCCGTCGGGTCGAGACAGAGGGCTTGTCCGTAGAACGTATCGCCGACCATGCCGGCGACCGGATTCCAGATCCACGACGCCGTGCCGCCAGCGCCAGCCGGCACCGACAGCAGAACATCCGTGCTGTCGTAGGCCATGCACCCCGGCATGCTGAGCAGCAGACTGAGGTCGATTCCGGGCGGCGGGAGCAGCACCACCCCGAAAGCCAGGAAGGCCAGGTTGAAGGTCGGGTTCAGGTTGGTGATGGTGAGCGTGTACGACTGGCCCAGATGCGGTTCGTCGACCGGCGTCAAAGCCGGCGTGCCATTCGTGCCAGCACAGCCTTCCGCATACGCGTTGGTGTTGAACACATAGGCCGCACCGGAGTCGACGGCGCTGTTGTCGCCGGGGTT
>JBGARS010000154.1:0-4199 GCA_044230075.1 Planctomycetota bacterium | reverse complement strand
GATGTCGGCCAGCTTCTGCATCGCCGGCTGTTCGCCCTCGCTCACGCCAGCCCACTGCGCCAGTCCGCGCAGGATCTCGCGCCGCATCAGCAGGCTGCCGACCGCGTCGAACGCCTTGCACAGGCCCTCGGCACCTTCGCGGCTGTGGCTGGCGGCGATCTTCTGGATCAGGGTGACGTCGGCGTCGTCCTTGTTGCGCAGCAGGTCGTTGACCCAGGCGGTGACGCCGTCCTGCGCCGAGAGTGCGGCGGTGAACAACAGGACGGACAACAGGCTCTGCAGCTTGGGCACTCGACGCTCCTCGGCAACTCGTGGGCGGGCGGACGCACGGATCGTCGAGGGCACCGCGGGGGCAGTCAACCTCTGCGACGGTCCGCAGCCACGCGCTGCCCTATTGCACCCGGAACTCGTAGCGCTGCGTGGTCGCGAACTGCAGCGTGGCCGGATCGAGCACGACCCACTGCGCCGCGAACTCGACGCCGCCGGTGGCCGCGCTATGCTGCCGCGGCTCCGGAGGTGCCCGATGAGCAGGCTGTCCCTCGTGGTCCTTGGAGCGTTGTGTTTGCCAGCGATGCCCGCACAGGACTACGCCGGGGCGATCGAGCGCGCGAAGCAGAAGGGCGTCGCGCAGGACTGGAACGGTGCGCTCGAGATTCTGCTCGGCGTGCAGGACCAAGCGGCTTCGGAGGAGGATCGCCGGAATCTGATCCTCGCGCTCAGCTGGGTGGGTGATGCGCTGCGTGGACAAGGCGCTTCGCTGCGAGCGCTCCCTGCCTATGAAGCAGCGTTGGTCGTGCTGAAGCGGTTGTGTGGCGACAGCGATCATCCGGCGATGGTGCGAGGGCTGACGAACCTCGCTGCGTGCCTGCACTCGTTGCAGCGCAACGAAGAGGCACTGCCCCACATGCAGGGAGCACTGGCGATGGCGCAGCGCCTGCACGGCGGCGAGGACCATCCGGACGTGGCGGCGCAACTGCACAACCTCGGCTCGGTCCTGCAGGCGATGGGGCGCTTCGACGAGGCCATCGTGAACCACGAGTCGGCGCTCGCGATGCACCGGCGCTGCCAGGAGGACATCGACGATGCGCTCATGGCGGCATCGCTCAACATGACCGCCAACTGCCACAAGACCATGGGCAACGCGGGTCGAGCGCTGCCACTGTACGAAGAAGCACTGGCGATGCGTTTGCGCCTGCATGGCGACGGCGACCACGCAGACGTGGTGACGAGCCTCGGCAATCTCGGCTCGTGCCTCGCCGCCCTCGAGCGCGCCAGCGAAGCGCTGCCGCGCTTCGAGGCGGCGCTGGCGATGGCGACGCGCCTGTACGGCACGGCGGCGCATCCGAGCCTGGCGATGAGTCACTTCAACCTCGCCGCTGGCCTCCTTGCACTGGGACGCCCGAAAGAGGCTCTGCCGCACTTCGAGACGTCGCTGGCGATCCGCACGCGCATCCACGGCCCCACCGCTGATCCCGATCTGGCGGCCAGCCTGTCAGGCCTCGGTATCTGCTATGCGAGCTTCGGGCGGCGCGACCGCGCGCTGCCCGTGCACGAGGCGGCGCTCGGCATGCGCAAGCGCCTGTTCGGGGAAGTCGACCACCCTGATGTGGCGCGGAGCCTGAACGACGTCGGCGACTGCCTCGTGTTCGAGGGACGGGCAGCCGAGGCGCTGCCGCTGCACGAAACGGCGCTGGCGATGCTCCAGCGGCTCCATCGCGAAGGGCCTTCTGCGCAACTGGCAGCGACCATGGGCAACCTGGGTTCGTGCCTCATGGCCCTGGGGCGTCTCGACGAGGCCCAGCGGTGGTTCGAGTCGGAACTGGAGACGTGCCGCCGGTTGCACGGGGAAAGCAACCACTCGGACGTGGCCCTGGCGATGGACAGGCTGGCCAACGTCATGGTGAAGCAGGGCCGTGCCCACGATGCCTGGCCCTGGTTCGAGTCCGCGCTGGCGATGTGCCGGCAACTCCATGGCGATCGCGATCGCCCGGAGACGGCCAAGGTCCTGATGGACCGGGCGATCTGTCTCCGACTGCTCGGACGTGCGGTGGAAGCTCTGCCCCAGCACGAGGCAGCGCTGGCGATGTTCGAGCGCCTGTACGGGGATGTCGACAACGCGGACCACGCGGCCAACCGGAACAACATGGCCGTCTGCCTCGAGGAACTCGGGCGCCTGCGCGAGGCGCTGGCGCACTACGAGACGGTGTTGGCGGTGAACCGGCGCCTCCACGGCGACCGCGATCACCCGGTGATCTGCGGCGCCATGCAGAACGTCGCCTTCGCTCTCCATGCGCTCGGACGGGCCGGTGAAGCACTGCCGCGATTCGAGGCGGCGCTGGCGATGCGGAACCGGTTGCGGGGCGAAGCGAGCAATGAGAACACCGCGAAGACCCTCCTGAACACGGCCAACTGCCTGGAGACGCTGGGTCGCGCGAGCGAGGCGTTGCCGCTGTACGAAGCCGCGCTGGCGATGTTCGAGCGCCTCGCCGCAGGGCGCGACCATCCCGACGTCGCCATGAGTCTCGGCGCCCTCGGCAACTTCCTGGCCGGCGTCGGGCGCGCCGAAGAGGCGCTGCCGAAGTTCGAGGCCGCGCTGGCCATGAGCAGGCGTCTGCATGGCGACACCAACCATCCCGGCATCGTCCAGGGCCTGATCGACATCGCATTCTGTCTGGACGCCCTGCATCGCACGGGCGAAGCACTGCCGCAGTTCGAAGCGGCGCTCGCGATGCAGCGAACCCTGTACGGAGATCGGGATCACCCACGCACCGCCTGCATCCTCGGCGACATCGGCCACTGCTTGGAGCGGGCGGGTCGCCTGGACGAGGCGCAGCCGCAGTTCGAGGCCGCGCTGGCGATGGACCGGCGCCTCTACGGCGCGGTCGACCATCCGAGTCTGGCAGGCGACCTGAGTCGCGTCGCCGGCTGCCTGCAGTGGCGCGGCAGAACGGCCGAGGCACTGCAGTACTGCGAACAGGCGGTCGCGATGATCGAACGCCTGCGCGACGACAGCCGGACATCGGCGGTGGCGCGACAGTCGTTCTTCGACCGGTTGAAGCGCTTCCACGCGTTCGAGCGGCTGCAGGACTTGACGGTGCGACTCGGCAAGCCGGCCGATGCGCTGCTCGGCGCCGAACGCGGGCGCAGCCGCGAACTGCTCGACCTGCTGGAACTGCAGAGGTTCGACGCCTTCGCCGAAGCCACGCAACGGGCCCGCTGGCGCGGCGACGACGCCACGGTGGCTCGGATCGCCACTCTGCGCACGGAACTCGAAGCCATCGAGCTGGAGCGGGATCGCCTGTTGCACCTGCTGACTCAGCTCGACGACGCGACGGTGGATGCGGCAGAACGCGAACACCGGCGCCAGGATCTGCTGGCGGCCGCGAACGAGACGAGCACTCGCCATCACCGACTGCTCGACGAGCGCGCGCGGCTGCTCGGCGACGTGCTGCCGATCGGTCGCGTCCGGACCGCGGGCGAGATCCGGTCGGCGTTGCGCGATGGAGAACTCCTTCTCGAGTTCACGGTCACCGAGGGGGTGAGCCTTCTCTACGTCGTCGACCGCGAGCGAGGCGTCGAGGCGGTCCCGCTGCCCGTCGCGCATGCCACCACGACGCGTCTGCTGCCCGGTCTGGTCGCGAATGCGTCGCGTGCGCAATGCGACGAAGCGCGTGGTCGTGATCCGGCCGCGCCGGGTGCCGCGACAGCACCGGAGGCGACGCCCGAGTTGTTCCACAGCTTGATGCCGGAGCAGGTGTGGCAGCGAGTGCGTGCCTCCAGGCGAGTCTTCGTCGCCGCGCACCGCGAGCTGCACCGTCTGCCGTTCGAGGCGCTCGTCACCGAGGTGAAGGACGGCAAGCCGACCTACTGGCTCGACGCTGGCCCGCCGATCAGCTACGTGCCGTCGGGCAGCGCGCTGTTCTGGCTGCGCCAGCGCGCCAAGGACGCCAGCGACGACACCACGAGCCTCGACCTGCTCGCGATCGGCGATCCTCGCAAGCTCGACGCGGCCCCCGAGGTGCCCGAGCAGGGCGTGTTCGTGGTCGCCGTGAACGACGGCGGCGAAGGCGCGCGCATCGGTTTGCAGCCCGGCGACGTGCTGGTGAGCTACGACGCGCAGCCGCTCGCCGACGACAAGGCGCTGCGCGATGTGCGCATGGCGATCGAGCGCGCGATCGAGGACAAGCAGCGCGACGCGT
>JBGARS010000153.1:0-4204 GCA_044230075.1 Planctomycetota bacterium | reverse complement strand
CCTTGGCGACGCGCTCGAGCAGGTCCTTCTCGGCATAGGGCTTGGCCAGGTAGTCGAACGCTCCCTGCTTGATCGCCGCGACCGCCATCTGCAGGTCCGGATAGCCCGTCAGCAGCAGCACCTCGACGTCGGGGTCGCGCTGCTTGATCGCGCCCAGCAGCTCCATGCCGGTCATGCGCGGCATGCGCACGTCGGTGACGACGACCGCGAACGGCTCCGCCGCCATGCGCTCCAGCGCCTGCGCCGCGGAGTTCGCGGTGCGTGCCGCGTAGCCGGCGCGTTCGAGGAACCAGGCGCACGATTCGGCCAGGTCCGGTTCGTCGTCGACCACCAGCACCCGCGCCGACGTCACGTCCCCCCCCGCTGGGCGCGCTGGCAGGCGCGGCAGGTGCCGTGGATGCGCAGGCTGTGGCGTTCGATGCGGAAGCCGATCCGGCGCGCGGCGATCTCCTGCCGCCGTTCGAGCTCCCCGTCACGGAACTCGAAGATACGGCCGCACACAGTGCACACCATGTGGTCGTGGTGTTCGTGGCCGAGCACGTGCTCGAAGCGCCGGCCGCCGCCGCCGGTGTCGAGGCCCGCGACGAAGCCGGCCTCTTCGAGCACCGCCAACGTGCGGTAGACGGTGGCGCGCGAGACCTTCGGCGCGATCTTGCGGCAACGCTCGAGCAGGTTCTCGGCGGTGAAGTGGTCGTGCGTGCCCAGCGCCATGCGCACGATCAGGGCGCGCTGGGTCGTCCAGCGGAAGCCGCGCTGGCGCAGGTGGCTCTCGACGATGTGCTGTTCCTGCTCGGGCCTCACCGGCCCGGCAGGATAGCGCACGGCCGCGACCATCTCACCCCCGCCGACCGATGTCGGATCGGTAGTGCATGCCCTCGAACTCGATCTGCTCGAGCGCTGCGTAGGCGGACCGACGCGCGGCTTCGACGTCGGCCCCGAGCGCCGTCACCGCCAGCACGCGGCCGCCTGCGGTCTGCAGGTCGCCGCCCTTCTTCGCCGTGCCGGCGTGGAAGATCTGCAGCTCGGGCCCGACCGGCACCCGGTCGACACCGAAGATCGGCACGCCCTTCTTGAAGTCACCAGGGTAGCCACCGCTGCACGCGACGACACACACCGCGACGCGCGGGTCCCAGACCGGCGCCTCGAGGCTGGCGAGTTTGCCTTCCGCCGTCGCCAGCAGGAACGGCAAGAGGTCGCTCTGCAGCCGCAGCAGCAGCGGCTGCGTCTCGGGGTCGCCGAGCCGGCAGTTGTATTCCAGCACACGCGGCCCCTGCGCGGTCAGCATCAGGCCGGAGTAGAGGAAGCCCTTGTAGCGGCGGCCTTCGCGGTTCATCGCGTGCACGGTCGGAAACACGATCTGGCTCTCGATCTGCGCCGCCATGCGCGGCATCACCGGCACCGGCGTCACCACGCCCATGCCGCCCGTGTTGGGGCCCTTGTCGCCATCGCGCACGGCCTTGTGATCCTGCGCCAACTCGAGCGGCACGATCGTCTGGCCATCGGTCAGCGTGATCACCGACACCTCGGTGCCTTCGAGGAACTCCTCGAACACGACCCTCGCACCGGCGCCGCCGAAACGCCCCTTCTCGAGGCACTCGGCCGCGGCGACCTTCGCCTCTTCGCTGTTCTTGCAGACCGAGACGCCCTTGCCGGCAGCCAACCCCGACGCCTTGACGACGATCGGCCCGTCCTCGCGGTTGTCGAGGAACGAACGCGCCAGCAGGTGGTCGTCGAACGTCCAGTAGTTCGGCCCGGGAATGCGGTGCTTGCGGCACAGCTCGCGCGCGAACGCCTTGCTGCCCTCGATCTCGGCCGCCGCCTTGTCGGGGCCGAAGCACAGCCGCTTGTGCTGCGTGAACACGTCGACGATGCCGTCGCACAACGGCCCTTCCGGTCCGACGACGGTCAGGTCGATCTTCTCTCTCTGGGCGAAGCGCAGCAGGCCCTGCAGGTCCTCGGCGGCGATGTCGACGTTGTCGGCGAGGGCCGCCGTGCCAGGATTGCCCGGCGCGCAGAACAGGCGCTTGACCAACGGCGACTGCCGGATCTTCCAGCACAGGGCGTGCTCACGGCCACCGGAGCCGACGACGAGGACGTTCATGGAGGTTCGGGACGGAACGGCGAAGGGTCGCAGAGGCTACGGATGGCGCCGGTGCGGCGAAAGCACGATGTTCGATGCTGGCGGCACGACGCCTTCCGGCCGACGATGCCGCGATGGACACGATCGTCGTCATGAACCAGGACCAGATGGGCCACGGCGACCGCCAGCTCGGCCAGAAGATCCTCGGTACGTTCCTGAAGAAGTCGATCAGCCTGCCCGGCTTCAGCGCGATCGTGTTCTACAACAGCGGCGTCAAGCTGGTCGCCGACGGCTCGCCGGTGCTGACCGAGCTGAAGCTGCTGGAGGAACGCGGCGTCGACCTCGTGCCCTGCGGCACGTGCCTGCAGCACTTCGGCATCACACCGGTCGTCGGCAAGGTGTCCGACATGGACACGATCCTCGGCGAGCTCGGCCGCGCGGCGAAGGTCATCACGCTGTAGGGCCGCGATGTCGCAACGCTGGTTCCGTCGCCTGCTGTCGTCGTGCCCGGTGCTGGTGGCGCTGTTGTGGAGCGCCGGCGTCGCGCACTTCCGCGGCATCGAACTGGCGCCGGTGGAGTGGCTCGTGGTCGCCGCGGGAGCGTTCTCGCTGCACACGATCGGCCGCCGCCTGATGCCGCCGCGACCGCTGCCGCCGCTGCCACCGAACACCAACCCGGTGACGCTCGCCGCGCTGGCCGCCACGATCCGCGCGGTGCCGGTGGGCATGGTCGGCGGCGTGCTGGAGTTGTTCGTCGAGGCCCAGCACCCGAGTACCACCAGCTGGCTGCTGCGCACCACGTGGCACGCCGCCTGCGCCTTCGCGATCTTCTACTGCAGCTTCCTGCTGCGGCTGACGGGTGTGCCGAAGACGAAGCCGCCGGCTGCGCCCACCTCGCACTGACGGACCTGCAAGTGTTGGCGCGACGCCCTCGATGTCTATCCGGCTGCACCGCGGGGACACGATCGCTGGCTGCGCGCCGCCTCACGCTTGGCGGCCGCTCGCCTCCGCACTACCCTCCGGCGCCATGGACACCGCGCCGCGACCGACGCCAGCCGGGGAGCCACGGGACGCACAACCGCAGCAGATCGGCCCCTACCGCGTGCTCGACACGCTCGGCGAAGGCGGCATGGGCACCGTGTATCTGGCCGAGCAACGCGAGCCCGTGCGGCGGCGGGTAGCGCTGAAGCTGATCAAGCTCGGCATGGACAGCAAGGCGGTGCTGGCGCGCTTCGAGGCGGAGCGGCGCGCGCTGTCGATGATGGAACACTCGTGCATCGCGACGGTGCTGGACGCGGGGGTCAGTGCCCAGGGGCAGCCGTATTTCGTGATGGAGTACGTGAAGGGCATCCCGATCACGGACTACTGCGACCAGAACAAGCTCGGTCTCAAGGAGCGCATCGAGCTGCTGCAGAAAGTCTGCTCCGGCGTGCAGCACGCGCACCTGAAGGGCGTCATGCATCGCGACCTCAAGCCCGGCAACGTGCTGGTGACGCTGCAGGACGGCAAGCCCACGCCGAAGATCATCGACTTCGGCTTGGCCAAGGCCGTCGACCATCACCTGGTCGAGGCGACGTTGTTCACCGAGCAGGGGGTGATGGTCGGCACGCCGGAGTACATGAGCCCGGAGCAGGCGGGGCTCGGCGGGCTCGACGTCGACACACGCACGGATGTGTACTCGCTCGGCGTGCTGCTGTACGAGCTGCTGGTCGGTGAGCTGCCGTTCTCGCGCAAGAACCTGCGCGACGCCGGCTTCCTGGAGATGCAGCGGGTGATCCGGGAGCAGGAGCCTGCCAAGCCGAGCACCAAGGTGACGGCGCTCGGCGAAGCGGCGAGTGGACACGCGGCGGCGCGGCGCCTCGACACCGGCGACCTGCAGCGAAATCTGCGCGGCGACCTCGACTGGATCGTGCTGAAGGCGCTCGAGAAGGACCGCACGCGCCGGTACGAGACCGCGCAGGAACTGGCCGCCGACCTGGAACGGCACCTGACGTTCGAACCGGTGCTGGCGAGCCCGCCGAGTGTCGGCTACCGGGTGAGAAAGTTCGTGCGGCGGTACCGGGTGCAGTGCGTGGCCGCGGCGGTGGTGCTGCTGGCGATCGTCGGTGGTGGCCTCGGCACAGC
>JBGARS010000152.1:0-4337 GCA_044230075.1 Planctomycetota bacterium | reverse complement strand
CCGCGGCGATCGCCACGTACTTCGCGATCGGACCGATGAACGCCGGCAGGCCGAAGGTCGCCTGCAGGCCGACGGCGCGGTCCGGCACGAACAGGAAGGACGCCCGAGCCGACCAGCAGGCCGAACGCGATCGCCTCGGCTGATCCAGAACCGGTCCGGACGGATGCTTGGCCCGCCACGACTTGCGCGGCACGCTCAGCTTGATGTAGTCGACGTTCTTCTCGGGTAGAGGCTGGCTCCGCCGCGTTTGCCGGTCGCGATACAGATCGGTGAAGTCCCCGGATACCCGGCGCACGAATCGGATAGCGGTTGCGACCGCAGCGTCGCAGACTTCGCTTCAGGTAATCGCGAAGGCAGCAAGGCACATGGGCACGACGTTGGCAACCCCGAGCACGCGCAAGCGCGTGCCGACCTACTGCTACCAGTGCGTCAACGGTCCCGACGTGCTGAAGGTCGAAGTCGTCGACGGCGTCGCGACCAAGGTCGAGCCGAACTTCGACGCCTGCGGCGTGCACCCGGCCGACGGCAAGATCTGCGTCAAGCCCTATGGTCTGATCCAGAAGATCTACAACCCCAACCGGCTGCTGCGCCCGCTCAAGCGCACCAACCCGAAGAAGGGCCGTAACGAAGATCCGGGCTGGGTGCCGATCAGCTGGGACGAGGCCCTCGACACGATCGCCGCGAAGCTCCGGGGCATCCGCGAGGCCGGCCTGCTCGACGACAACGGCGACCCGAAGGTTGCCTTCAGTACTGGCGGAGCCGGTACCCCGCTGATGTTCATGGGCGCGTTCCCGGCCTTCTTCGCCGCCTGGGGTCCGCTGGACATGAGCCTGGGCGCCGGCGGCACGGTCAAGTGCAAGCACTCCGAGCACCTGTACGGGGAGCTGTGGCACCGCGGCTTCACCGTCTGCCCGGACACGCCGCGCGTCGAGTACATCGTCTCCTTCGGCCTGAACATCGACGCCTCCGGCGGCGTCACCAGCGTGCGCCGCGGCGCCGATGCGCGGGTGCGCGGCATGAAGCGGGTGCAGATCGAGCCGCACCTGTCGGTTACCGGCGCGCAGGCCAGCGAATGGGTGCCGATCCGCCCGAAGACCGACGCCGCCTTCCTTTATGCGATGGTCCACGTGCTGCTGCACGAGCACCGGATGGAGGAGCTGGACGTGCCGTTCCTCAAGCACCGCACCGGCGCGCCCTACCTGATCGGCCCGAACGGCTGGTACCTGCGCGATCCTGCCAGCCGCAAGCCGCTGGTGTGGGATCTGAAGACGGCGCGCGCCGTGCCGCACGACGCGCCCGACATCGACCCGGCGCTGGTCGGCAGCTTCGCCGTGGCTGCGGTGGAGGTCGGCGCCGATGACGAGCTGTTCGCGCACGACGGCGCGCAGGCGCAGCCGGCGCATGCGCTGCTGATGCGCCACGTGGCCGAGCACACGCCGGAGTGGGCATCCAAGGTCTGCGACGTGCCCGCGGCGACGATCCGACGCGTCGCCAACGAGTTCCTCACGCACGCGCGCATCGGCGAGACCACCGAGGTGCTCGGCCAGACGCTGCCATTCCGCCCGGTCGCGGTGACGATGGGTAAGTCGATCAACAACGGCTGGGGCGCCTACGAGTGCGTGTGGGCTCGCACCGTGCTGATGGTGCTGGTCGGCGCCCTGGAGGTGCCCGGCGGCCTGCTCGGCACCACGGTGCTGCTGTCCAAGCCGGGACTGGACCACGATCGCTGGGCCACCGTCGAGCCCGGCCCCGACGGCTTCCTTAGCTACCCGTTCCACCCCACCGACAAGGCGAATTGGATCGCCAAGCCGACGGTGCGCCACGCCTACAGCACGCTGATCCCCGGAACTGGCGACGGCCCATACGCGCAGGCGGTCGGCTCGACTTCGCTGACCTGGCTGCGTCTGCAGGGCCGCGCGGCGCCGAACTGGCCTGTGCCCAAGCCGCCCGAGGTCTGGTTCGTCTACCGCTGCAACCCGCTGATCTCGTTCTCCGAGACCACCCGGCTAGGCGAGACGATTGCAGGCTTCCCGTTCATGGTCGCGTTCGCCTACACGCACGACGAGACCAACCACTTCGCCGACATCTTGCTGCCCGACCGCACCGACCTCGAGGGCACGCAGCTCGTGCGCATCGGCGGCACGCGCTACGAGGAGCAGTTCTGGGAGTCGCGCGGCTGGGTGCTGCGCCAGCCGGTCGTCGAGCCGATCGGCGAGACCAAGGAGTTCACCTGGATCGCCGCCGAGCTGGCAAAGCGCGTCGGGCTGCAGGAGGCGTTCAACGCGATGATCAACGCCGGCGTGTGCGGCCTGCCGCTGAAGACGTCCGACCACGACTTCTCGCTCGCGTTGGACCGCCAGCACGGCGTCGAGGAGATCTGGGACGCCGTGTGCCGCGCCGCCAGCGTGGACACCACCGACGGTGCCGCCACCGACGGTCTGGACTGGTTCAAGGAGCACGGCTACCGGCTCAAGCCGTTCTCGCGCTTGAACTGGTACCTGCACCCGCGCATGGTCGAGCTCGGCCTGCGCTACGAGTTGCCGTACCAGGAGCGCGTGCTGCGCATCGGGCGCCAACTCGCCAACCGGCTGCACGAGAACGGCATCGACTGGTGGGACCTGCAACTGCACGAGTACGCGGCGCTGCCTGCATGGGACGACCTCGAGGCGCGCTGGGCCGATGTCTACCGCCGCAACTTCAAGGTCGACATCGCCGACTTCCCATTCTGGTTGCTCACCGCGCGCAGCATGCAGTACGCCTGGGGCGGCAACGTGGGCATCCAGCTGATGCGTGAGGTCGCCGAGAACGTGGCCGGCCACAGCGGCATCCTGCTCAACAAGGGCACCGCCGACCGTATGGGCATCGCCGAGGGCGACACGATCGAGGTCACATCGCCGGTCGGCACCACGCGCGGCCACGCGCGGCTGCGCCAGGGCGTACGGCCCGATGTGATCGTGATGGTCGGTCAGTTCGGCCACTGGAAGACGCCGTTTGCGAAGGACATCCCGATGCCCAGCCTGAACGACCTGGTGCCGATGACCCCCGACCTGATCGACGGCACCGGCTCGTCGATCGATGCGGTCAAAGTGTGCATTCGCCGCGTGGAGGGCCGCGCATGACCCGCTACGTAATGGTCGCCGATCTGCGCCGCTGCGTCGGCTGCCAGACCTGCACTGCCGCCTGCAAACTGACCAACGCGACGCCGCCCGGAGTGCAGTGGCGCAAGGTGCTCGACGTCGAGCTCGGCGAGTATCCGAACGCCGAGCGGGTGTTTATGCCGGTCGGCTGCCAGCACTGCTCCGACCCGCCGTGCCTCGACGTCTGTCCCAGCACCGCGACCCGCAAGCGCGATGATGGCATCGTGACGATCGACTACGACGTCTGCATCGGCTGTGCCTACTGCGCCGTCGCCTGTCCGTACCAGGCCCGCTACAAGGTCGAGAAGCCGCGCTTCGCCTATGGCGAGCCGACACGCACCGAGCAACAGCGCTTCGACGAAGCGCGCCTCGGCGTCGCGCAGAAGTGCACCTTCTGCGTCGACCGCATCGACGCCGGCACTGCGCGGGGACTCGTGCCGGGCGTCGACCCCGACGCGTCGCCGGCCTGCGCCAACGCGTGCATCGCCAATGCGCTGACTTTCGGCGACATCGAGGATCCGCAGAGCAATGTATCGCAGCTGCTGAGTGACAACACATGGTTCCAGATGCACGAGGAGCTAGGCACCAATCCCGGCTTCTACTACCTCTGGGACAAGGAGCGGACATGATCCGCTTCGCCACCGTCCTGCAATCGCACTGGGACTGGCGCGCCGCTGGCAACTTCGTGCTCGGCGGCGCCGGCAGCTCGCTGCTCGCATGGAGCGCGCTCGCCGCGCTGGGCGGTTCCGTGTCGCCGTGGCCAGTGCTGCTTGCGCTGGCGCTTGTTGGTGCAGGGCTGGTCTGCGTCTGGCTCGAGATCGGCCGGCCGTGGCGCGCACTGAACGTGTTTCGCCATCCGCAGCGCTCGTGGATGACGAGGGAAGGCCTCGTCGCGACGCTTGTCTTTGCACTCGGCTTCGGCGCCGTCATTACGGATTCTGTGGCGCTGCTGATCGCCGCCGGTGTCGCCGGTCTCGGCTTCCTCTACTGCCAAGCGCACATCCTCGCTGCCTCCAAGGGAGTGCCGGCTTGGCGCGAGCCCGCAGTCGTGCCGCTGATCGGCGTGACCGGTCTCGCCGAAGGCTGCGCGCTGCTCGCGTTGTTCGTCGCGGTCGGCGGCGCGCGGGTCGCCTGGGTGCCCTGGACGCTTGCGGCGCTGGCGCTGCTGCGCACGTTCGCATGGCGCCGCTACCGTGGCCG
>JBGARS010000151.1:0-4367 GCA_044230075.1 Planctomycetota bacterium | reverse complement strand
GTCAATCGCGGAAACTGCGTCGCCTGGCTCGGCTACAACAGCCCGGAGCTGCTGGCGCTGCTCTTCGCCTGCGCCCGAATCGGCGCGCTGTTCATGCCGCTCAACTGGCGGCTGGCCGCGCCCGAGCACAGGCAGATGCTGCAGGACTGCCCGCCGGCCGTGCTCTTCGTCGAGCCCGACTTCGTCGCCCAGACGGAATCCATCCTTGCCGAATTCCGCGACCTGCGCAGCGTCGTCGACTTCGTCGTCACGGCCGGCGCCGAGACGACGATCGAACTGAGCGAGCCGCCGCTCGGCACGCTGCGCGGCCGCGTGCTGCTGCGCGGCCTGCCGTGCGCCGAAGCGCAGGTGTTCGGCACGCGACCGGATTGGGGCCATGACTCCCTCTCGCGCTCCTTGTTCGAGAACGAAGGGCCCCCGGACTGGGACGCGAAACTCGTGCGCGGCTGGGCGCCGGGTCAGCGCGTCGCCGCCGACGGCACGTTCGCATTCGAGTATCGCGACGCCGGCCCGGTCGAACTGCGCGTGCGGCACGCGAGCGGCGCCGCAACCCTGCCGCCGGTGATCGTGCACCTGCCGCCGCCGGGCGCCGACGTGCACTGCACGCTGGAGATGGCCGTGGGCGGAGTGCGCGGGCGCTTCCTCATCGAGCAAGTGCCCGAGCGGGAACGCCGATCCACGCAGGCGGTGCTCTACCCGCTGCCGAAGGCCAACGGCGATCCCGGGTACTTCACCGACCTCGGCACACCGATCGCCTGGAACTGTGCCCACCTCGATCTGCCCGCCGACGGCCGCTTCTCGTTCGAGTTCTTGCCAGACGGCGAGTGGCTGGTGCGCGTGCAGGGGTCCGCCTTCGGCGACGACCCGGGCGTTCGGTGGCAGCAGGTCGTGCACGTGCAGGGGGACGTCGTCGATCTCGGCGACACAGTGCCGCCGGCACGCGTGACGGCGGACCTGCACTGGAGCTGGCCGGCTGGCGACGCGACCGTGCGCACCGTCGCCGGCCTCTGGCTGCACCTGGCGCACGGTGGCGACGAGGCGGCGATCTGGGCGGGGACCCACCACGCTGGAGAGAACGGCACCACGCTGCGCGGCGTGCCGCCGGGCCGCTACGAAGTGGTGGTGTTCGGCTGCTTCGACACACACCTGTGGTACTTCCTCGGCACGTGGGGCATCAGCGGCAGCCCGCTCGCGAAGCCGTTCCAGATCGAAGTGCATACCGACGGCACGGTCACGCCGGCCGAACTCACCCTGCAGCCGTTGCCGCCGCCAAAGCCGCGGTAGCCGACTCGACGTGCGCCCCCGGTCGCGCTCTAGTGCCGGTGATGATGCACGAAGTGCGCAGCATCCCACCGGCGCCGCGGCGGATCCGCCTGCGGCCGCTGCTGGCGCATCGCTGGCCGCTGCTGGCGCTCGGCGGTGCCATGTGCGTGCTCGGCAGCCTGGTCGCCTGGCTGATGTTCCTGCAGATGGGCGGCAAGTTCTCCGACACGGCGCGGCTCGACCGCGGCCCGTGCGAAGTCGTCGCCGGCAAGGTGCTGGCGATCGGCGTGCCGTTCCAGGATGGCGGCCGCACCTGGTCCTGCGTGCACTACGAGTTCCACTGGCTCGCGAACCACCACGACCTGCACCTGACCGGCGACTCGTTCGTGCCCACGAACGCACCCGCCGTCGGCAGCAGCATCGAGGTCGAGGTCCTGCCGGAGGAATGCAACGTCAACCGCATCCGCGGCGGCGTGCTGCTGATGGACCGCGGCTACCTGCACCCGCAGTCCTGGTTCGCAACAGTCGTCGCACCCGGCGCCCTGCTGCTGCTCGGCTGGCTCGCGGGCGCCTTCCAACTGCGCCACGTGCTGGTCCATGGCGACGTCTCGGTCGGCTACGTGATCGCCGTCGAACCCGTGCCACTGGTGCTGCCGCAGATGCTGCGCGTCGACTACCGGTTCCGCGACCATCGAGCGATCGCGCGCCAGAACCGCCACTGGGTGCGCGTGCACGGCGACCTCGGCGCGCGGTTGCTGCGGCCGGATCGAGAGCTCGGTGTCGAGCCCCTGCCGGTGCTGCACGACCGTCGGCAACCGGACCAGAGCCGCCTGCTGCTGCCGCAGGACTTCCTGCCCGCGACCACGTACCCGAACGACGCCCTGTCCGAGAACGGCATCACGTGACGGCGGACGCGGATCCAGGCGTGCGCGGTCTATTGGGACCCGAGGGGCCGATCGCGCGCCGGCTGCCCGAGTTCGAGCCGCGGCCGCAGCAGCTCGAGCTGGCGACCGCGATCGAGCGCGCGCTGCAGAACGGCCGGCACCTGATCGCCGAGGCCGGCACCGGCACCGGCAAGTCGTTCGCCTACCTGCTGCCGGCGGTGGTGCATGCCGACCAGCACCAGGGCCAGGGGCCGATCGTCGTGTCGACGCGCACGATCGCGCTGCAGGAGCAGCTCGACCAGAAGGACCTGCCGTTCCTGCACGCGGTGCTGCCGTTCGAGTGGTCGTCGGTGACGGCGCTCGGGCGCAACAACTACCTCTGCCTGCGGCGCATGCAGCTCGCCGAACGCGAACAGCACCTGTTCGAGGATCCGGGCCGCCACGACCAGCTGCGGCGCATCGTCAACTGGTCGCTCTGCACGCGCGAAGGCACGCGCCAGGACCTCGACTTCCAGCCCGACGCCGAGGTCTGGGAAGAGGTGCAGGCCGAACACGGCAACTGCCTGCAGCGCGCCTGCAAGCACTACGACCGCTGCCACTGGCAGCGCGCGCGGCGCCGCATGCAGACGGCGCAGGTGCTGGTGGTCAACCACGCGCTGTACTTCGCCGATCTCGCGCTGCGCATCGCCGGCGCGTCGTACCTGCCGGCACACCGCGTGGTGATCTTCGACGAGGCGCACCATCTGGAACGCACTGCCACCGAGAGTCTCGGCCTGCGCGTCGGTCCGAGCACCGTCGGCTGGCACCTGCGCCGCCTGCACGCGCGCCGCAGCGACCGCAGCCTGCTGTCGCGGCACGGCACGCCGGTCGCGCGGCTGTTGTGGGAAGAGGCGCGGCAGCACAACGACGCGTTCTTCGCCACCATCGACGAGCACCTGCAGCGCAGCGGCGCCCGCGAAGGCACCGCGCTGAAGGACCAGACCATCGAGGAACCGCTGACGCCGGTGCTGCGCGCGCTGAGCACCGAACTGGCGAGCGCCGCGGTGCGGGTCGAAGAGCTCGATGCGCGCATGGAACTGCAGGCGCGCGCGAACGGGCTCGACGCGCTGTGCGCGGTGCTGCGTTCGCTGTGCATCCACAACCCGGCCGCGACCACGCCGCTGGTGCGCTGGATCGAGCCCGGGCGACACGGTGCGGTGTTGTGCGGCGCGCCGCTCGACGTCAGCGAGACGTTGCGCCAGCACCTGTGGTCCGGCGGTGCGACGGCGATCCTGACCAGCGCCACGCTGGCGACCGGCGACGACGACGACTTCTCGTGGTTGCGGCGGCGCCTCGGCCTCGACGACGCGGACACGGTGCGGCTCGGCTCGCCGTTCGACTACGACCGCATGGTCGAACTGGTGCTCGAGGAGGCGATGCCCGATCCAAGCCAACAGGCGGACGCGTTCCGCCGCGAAGTCGTCTTGCGCACGCTGCGGCACCTGCTCGACAACGGCGGCTGCGGTCTCGTGCTGTGCACGTCGTGGGAGTTCGTGCGCAGTGTTGCCGCGGAGCTGCGCGCGCCGCTGGCCGAAGCGGGCATCGAGCTCTTGGTGCAAGGCGATGCGCCGCTGCAGCGCCTGCTGGAGCAGAAACGCCAGGACCCGAGCTCGGTGCTGATCGGCACCGACAGCCTGTGGGAAGGCATCGACCTGCGCGGCTCGGCACTGACGCTGCTGGTGGTGACGAAGCTGCCGTTCCAGAGCCCCGGCCATCCGCTGACGCAGGCGCGGCTCGAGTCGCTGCGCGCGCGCGGCTTCGACCCGTTCGCCGAACACTCGCTGCCCGAGGCGATCCTGAAGTTCCGCCAGGGCTTCGGCCGGCTGGTGCGCAGCACCCAGGACCGCGGCAAGGTCGTGGTCATGGACCCGCGCGTGCGCACCAAGGGCTACGGGCGGCGGTTCCTGGGTGCGCTGCCGTTCCGCGGCGAGCACCGGGATCCCTGATCCAGCCCGAACGCGCGGCGGAATCGGGCGACAGTCGCGCGAGCCGACCGTGCACCTTGGGCTATCGCAGTGATATCATCCCAATAGCCACCCACGGACGCCCATGAACAATCCTTCGCGCGAGATCCCCTACCCGCACGCCCTGCCCGGCATCCCGATGCTGCTGCTCGGCATCGTGCTCTTGATCACCCTGGTCGGCATCCCGCTCGGCATCCTGGGGCTGGTCGGGCTGACG
>JBGARS010000150.1:0-4881 GCA_044230075.1 Planctomycetota bacterium | reverse complement strand
GGGCGTTCGTCATTGGTGGCGGGCTGCAAGTATGCGCCACGATCGCGGTCACTGCAGGCGTGGCTCTGGCATTCGGCCAGTCGTGGCGCGCCGGCATCTTCCTGGGATTCTTGGCGGCACTCTCCAGTACGGCCATCGTGCTGAAGGCCTCCGGCTTGTCGCGCGCCGGGTCCCAGCCGACGATCGCCTTGACCGTGCTGACCAGGTCCTCCTTGTTGAAGCCGGTCTGCTCCAGCGACTTGTCGTAGAGCACCGCGACCGCCATGCGCCGGATGTCGGGCGCCATGCGACCCGTGCGCCGCTCGCCGATCTCGGTGACGAACTCGCGGTCGCGGGTCTCGTTCTTGCTCGTGTTCTTGTCACGCTCGCCCTCGCCGCTGGGCTTGCCCGTCGTGTCGGTGGCGTCCTTGCTGAACTTCTCCGACTTGACGATCGGGTCGGGCGGCAGCACCTTCTCGGTGGTCGTCTCCCACGACGGGTCGAGCTCGACGATCACCGACACGCTGGTCTTGCCCGGCCACATCTGGTCGAGCCGCTGCTGGCACAGCTGCGTGCGCGCCTCGCTCATCGTGCGCTGCAGGTTCAGGAACTCCGACGAGCCGCCGCCCGCGTCGCGATCGGCGTCGTAGCGCCAGCGCTGGTTGCCGGTCGCGCTGACGATCTCGACGTTGCTCAGCGGCACCATCAGCTGCGACGACGCCACCGACGCGGCGCTGCGCGCCACCGGCTCGAACGGCACCGAGCCCTTGAGCCGCAGCACCACGGTCGCGCTGGGCCGCACCTCGTTGTCGCGATCCTGGAACGCGGCGGTGCGACGCGGCCGGCTGGCGGCGACGGTCACCGAGGCGACGCCGTCGAGCATCGCGATCGCCGACGCGGCCTGCGCGCGCGACGCGGCGTCGAGCTTCCAGGCCTTGGTCTCGGCATCGTCGATCAGGCTGGTGCCGCCGCCGAGCACCGGTGCGGAACCGCCGTTGAGCCCGGCCTGGCGCATCGCCATGTTGGCCTGACCGACCTTCGATCGGTCGACCTGGAACGTGCGCCCATCGTCGGCGACGTTCCACGAGATGCCGCCCTTCTGCAGCGCCTGCTGCACCTGCACGATCTCCTCGTTCGTGGTGGCGCGGAACACCGTCTCGTAGCTCGGCTGACCGGCGAACCAGACGACGACGCCGAGGCCGACGATCGTCGCCAGCATCACGGCGCTGACGACGAGCCGCTGGCTGCCGTCGAGACGGTTCCAGATGCCCTTCAGCTGGGACAGGATCTCGTTGAGGAAGAATCGCATGTGTGCTGGTTCGGGCTAGACCGAGGACCTCGACAGCTTCTCCCATGCGTCGACGAGCTTGTTGCGCACCTCGAGCAGCAGGTTGAACGCGACCTCGCTCTTGCTCGACGCGATCAGCACGTCGTGCAGTTCGACGTCCTCGCCGAGCGCGAGACCGCGGGTCTTCTGCTGCACGTCCTGCTGCAGCGAGTTCACCTGGGCCAGCGAGTCGGCGAGCATGCCGGAGAACGAGGGACCGTCGTGCGCACCGATCGGACCGCCCGACAGGCGTCCGCCGATGCGCTCGGGCCCCTGCACGCCTGATGACGCCGGCGCGTCCTTGCCCTGTACAGCGGCCTGCTGCAGCGCCTCGCGCAACTGCGAAGGATCGAAGCCGGGCAGGGATGGAAGGTCGAAGCCACTCATTGTTCACACAGCCGGGATCACCGGCTCATGTTGGTGATCGTGTTCTGCAACATGCCGCGATACGTGCGCAGCGCCGTCAGGTTGGCGTCGAAGCTGCGCTCGATGACCTGCATGTCGACCAGTTCCTGGAACAGGTCGACGTTGCTGCCGAGCACCTTGCCGCTGGCGTCGGCGTCCGGATGGCCGGGCTGGTAGAACACCGGGAACGGCGACTGGTCTTCGACGACCCTGGCGACCTGCACGCCGCTCGCGATCTTCGCGACCTCGGTGCCGTCGAGCGCGCCGTTGTGCGCCTGGTCGAGCAGCTCCTCGAACACCACCACCTTGCGCCGGTACGGCTCGTGGTCGGCGTTGCCGGTCCGGTGCATGTTGCCGAGGTTGGCGGCAACGATCTCGGAACGCTGCAACTCGGCGCGCAGTCCGCTGGCGGCGATGTCGAAGCCGCGGAACACTCCCTGCATCGGATCGTTCATGGTCACCTGCCGAAGATGGCCTTGTTGAGGGTCGCGAAGTAGCCGCCCGCGCGGCGGGTCATCACGTCGTGCAGCAGCGAGGTCTTGCCGAGGATCGACAGCTCCTCCATCAGCACGACGTTGTTGGCGCCGGGCGGCCCGGACAGATCGCGTTCGACGACCGGCTCGACCTTGGTCTCGTCGGCGCCTTGCTGCCGTGCCTGGCGCAGCAGGTCCTCGAAGCGGACCTGGTAGCGCTTGAAGCCGGGCACGTTCTGGTTGGCGATGTTGTGCAACGCCGCCTTCGTGCGCCGGCCGAGCACGTCCAGCATCTGCTGCGTGAATGCGGTGTCGCCGTCGAAATCGATCATGGTTTTCGCCACTTGCCGGTAAAGCATCGGCTTTCCGCCCTGTCCCCCTTGAGACCGGATGTTCCCGCTACGGTCGCAGGCGCGACTCGGGACGACTGTCGAACTCCACGGCACTCTCGGGGAGCAGTTTGTTCGCGGCTGCGGCCCGCACAGGCAGCTCGTGCCGCATCAGGTGGTCGCTACGCCCGGCAGGCGCTGGCGTGACCTTCTGCGGGTTGCTGGCACCGAGACCGCCGAGTACCGTGAGCCGCGGATGATCACGAAGTACATCGCCAAAGCCCTCGAACGCGCGGCCTACGAGCCGATCGAGCATGGCTCCTACTGTGCGACCGTGCGCGGCTTGCGGGGCGTGCTGGCCACCGGTCCGAGCGTGGAGGAGTGTCGTCAGAACCTGGCCGAGGTCGTCGAGGAGTGGCTCCTGGTGCGCGTCGCGAAGCACCTGCCGATCCCCACCCTCGGCGGGGTGACGATCCGTGTCCGGCGCGCCAGCTGATGCCTGCCTTCGGCGCGATCCGGCGGCGCGATCTTGTCGCGACGCTGCGGCGCCTTGGTTTCGAAGGTCCGTTCGCGGGCGGCAAGCACGAGTTCATGCGGCGCGCCAACCTGCTGCTCACGATCCCGAACCCGCACCGCGGCGACATCGGTCCGAAGCTGCTGGCCATCCTGCTGCGTCAGGCGGGCATCTCGCGCGCACGCTGGGAACGGGCCTGATCTCGCGCTGACAACGGCCACCTCGGCAAACGGCACCGCCCAACTCCGCGGCACTCTCCGGCGAGCAGTTTGTTCGCCGGCAGATCGGCGTATGCTGGCCGCCCGATGTCGCAGCCCATGCAGCAACCTGCGCCGCTCGACCCACGCGCGCTGACCTTCGTACAAGGCCACAAGTCGCCGTCGCACGACGCCGCGGCACTGCTGCGCTCCGGCCTGCTCGCCAACCCCGCCGCGATCCCGCCGCGCTTCTTCTACGACGAACTCGGTTCGCGCCTGTTCGCGGCGATCACGTCGCTCGACGAGTACTACCCGACCCGCACCGAGGCCCAGGTGATGCGCGATCACCTGCCGGCG
This sequence comes from Planctomycetota bacterium, assembly GCA_044230075.1. GTDB lineage: Bacteria > Planctomycetota > UBA1135 > UBA1135 > UBA2386 > JAEUHS01. The sequence continues at coordinate 1,300 of JBGARS010000150.1, read as the reverse complement.
ATCGCCGCGACACTGCCGGTCACCGGCTGCACGCTGGTCGACGTCGGCGCCGGCAACTGCGAGAAGGCCACCGGCCTGTTCGCGACCGTGCAGCCGGCGCACTACGTCGCCGTCGACATCTCGACCGATTTCCTGCGCGACGCGCTGCTGCATCTGCAACGGCGTTTCCCGTCGATCGAGATGTGCGGCGTGGCGACCGACTTCGCGCAGCGGCTCGAGTTGCCGACCGCGGTGCCCAAGGGCCGACGGCTGTTCTTCTACCCGGGCTCGTCGATCGGCAACTTCTCGCCGGCGCAGGCGGTGGTGTTCCTGCAGTCCTTGCGCGACCAGATGCACGGCGGCGGCGTGTTGTGGGTCGGCGTCGACTTGCAGAAGCAAAAGGCCGTGCTCGAGCGCGCCTACGACGACGACCTCGGCGTGACCGCCGCGTTCAACAAGAACGTGCTGCTGCACGTCAACCGGCTGGCCGGCACCGACTTCGACGTCGGCCAGTGGCGCCACGTCGCGTTCTACGACGAGGTCGCGGGCCGCATCGAGATGCACCTCGAGGCGGTGCGGGAAGTGGAGGTGCACTGGCCCGGCGACCGGCGCACGTTCCGCGCCGGCGAACGCATCCACACCGAGAACTCGTACAAGTACACGGTCGCCGGTTTCGAGGGCCTCCTCGCCGAAGCAGGCCTGCGCAGTGCGGGCTGCTGGACCGACCCGAAGCGATGGTTCGGCGTGTTCGTCGCCGAACCGCGATGAACTGCCGGCGACTGACGCCGGCCGACCTGGTGCACGCGCTCGACGACGCGCGCGCGACGACGTTCGCGGCGTCGCTGGACCTCACCGACGAACAGTGGCTGGTGCCCTACGACCCGGGCATCCAGCCGACCGCGTGGGATCTGGCGCACGTGGCGTGGTTCGCCGAGTTCTGGCTGCTGCGTGGCCCGCATCGGCTGGGCACCGACGCGCACGTGCACGCGGACCGGCCGGTGTGCTTCGTCGGCCCGGACGAGTGGTACGACTCGGCGCAGGTCGCACATCGCGCACGCTGGCAGATGCCGCTGTTGCCGCGCAGCGAACTGCTGGCCCGCATGCAGGACCAGCTGCACGCCTGCAAGCACGCGCTGCTGTCGCGGCCGGTCACGCTCGACGACCTCTACCACGCCCACTTCGTGGTGTTCCACGAACTGATGCACGTCGAGGCGCTGGCATGGACGCGCGCGCTGCTCGGGCTGCCGGCGGCGCCCGGCTGGGTGATGCCGCGTATCGCGGCGCGCGCGCCGGTGTCGTTGCCCGGCGGCGAACACCGCAT
>JBGARS010000014.1:0-67920 GCA_044230075.1 Planctomycetota bacterium | reverse complement strand
GTGCGCCATTGGCCGACGCTGCCGTCGACCGTGCACGTGCTGACGGCGGACGTCGCGCCCGGCGACCACCAGCTGACGATCGACTTCCTCGATGCCCGCGGCCGGCCGTTGCCGCAGTTCCGCCAGCACACGCTCGTCACCGTGCCTGCCAGCGGGGAAGCCTGGCACCTGGCGCGTTCGCTGCCGCCGGTCGCGCCGCGGGCGCCGTCTGTGCCATGATGATCGCCATGCGGAATTCCGGTCGCTGCAACCCTGCGCCCGCGGTGTGCGCTGTGCGGCGCCTTTCGTCCCACGCCTTCGAGGTCTCGTCCATGATCCGTGCCATCGCCGTCACCGTGTTCGCTTCGCTGCTCGCTTCCGGCGGGTACTGCCAGGAGCCGGCCGCCGTGCCCGCGCCCGCGTCCCAGGATGGGGCCGGCGGCACCTGGAGCGAGGGCTTCGGCCGCGCCACCAGCTACCGTTCGGCGCTCGCCAACGCGCTCGAGGAGGCGGTCGCGAAGGTCAAGGGCATTGGCGTCGCGCGCGGCGCCGGCGTGCGCAGCCGCCTGTCGGTGGTGTCGCAGAGCAAGGACGGCGACAAGGAAGGCTGGTTCGATGGTGAGGCCGACGGTGAGCGGGAGTGGGTGCAGCAGCAGATCGCCGGCTTCGTGCTCGCCTACGAGGTGACCGACAAGCACAAGGCCGAGGACCGCCAGTGGGAGGTGAAGGTCAAGGCGCAGATCGCCAGCAAGGAAGGTCTCGATGCGACGATCGTCGTCGACCTGCAGGACAACGACCTGCGCAACTGGGCGATGGAGCGCCTCGACGAAGGCACCGGTGGCGTCGTCGGTCGCGAGAAGGGTGAGTTCGCCGGCCCGAAGATCGCCGAATACCTGCGCAAGAGCCGACTGGTGAAGATCGTCGCCAAGGGCGCCGGGGTGAAGGTGACCGAGGGCAGTGCCGTTCGCGAGCGCGAGAAGGCCGGCAACCAGGTCGTCGCTTCGCATCGGGTCGTGATCGACTGGCAGCCGGTCGCCGTGCTGTCGACGATCGAGAAGCCGAACAAGGCGCGGCCGACTGCGGGCCCGCGGCCCGAGTTCCTGACCGGTGGTTCGGTGCAGGTGCACATCCGCGTCGAGAACCTGGTCGAGAACACCGAGCTGCTCGACCAGACGTTCACGGTGGCGGCGGATCCGCAGGCGATGCCCACCGAGCGCATCGGTGACTACGTCAATGCCCTGGTCGACAAGGCCAAGGCGATCGTCGCCGAGAACGTCTACTTCGCGCTGAAGCCGCCGGTCGTCACCCGCGTCTGGCAGGAGGGCGGCGACGGCGAATGGCGCATCGAGGCTTCGCTCGCCAAGCGGGTCGCCGCGCAGTGCCGCAGCTTCGCGGTCGGCAACAACGGCTCGCTGTCGTCGCCCGACTGGGTCACACTGGGTCGCGCCGTGCTGCTGGACGGCAACGATGCGTCCTGCACGTTCCGCCTCGATGGTGTCCAGGACCCGACACGCGTCGAACCCAACGTCACCGAAGTGCGCCCGATCAAGGAATGACCATGAACCACCGCCAACTGTCCATCCCTGCCCTGTTGTTGTCGCTGGCTCTCGGCGCCTGCTCGGGCGCGCCACCGTATGCCGCAAAGGCGATCGAGGACGATGCCGAGGCGACCAGCAACGTCGTCGTGACGGACGGCAACCTGCACGACGTGATCCGCGTGGGCCAGGCCTTCGTCGAGCGGGTCGAGGGCACCAACCAGCTGCGCGTCACCGTCCCGATTCGGAACATCGACGACAAGACGATCCAGATCCTCGCTCAGATGAGCTTCCAGAACGGCCGAAAGCAGCCGATCGGTGACGACACCAACCGACAGATCAAGATCCTGGCGCCGGGGGATACGATCACCTACGTCGCCATCAGCAAGCAGGCCGAGGCGGCGGATTGGACGCTGCGTCTCGGCTGGAACCGATGAGAGGACGCCATGAACACCCGTAGCTGGTTGCTGTCGTCGTTGTTGTTCGCGGGTTGCGCCGCGACGCCCACGGTCGGCCGCGCGCCGCTGGTGCCGCAGCTGCAGATCGACGTGCCGAAGGCCGACCTGTCGCGCGACGAAGGTGTGCGAGCCGACGCCGATCGCCGACGGCCGATGGCCTTCGTCGACGAGCAGTCGCCGCCGCCGTCGAGCAGCGTCGCCTACCGAACGTTCACGCAGGTCGTCGAGGTGCCGGTCGAAGTCGAAGTCGACCGCCAGGTGCCGGTCGCCGGCGAGCCGGTCTACGTCGGTGTGCACGGCTACCGCGACTGGGACGACTACGACCGCGCGCGGCGGCGCGGGACCTGGTTCCCGATCAACACCGTGGTCGGGGCCGGCATCGGCGCCATCATCGGTAACCAATCCGGCCGTCGCGCCCGCGGCCGCGGGGCGCTGATCGGTGCCCACGCCGGGCTGCTGCTGGACATCGCACGCTGGTGGCGCTGACCCGCAGTCTGGCGCGTTTCCTCGCGCCGGCTGCGGCGGGCAATCGCCGCACCCGCGCGGTATGAACGGTGCGCCGTGCTGGTCAAGGACTTCGACTTCCTGCTGCCGCCCGACCAGATCGCCAGCCGCCCGGCGGAACCGCGCGACCGGGCGCGCCTGTTCGTGCACGACCGCAGCAGTCGCCGGAACGAGCACCGCATCTTCGCCGACCTGCCGACGTTCCTGCGTGCCGGTGACCTGCTGGTGCTGAACGACACGCGCGTGCGCCCCTGGCGCCTGCGGGGCCGCCGGCCCACCGGCGGCGCGGTCGAGTGCCTGCTGCTGCGACTCGAGGGGCATGCTGGCGAGGCGTTCGTGAAGCCGAGCAAGAAGCTGCACGCCGGCGACTGGCTGGAGATGGAAGGTATCCTCGACCTGCTGCTGGTCGAGCCGCTGGGTGGCGGCCGGTGGCGCGTCGAGTTGGCCGCGCGCGAAGGCGACGTGGGGGAGGTGTTGGAGCGTGTCGGCAGGGCGCCGCTGCCGCCGTACATCAACCGCGACGGGCGTGAGGATCGGGCTGCGGACCGTGAGCGCTACCAGACGGTGTTCGCGCGCGTGCCCGGTGCGGTCGCTGCGCCGACCGCGGGCCTGCACTTCACGCCGGCCCTGCTGGATCGCATCCGGGGACTGGGTGTGGAGATCGCCCACGTCACGCTGCATGTGGGGGAAGGCACGTTCGCGCCGCTGCGCACCGAGGTTGTCGAGGAGCACCACATGCACGCCGAGACCTACGAATTGCCGGTCGCGACCGCCCTGGCCGTTGCCGCGACGCGCGCAAGAGGTGGGCGCGTGATCGCCGTTGGCACGACCAGTTGTCGCGTGCTCGAAACGTGTGCGCGTGAAGATCGCACGGTCGCTGCAGGATCCGGCGAGTCGAGCCTGTTCCTCTACCCCGGCAAGCCCGTGCGCGTGGTCGACGCGCTGCTGACGAACTTCCACCTGCCGCAGTCCACCCTGCTGATGCTGGTGGCTGCGTTCGCGGGCCGCGAGCCGGTGCTGACTGCGTACCGCGAGGCGGTCGAGCGCGGCTACCGGTTCTTCTCGTTCGGCGACGCGATGCTGCTCGTTTGATCGGTGCCGCTCACAGCCATTGCCGCAGCTGCTCGGCGGCACGGCGCGGGTCGGGGCTCTGCAGGATCGCGCTACTGACCGCGACGCGGTCGACACCGTTCATGCGCAACGCCGGCAGATTGGCCGCCGTGATGCCCCCGATCGCGAACAGCGGCAGGCGGCGGGCGTTCGCGGCGACCGTCGCGGCTTCGATCTCCGCCGGTGACTTGCCCTCAGTGTAGGCCTTGGTCGCCGTCGGGTGGCACGGCCCGAAGCCGACGTAGTCGGCGCCGGCCGCGATGGCACGGGTGATCTGTGGCACGTCGTGCGTGCTGACGCCGAGCCACAACCGGCCCAGCAGGCGACGCGCGGCGTCGGCGGGCATGTCGCCCTGGCCGACGTGGGCGCCATTGGAGCGGCCGCGCAGGGCCAGCATCACGTCGTCGTTGACGATCAACGGCGCCCGCGCGTTCCGGCACAGCTCCCGACAACGCTGCACGGTCTCGAGGTCGGCGCCGGTCATGCGCAGCTGCACCATGTCGACGCCGCCGTCCAGTGCCGCGGCAAGCGTGTCCCAGGGATCGGTGGCGCACAGGGCCGGCGTGAACAACAGGTAGAGGCGGCGGTCGTGCAGCGACATCGACGGGCGCACAGTAGCGGTGGGATCCGCGACTTCCGCCTTTCTTCGGCAGGTCCGGGTGTCGCCGCTCTGCGATCTGGCGCGCGATCGGTGCGTGGCGTAGTTTCGCGGCGTGTTCGTGGAGCAGCTGTGGCCGAACTTGCTGTTGTTCGCTGCCGGGCAGGCGGCGGCCTGGTTCTACCTGCACACGGGGCGCACACGCCTGGGCACGGCCGCGACGGTTGCCCTGTGGGTGCTGGCCGACTGGTTCCTGGTCGCGAAGTTCGTGTTCCGGGCAACGGGGCCGGACTTGTCGCTGCCGCTGCTCAGCTTGCAGGTGGTGGCCGCGGCCGCCGTATTGGCGCTGCTGTTTGCGCAGTGGCGGCGGCGTCGCTCGGCGGTGGCGCGCCAGCGGCCGCAAATGTTCGCCACGGGGCTCACTTCCTACCTTCGCGGTGACCTCGTAGCCGCAGAAGCCACCTTCCGCCGGCTCGTGCGCACCGACCCCTGGGACAGCGGCGCCTGGCTCGCGCTGGGGAACGTGCTCGCGCAGGCGGCCCGGCCGAAGCCGGCGCGGCGTTGTTACCGACGGGCTCTGGGCGTCGACACGGGCAAGCAATACGCCGAGTTGGTGCGTCACCAACTGGCGTTGCTGCAGCAGAGTGCCGCCATGGCGCCGCCGGCAGTCGCGCGCGCGGCGCCGACTACCGCGGTCGAGACCGTGCCGACGAGCTGATCACGGCGCGCATTCGGCCGTGGCCGCCGTGATGGTGCCGGCACGGATCGAGAGGCCGTCGGGCGACAGGTTGCCACCGTGCACCGGTTCGATCTTCCAGCGGCCAGCCGGCAGGTCGTCGGCGACGACCCTGCCCAGGTCGTCGGTGAGCAGCTCGAAGGTGGCGCCAGGAAAGTCGTTCTCGAGCAACTGCTGCAATCGCACCATGCGGTTCGCGAACGGCTGACCTGTCTGCGAGCACTGCAGCGTCAGCGAGCCGGTGTCGAAGGCGAGATCCACCTTGGCTGCCGGCGCATTCTCGGCCGTTGGCGTGGCGACGACACGACGGCCCAGGAACTGCAGGCGGCCGTGCTGCGGCAGGTCGACGCGAACCTCGTATTCCTGCCCAGGCACGAGACCGGCGAAATCGAAGTCGCCGAACGAATCCGTCGTGCTCTGTTGCAGCCAGGGGGCCGTTTCCGTCGCGGGCTCTGGTGCGGGCTGCTTCGACCGTCGCTGGCGGCGCATCCGGGGTCGCGTCTCTACCGGCGACCCAGCGACCGGGCGCACGCGCACGAGTGCACCGGCGATCGGTGTCCCGTTGCCGAGCACGATCCCGGCGAGCTGCGGAGTGGTCAGGACCGCGCGATTGGCTTCGAGCAGTGTGTGCAACTCCTGGCCTTCGCCCAGGAGCACCTGCTGGCTCGCGAAGGTGGTCGCCGGCCGTGTGGCACCGAGCACCCCGGGTGTGGCAGGGAACTCGGGCTGCAGTTCCCAGATGCCTGCGCACAGGTCCCGGAACGCGAAGTTGCCGTCGGTGCCGGTCACGGCGAGTTGCTCGGCCAGGAAGCCGCTGCCATCGAGCTGGTTGCCCGCCGGCGGCCGCTGCCGTGCACGCACCCGGAAACCTGCCGACGCTGGCCGATGCTGCGTGGTCAGTGTGCCCATGATGCTGGCGCGACGCTGTAGGAGCAGGTCGATCGTCCCGCCGGGCTGCGGCAGGAAGCGCGGTCCTGCCGTGTCGGCGAAGTCCGGGTGTGAGGCCTCGAGCGAGAACCACGTGCCCCAGACCGGCATGTCAAACAGGCCCTGTTCGTCCGTCTGTCCGACGCGTGCCCGATCGCTGGCGAGCAGTTCCCACTGCGCGCCTGGGAAGTCGAGATCGGGATGCTGATGCACCTGCAAGCGAACGGTTGCGCCGGCGATTGCGTGGCCGTCCAGGTTGTGCACCCTCACGCGGACATGTTGCAGCGGCAAGAGGGTCAGCGTGTTGTCGCCGGGGCGGACCTGCGCCATCGCCGGAGCGAACCCAGGCACCGAGGCAACGGCAACGGTGCCGGGAGTGCCCTTGCCGACGTGGAGGCCGGGCTGCAGCTCGGTGGGCTGCATCCACTCGGGCAGGCGTCGGTCGACGGGCCGGAACAGCACGCCAGTGGCGAACAGGCGCACCCGACCTCCGGGTTGCACCACGCCGGCGGTGTCGATCAGCAGTACGCGCACCGCCGGTAGTCGCGGGACCCGCACGATCGGGCCAGCGGCCACTGCGAGGCCGAGATCGACGCAGGGGCCATCGCCGGGATAGGTGAACACGACGCGTGTGGCTCCAGGATCCGCGACCATCGCATGGATTTCGCCGCGCGTGTTCGTCCGTAGCGGTGCGATCCCGTAGCCCAGATCGTCGCGCACCAGCGCCACGCTGGCGTCGATCCACGGCTGGCCGGAGTCGCCGAGGAACGTGAGGTCGATGCTCCGGTCGTGGTGCAGGCGCACGGCGCCGACTTCGGTGCTGCGCGTGGCTGCCACCTGGACGTCGCGCAGGCTGCCGGTTCCGGCGTCGTGCCGGAAGATCAGATCGTGGGTGCCTGGCCGCAGGCCACGCAGCTCGAACTTGCCGTCCTTGTCGCTCGTCGCACTCGGGAAGGGCAGCATGAGATCGCGTCGCGTGACCCACTTCGGCATCGGTCCCCAGGCTGTCGTGCCGGCTGCATCGAACTGCTCGGCGTCACCAAGTCGTGCCGAAGGCAAGTCGGTGAGGCCACTCGCGAGGTCGGCCAGCGTCGCGTCGACGGCGCGCACCACCACGCCCCTGAGCGGCCAGCCGTTGCCGTCGAGGACCTGGCCGCGCGCGCCGCCACGCTCGTCGACGAAGACCAGGCCGAGGTCCCACTCAGTGCCCGCCCGTGGGACGCGCGGGACCTTCTGGTAGTCGAGCCAGGCACCGCCGTGGTCGATCAGGAAGAACAGTTCGCCGGAGCCCGGGCGGAACCGGAAGGCGAAGGTGCCGTCGGCAGCGGTCGTTGCGACGGGTTCACGGGTGTCGGTCGGCGGCGACTCGGTCGGGATCACCGTGTCGAGCCAGTGGTGCGTCAGCCGGATCTGCACCCCGGCTGGATGGACCCACGGCCGCTGCCGCACTGTCAGCCGTCCCCGCAGCACCGCAGCCCAGGCATCGTCGTCCCTGGCGGCGGTCGGCGCCTGGTCCGCCGCGGAAAGATGTTCCAGCCAGAACGAGCCGTCCGCGACGCGTGAGCGGGGGGGCGCTTGGGCGTCGATGACGCTGCGCGCTTCCGTTGCCCCCGTGCCCGGTGATTCGGGCGCCGTGGCAACGGGCGGTGGGGCGGCGGTGTCGCTTCCCCAGAAGGCCCAGCAGGCGAGCACCATCGCCGCGCCAAGTAGACTCCCGACGACCCATCGCATCGCGGCATCCTAGCGGGTCTTTGTAACGAAGATGTGGGTGTCCGAGATGCGGATGCGTTCTCGCGCCGCGTCCCCGACCGCCCCCAACGCTCCGCTGCCCTTCCCATGAGAACCACCGCCCTCCTGCTGTTCGCCACATCCTTGTCTGCACAGGGGCTGCCGCCCCAGCCGGTGCCACCGGAGAACCCGATCACGCCGGCCAAGGCGACTCTCGGCAAGCTGCTGTTCTGGGATGAGCAGATGTCGAGCAACAACCGCGTTGCCTGTGGCACGTGCCACACCTTCGCGGCCGGTGGCGGCGACCTGCGCCGCGTGGTGAACCCTGGCAACGACGGTGTCCTGCCATCGCCCGACGACATCTTCGGATCGCCCGGTGTCGTCCGCAGTGACGCCAGCAACGACTACCTGCCTGACGCCAAGTTCGGTCTGCAGACCCAGGTTACCCGTCGGGCGGCGCCGGGCATGATGCTGGCGGCGTGGTTCCCCGATCTGTTCTGGGATGGCCGCGCACGCTCGACCTTCGTCGACCCTGACACCGGCGCAGTCCTGATCGCGCAGGGGGGCGCGCTCGAGAACCAGGCCTTGGGGCCGATCGTGGCGGGTGACGAGATGGCACACGACGCGCGCACGTTCACCCAGGCGACGCAGAAGCTGATGACGTCGGCACCGATGGCACTTGCCACCAACCTGCCCGTCGACATGGCCAACGCCATCGCGGGCGGGGTCAGCTACCCCGACCTGTTCGCCGCTGCCTTCGGTACGCCGGACATCACGGCCGCCCGCATCGCGTTCGCGCTGGCAACCTACCAGCGCACGCTGGTGCCGAACCAGACGCCGTACGATCTGTTCCAGGCCGGCAACCCGCAGGCGATGACGCCGCAGCAGATCAACGGCATGAATGTGTTCAACGGCCCCGGCCGTTGCCACCTGTGTCACACGCCGGGCCTGTTCAGCGACCGCCAGTTCCGCAACCTCGGCCTGCGGCCGATCGCCGACGACAACGGTCGTCAGGGGATCACCGGCAACTTCGCCGACCGCGGGAAGTTCAAGGTGCCGAGCCTGCGCAACGTCGGCCTGCGCCGCAGCTTCATGCACAACGGCCAGTTCACCAGCGTCGCGCAGGTGGTCGGCTTCTACATCGGCGGCGGCGGCCCGTTCCTCGACAACAAGGATCCGCTGGTCCTGCCCCTCAACGGCCCGCCCCCGATCGGCGTGCCGCCCCCGGCCGCCAACGACCTGATCACTTTCGTCCAGACCGCGTTGACCGATCCACGCGTGGCCGCCGGACAGTTTCCGTTCAACCGGCCGACGCTGGCCGGCGACCGGATCCCACCGCTGGGTTCGCTCTTCGGCGTGGCTTCGGCAGGCACGGGTGGTCAGCAGCCACAGATGATGGCCGGCGTGCCGGCGAACATCGGCAACCCGGACTTCAAGGTCGGCGTCTCGAACGCACGCGGCGGCGCGCCGGCGATCTTCCTGATCAGTCTGCAGCCGGCGGTCACCCAGTACCTGGGTGTCAACATCAACGTCGCGCTCGGTGCCGAGCTGCAGGTGCCTGTCGTGCTCGGCGGCGCGTCGGGTGCTGCCGGCGCGGGCTTCGGCACCATGCGGGTCGGTCTGCCCTACGAGCCAGGACTCATCGGCATCTCGCTGTGGAGCCAGTGGTGGGTCTGGGATACCGGCGTCCCGGCCGGTGCGGCTTCTAGCCGCGGCGCGCAGCTGGCGTTCTTCTGACCTGGACTCATGGCGTGAGAGACAATCTGTCTCGAACGCTCTCCGTGGCCGCGAAGACGGCCACCAATGGACGTCTTCTGCGGCTCTCAACCGAGCTCGAACGCGCTGCGGTAGCAAGCGTGCTGCTGCAGGTGGTCGACGAGCTCGCGCAGATCGGCGTCGTGTGCCAGCGTGGCGCTGTCGCCGAGGATCGTGAGATGCCGCCGGGCTCGCGTCAGTGCGACATTGAGCCGACGCAATTCGGCGAGGAAGCCGACCTCGCCGGACTCGTTGCTGCGCACCAGCGACACCACGACGGCTTCCTTCTCGCGGCCCTGCAGGCCGTCGACGGTGCCGATCTCGAGACCTTCCACACCGCCGAGCCGCTCCCGCAGCAGCTGCACCTGCGCGTTGTAGGGTGTTACGACGGCGATCGCCGTGGCCGCCACGCCGGCATCGAGCAGTGCCGAGACGATCTGCACGACGAGTCCGGCCTCACCGACGTTGCTCTTCGAGCCCTCGTCGTCGCCGACTGTCTCGTCATGGCCGCAACCAGCGGTGTCGACGAAGCACAGTGCCTCACCGGTCCACTCGGTGTTGGCGACCCCGTCGAGGTCTGTCAGGAGGTGGCCGGCAACCATGGGTGCCGCGGTGAGGCGGCCGTCGTAGAAGCGCCGCGCCGACCAACTCATGATGCGTTCGTGCATGCGATACTGCGTCGTCAGCATGCGGGTGAACGTCGCCGCAGTCGGCAGCCCGGCGAGGCGTTCGAACAAGGTGTGAGCGAGCCCAGCGTCGGCAGCCTCCGCCGATTGGATGGTGGGTGGCAGCTGTCGGTGGTCGCCGACCAGCACGGCCCGGCGGGCCCGCTGCAGCGGGATCCAGCAAGCTGCCTCAAGGGCTTGGGCCGCCTCGTCGACGACGACGAGGCCGAAGGCAGTCTCCTGAAGCAACGCATCGGCGGCGCCACTCGTTGTCGCCAGCACGACCTCGGCGCCGTCGACGAGACCGCGGGTGATCGCTCCCTCGAGTTGGCGCATCTCGCGGCGGAGGCCTCGCACTTGTTCGCGTGCTGCGGCGCGGTCGGCGTGGCCCTTGGCTCGCTGCACGAGCCGTAGGCCCTGGTCGATCTCCCGGCGCACGTCGCGCAACAGCTTCTGCTCGGGTGCCTGGGCGACCAACTCGGACAAGGACACGTCCCGGACCCGTGCCTGCACACGCGCGGGGTGGCCAAGGCGCACCACGCGCAGGCCGGCCCGCACCAGTCGCTCAGCCAGGTTGTCGACGGCGACGTTCGACGGGGCGCAGGCCAGCACCCGTTCGCCGCGGGCCACGACCTGGCGGATCAGCTCCACGGTGGCGGTGGTCTTCCCGGTTCCCGGTGGTCCATGGATCAGAGCCACCTGCTCCGCGCGCAGCGCCAGCGCGATCGCCTCGCGCTGCGACCCGTCGAGCGCGGGGTCGAACCAGCGCACTGCGTCGGCTGCCGGCTGGCCGGAGAAACCCGGTTCCCGTTCGGCGAACAGCACGTCGAGGTAGCGGGCCTCGTCGCCCTTGCGCACGCGCAGCAGCTCGCGCAAGGCCGCGCCAAGGCGTCGGAACGTCACGTCGGTGACGATCTGGTCGATGCGCACGAGCCCCGGCAGGTCGACGTCCTCGTCGTCGAGCGCCACGGTGACCTGGTCACCACGCGCGCGCACGAACACGCCCGTGCACAGCGGTGCATCGTCGCGGTTGGCTCGCACGGCGACGACGTCACCGGGGCCGAAACGGTGCGATGGCAGGCCCTGTCCGCGACTCGGGCGCAGGATCGCATGCAGGCGGCCGCCGAAGCCGGGCTCGAGATCGGCGACCTCGAGCCGCAACAAGGTCACGCCGCGTGCGACCAGCTGGGCGTCGGTGCGCAACTGCAGCTGCCGCTCGGCTGATTCGATCTCGGCATCGCGCTCGAGATCGAGCAGTCGTAGTTGTTCGCGGACGAAGGAGCTGCGTTCCAAGTCAGTTCAACCTCGCGCCGCGGCCGGTCGGATCCTCGCGCGGTGCGAGGCTCCGGTTGCTTTCGGTGCGATGCGGCGCTTCAGCCGATCTTCTCGCTGATCGACTTCGCCTGCAGGAACTGCAACAGGTAGTCCGGGCCGCCTGCCTTGCTATCCGTGCCCGACATGTTGAAGCCGCCGAATGGATGCGCGCCGACCATCGCGCCGGTGCACTTGCGGTTGATGTAGAAGTTGCCGACGTGGAAGCGGCGCCTCGCCTCCAGCTTGTGGCTCTCGTTGTCGGTGAACAAGGAACCGGTCAGGCCGTACTCGGTGTTGTTGACGACGGCGAGGCCTTCCTCGAAGTCGGCGACCTTCACGATTGCGAGCACCGGGCCGAAGATCTCCTCGAGCGAGATCTTCGCCGTCGGCTTGACGTCGGCGAACACCGTCGGTTTGACGTAGCAGCCCGACGATGGCCCGGCTTCGCCGCCGATCAGCAGCTTGCCTTCCTTCTTGCCCGCCTCGATGTACTCGAGCGTCTTGCGCTTCGCGGCGCCGTCGACGACGGGCCCGACCGTGTTGGTCCGTTCCGATGGGTGGCCCATGCGCAGTGCCTCCACCTTCGGCACCAGGCGCTTGCAGAACTCGTCATAGACGTCCTCGTGCACGATCGCCCGGCTGCAGGCCGAGCACTTCTGTCCCTGGTAGCCGAACGCGGAGCCGACGACGGCGTCGACGGCCTTCTCGAGATCGCAGTCCTTGTCGACCAGGATGCTGTCCTTGCCGCCCATCTCGGCGACGAGGCGCTTCATCCAGATCTGGCCCTTCTGCGTCTTCGATGCTTGTTCGAAGATCCACAGGCCGACGTCGCGGCTGCCGGTGAACGAGATCAGGCGCGTCAGCTTGTGCTGTACCATTGCACCGCCGACCGTCGAGCCGGGCCCGGTGACGAAGTTGAGCACCTGCTTGGGCAGGCCAGCCTCGTGCATCAGGTCGATCCACATGGCCGCGATCGCCGGCGACTGGCTCGCGGGCTTGAGCACCACGGTGTTGCCTGCCAGTAGCGCAGCGGAGGTCATGCCGGCCATGATCGCCAGCGGGAAGTTCCAGGGTGGGATGACCGCGACCACGCCGAGCGGGATGTAGACCATCTGGTTCCGCTCGCCGGCGATCGGGGTCACCGGTTGCGGCTCCGCCATGCGCAGCATCTGCCCGGCGTAGTAGTCGAGGAAGTCGATGGCTTCAGCGGTGTCGCCGTCGGCCTCCGCCCACGACTTGCCGACCTCGTAGCACAGCATCGCCGAGAACAGGTGCTTGCGCTCGCGCAGCATTTGCGCGGCCCGCAGGAAGATCCGAACGCGGTAGTCGGCATCGGTCGCGGCCCAGCCGGGGAACGCTGCGTTTGCCTTCTCGACTGCGGTGTGGGCGTCGGCCGGGGTGAGCTTGGGATACTTGCCGATCAGGCGGGTCAGCTCACCCGGGTCGTAGTTCTCGAAGGTCGTTTTGGCGGTCACCGCCTCGCCGCCGATCCAGCAGTTCCACGTGCGGCCGAGGAACTCGGTCTCGATGGTGTGGAGCGCAGCCTTGAAGGCCTGCTGCTCCTTCGGGTCGGAGAAATCGGTGAAGGGCTCGTTGTGGAAGTCTGGCAGCTGCACGGCTTCGTCCTCGCGTTCAGAAGGGCGAATCAGGATGCAGAACAGGGGGCCACAACGCAAGCGACCTGCCGGGAGGTGGCCGGCAGGTCGTTCGCGGGGATCAGGGATGGTCGGGCGGAGTCAGGATGTCGGACGGGGATGGGGAGAGGAGGTGGGAGCCGGAAGGTGGGGTGGGCGGTCTAGGAGGCTTGCCACTTGTGGCGTTGCACGTGGTCCTGGAACTGCTCGGAGTCGTTGCGGCTGAACAGGCGGACGCGGTTGCCACAGTGCACGCAATACGAGTGGTTCACGCTCATCATGAACTTCACGTACTGCTTGCAGTGTTCACACCACTTCTGCTCGTCGTAGAACTCGCTGCGGGTCTTCGTGATATCGGTCGGCTTTGCTGTGGGCTTCTTCACGAAGGGGTAGAAGCAACCCGCCTGCCAAGTCTTCGCCGCCGGGTCCGGAAGGACGCTCGCTCCCGTGTCAGTGGGTCGTTGGGCATGCGGGCGGCGGTAGCGGTCGGGTCCCATGACGAGGGGCGGGTCGCGAGGACGCGATGGTCGATCATGCTCGATGGGCCACTGCGGGGCAGAAGTGCCCGTGGCAGGGCGAGCACCCGGGGCGTCTGGTTGTCGCGACGGTGGACGTGCTGCGACGGCCAACCGGCGAGGTCGAGTCCGGTCCGCGTACTCCCCGATGCGAGATCCACAACTCTCCCGATCGAGAGGCCGACGTGGCCCAGCTATGCTGGCACACCATGCGATACCTCACTTCCCTTGTGTTGCCGGTCTGTTTCCTGCTCCCCGCCTGCGGCGAGAAGGCGGCCAATGCCGGCTCCAACATCCTGAACTCCGTCGGCGATGCCACCAAGCAGATGGCGAGCCTCGACAAGCTGAAGGCGACGGTGGGCGACCTGACCAAGGCCCTCGGCAGCATCACCGACGGCAGCACCGCCGAGAAGGCAAAGGGCACGCTCGAGAACCTCGTCGGCGGCCTGAAGGGCCAGCTTGGTGATCTGGGTGGCCTCGGCAAGCTCACCGACAATGTCGTCAGCACGAAGGACGGTCTGCTGAAGCCCCTGGCGGAGCAGGTCACGAAGCTGCTCGACAACGCGGACATCGCCAAGACCATCGGGCCGGTGCTGAACCAGTTGAAGAGTCTGGTCGGCGGCGCCTGAGGCGTTCTCGGGCGCGAGGAGGCCGCGGCATGGGAGAGGTCCGCTTGGTGGTCCTCCCCAGGTCGCAGCACGGCGGGCTCGAACGGTTGTCTCTGGGGGGGCGGTGGCGCGCGCAGTTCGCTAGCGCCCAGCCATCGCCTGTTCGATCTCGTCCCGGGCGTCCGGGTCCGTCTCGCGTTCCCGCGCGCTGGCCAGGGCGGGATGCCGGGGATCGAGGCTGCCGATGGCCCACGCCGTGTGGCTGCGGACCACTGGATCCTCGTCGCCGAGTGCCGCGATGAGTGCCGGCAGGGCCGCCTGGTCCCGGCGATTGCCCAGGACCACGGCGGCGTTGCGGCGCAGGCCGTTTCGCGTTGCTCGCCGCATGGCCGTGCCGGTGAACTCCGCCTGGTAACGCTCCTCGGACATCTCCAACACGTCGATCAGCGTCCAGGTCTCGACGATCCGGTGGGGGCGCAGCTCCTCGGGTCGGTCGCCGCCGGCCAGCTCCCGCAACGTGCTGCGGCGCGTGAACGGGCACACTTCCAGACAGATGTCGCAGCCGAAGAGCCAGTCTCCCTGGGGGCGACGCAAGTCGCGCGGGATGCTGCCGCGCAGTTCGATCGTCGTGTAGCTCAAGCAGCGCCGGGCGTCGATCTCGAAGGGTGCCGTGATGGCGGCCGTCGGGCAGGCATCGAGGCACGCCGTGCAGGTGCCGCAGGTGCCGTTCGAGGGGGGATCGGGCGGCAGATCCATGCCGGTCAGCAACTCGGCCAGCTGCAGGTAGGGACCGTGGGTGGGAGAGATCACCATGGCGCTCTTGGCGAGGAAGCCGATGCCGGCGCGTGTGGCCAGCGCTCGCTCCAGCAAGGGCACGGCGTCGGTGCCGCCATTCATGGAGCCGTGGGGCACCCCAGCAGCCTCGAGCCGTTCGCGTAGCGTGAACACGCGCTCCCGCAACCAGCGATGGTAGTCGCGGCCGCCCGCATATCGGGCGATGCGACCGCCGCCTTCAAGTCCGACAGCCGGCCCGCCGTAGTCGACCGCCAGCGCGATGGTCGAACGCACACCGGGACGCCAGCGGGTTGGATCCAGTGCGCGTTCCCGGTTGGCCTCGAGATACCTCATCTCGCCGTGGCGACCCGCCTCGAGCCACCGCAGGAAGTGGCCGCCGTGCTCGCCGGGATCAGCCGGCCCGAATGCCACCAGGTCGAAGCCGGTATCCAACGCGATGGAGCGCACGGTCTCGGCTGCGATGGGGACGGTTCGGCGTGGCGGGCTGGGGTGACTCGGCACGGCCGGATGCTACTGCACGTCCCCGGTGCAGCGGTCGCCTCAAGCCCTACCTTCCCTGCGGCCGATGCCATGGTCGGCAGGCGTCCTTTCGGCGCCGCCCGGAGTCTGGAGAGTCCCCATGTCGAGCCGGCCAACCGACGCCACTGCTTCGCCTTCGAGCCCCTACGTGCTGCCTGGCCGGAAGCGACCGGGGGCAGATGTCATCGTCGTGCCCGCAGCCGGGGGCGATGGGTTTGCGCGTGGCAGCCGCGTGGCCCAGTCCCTCGGCGAGCGGTTCCTCGCCCTCGCGGAGTGCCAGCAGCAGTTCTTGGCCGAGCTCCGATCGCGGCTCGACGGTCTGGACGGCGCGATTGCCGAGGATGCACGCGCGCGGCTCAAGGGCGCGCTGCGCAGCGCGATCGACGTTCTCGACTGGTGTGACGCTGTGCAGCTCGATCTTGCCACGGAGAGCGGTTGGGCCGCTGAGGGTTTGGAGCCGCTCGACGTGGCCGGCGTCTGTCGTGCCGTTGCCGCCGAGCCGGGTTCGCACGTAGGCGACATCCGTGTCACGGGGCAGTGCTCTCGTCCATGGTGGGGTGAGGCCACGCAGCTGGCGACCGCGTTGCGTCACGGACTGAACCTGGTCTCCGAACGCATCGGGGGGGCGGGTCTGCGTGTGATCGAGGTGGGAAGCGACGCTGGTGGACAGTGGGTCCGCGTGGCTGGCTACGGCGAGCCGGCGGATGGTGTTGAGTCGGCCACCGTGCAGTCCTTCCGACGAGCTGTGGAACGCCTGCAAGGGCGTGTCATGCCCGATGCACTTGGCCCGGGAGCCGCCGCGTTCGTCCTCCACCTGCCAGTGCGCGACGCCTGATTCCGGTCCTGCTTCGCCGGCTGGCCTGCAGTGGCCGGAGCAAATGCGAGCAGCGGAAGTCCCATCCCCGGGAACCATGCCGGGTCCCGGATCGTCCTAGCCACCGTTACTTCCCAACTGCGGCTGGCTATGGCAAAATGCAGCGGCTGCAGCTCCTGGTTCCGTCATGTTGCACTCGAGTCTCATCACCATGGATGTGCAGACCCTCGCGAGCCGGTTGCTCGAGGTCTGGGAGCGCACTGGCGATGCGGCCTTGCTCGAACTGGCGAAGGGTCGACCGCCGCACGCGGCCGCGCAGTTCGCGACGGATCAGGAGCGCGCCGACTGGCTCAGCACGAGCCTGATGAACTGCTACAAGAACACGGGCGATCCGGCCGTGTTCGCACTGCTCTTCGAACTCAACCGTGCCGCATTCCTGCACGCGATCCACTGCAGCCTGCGCCGCGTACACCACCAGATCGACGAGCAGGACGTGTTGCAGGAAGTCTTCCTGAACATCTACCGCTACCCGCACCGCTTCCTGCCGGACAAGGCGGATGCGTTTCGTGGCTGGGGGCATCGCATCGCGCGCAACACGCTGCTGAAGTTCCTCAAGGGCCACGCACGCTTGGCGCGGTTTCGTGAGATCGACGAGGCGGTCTTGCAGCCCGAGGATCTGCACACGCGGCGGCCGGATCGTGCTGCCAGCGAAGCTGAGAGTGCCGCGGTCGTGAATCGGGCCTACATGCTCTACCTGCAGCTCTACCTGCTGCACTTCGGCCGCTTGTCCGCCAAGGAGCGGTTGGCGTTGACCATGGTCGAAGTGGATGGCATCTCGTATCGCGATGCCGCAGCCGCATTGGGCATCCGCCTCGAGAACCTGAAGATGGTCATCTTCCGCGGCCGTCGGAAGATCTTCCGCGGGATGGAGGCGTCCCTTGGCGAGCTCGCTCGCTCGAACGTGGACCAGCCACCTGGCGCCGCGCGCACGACACGGCCGAGGACCGAATCGCAGCGGCTCCCTACCGAAATCGGTTGTCGCATTTCCATGCAATCGGCCGATCCAATCGCCTGCCTGGGTGACTCAGAGACCGACCGCGGCTAGTCCGCGCGCGACATGATGCCGACCTCTCCCGAACCGGCGTTGCCCCATCCGGGACACGACCCGTGCCTGCAGATACAGGTAGATCTGTCGGCCATGCTGGACGGCGAACTCGACCCCGCATCGGTGCGGCGCGTGATGGTGCACTCGGACGTCTGTGGCAGCTGCCGCACGTTCCTCGATGGCATCCGCCATCAGGTTCGCTTGCACCGCAAGCTCGCTACGGCGCAGGCGGCACCCAGCGCCGTCGCCGGCTCGGATCGCCTGCGCGAGCAGCTGACACTGAATCGGCGTCGGCTTTCGCGCATCCTGTACGAGTTGGGCCGCTGCTTCGTTCTGACGGGCTTGTCGCCGGACTTCTCGCGCGAGGTGGCCAAGGAGCCGGTACCGGTCCCAGACATGGCGATGCGCGGCCGCAACCTCATCGACGAGGTCTCGCGGGTCGAAGGCTCGATCGGACCCGAGTGGGTGGCGGCGAAGGACCTGTTCGATGGCCAGTTGCGCACACCAGAAGAGAACCTCAGCAAGGGGCAGCGCCTGCTGACCGAGTGTCTCGCGCTGGATGCGGCGATGGACGAGGCTCGCATCTACCTGGGACTGATCCACTACGTGAGGGGCCAACGTGCGTTGTCACGCAAGCAGTTTGCGCAGGTCTTGCAGCAGTCCCAGGACAGGGTGTTGCGCGGCTACGCACTGTTGAACCTCGGCAACCTGCATCTCGACGAGGGGGATTGGGATGGAGCGGTCGAACTGCTGCTTGAGCTCGTCGAATCCGGGGTCGCCAAGGAGCAGCCGCGCATGACCCCGACTGCGTTCTTCAACCTGGGCTTGGCCTACGGCCTGAAGGGGCAGTTCGAGGCCTGTGTGCACTGGTTCGGTCGGTTGCACGAGGAGACGCCGCACCGGCGCGCATGGGCTGCTCGCGAACTCGGGCGCCGCTCCCACTTCCTGCACCTGATTCGTAGCAATCCCGATGCCAAGGTGGTTGCAAAGTCCTTCCCCACATGGTTCGAGGCCACATCGGGTGCCTGAACCAACTGCGGTGGGCTGGGGCCGAGGGGGGCGCCGGGACTCTCTTGTGGTCCAGGGCCCGGTTGCGCGGTTTCCACGGGCCGTGGGCTTGCTAGAACGACCATCGGCAGTAGCATTCTGCGGTCCTGCGCCGGGTTGCTGGTCTCGTTGCATTCGATGAAAGCCCTATTGCGAGTTGCCCTACCGATCGCACTTGCCGCCTGGCTGGCGTTGCCTGGCATCGGCAGCGACGGCGGTGAGAATGCGGGTGGCACCGGCGTGTGGATCTTGCCGCGGCCGAGCTTCCTTGCGTCAGGTTCGCCGTGCATCACGAGCACGACCGTCGAACGGCGACTGATTGGCGTCCCGAGTGCGAACGCACCTGTGGTGTTGATGGCGGCGCCGGAGCTCGGGCCATGCGTCGCAACGCTGATCGACCCTGTGTCGGGCGTGGCGACGGCGCTGCCGGTCAACGGCCACGACATTGTGTTGAGCTCTGCGGTTCTGGCTGGTCTGCGGGACTCTTCCGTCACTGCTGATATCGTGGTCGCTGACGGCGCCCAGCTCGGCTACATCATCCGCGTGAGCTTCGATCTCACAACGGGCGTCGGCTCGATCAAGATCTACTGAGCCCGATGCCAAGGCCGTGGACCTGGGAGTGCCTCGGGGCGGCGCGAAGTCGGCAGTAGCCGATGTCCCGCCCTACGGTTTGCCGCCGCGGCTCGTTCCCGGTGGGGGCAGCTGCCAGAGGCGGCCACGAAGTTCCAGCATGCGAGCGGGCCGGTTCGTGCACATTGCGTCTACGCCCATCAGCGCTCCACCGGTGAGTCCCAGGTCGTCGTCGGTGGTGTAGGTGCAAAGCAACAGACCTGCTGCGTGGCAGCACGCCACTGCCTCTGTGGTGACCTCGTCAGCGCTCCAGTGCAGCATGCCGGCGCCGATGTCCTTCGCAGCATGAATCGCGGTGGCATCGAGCTGGGGGCAAGTCGGGGTTGGTCCCAACAGTGCGAGGGCCAGATCCGGGGCGTGGGCTTTCGCGTCGGCGACGAAATGCCAGTCGAACGACTGCAACACCGCGCGTCGTTCCGCGCCCGCAAGGCGCAGCTCGGCGACGAACGCCTTGGCGTTGCCAGCCTTGTGCTCGAGCATCGCGATGCACCCTTCCTCCAACAGGTCGAGAACCTCCCGGAGTGACGGAACCCGCACTCCGCGGTGGGGCGCTCCGCGCCAGGCGCCGGCGTCCAGCAGGCGGGTCTCGTCCCAGGTCGTTTGCGCAACCAGAGCGCCTGGTCCCAGCCGCGTGGCCGCATCGGTCGTGCGATCGAACGTAGGGTCGTGGATGCAGACGAGCACGCCGTCCCGCGTTGGCCGCACGTCGAACTCCTGCATGGTCACGCCGAGTCGCATCGCCGATGCGAAGGCGGGCAGTGTGTTCTCCGGGTAGTCGCTGCTGTTGCCGCGGTGCGCGACGGCGATCGGGCCGCAGCGGCTCTCTTCGCCCAGCAGCGTGAACACGGAAGCGGTTCCGGCCATGCCTCGCGAGTCTAGCGCGCCAACCGTCGGCCGATCGACACGGTGTTGCCGGTTCGTCCGCGGATGTTGCTACTCGCAGTGGCGCCAACCGCTCGGTCCCGCATGATGCGCGGGCATGTCGCCGGAAACCTATCGCCTGTTGCACATCGTCGGTGTGCTGCTCGTCTTCCTCGGTCTCGGTGGAGTGCTCGCTGCTGCGGGCGGCGAGGGCGGGAAGGGCCCGAAGCTGTTCCTTGCGCTGCATGGCATCGGCTTGCTGACCATGCTGGTCGCCGGCATCGGCTTCGTCCACAAGTCGAATCTGGCTTGGCAGAACTGGCTGATCGCCAAGATCGCCTGCTGGGTGCTGATCGGCGCCATCCCGTTCCTCGTGCGAAGAGGTGTATTGCCGCGCATCGTGGCGCTCATCCTCGTGCTTGGCCTCGGTGCGACTGCTGCCTGGCTTGCGCGCGACAAGCCATTCTGATCCAGCCGTGAGCACGATGCCACCGCCCGAAGTCCTCCTGCTCGGGCCCGGTCCGTCGCCGACCAGCGCCCTCGTGCGTGCGGCGCAGGCCTGGCCGTTGCTCGGTCACTTGGACGCTGCGTTCCTGCCCATCCTGGAACGGGTGCAACAGCGCCTGCGGGATCTGCTCGGCACGACGAACGCGTTCACGCTGCCGCTCGCCGGTACCGGCACGTCCGGCATGGAAGCGGTCGTCGGCAACCTGGTGGAGGCTGGTGATCGGGTCGTCGTCGGCGTGCACGGCGTCTTCGGGCAGCGGTTCGCCGAGGCCGCTCGCCGTCGTGGCGGCGATGTGATCGAAGTGCTCACCGAGTTCGGTGCGGTTCCGGATCCCGCCGCGATCGTACAGGCAGTTGCTGCCGGCCCGACCCGACTGTGCTGCGTCGTACATGCGGAAACCAGCACGGGCGTCTTGCTGGACCTCGAGCCGGTTGCCGCCGGCGCACGCGCTGCCGGGGCGTTGTTCGCCGTCGACGCCGTGACGAGCCTGGGCGGCCTGCCGTGGCACGCCGACGCCCTCGGTGTCGACGCCGTGTTCAGCGGCACCCAGAAGTGTCTGTCGGCGCCACCGGGCCTGTCGCCGCTGACGTTGTCGCCGGCGGCTCTGCGCCGGGTCGCCGAGCGGCGCACGCTGCCGCCGTTCGCGGTCGACGCTTCTCTGTTGACAGGCTATTTCGGCGCGGATCGAGCCTACCATCACACCGCACCGGTGAGCCTGATCTACGCCTTGTCCGCTGCGCTCGACGAGGTGTTCGCCGAGGGCATGCTGGCCCGCGAGCAGCGCCATCGCGCCGTCGCCGCATCGTTGCGGCGTGGCCTCGATGTCCTCGGGCTCATGCCGCTGGTGGCCGTCGCTGACGCGACGCCGATGCTCACCTCCGTGTGCTATCCCGAGGGCATCGAAGACCGTGCGTTCCGGGCGCACCTGCGGAAGGTGCACGCGGTCGAGATCGGTGGTGGGCTTGGTTCGCTGGCGGGGCGGGTGTTCCGCCTGGGGCTGATGGGCCACGGGGCCCGACCCGAGAACGTGTTGCGGGCGCTGGCCGCAATAGGTGACGCACTGAGTGCCCAGGGTCGAACGGCCGACATCGGTGGCGCGCTCGCGGCGGCACGCGAGGGCTGACCCCCGCCATCGCGGAAATCGCTGGCGCAGTACGTGCGGCGACGGCAGCATCCGGAGCAACCCAGGATGAACGAAGACACCATCCGCAAGACGATCGAGGAGAGCATTGCCACCAAGCAGCGGCTGTTGGCGAGTTGCCTCCCGCATATGGTCGAACTGTGCCAGCTCGCCGTGGCGACCCTGAGGGGTGGCGGCAAGATCCTGTTGTGCGGCAATGGTGGTAGCGCTTGTGATGCCGCTCACGCCGCCGGCGAACTGGTCGGCTGGTTCGAGAAGAAGCACCGGGGACCGTTCGCGGCGGTTGCCCTTGGCCAGTCCGTTCCGACGCTGACCGCAATCGGCAACGACGCTGGCTACGAGCACGTGTTCGCCCGCGAGGTCGAAGGGATCGGCCGTGCCGGCGATCTGCTGATCGGCTTCACGACCTCCGGCGGTAGCCGCAATGTTGTCGCCGCGCTGCGGCAGGCGAAGAGCATGGGCCTGTCGACTGCTGTGTTGTGCGGCGAGAAGCGCGGTGCGGCGCTCGAACATGCCGACGTCGCGGTGCAGGTGCCATCGACCAGCACGCCGCGCATCCAGGAGAGCCACCTGGTCTGCGTGCATGTCCTCTGCGCCGCCGTCGAAGACGCACTCGCGCCGTAGTCGGCTTCGCGTCTACGGCGGAGCCGGGCCGCCCTCTCAGGGCTTCTTCTCGACGATTCGCCAACTGCCGGTGAACACCCCGGGCAACTCGCGGTCGGCGTGCAACGGACCGTTCGGCAGCAGATCGGTGACGTCCCCGGGCGATGCCCGTTGCAGCAGTGGGCTGGGGAACGTGTCGCTCAGCGGTAGCCCCTCGACGTCGACGCCGAGCGGTTTCGTCACCAACATCGTGCCGTCCGGGAACACGGTGTTGCTCCAATGGCGGAGCAGAGGCAGCAGTCGTTCGAGTTCGGGCACCGGACTCTCGGCAGCGACGACGACGAAGGTCGTGGCGGCGCGGATGCCGCTGCGCGTCGTCCAGGCGAGTTCCTTGTCCCCTTGTCGACCCGGCAGCACGCTCTGGCCTGCAGGCAGCGGTTCCGGCACATCGCTGTGCACCGCAGCCGTGGGCCACAGCAGCAGGGTTCCGTCCTCGCGGCTGTGGGAGAAGACATAGACGTGGGTCGGTTGTTGTACGTGCAGCGACAACCGGATCGGCGACTCCGGGGCCAGTTCGTCGAAGTTGCGGCCCTGTCGGAACTCGGTGCCGGTGCCGATGCGCCAGGTGGCTGCCGGCGGTGTGGGCTCGCGGCGCCACCAGATGGCGCCGGCGATCAACAGGACCAGTCCGGGAACGAGCCAGATGCGCCGATTCATCGGGCCCGAAGCTACGCCGGTTGCTAGCCGCGGTCGAGTACGGCTCTGCACCTTGCCCTGGCCGGCCGGTTCGCATCACATGCGTGGAAGCCCCGCGGAGTTCTCATGCACCAGACCTGGTTGTCGCCGTTCCTCTGTTCGTTGGCGCTCGTAGCGCAGGATGCGCCCGGCAAGGCGCCGATCCGTTTCGGTTCGGTTCCGGTCGCGGAGGTGGCGCCGCTGGATGTCGCGGTGGCGACCGAAGCGGCGATCGAGGCGATGCTGTCGCTGCAGGAGGGCGAGGGGAGTGACCAGTGGCCCTACGAGGGAGTCTATCGCGAGGACGAGGGCTTGCTGCCGGTCGGCTACCGCGTCGGCGGGACCTCGATTGCCTGCCTCGGACTCGTAGCCGCGCCGGGGTATGCGAAGGACACCAGACGTCGCGCCGCCGTCGAACGCGGCGTGGCGTTCGTGCTGAAGACCCTCGACGTGCCGCGCATGCAGATGGGTTTCCTCGGCACCTACGATGTGCGCGGCTGGGGCCACATCTATGCGCTGCAGATGCTGCTGCATCTGCAGGATCAGGAGTTGGTGCCAGCGGCGTTGCGGCCGGAAGCCGCACGCCGCATCGATTGGCTCGTCAGCGCACTCGTGGACTCGGCGATCCCCAAGTCGGGCGGATGGAACTACTCGCGGCCCGGTGGCTACAAGAGCCCGCGCAATTCGGCGTCGACGTTCATGACGGCACCGGCGCTACAGGCGCTGTTCCACGCCAGGGCGCGTGGGCACGACGTGTCGCAGCAGGTCGTCACCGAAGCCCTCGATGCGCTCGAGCGGGCGCGGGCCAAACCGGGTGGCTATGCATACGGCGCCCCGCGCAAGAGTCAGGCCGACGTAGCCGAGCAGGACCTGTCGATGATGAACCGGACGCCGAGTTCTGCGGCCCGGGCGGCGGCCTGCGAGACGACCCTGCTGCTCGCCGGACGCGGGGACCCGGCGCGGCTCGAGCGTTCGGTCGAGCTGTTCTTCGCCTGTTGGGACGATCTGGCGGTGCGCAAGAGCCAGCTTGGCACGCACATCGAGCCGTACGGCATCGCGCCATACTACTTCCTGTTCGGCCACGTCTACGCCGCCCAGGCTATCGAGCAGATCGCCGATGCCGGGACCCGCGATCGTCTGCGCGCGAAGATGCGCATCGTGCTGGCGAAGTCGCGCGAACCGGACGGCAGCTGGAACGATCGCCAGTTCGGTCGTTCGGCTGGCTACGGGACGGCGTTGGCGCTGCTGACGCTGCACATGCCGAACCTGCCCAAGCCGGTGGCCTGGCAGGCAGAGCCAGCGCAGAAGTGACGCGTCAGACGGTCTCGGCGATCAACCTCCACCGCGATGCAGGTGGTGGGGCGACGCCTGATCGGTCGGCATCACGACGATGGTCTCGATGTCGACGTGTGGTGGCCGTGTGGCGGCGAACACCACGCACTCGGCGACATCGTCGGCCGTCAACGGTCGGGTGTCCTGATAGACCTTCGCGGCGCGCGCCTCGTCGCCATGGAATCGCACGGCGCTGAACTCGGTCTCGACCATGCCCGGGTCGACGCTGGTGACGCGGACGCCGCTGCCCAGCGTTTCCATCCGGATCGCTTCGCAGATCGGCTGCAGCGCCCGCTTGCTGCCGCAGTAGACGCCGCCGCCGGCGTAGGCCTTGTGCCCGGCGATCGAACTGATGACGACGATGTGGCCGCGCCCGGCGGTGACCATCTGCGGCAGCACGCGGCGGGTGACCTCGAGCAGGCCCAGCACGTTCGTCTCGATCATCTCGCGCCACGCTGCGCCCGTGCCTTCGGCGATCTTCTCGACGCCACGGGCCAAGCCAGCGTTGTTGATCAGCACGTCGATCGGCCCATGCTCGGCCACGGCTGCCACCACGAAGCGCTCGACGCTGTCGACATCGGTGACGTCCAGGGGATGATGGAAGGCGTTTGGCACGACCTGGGCGAGCCGGTCGAGGCGGCGGGCGCCGAGTGACAGGCGGTCGCCGAGCTTGGCGAAGGCGCGGGCGCACGCTGCCCCAATGCCGGAACTGGCGCCGGTGACGACGACATGGCGGGTCATCACCGCAGGATAGGGCGTGGACGCGGCGCGGGCGACAGCGTGCTCCAGGACAGCGCGCAGCCCGTGTGCTGCGCCGTTCGTCCATGGCGCTTTCGTAGGCTGGACGACGAGGTGCGCGTCCGCAGGACCCCGGCCTGGTCGCAGGGAGCCAGGCCATGTGGCGAGACTGCCACCTGTCATGGCGGCGGAGTGTGAGGGGCGATTGCCGACCTGTGGCGGCGATCAGTACACCAGCAACAGGATCTGGCGCAGCTGTTCCAGCAGCGTCAGGCCGGCGATGACGATCACGACGCGCCGCACGGCGGTCGCGCCGTTCGCGACACTCCAGTGGCTTGCAACATAGCTGCCGAGCGCTGCACCGACGGCCAGTGACGTCGCGGGCAGCCACTCGATCGCGCCGGCCATGGCGAAGCTGCCGACGCTCCCGAGCGATGTGACGATCACGACCACGCTCTTTGCAGCGTTGACGGCGAGCAGATCCTGGTCGTAGGCCTGCGCCAGGATCAGCGTGGCGACCAGACCGGTGCCGATCTGCACGTAGCCCATGTGCAAGCCGATCGCAAAGCAGCCGAGGGCGGCGAGCCATGCGGGTCGGGGGGCAGAGGCCTCGAGGCGCCGCGGACGCAGTTGCTGCCACAACAGCAAGGCGATCACCAGCGCGAGGTAGCCGCGGAACCACAGCGGCGGCAGTCCGAGCGCGAGGCGGCTGCCGAGGATCGCCCCGGGGAGCGCGAGCATGCCTTGCAGCCAGGCTCGCATGGGGACCCTTCGTCCGGCCCGTAGGTAGCCGAGAAAGGCGAACGAGCCGATGGCCACGGCGGCCACCCGGGTCGAGGGGTTGGCGCTGTCGAGCGGCAGCCCCCACGCGTGTTCGAAGGCCAGCAGGCCCAACACGCCGGCCCCGCCGGCGACGTTGTTGATCGCTCCCATCAGGACCCCGGCTACGGCGGTGACCGCTATGGCCAGGATCGTGGCTGCCTCCACGCGATCAGCCCAGCAGGCCCTGCACCATCTCGCGTTCTTCGACCAGCTCCTGCCAGCTCAGGCCGGCCTTCTGCTTGCTGAAGTCGTTCATGGCCAGGCCAGGAACGATCTGCCAATTGCCCTTGCCGTCCGTGGTGCAGGGGAAGCCGCTGATCAGGCCCTCGGGCGTGCCGTAGCTGCCGTCGCTGAGCACGCAGAGCGCGGTCCAGTCGTCCTTGGTCGTGACGGTGAACAGGCTGCGTGCGTGGTCGCATGCGGCCTGTGCCGCGGACAGTGCCGACGACTTGCCGCGCGCTTCGATGATCGCCTTGCCGCGCTCCTGCACGGTCTTCAGGAACGGTCCCTGCAGCCAGGCGTCGTCGGCCACCGCTTTCGCCGCGGGCACGCCGTCGATCGTGGCGTGGTGCCAGTCGGGGTACTGCGTGTTGCTGTGGTTGCCCCAGATGGTGACGTTCTTGACCGTCGACCAGTGCTTCTTTGCCTTTTGCGCCAGCTGCGCCTTGGCGCGATTCTGGTCGAGGCGCGTCATCGCCGTGAAGCGGTCCGCCGGTACGCCTTTGGCGTTCCGCATCGCGATCAGGCAGTTCGTGTTGCACGGATTGCCGACGACCACGACGCGTACGTCCGGTCCAGCGGCGGTCGCGATCGCGCGACCTTGGCCGGTGAAGATCTGCCCGTTCTCCATCAGCAGGTCCTTGCGCTCCTGACCCTTGCCGCGCGGCTTGCTGCCCACCAGCAGGCACAGGTCGGCGTCCTTGAACGCCGTCTCGGGCCGGTCGGAGCACGTGATGCCGCTGAGCAGCGGGAACGCGCAGTCTTCGAGCTCCATGCGCACACCCTCGAGGGCCGGCAACACCGGCGTGACCTCGAGCAGCTGCAGGGCGACCTTGACGCCCGGGCCGAAAATGCCGCCGTTGGCGATCAACGGCAGCAGGGAGTAGCCGATCTGACCGGCGGCACCGGTCACCGCAACACGCTTCACCATGCTCATGCTGGCATTGCAACCGGCCGCGCCGCGCTTTCAAGGCTGCTGCATGCGGCGGGTGCCGGTGGGCGTCTCAGTCGGCGTCCCCTTGGCCCTGAGCCATCAGGTGGTGCTCGATGACCGGGGCCAGGTCGGTGTCCCAGACCCGCTGGTATTCCGGGTGCCGGAAGAAGATCTCACACGCGTTCCGGGTCTCGAACACGGAGAACAGCGCCAGGTTGAATCCCTGCCGCTCGGCCGCGAGGTTGTGGGTCACGGTCAGGTGGGCGACGCCCGGCATGGTCTCCACGAGGGACTGCAGGGCTACCCGCGCCCCACGGATCCTCTCCAGCGGGATGCCGGGCTTCAGGCGGAACAGGATCACGCAGTGGAACATCGCGTTGCGGCGCGCCGCCAGCAGGCGACAGCCGGCATCGTGACGGCTAGGCCACGCCGGGGCAACGTCGGCGCAGGCGTCTGTCCTTGGTCAGGCGCCCTGTGCGCGCACGCGAAGCGGGCGGCGCTGGTGCTCCTCTTCCCCGAGCGGGTGGCCGAAGCACACCGACCCCTCACCTTCCTGCCAGCAGAACACCACGTCGCCCTTGCGGCTCTGTCCCGGGATGTGGACTGTCAGCGGGTTCGTGCGCAGGACCGTCATGCCCAGATCCTCGAGCTCCTTGCGGCAGCGGGCAAGACCCTCGTCGTGTTCCCAGATCCGGGCGTCGAGCTCCGCCAGTTCGCCGCGCAGGCCCTCTGGCGTCACGGCTGCCTCGAGTTGTTCGCGCTGACGGGCCAGGGCCCGCCGGCTGGTCCTGCGCTCGACGGCTTCGACGGCGATCGCCCGCACCAGCCTCAGCACGCGGTTGGCTTCCTGCAGACTGTAGGTGCGCTTCATGTTGGGCTCCTGGACTGGGTCTTGGGGTCGTCCGTCGTCACAACGTGCAAACCGCGCTCGGCGTTGCAGACTCGCGACACCGCTCTGTAGTGTGACGCCAGGCCGCAGTTACCAACCCGCGGCGGAACGAAACCATGACAGAGCGAGATGTGATGGAGTTCGACGTGGTGGTCGTCGGCGGTGGCCCCGCTGGCCTCGCCACCGCGATCCACCTGGCCAACAGGATCGAACAGCACAACGCCGAGATCGAGCGTTCCGGCAAGGGCGAGAAGTTGAGCCCCGAGATCTGCGTGATCGAGAAAGCGGCCGAAATCGGGGCCCATTCGATCTCTGGTGCCGTGCTCGATCCGAAGGGGCTCGACGCCCTGTTGCCCGGCTGGCGCACGATGGAACCCAAGGCCCCGGTCGAGGCCGAGGTGCACACCGACTACGCCATGTGGCTGACCGAGAAGGGGGGAATGAAGTTTCCGATCACGCCGCCGCCGCTGAAGAACCACGGCAACTTCGTGATCTCGCTCAACAAGATGGTGCAGTGGCTCGGCGCCATCGCGGAGCGGAAGGGCATCCAGGTGTTCCCCGGCTTCCCCGGGGCCGTGCTGCAGCGCGACGGCAACAAGGTCACCGGTGTGCAGTTGGGCGACGCGGGTGTCGACAAGCACGGCAAGCCGAAGGGCAACTTCCAGCCGGGTGGCATCCTGGCCGGCAAGCTGGTCGTGCTGGCCGAGGGCAGCCGCGGCTCGATGACGAAGCAGCTCATCGCGGACCTGAAGCTCGAGGGCAAGAACCCACAGGTCTACGGCATCGGTGTGAAGGAGGTGTGGGAGGTGCCGGCCGGACGGTGTCCGCCCGGGCTCGTCGTGCACACGATGGGCTACCCGCTCGACAGCCAGACGTTCGGGGGCGGCTGGGTCTACGGCATGGGGGCGACCGAGGGTGGCAAGAACATGGTCTCGGTGGGCCTGGTCGTCGGGCTCGACTACCACGATCCGACCCTGGATGCCCATCGCCTGCTGCAGCGCATGAAGCTGAACCCGAAGGTCGCTGCGTTCCTGCGCGGTGGCAAGATGCTGCACTACGGCGCCAAGTCACTGCCGGAGGGGGGGCTCTACTCGATGCCGAAGATCCACGGCGACGGGTTCCTGATCGTCGGTGACAGCGCGGGCCTGATGAACAGCATGCGGCTGAAGGGCATCCACCTGGCGATGCGCAGCGGCATGCTGGCGGCCGACACCGCGTTCGAATGCCTGTCGAAGGGCGACTTCTCGGCTGCGGCGACACAGCGCTACCCCGAGGCGTTGAAGAACGACTGGGTGCACGACGAGCTGTGGCAGTGCCGCAACTTCCACCAGGGCTTCCACAAGGGCCGCATCGCCGGCCTGGTCAACGCCGGCTTCGCGCAGCTGTTCGGTGGCAAGGGCACCCTCTGGAGCGACGGCCTCGAGAGCCGCGCCGGCCATACCTACATGGAGCAGGTCGGCGACTACTTCGGCGGCAAGGGCAAGCCCGAGGTGGCGAAGTTGCCCGAGGACGGCGTGCTGACGTTCGACAAGCTGACGTCGGTCTACAGCTCTGGCACGATGCACGAGGAAGACCAGCCGTGCCACCTGGTGGTCACGCAGCCCGACCTGTGCTCGACGCGCTGCGTCGAGGAGTTCGGCAATCCTTGCCAGCACTTCTGTCCGGCTGCGGTCTACGAGATGGAGGCAAAGGAAGGCACCAAGCACGGCATCGACCTGAAGATCAACGCCAGCAACTGCGTGCACTGCAAGACGTGCGACATCATGGACCCGTACCAGGTGATCAACTGGGTCGTGCCTGAGGGTGGCGGCGGGCCGAACTACACGAACCTCTGACAGGCGGCATCGCTGGGTTGCCTCATGCGCCGCTGACCAGGAAGGCGGACGTCGCGCGCAGTTCGTCCACCGAGACCACCGCCGCCGTCTTGCTGCGCGCATGCCCGCGCACGAACGCGCGGGTTGCCAGCGCCAGGGCCAGCAGCCCGGAGGCTGCTCCCGTTTCACCGAAGCTGGTGCCCGGGATCACCGTGCGGAGATCGTGGTTGCCGAGGGCCTTCTGCATGCAGGTCAACGCGATCCCCCAGCACTCGGTCCGCCAGGTTTCGCCGTTCAGGTCGACGTAGAGATCGGCGCCGGTCGTGAGGTCGGCGCTGCGCAGCGCCTCCTGCACCGTCGCCCCCAACTGGCGCCCGAGGTCGATGTTGGCCGCCTCCGGCCCGAGTCCGGCGCTGATGGTGGCGGGAGACAACCGGCCCAGTGGCCGCCCGCCATGCGCCGATCGGGGAGGTTCGACCAGCACGGCGATGCCTGCCTCACCTGGAATGAGGCCAACCGGGTTCTCTGCGGTCTTCAGGCGTCCCTGGTCGGCGAGCCAGCCCAGGCTCTGTGCGTCGATCGTCGAGTCGGAGCCCACGAGGAGGACCCGTTCCAGCTTCGGCTCCGCCGCCAACAGTTGCCGCGCCAAGTGGACCGCCTGTCCCGCGCCACAGTGGCCGAAGCAGGTGTGCACATGGGGCTGGGCGAACGACAGGCCGGCGATCTGCTGCAGGGGATCCAGGAACGCCTCTCGCAGCAGGCCGGCGACGTCGTCCGTGGGCAGGGCAAAACGCTCTGGCGTCAGTGCCGGCAGGCACGCGATCAGCGCCGTGCCCTGCCACGCAGACGGCTGGTCGGCGTCGGCGTCCAACTGACACCGTAGATCGTCGAGCGCACCCAGCGCGAGGCGCAACCAGAGCCCGAACTGGGCGAAGCCATCGGTGAAGCCCGTGACCGGACGTCCCGTGATCGGGTTGCCCTCTGTGTCCCCGTCGAAGCCGGTGAAATGGCGCAGTGGATGCGACCGCACGATGCCGGCGCGGAACGCGCTCGCCGCGCTCGCCACGGTGGGGCCGATCGAGGTGACAGCGCCGAGGCCTAGGACCACCAGTTCCCGCAGTTCACGCGACGATGCCAAGGACCTCGACCTCCCGCCATGCGGCGGCAGCCAGGGGTTGGTGCAGGTCGACCCGCCTCGCCAACGACGGGATCCTGGGCAGCTCGTCCGGACACGTCACGCCGAGCCGCGCGGCGATCTGCACGAGTGCCAGGCCCTCGATGGAGACCATCGCAGTGGTCGCGGCCTCGTCAGGGTCGAGCCGGTCTTCGGCGGCGAGTTCGTCCAGTGCTTCCGTGTCGCGGGCGACCAGCTCGCGCAACGCGGCCGCGAGGGCTGTCGCGTCGCGGTCCTGCAGCGCGTGGCAGCATGCCAGCCGCGGCTCGGGTGCGACGGCGATGGCCGTGAAGCGGGTCAGCCAGCCGGGATCTGGCGCGGCATCGCCGGCGACGAGATCCATCAGGAATCGCAGGTAGAGGAAGTCGTCTTCGTACTCCTGCCCGCGGCTCCATTGGCGTGCGGTCGCTGCCGCGATCTGCCGGATGGCCGCGAGGTCGCCGCAGGCGCAGGCATCGAAGAACGGCGTCGCCCGGCCCGTGGCCGGTGCGTGCGTCACACCCCGGGTCCAGTGCGCGAACGCCTGTGCCGAGCGCTGCAGGTCGCCGAAGAACTCGCGTGGGCGGCCGCTGAGCAGCAACTTCCCGGTCGCCGCGATTCGCATGGCGCGAGAGAGCTCCAGCGCGGTCGCAAGGTCGGCCGTGCCGCCTTCGACCGCGGGCACGAGTGCCTTCGCAGTCGACAGGGACGCACCGATTGCGAATGGAATCGGGCAGGGGTGCATCAGCCCGCGAACTCCACCGGTGTCAGGACGAGATTCGTGGCCCCGGCAGCCTGGCAGCGATCGGCGAGAGCCTTGCTCATCACATAGGCGCGTGGCGTCTGCTTGACCCGGAAGAGATCCGGCGCGTCCACGACCTTGTTGCGATCGAACACGTGCTGCTCCACCTCGACGATCTCGTCCTCGAACCACTCGATCGTCGAGGCCTCGAGATCCATGCAGTCGACGGTGCCGATCGGGTTGACGATGCAGTAGTCGGCGCTCGCGACGCGCCGCTTGTGGTCGATGATCGCCAGCCGCAGGAACTCGACCTCGCCGAGGCGCGCGCCGGCGATCGTCTCGCGCATCACGGCGTCGACGATCAGGAAGGCGTTCGTATTGCCGATCACGGAAGCGAGCTGGAAGCCCGGCTTGTCGCGCGACATCGCGACGCGCGCATCCTGCGGGTAGTCGCTTCCCATCCGGTAGCCCATCGCCATGCGGTAGCTGAGGTCGTCGGTGCCGTCGGGCACCTCGCGCAGGAAGCACAGTTCGCGGCTGGTCGCCGCCATCGTGTCGACCAGGTAGAAGGGAGGGTGCACGGTCGCTGCGTCCTGGTTCAGAGGCCGGTGTTGGCGTTCTTCATCACGTCGATCGCGTCGCCGAGCGCGACGGCACCGAACTTCTTGATCACGAGTTCGCAGCGCTTCGACAGCGACTCGAGCTTGGCCTTGTCCAATTCGGCCTTCGGCAGTTCGTGCGGCTTTGCATCGGTCACGGCTTGGTCGCAGATGCGCTTGTAGTCGTCGACGATCTCCTTCAGCTTGCTCTCGACCATGTCGTTGTAGTCCGGGTGGTTGAAGCGGTCGGACTGTTTGATCAGGCCGAGGTGTCGCGGCAGGAACGTCTCGGCACCGACGGCAGCATCCATCGGCAGGATGAACATGTTCCGCTTCCAGTGGATGTTGTACTTCGCCTCGAGCAGGCTCACACGCATCAATTGGTAGGCGCGCCCGGCACCGTAGATCAACCGCTTGAGGGTGCCCTTCGGGATCATGTGGTGGGCGTTGTTCCAGAACGGCCACTGCGCGTTGGTGTAGTTGGCGCCGTTCGGGACGACCTTGCCGCGGCTGTCCTTGCGCGGGTCCGTCGGCGCGCGGGCCGGGCCGTCCACGGCCCAGTCGGCGGGATGCTTGGGGAAGATGTCGTTCGGGCCCGCGTACCAGATGCGCCAGTGGTTGGCCGGCACGTCGGCGCCCGCCTTGTTCTGCGCGAGGCGTTCCGAACTGCCGTCGAACCACTTCTTGTGGCGGTCGCGTGCGTTCTCCTTCGACTGCCAGCGGTAGGAGCAGCTGTTCTCGCCGTAGGCGCTGCAGCCATCGTGGGCGGTCAGGCACGCACCGTTCTCCGTGCTGCTCCCGACCTTGGTGTGCAGCGCCTCTTCCTTCTGTGCCAGCTTGTGGTCGGTCATGGCGTTGGCTCACAGATCCTTGTCGCAGATCATGCACTTGGGCTGCGCGCTGCCCGGCATCGCGATCACCGGTCCCTGCAGCACCGGCATCGGCGGCGTGTTCTTGTCGTTGTGCAGCATGATGTCGAAGGCGCGCACGACGTCCTTGCCCTCGAACTTCACGTCCATCGAGCCCAGCACGAACTCGGCCTTGCCCTTGGTCTTGCTCGATGCGACGCCGCCGGCCGAGCCCGCTTCATCGCCGGTCGACATCTTGAAGTTGCTGTCCTTGACACAGGTCGATTCGCCGTCGCACTTGACCTTCTTCGTGCCCTTGTCGGTGTCCGAACTCATCGCGATGTTCGGATAGGGGATCGGGATCGGCCCTGCGGGCGACGGCGTCTTGCAGACGTCGGGGAAGGCGATCGATGTGCCGCTGCTGGCCTTGTGCACGACGCTGAGGAAGTTGACGCCGACGGTGACGGGCATGATTGGCTCAGCTCGGTGGAGGGATGTGGTCGGCCGTGATCGTGAACGCGCGCACGTCGTGCGGGCCCTGGCGCAGCGTCGTGTACGCGCGCCACAGCAGCACGACCTGGCGCTGGTCCGCGTCGACGATCACGGTGTCGAGCGCGGTCTGCAGATCCTGCACCGGGCCCTGTCGCAGCGCCACGGCGCAGCGCGGGGCCTGGATGCCGGGCAGGGAGAACTCCCAGCGTGCCCCGGGTGTTGCACCGATCACGACGATCGGTTCATTGCCGACCAGGTGTGTTGCGGTCGACAGGCCGGGTGCCGCGGCCAGGAAGAAGCGCCGGTCGAAGTCCTTCGGCAAGCGCGGCGCGCGGTCCTTCTCCCAGGCCTCGTCGAACGTGCCGCCGAGCTTCGCGCGCGGCTGCCAATGGTGGCCGGTGAAGCCGAAGCCGACCGGTGTCGTGCGGCCGCCCTGGCTCGTCAGCAGCTCGCGCGGATCCTCCACGTTCGGCAGGGCGGCACCCGCGACGAGCTTGCCCTTCTTCGCGACGAAGCCGGTGCCGACCGGGTTCTGCGGCTCGCATTGGTGGTGCTCCTCCTTCTCGTGCGTGCGGTCCCAACCGCCGAACGCGCGTTCCCACAGGAGCGGCAGCTTCTCGAACGGCTGCGGTGGCGAGATCTTGTTGCCCAGCAGGCCGGCTTCCCAGCGGCGATCGCCGAACACCCGCGCGACCTTGGTCAGCGGGCCGACCCGGAAACCGACGTCGAGCTGCGCCACTGGTCGCGGCGAAATCGCGTGGCCTTGCAGCACGCAGTCGGTACCGGGCTTGGTGAACGCGACCTCGGGCTCGCGGCGCACACTGTTCTTGCCTGGTTCACCGTGGTACTTGCCGGCGAAGTCGACTGCCTCCTGCGTCTCGGCGAGGCGGCAGCTGCCGCGGGCATCGATCGCGAGCGTGGCCTTCACGATCGTCGCGACGATCGGGCGCCCGTCCTCGTCGGCGACGAACACCGGCGCGAAGGCGAACGGCGTGCGGTTGTCGATCTCCGGGTGGCCCATGCGGATCAGCGGCGCTGGTGCAGCGCCAACGCCTCCAATTCGAGGTCGACGACGGGCACCCGCCGCGCGCGCAGACGCAGGTAGACGTCGCGTCGGCTGTCGAGCGGCAGCACGTCGAGGTCAGGCGGCAATGCCTGGTCCGGGATCGATCGCCCGTGCTGCCAGGCGGTCTTCGCCGGCATCGCTCCAGAGCGGCGCTGCCAATCGGCCCGCGCGGCTGCCGGCGCCGGCGGCAGTTCTTCGCTCTCGTCCTCGCCTTCGGCGACCGGCGGTGGCGGGAACGGCTTCTCGCCGAACGCGGCGTCCGAGCCGGTGATGCGGCGGTAGGCCTTTGCCGCTGGAACGCCGAGTGCCGCGTCGCTCATCAGATCGAGCAGCAGCGGTACCGATGCCGTCCGTCCGAGCGCCCCGAGCGCCTGGATCGCCGTCGCGGCTAGTTCGGGCCGTTCGAGCGCCTGTCGCAGCGTGGCCGCGTCCTCGTCGCCGCCCAGTGCGCCCAGCATCGCCACGGCTTCCGGATCCGGGTCGGTAGCACGGCTGGCGTTGGCGCGGCAGACCGCGAGCAACTCGGGCCACCCGATCCACGCGGCGGCGCGCA
Source organism: Planctomycetota bacterium (assembly GCA_044230075.1). Lineage (GTDB taxonomy): Bacteria > Planctomycetota > UBA1135 > UBA1135 > UBA2386 > JAEUHS01. Next base: position 32,895 of record JBGARS010000014.1, on the reverse strand, counting down.
TCGCCGCACCGCGCACCGCCGGGTCGGCGTGTTCGAGCGCCGTGCGCAGCGCGGCGGCGGTCAGTTGGCCGCCGCGCGCCGCGATGCCGAACGCCAGGCAGCACACCGCCGGCGTCGCATCGGCGAGCAGTCGTTCGTCGCCCGCCGGCAACTGACGGTGGAAGGCGAGCACGTCGCGGGCAGCGACCGCGCGCAACGGATCGTCGCTGCCGGCCAGTTCATCCAGCAGCGGCCGCAGCGCGTCCGGCACGCCGTGGCGCAGCGCGCGGCGTGCACCGTCGAGCACCGGTGGATCCCCCTTGCGAAGGGCGGCACGGACCGGTTCGAGATGCCGGTCCGAAGCATCGGCACACAGCACCAGCGTCGCGGCGAGCGCGGCGCCCATCTCGCCGCCGGCGATGCGGGCGACGGCCAGGTCGATGCCGTGCAGTTCTGCGAGCCGCAGGCCGTCGAGGTGCGCCTCGGCCCGTTCCTCGTGCCAGGCGAGATCGCCCAGATTCCAGTCCGGCGTGAACAGGTTCGCTTCGCGCTGCTCCCACAGGAAGTCGAGCTCGTCGAAGTGCTCTTCGACGATGTCGAGCAGGACGGGTGGGCGGCCGGGAACGCGCATGGCAGTCGGGACTTCGGCGCGTCAGTTGATGTGCACCGAGCCGCCCTTGACCTTGTTCGGGCCGCGCGAGCGCGACACGAGGTGCTCGCCGCGGATCTCGATGCGGCCGTCCGCGCGCAGGTGGATCTTCGACTTGCCGCACTCGATCGTCAGTTCTTCGCCCGCCGCGACGCGCAGCGTGCGCGGCAGCCGTTCGGTCGCGGGGGAGTCGAGCAGGGCCAGCACCAGCGGTCGTTTGGCGTCGCCGTCCAGGAACGCGAGGACGACACGGGCTCCCGTGCTGGCGCGCCAGTCGGGCGCGTGCGGCACGGCGGCGACGAGGGCTGCGGTCGGCGTGCGACGGGCGTCAGTGCGCACGAGCGGCTGGCCGTCCGCGTTGGCGCCGGTGACCTCGCCGATCGTGACGCCGGGAAGCTGCTGCAGGTGCGGGTCCATGGTCTTCATCGGGTCCTCGTTGCTGTCCTCAGTTCTGGGCGATCTTGCTGCCCTTCAGCACCAGGTCGCCGCTGCCCTGGACGGTGATCTTGTTGCCCTTGATCGTGATGTCGCCGTTCTTCTTCATCGTGATCGAGGCGCTGCCGGTCACCAGGGTGATCTCGTCGTCGGCCTTCAGCTGGATCTTCTTCGCCGACAGCGAGGCTTCCTTGGTCACGTTCGTGACCTGTTGGCCGCTGACGGTCAGCTTGTGGTCCTTGCTGACCTCGACCGTCAGGTTGCTCTGGAACGTGCTCGTGCGGTCCTTTGCGACCGTCACCGACATCGACCCGTCGACGTTCTCCGTCAGGTCCTTGGTGACCGACATCGTGCGGCTCTTCGACACCGAGAGGCTCATGTCGCCGGAAACGGATTCGGTGTGGTTGCCGGAGACGTCGATCGAACGGTCCTTGCTGACCGTCGTCGAGTCGTTCTCGTCGACCGTGAGCGTGCGGTTCTTGGCGACGTGGATCGACTGGTCGTTGCCGATCTCGACCGTCTGGTCGTGACCGACCGTCTCGCTCTGGTCGTTCTTGACGTTGGTGTTCTGGTCCTTCTCGGCCTGCAGGAACAGCTCTTCGCTGCCCTTCTTGTCCTCGAAGCGGATCTCGTTGAAGTTCGAGGCCGTGCCGTCCGGTGTGCTGCGCGACACGATGCCCGACTGCGTCTTGTTCGCAGGCAATTCGTACGGCGGCATCGTCTGCGCGTTGTAGACGCAGCCGGTGACGATCGGCTGATCGGGGTCGCCTTCGAGGAACTCGACGATGACCTCGTCGCCGATGCGCGGATGCGCGACCTGGCCCCACATCTTGCTCGCCCAGGCGCGTGACACGCGGATCCAGCACGAGCTCTTCTCGTCCTTCTTGCCGGTGCGGTCCCAGTGGAACTGCACCTTGATGCGACCGTACTTGTCGACGTAGATCTCCTCGCCCTGCGGGCCGACGACGATCGCGGTCTGCGGACCGGTGATGCGGGGCTTCTCGGTCGTGCGCAGCGGGCGGAACGGCAGGTCGGCGGGGATGCAGGTGAAGTCGTTCGAGTAGGTCGTCGCTTCGGCCGCCTCGCCGGTGCGCATCGTCGAGGGCTGCGTGAGCTGATGGGCCACGGACGTGACCATGTACTGCTTGCCGTTCATCGCGCTGCGGAAGTGCTGCTGCAGCGTGAAGCGATGGCCGCCCACGAAGGCGCGACACGTCGACCGCCCGCGGATGCGCGTGCCGGCAGACTCCTGGCCCTCGATGCGCAGGCGCGCCTGCCGACTGCCGTCGTTCGAGTTGCCATAGCGGCCGATGTCGTAGTCGTAGATCTCGAGCTTGGTGTTGCCGCCGATGGAGTCGGCAGTCGACGCGGACACCGACAGCCCGTTGGCGGGGTCTTCGAAGTTGAAGTCCTTCAGCGCGTACTTGCCGGCGTGCAGCTCCTGCACCTTCTCCCAGGTCTGGATCGTATCGCGGTCGGCGTGTCCGCCTTCGGTCGTGTGGTAGTCGACCGAGGCCTGGCCCGGGCAGTCGGGCAGATCGGTGAGGTGGTCGGTCAGCACGAGCACGTGCCGGTTCTGCTCGTGGCGGAAGTAGTAGAAGATGCCCTCTTCCTCGAGCAGGCGGGAGACGAACTCGAAGTCGGTCTCGCGGTACTGCACGCAGAACGTGCGCATCGGAAACGTGCCCTGCAGGTTCTTCTCGTAGTCCGAGGCGCCGGCGGTGTCGAACACCTGCGAGACGATCTCCGGCACGGTCTTGTCCTGGAAGATGCGGCACTCCGCGCGCCGCGTCAGCAGCCACAGCCACGGCCGCAGCTCGACGCGGTAGTGGGCCATGCGGCTGTCGCGACCACCGAGGTGGAAGCTCGAGACGATGCCGTGCACGTAGCGTTCGCCGCCGTCGGCGGTCTCGATGCGCACGCTGCCGGGCTTGCCGACGATGTCGTGCGGGTCGTGGTCGACGCCCTCGGACTCGACCTGCAACTCGATCTGGAACAGGCTGGAGACACCTTCGTTCGCCGTCATCCGGCGCAGCAGCAAGGCGTCGGCGCCGAGTGCGCAGTCGAAGGAACAGAAGCGAGAAGATTGGCTGTAGGCCATGACGTTTCCTGCGGCGCCCTCGGCGGTCGCCGGCGAGCAACGTCTCCGTCGCGGGCGCCGTTGCGGAAACTGCGCGCGGACGGCGTCGCCGACGGATGCGTGGCAGCCCGCATCATGCCCGCGCGAGCCGCCGCCGGGAAGTTGTGCTTCGCCGTTGGCATGGCGCGCCCGGGATCGGCCGCAGAATCGGCGACGGCCGACCGCGGCCCTGCCCCAGCTGCCACGCTGTTCCGGCCGTCACCCGGCCACTCTCCCGCTGGCAGCGAACGACCGTCGCCTTCGAAGTGGCGCCTGGCCCCCCGATTGCCGTGGGATTTCTGCGGGTCGTCAGCGCTGGGCCTGCACGCGGGTGCGGTGCACCAGGGCGTCGAGGCCGCCGGGGCTGGCGCGGCGGCGCACGATGGCATGCGCGAGTTCGATCCGCTCGGCCGGGGGCACGGGCAGGGCCGCCGCGAACAGGTCGACCAGTTCCAACGGCGTGCCGGCGTGCAGCAGGTGCGTCGCCAGCAGACTGTGCACGCCGCGGAGGCCGGCCGCCTGCATCGCTGCGGCCAGGTCGTCGTCGGCGATGCCGCGCAGGTTGGAGAGCCGATCGCTGGTCCAGCCGAGTTCGATCGCGGCTCCGGCCAACTCGGGCAGCATTTCAGGCGCCGGCACGTCGACGACGCAGCGACCGCCCGGGCGCAGGTTGTGCCGCGCGATGCCGGCGAAGGCGTCCACCAGCGGCAGCGGGCCCCAGCGGGGCGCGGCCAGCAGGGCATCGAACGAACCGAACTGCTCGCTGCCGTCGAGTCGGCGCACCACGACCTCGACATGGGCCGGAGCGTGTGCGGCGATCGCTTCGGCCGCCTCGCGGTCCGCCAGTACGACGGTCAGTTCGCCGCGGCTGCCGACCACGTTCGCCAGGGCGCTTGCCTCGCGTGCCGTGCAGGCAAGGCAGAGGATGCGGTCCTTGCTGCGCAGGTCGAGCAACTGCACGGCGGCGTGGAACCAGGGTTGGCCATCCGCGGGCATCACCACGACAGCGTATCGTCGCGGCGCGGCATGGCGGCAACCGAAGCCCCGGTTGCCGGCGTGCGCCAACGCCGCTCGTCGCCGGGACCTGCGCTGGCCGGATCCCCACGCTGCGCGAGCATGCGGCCGATCACGGCCCCGCGAGACGGCGCGAAGAGTGTGGACCGCCGGCGAAGCGGTGCCACAATCGCCGTCCTTGCGCACCGATCCGCGAGAACTGCACGGCAGCACCCAGGACCTGATCGTGGTCGGCGCCGGCATCCAGGGGGCGGCCGTGGCGCGCGAGGCCGCGGTCCGCGGTCTCGGCGTCGTGCTCGTCGAGGCGCGCGACATCGCCGCCGGCACCAGTTCGCGCAGTTCCCGGCTCGTGCACGGGGGCCTGCGCTACCTGCAGCAGGGACACCTGGCCCTGGTCCGCGAAGCGCTCCAAGAACGCGAACGCCTGCTGCGAGCGTGTCCGCACCTGGTGCGCCCGCTGCCGATGTTGATGCCGTTTTTCCACGGCGGCGGCAGTTCGCCGCTGAGGATGCGGCTCGGCACCGCGATCTACGCGCGGCTGGCCAGGCGCAGCACCCTGCCGCGGCCGCGTCGCCTCGACGCCGACGCCGCGGTGGCGGCGTTCCCCGGCCTGCGGCGGCAGGGCCTGCGCGAGGCGATCGAGTTCTTCGATGCTGCGACCCAGGACACCCGTCTGACGCTGGCGAACGTGCTCTCCGCCGCGGCCGCCGGCGCCAAGGTGCTGACCCACTGCGCGATCGTCGGCGGCGGTGGGGACGGTCTCTACCTGGTCGATCGCTTCACCGGCATCGAGACCGTCGTGCGGGCCCGCCACGTCGTCAACGCGACCGGTCCGCGCGCCGATGCGTTGCGGGCGTCGCTGCACGTCACCGGTGACCCGTTGGTGCGGCAGAGCCGCGGCAGCCATCTGGTGCTGCCGCCGCGCGCGGGTGAGACCGCGCTGGCGGCGTTCCTTCCCGATGGCCGGATCCAGTTCGTCGTGCCACACCCGGATGGCACGCTGTGTGGCACCACCGACGTCGACGACCAGCTCGATGGCGACGAAGGCGCGCCGCCTGCCGCCGACGTCGACTACCTGCTCGGGACGCTCCGGTTCCTGTTGGATCCGGCGCCGGCGGCCGCCGACGTGAGGTTTGCCTACGCCGGTTGGCGTTCGCTGCCCGCCGGGAAGGGGCCCGCCGGCGCGTTGAATCGCGAAGCGTTCGTCGTCGACGAAGACATCGCGGTCGGCCGCCTGCACACCATCGTCGGCGGCAAGCTGACCACGCATCGTTCGCTGGCGGAACGTGTGGTCGCGCGCATCTTCGGGCTGCGCGGCGCGTCGCCGACCCGCGTGCTGTCGCTGCCGGGCGGTGACGGCCCGCGCGAGGTCGCCGAGCCGCTGTGGTGGCGCCATGGCAGCCGCGTGTCCCTGGTGCGCGAACTGTTCGTCGAGGAACCGTCCTGGCGAAGGCCGCTGTGCCCGCACCGGCCGTTCCTGGCCGCCGAACTGGTGCATGCCCTGCGCCACGACGGCGCGGTGACGTTCGCCGACACGATGCTGCGCCGGCTCGTGCACGCGCAGGGACCGTGCCTCGAGGACTCGTGCCTGGACGCGGCGCATCAGTTGTTCCTGCGCGAACGGCAGTGGCCGGTCGACGGCGACCCGGCGCTGGCCCGCGCGGAGCTGCGGCTCGAGGTGGCGGCGATGACCGGCGATCTCGATGCGCTGCGCGCCCACGCGGCCGCAGTCACGCCCGCACGCACGTGACCGAGCCGTCGTCGCCGAGCAGCGTGAACGCGGCGCGCCGGCCGGGAGTGATGCCACCGAGGTGTTCGGCGCCGGCGATGCGCGCCGGATTGGTCGCCGCGACGCGGGCGAGTGTCCATGGTCCGGTCTGCGGCACGAAGCGCGCGAAGTTCGCCGCCGCCTGCGCCATCGTCAGCGCCGAGCCGGCCAGGCGACCTTCGGCGTCGCGCACGACGCCGGCAGCCGCGTGCACGCGCAGCCCCGAGAGCGTGTAGTCGCCATCCGGCATGCCGGCCGCCGCGACCGAGTCGCTGACCAGCACCGTGCGATCGGGCCCGAGCATGCGGAACGCATTGCGCACCATCACCGGATCGACGTGCACGCCATCGACGATCAGCATGCAGCGCAGCCGATCGTCGTCGAGCGCCAGTGCGGCCGGGCCGAGGTTGCGGTGGTGCAGCGCGCCCATCGCGTTCCACAGGTGGGTGACCGCGCTGGCACCGGCGGCGACACAATCGGCGAAGCCATCGGCGCGATCACAGTGCCCCAGGGAACAGGCGACGCCACTGGCGACGAGCGTGGCTGTGGCTGCCGCGGCGCCGGATCGCGCGTTCGCCAGGGTCACGAGCCGCAGGCGTCCGCGCGCCGCGGCCAGCAGTTCCCGCACGCGCGCCGGCGTCGCATCGACGAAGTGGCTGCTGTCGTGGGCGCCCGCGGCCTGCAGGAAGGGGCCTTCGACGTGCAGGCCCAGCGGCTCGGCACCGGCCCCGTTCCATGCCTCGATCCACTGCGCGACCGCATCGACCTGCGCCAGCAGGCGCTCCCAGGGCGCCGTGATCAGGGTCGGCAGGAACGCGACGGCGCCGCCGGCGAAGACGGCGCCGGCGATCGTGTCCAGCGCCGCCGCCGTGCCCTCGTCGACGCTGCGGCCGCCGGCGCCGTTCACCTGCAGGTCGACGAAGCCGGGCAGCAGCGTGCCGCGCAGCCGCGTCGCGCCCGGTCCGCCGGCGACCTGGTCGACGGCGACGATGCGGCCGTCGATGGCGGCGACGCGGGTACCCAACTGCACGACATGCGGCAACACGGCCCGATCGACGATCCACTCGCTGGCGATCACGTGCGCGGTAACGTAGGAAGGGGGCGCGCCGCGCGCCAGCGCACCTCCTCATGCGATCGTTCCTGCTGCTCAGCCTGTTCCTGGTCGGTTGTGGTGCGGCGGCCGGCTGGCTCGTCGGCGGTCTGCTGCCACCGGCGCCGCGCGACGACGAGCTGCAGACGTGGACCGGCGACTATCGGCTCGAACGCTCCACGGGCGATCCGTTCCTCGTCAGCGACGGCAGGTGGCTGCGCGTGTTGCGCGTGATGCCCGACTTCGACCTGCACATGGACGTCGAACTGGGAGCCGACATGGACCTCGACCTGCTCGTGCGGCACGTCGAACCGCGCCCGGTCCAGGGCAAGAAGCCGGAGTTCACGGAACGTTTCGTCGCGCTGCGGTTGACGACGGGGCGCGAAGGGCCTGCATGGCGCACGCGCGAGCAGGCGCTGTTCGGCGAACGTGGGGTCGGTGCCAGCCTCGCTCCCGGCTACCTCGCGACGGTATGGGTGCAGGGTCGTGGGCGCCTGCTGCGCGCCAACGTCGCGGGCCGGTGGACTTCGTGGTGCGAGGCGGAAGACACCGAGGGCATGTTCGCGCTGCTGGCGCGCGGTGGCACGGCCGTGCTGCAGCGCCTCGTGATCGAGAATCGCGGCATCCCCAACGCGTGGCTCGCCTGGCGCGGAACCTGGATGCTGCTGGGGGCGCTCGGCGGCGTGCTGCTCGCGGCGGTTGCGGCCGGACAGCGCTCCCGGTCGCCACTGACGATGCTGTTGCTCGGTGCCTGGATCATCGGTTCCGTCGCGTGGCGGGGTGCCAACGCGGGCCTCGAGCCGTTGCGCATGCCGCCGCCCGCCGCGCTGCTGTCGCTGCTGGCCGCTCCGGTGTTGCTCGCTGCGGGAGTCCTGTTGGCGAGGGGTGTCCGCGCGGTGCTCCTGCAGGTGCTCGTCGGCCTCGCGGCGCTCGGGATCTGGCTCGCCGTCGACGGCGTCGGCCGCGACCTGCTGCGTTCCGACACCGCTGCCGTCGACGCCGTGTTCGGGGCCAAGGCCGGCAACAGCCTCAGCGAAGCGTTGGCGCAGATCGTTCGCGGTCCGTTCGGCCTGCACAGCCCGGTTGACGAACAGCGCGGCGTGTTCCTGCTCGGCGGCAGGCTGCTCTACGGGCGTCTCGCGCCGACGACCCAACACCTCGAGCCGTTGCTGCGCGGCGAGCTGCGGGCCGGCCTCGGCAGGCCGATCGCCGTCGTCGGATTGCCGACCGAGGAGGGGACCGCGCACGCGCAACAGCAATGGGCGATGTTCACCGGCTTCTACACCGGCTATCACCCGCGCGTGATCGTGTTCGGTGTGCCGGTCACCGAGGGCGACCGTGATGCGACGGGCAAGCCGGGCTCGTGGCCGAGCACGCTGGCAGAGACCCTGCGCCAGGCGCGCGACTACGCCCGCCGCCACGATGCAGCGCTGGTGATGTTCACCGAGGCCGGCTTGCCGGGGGACCTGCTCGAAGTGCTGCGCGCGACCGAACGCGATGGTGTGTCATTGGTCGTCGCCGGCGAAGATGTTCCCCCGGCAATCCTCGCCAAGCAGCTCGCGAAGGTGATCCTGCCGCTGCTGAAGTGAACCGATGGCGACGCTCGGACCCGAACTGGCGCGCCTCGTCGCCGAACACGATGCCGACGTCGACCTCACCAGCGCGTCGGCGGCGGCACGGCGCCGCGCCATCGTCGCGCTGCATGCCGGCGGCCAGCTGACGACGCCCGAGGCCGGGTGTGCCGCCGCGCGTCTGCTCGTGCACGGCGAAGCCACCGCCGAGGTCGAACTGGCGCAGACGCTGGCGCTCGCGGCGCTGCCGCACGAACGCGCCGCGCGCCGGCTGGCGGCCGTGGCGTTCGACCGCCTGCGCCTGCTGGCCGGCCAGCCGCAGAAGTTCGGCACCCAGATCGTGCTGCGCGACGGAGCCTTCGAGCTGTGGGCCGTCGATGCGACCACCACCGACAGCGAGCGCCAGAAGTGGGACGTCGAGCCGTTGGCCGAACTGCGGCGGCGCGCAGCGGGCACGGCGCAGCGCTAGGATGCGATCGTGCTGGCCATCACCCTGAACCCGACCCTGGCACTGGTGTTCGCCCTCGGCACGATGACGGCGCTGATCGTCTACGGCCTGCTGGCATGGGAACGCATCGTGCGCCGGCGCCGCGAACAGCTGCCGGGCACGTCCTGAAGCACCACCGCGCTGGCGCGTGCCGCCCGCCCCGACACCACCCCGGACCTGCCGCGCCCATTCGGCTCGCGCACGGCATGGGTGGTCGTGCGCGCGTCGGACGGCGAGGCGGTCGTGCGCGCGCTCGGCCTGCGCACGGTGCTGCCGGCCAACTGGGCCGCCGGACTCGCCGAGGTGCAGCAGCAGGGTGTGTTCGTTACGCCGTCGGTCGACGGTTGGGTGCTCGCCGTCGGTGCCGATCTGCGCGCGGACGATCGCTCTGTCGGCGCATTCGTGACGCCGCTGCTCGAGCGCCTCGGCGCGACCTTCGGTGGCGCCGCCTGGTTCTTCACGGATGCCGCGGTGGAACGCCATGGCTGGGCGCTGGCGACGCGCAGCGAACTGGCACGCGGCTACGCGTTCGACGGCGAGCAGGGGCACGTGTTCTGGCACGGCGAGGTCACCGATGCCGAACGCGAACTGGACTGCTTCGTCGACGATCCGCGCGACAGTTCCGACGACGACATCAAGTGGTGGCCCGACGAGCGCACCGTGCTGAGCCTCGCGGCGGCGTGGAGCCTGGACCCGGGGCGCATCGCCGAACGGGCGCGTGCGCCGTCGGTGGGCTGGGTCGGGCGGTTGTGAGATCGTGCGGTTCGGGTCCTGGCGGTGCCGCGGCCGTCAGCTAGCCTTCGCGGCTTCGTGTCGCGACGCCTCGTCTTCTGGACCATCGCCATCGCCGCCGTGCTGGCCGCCGCCTGGCAGGCGTGGGCGCTGCGTTGGACCTGCGACGACGCCTACATCTCGTTCCGCTACGCGCAGCACTTCGCCGAGGGGCACGGGCTCGTGTTCAATCTCGATCCTGGCGAAGCGCCGGTCGAGGGCTACACGAACTTCGTCTGGACGATGTGGCTGGCGGTCGGCTGGTGGCTCGGCTGCACCGACGCGGCGTTGGAGACCTGGTCGATCGTCAGCGGCGTCATGTGCCACGCGGCGACGGTCCTGCTGCTGGCGGTGATCGCCTGGCGTGCAGGCCGCGGCCGCGCGTTCGTGCCGATCGCTGCGTGTGCCCATGCGGCGATCCACCATGGTGCGTCGCTGGCGCCGGCCGGCCTGGAGACGGCCCTGTTCGTGCTGCTGGCCACCGCGCTGCTGCAGGCGGCGTGCACGGTGCGGTGCCTGCGCACGGCCTGGCTCGCCGGCTTCGTCGGTGTGTTGTGCGCGATGACCCGTCCCGACGGCGCACTGTTCGCTGCGATGCTGGGACTGTTCGTGCTGCACGACGCATGGCGGCGCCGCGTCGTGCGGCCGCTGGTCGTCTACGCGGCGCCGTTCCTGCTGGTACTGGTGCCCTACGTGCTGTGGCGGCGCGTGTACTACGGCTACTGGGTGCCGAACACCTTCTACGCCAAGTCGGGCGGTGACCCATATCCGGGGCAGGGCCTCGCCTACGTGTGGGAGTTCGCGAAGTGCTACTTCGCGCTGCTGCCCGCCGTGCTGCTGCCGCTGTGGTTCCTCGTGCGGCGGCCCGATCCGTTGGCGCCGATCGATGTCTACGTGGGCCACCGGCCGTGGTGGGCGATCGCCGCGTTCGTGCTGCCCTACACGGGCTTCGTGATCTGGGTCGGCGGCGACTTCATGTTCGGCCGCTTCCTGTTGCCGGTGCTGCCGGCGCTGTTGCTCGGGTTCGACTTCGCGTGCGTACGCTGGCGTCGCGCGTGGCTGCCGCCGGCGCTGGCGGTTGCGCTGGTCGCGGGGTTGCTGCTGCGGGCCCAGCCGGCCTGGCTCGACGACTTCCGGAACCCGCACGGGTTCTCCGACAACCGCGCCATCTCGTTCCAGCTGGCGCCCTCCGGCGTGCCGTGGACCGAGGCGCTGCGCACCGCGGGCAACCAGCTGCGGGACCTGTTCGCGGGTCTCGATGTGCGCATTGCGTTCGGCGGCAGCCAGGCCAACCTCGCGTTCCGCACGCACGTCGGCACGGCGATCGAGTTGTATGGCCTGACCGACCAGTTCATCGCCCATCGTCCGCTCGATCGGCGCGGCACGCCTGGCCACGAGAAGGGCTACCTGCAGTGCCCGGGCTACTACGAGCAGCGCGGCATCCACTTCATGTTCGAAGGCAACTACGGCCGCGGTGACGCCTGGCGCGAGGTCGTCTTCCCCGGTGACCCGCTGCCGATCCCCGCGCGCCTTTGCGTCTACGACCGGGACCTGATGCGGGAACTGCGCCGGCGGGCGCCGGGCCTCGTCAACACGGACCTCGAGCAGTACCTGGACACCTACCTCGCCGAGCTGCCGAAGAAGAGCAAGGCCGAGGTCGCCGCCGACTACACGAAGTTCCGCGCGGCGTGGTTCGACCACACCGAGGACCCCGCGCGCCAGGCGGCGTTCGAGCAGTTCCTGCGGTAGCGGCGGCTAGGCCTAGGCGCGCTTGCGCATCACCAGCAGCGCCGCGAGCGACATCGACACGATGCCGGCGAGGCCGACCACGAACCGCAGGTCCTGCCACCAGGGTGCGGGAGCCGGGTTGGCGTGCGGCTGGCTCGCGTGCTCGTCGCCGTGCGCATCGCCGCGTCCGCTGCCGTGTTCGTCACCGTGGGCCTCAGCGTTGCCGGTGCCCGGTGCGTCGCCGTGGGCGTCTGTGTGCGCGTCGTTGTCGTCGTGCACACCACTGCGCTGGGCCCAGTCCAGCACGGACATCTCGACCGCAGTCGTCGACCCGGGGGCTGCGGCACCGTGCGGGTCGACCTTGGCGCCTTGCTGGTGGGCGTCGTGGCCACCGCTCGCTGGTGGCGTGTCTTCGTGCTTGGTCTCGCCGGCGGGCGCCGCAGCGGCCGCTTCCGGCAGGGTGCCATCCTTGAGCCACGCCAGGTCGCCGGTGGCGATGTCGTAGACCGCGGGCAGCAGGGCGAAACGTCCCTCGGCCTCGAGTCGCCGCAGCAGCGGGCTGCGTGAGCGGGCTTCGGTCACCGTGCGCAGTACGTTGGCGCGCACGGCCAGGTAGGCGAGGTCGCTGCGGCCACCGCTGGCGCGCGCCAGCGCGACGGACGGTTCGATGCGCGTCAGCAGTGCGCGCATGTTCGCCGACATCTCCGTGCCTTCCGGGTGGTCCATCGCTGCCTGCACCGCGCCGCAGCGCGTGTGGCCCATGACGACCAGCAGCGAGGCACCGGTGCGGCCGGCGGCGTATTCGATGCTCGCCAGGGCGTCGTCGTTCAGCGTATTGCCGGCGAGGCGGACCACGAACAGTTCCCCCAGGCCCGCGTCGAACACGTGTTCGGGCGGCGTGCGCGAGTCGGCGCAGGCGAGCACGATCGCCAACGGCTGCTGGCCGTGGGTCAGCTCCTCGCGGCGCTTCTTGCTGATGTCGCCGGTCGGCTGGCGGTCGCCGAGGAAGCGCCGGTGGCCGGCCTGGAGCATGCGCAGCGCGACATGCGGCGGCACCCCGACCGGGATGGAGCCGTCGACCGGCTCGGCCTCGGCCACGGGTTCGGCCGGCATCGGCCGCGTCGGCAGCCATTCGACCTGGCCATTGTCGAGGTGGTAGCGCGCCGGCACCATGCGGAAGCGGCCGACCGAGGCGTAGCGCCGCAGCAGGTCGCTGCGCCGCAGGCACTCCTGCACGGTGAAGTGCACGTTCTCCTCTTCACAGGCGTCCGTGAGCTGCTTGCCGCCGAGTTCGCGCGCGCGGGCGCGGCGCACCGCCGGCTCGATCTGTTCCAGCAGCTGCTGCAGCGCCCGGCTCTCGCCCGCGCTGCCGCCGCCGCCCGAGCTCTGGGACTGCGCCACGGCAGCGGCCACCGCGCCACAGCTCTCGTGCCCCAGCACGACGCACAGCGGGGTGTTCAGGTGCTCGACCGCGTACTCGATGCTGGCCAGCGTCTCGGCATCACAGATGTGTCCGGCCACCCGCACGACGAACAGTTCACCCAGGCCGGTGTTGAACACGTGTTCCGGCGGCACGCGGCTGTCGGCACAGCAGAGCACGATCGCGAACGGGCTCTGGCCGCGGGCCAGCGTGCGGCGAACGCCTTCGCCAAGCGGCTGCGGCTGTGAGCGATCGGTCACGAATCTCTGGTTGCCCTCTTGCAGGGCGCGCAGCGCTTCGTCGGGAGTGCGTTGGGCGACGGCGCTCGCGGCGGTCGCGAACACCATCAGGGCCAAGGTCAGCCGGGTTGTGAGTGCCATGTTGCGGTCCCCAGTTGTGCGATTCCACGACGGCATCGGCTCGGCATGTGGCCGAACTGGACGGTGGTGGTGACCCGGCGGTGCCAGTGGCGCCTGCGGCCAGCCGCACGGGCCTGGGCCGGCCGGCTCGGCTCCGGCGCCTGCGTCCTGGCCCGACGCGAGGATTCCGCAGACTACCGGCCATTGACGGCACCCCGCCGGCCGCTACCCTTCTTCGCCTTTCATCCCCGGCCACCCTGCCCGAGGATCACCACCCGATCGCCGCGGCTGCAGCCGGGTCGTCCGTATTCGCCGGCCGCAGGGCTCGCCTCGAGGCGAGCCTGTCCAGCATGTCATCCCCGACCTCAACTCCCAACCCCGCCATGTCTGACAAGAAGGACTCCAAGGACGTCCAGCAGATCAAGACGTACCGCAACTTCGGCGTCATCGCACACATCGACGCGGGCAAGACCACGTTCAGTGAGCGCATCCTGTTCATCACCGGCAAGAGCCACAAGATCGGTGAGGTGCACGAAGGCGCGGCGACGATGGACTACCTCGAGGAGGAGCGCAAGCGCGGCATCACGATCACCTCGGCGGCGACCACGTGCTACTGGCGCGAGCACCGCATGAGCCTGATCGACACGCCCGGCCACGTCGACTTCACGGCCGAAGTGGAGCGTTCGCTGCGCGTGCTCGACGGCGCCGTCGGCGTGTTCTGTGCGGTGGCAGGTGTGCAGCCGCAGTCGGAGACGGTCTGGCGGCAGGCCAACCGCTACAAGGTCCCGCGCGTCGCGTTCGTCAACAAGATGGACCGCACGGGTGCCGACTTCTACAAGGCCGTCGACTCGATGCGAGCCCGGTTGAACGCCAACCCGGTGCCGTTGGTGATGCCGATCGGCAAGGAGAAGTCGTTCCGTGGTGTGATCGACCTGATCAACATGAAGTCGTGCGTCTGGGCCGACGACGACAACGCGCGCGAGATGACCGTGGGCGAGATCCCGGCGGAGTTGCTCGAAGAAGCGAAGAAGCGCCGCGAGGTGATGGTCGAGGCCGTCGCCGAATGCCACGACGACGTGCTGGAGAAGTTCGTCGAGGGTGAGGAGGTCACGGTCCCCGAGATCATGACCGCCATCCGCAAGGGCACGCTCGACCTCAAGATCACGCCGGTGTTCTGTGGCTCCGCGTTCAAGGACAAGGGCGTGCAGAACGTGCTCGACGCGATCGTCGACTTCCTGCCGCACCCGCTCGACGTGCCGCCGATCGAGGGCTTCAACCCCGAGAACGACGAGAAGGTCATGCGGCCGCTGCTGCCGGACCAGCCGTTCGCGGGTCTGGTGTTCAAGTCGATCACCGATCCGAACGGTGACCTGACCTTCATCCGCATCTACACGGGCGAGATGAGGCAGGGCGAGAAGTACTACAACGCCCGCACGCGCCGCTTCGACCGCGTCGGCCGCCTGATGCGCATGCACGCCGCGCAGCGCGAGCCGATCGACATCGGCCGCGCCGGCGACATCGTCGCCGCGGTCGGCATCAAGGAGTCGATCACCGGCGACACGCTGTCGACGAAGGAACACCCCGTGATCTACGAGGCGATGAACTTCCCGGACACGGTCATCAGCATGGCGATCGAGCCCAAGTCCGGCGGCGACCGCGACAAGCTGTCCGAGGTGATCGGCAAGCTCGTGCGCGAGGATCCGACGTTCAAGGCGCGCACCGACGACCAGACCGGCCAGATGGTCATCTCGGGCATGGGCGAACTTCACCTCGAGGTGAAGTGCAACATGATCCAGAACGACTACAAGATCGGCGTCATCGTCGGCCGGCCGAAGGTCGCCTACAAGATGACGCTGAAGGCGCCGAAGCAGGTCGAGGCGCGGCACATCAAGCAGACCGGCGGTTCGGGCCAGTTCGCCGTCGCGCGCGTCAAGTTCCGCCCCAGCGAGACCGGTGCCGAGGACTTCGAGTTCATCGACTCGGTCAAGGGTGGCTCGGTGCCGCGTGAGTACATCCCGGCGGTCGAAGCCGGCATCGAAGGCGCGGTCAAGGGCGGCGGCCGCATCGGCTTCCCGTACTGCAAGATCATCGCCGAGCTCTACGACGGCCAGAGCCACGACGTCGACTCGAGCGCGATGGCGTTCGAAGCCGCCGGCGTGCTCGCGTTCCGCCTCGCCTCGGAAGGCAACTCGCAGCTGCTCGAGCCGATCATGAAGATCGAGATCGAGGCGCCCGAGGAGAAGACCGGCGACGTGATCGGCGACCTGTCGTCGCGGCGGGGCCTGGTCGAAGAGATGATCAGCAAGCCAGGTGGCATCTCCTGCGTCACCGGCAAGGTGCCGCTCGCCGAGATGTTCCAGTACTCGACGATGCTGCGCTCGCTGACGCAGGGCCGTGGCACCTACACGATGGAGCCGGCGTCCTACGAGCCGGTGCCGCCGAACATCGCCACGAAGGTCCTCGACGATCTCTCGAAGGGGTAGGAAACAGATCGCCCCGGAGGGGCGATCTGCTTCGTGTTTCGCAGCCGCCGCAACGCGGCTTCCGTACGCCAGCGAGTCACGCTGCCACCGCCGCTGCGTCGGCAGGGACCTGGCTGGCGCACCCGCGGCGAATCGTGCGCCGCGGTGGTGCATGGGTCCGGGTAGTCTCGGGGCGTGCCCCGCCCTCGCTCCCGGTTGCAGCGTCTGCTCACCACGCTGTCGCGCGGTCGGGCGATCGACCCCGCGCTGGGCCCACCGCGCGACCCGTGGCACGCGATCCTGTACGAAAACGTCGCCTATCTCTGCGCCGACGAGGTGCGTCGATCGGCCTTCGCGACGCTGAAGCGTACGACCGGCCTCGATGCCGACATGATCGCGGCGGCTCCTGACGAGGTCCTGCTGGCCGCGACGGGCCAGGGCAAGCTGGCGAGCCAGCGCGTCACCAAGCTGCGCCTCTGCGCAGAGTTGTTCGGCAGCGTCGGCGACCCGCGCCAACTCGTCGATCTGCCGGTCGCGAAGGCACGCGCGGCGCTGAAGCGCTTCCCGGGCATCGGCGATCCGGGCGCCGATCGGCTGCTGTTGTTCGCCGCCAAGGCGCCACGGTTGGCCCTCGAATCGAACGGGCTGCGCGCGCTGCTGCGGCTCGGCTACGGCACCGAGTCGAAGGCCTACGCGGCGAGCTATCGCAGCGCGCAGGCCGCGGCGGCGGCCGAGATGCCCGAGCTCGTCGACGACCGCATCGACCTGTTCGCGGTCTTGCGGCGGCACGGCCAGGAGACGTGTCGCGCGACACCGGACTGTGCGACGTGCGCCGTCGCCACCGACTGTCCCGCGGCGCCGAACCGGTAGTCCGTTCAGCTGCCCAGCAGCGCGATGCCTTCGTGTGCCAGCGCCAGCAGCACACACGGCACCGCGCCGTGGCCGTCGACCGCGATCGGGCTGTGGCTGCTGCCGTCTTCGTGCCGCACGAAGTGGCCTGCCCGGTAGTCGCCCTGTTCGTCGTGGTAGCCGCCCTGCAGCACCAGCACCTCTTCGCTGCCGCGGTGCCGGTGCCGCGGATAGCCGCAGCCGGGGTCCATGCGGATCAGGGCCAGCACGCGGCCGGACCGTTCGTCGCTGGCGTAGAAGTGCACGGTCACGCCGGGATACCGTGTCGTGCGCCAGGGGATCGCCGTGAGGTCCACGCCGGGTATCCTCGTCGCCGATGACACCTGGGCCCACCGAAAGCTGGTCGATCTCGATCCAGAAGGACTACCTGAAGTTCAGCGCCGCGCACTTCCTGATCTTCCCGGACGGCAGCGCGGAACGGCTGCACGGCCACAACTACAAGGTGTTCGTCGACCTGCACACGGACCTCGACGCACACGGCCTCGTCGTCAACTTCAAGGAGATCAAGCCGCTGGTGCGTGGCCTCTGCGACGAGCTCGACGAACGCGTGCTGATCCCGGGCAGGCACCCCGTGCTGACCGTGGGGCCCGCCGCCGACCAGCGCAACGTCGAGATCCGCTACCGCGAGCGTTGCTACTCGATCCCGCGCGAGGAGGTGCTGGTGCTGCCGATCGGCAACACCAGCGCCGAGAACCTCGCCGCCTGGTTCGGCCGCACGCTGCGGGAGCGCATGCAGAAGAAGTGGCCCGAGCTGCGCGTGCTGCAGCTCGAGGTGGGGGTCGAGGAGACGACCGGCCAGCGCGGCATCTGGACGCTGCGCGAATAGCCGCTGTTCAGGCGAGCGCAGCCGGCGGTTCGCGGAAGCCGTGCAGCCAGCGTGCTGGGCCCGAACCGCAGTTGCGCACCGTGTGACGGGCACCGGCCGGGATCTGCAGCTCGTCGCCGGACTGCATGCGGAGGGTCTTGCCCTGGGTCTCGATGATGCACTCGCCTTCGAGCAGGAGCACCAGCTCGTCGACGTCGTGCAAGAAGTCGTGACAGACCTGGCTGGGCGGGTCGATCCACACCTCGCACGAGAAGCCTCGCGCCGCCCAGTCTGCGCGGACGGTGTCCTTGTCGATCTTCGTCGGTTGCATCAAGCTCCTCCCAGGTGGCAGGTTGCGACGTGCTGACCAGGCGCGTCGGGCCGCGTTCGGACGTTCGTATCGGTGGTGAGCCCCAGCTTGCGCCCGAAGCGTGGTGGACTTCGGTTGGGCGTATCTGAGCAGAGGCCGTCGCAGAAGGGAAGGGCCATGCGACATCGGCCCTGCCGGCGGGTTGCTGTGGTGGTGCGCCGGCGACCCGCTACTAGCCACGTGGAGTCGGCGGTAACAGCGGCCCTTGCTTGCGTGCTGCGAAGGCATTGCGACGCCGACGTCCGGCGCGATCGGCTTCCTCCGGACCGGCGCCGGCGGCATGGCAGGCCGCGGGCGGTCGGGGAAACTCGGTTCTCCTGGCCACGGACAGGAGAGACATGCGTGGCCAGAAGAAACGAGTCCTGTCCCCAGGACCACGCGCGAGCGGCGAGACGTGTCGACCAACTCGCTGTCTGGTCGACGACACCAAGGGCTTTCGCCCTAGAACAGACCCCTCTGATTCGCGGTGCCGTCTCGGCGTCCGAGTGCTCGCGGCGGTGGCCCTGGGGACAGGAAAGAGCTCCGCAAGGGGCATGGTCCCTGCGGAACGTTCGTTCAGACGATCGCTGTCTGCCGCGGGGTTCCGTCGCGGGGCAAAAATTCGCCGACTCAGGCCAGTTGCAGCGGGGCTCGGCTGCCGGTCACAGCCAGGGTGCGGATGTGCGCATGCACCTGCATCGCCCGGCCGATGCACTGGTCGCTGTTGTGGTACTCGTAGCGGCCGAAGCGCCCGAAGGTGAGGTAGCCGCTGCGATCGAACCAGTCGCGCACGCGCGAGATGCGGTGCGCGAACTCGAGATCCTGGTGGATGTAGGCGTACTCGTTGTTGCACCACTCGGTCAGCACGACGTGCTCCGGCTTCAGGATGCCGGCGCGCCCGAGCGCCTCGGTGACGTCGCGCAGCCAGGCGGCATCGGGGCGCAGTTCGCCGCGATGCGTGACCTCGGCCAGGAACGAGCCGTGGCCGGCCGGTGCATTGTGCGGCGAGTAGTTGCTGAAGTAGGTGACGCGGTTGGTCGGCCCCTGGTCCGCGAACGGCAGGTAGATCCAGCTCAACGGCGGCAGCGGCTCGTCGAGCTTCACGCCGATCATCAGGTTGACCAGCGAGATCGGCCGCAGTGCGCGGATGTCGTGGCGCACCTCGTCGGGGATGTCGGCGAACATCGGTTCGATCTGCGGCAGCGGCACCGTGTTGACGACGAGATCGAACTGCTCACCGTCGACCGCGAACGACTCGCCGCGCCGCTCGACCCGCGTGACGGTGACGCCGCACTGCAGCTCGAAGCCGCCGCCGTCGACGGTGCCGCGCACCATCGCCTCGAAGCCGCCGTGCTTCGGGAACCAGAACACGGACTGGTGCGCGTAGCCCTCGGTGTCCAGGCCCACGGCCGACTTCAGGATGTCCCCGATCGGCGCTTCGGGCACGCGGCCCGCGACCCAGTCGCTGGCCATCGTGCGCAGGTCGCACTTCCAGATCTTCTCGTTGTACGGAACCATGAAGTGGCGCGCGAAGCCGTCGCCCATGCGCCACTGGATCCAGTCGCCGAAGTTCGCCGGGCACGGCTGGCCGGTGCGGCGGCCGACGTAGGCTTCGACGTAGCCGGCCATGCACTCGACGATCGCCTGCTTGGTCAGGTGGCCGACGCCGTTCTCGAACGGGTAGGGCACCCAGCGGTCGTGCCAACGGATCTTGGTGTTGCGCACCGTGCGCACGGTGCCGGCTTCGCCGCCGCAGCGCGCGAGCTGCCAGTCGAGCACGCGCTGGTCCTTCGAGAACAGGATGTGGCCACCGGCCTCGTCGAAGGTGAACTCGCCGTAGCGGCGGCTCTTGCACAGTCCGCCGGGGCGCTCGGCCTTCTCCAGCACGATGGCGCGATGGCCATCCGCAGCCAGCATGCGGGCGAGCGCGACACCGGAGATGCCGCCGCCGAGGATCGCGATCTTCACGAGTGGGGTTCTTTCGACAGGCGAGACACGGGCGGGGGACTCTACCCTGCGCGCGGCGCTGCGTGCGAGCGTGTGCCCCGGTGTCGCGGAGGAAACGCATGCATGTCGACCCGCATCGACCCATGATGCCGGCCCTTGACCGCCACTGATGTTCGACCGGCCGGCCCGACGACATTGCCGCGCGCGCAGGAACGGCTCGCGATCGCCGCATTGGCGCTGGCGGCGTTCGCGCTGAACCTGAACACGAACGTGCTCGGCGCCCTGCTCCCGTTCCTGCGCCAGGAACTGGCGCTGGTCGAAGGCGGCGAGCAGTTCCTGCTGGCCGCGGCCGCACTCGGCTCGGCATTCGGCGCGCTGCTCGTCGGTCCGGTCGCCGCGCGGCATGGGCGCCGCGGCGCGCTGGTCGGCGGCCTGTCGTTGTTCGTCGTCAGCAGCCTGCTGCATCCGCTGGCGACGGCGTTCTGGCCGTTCCTCGCGCTGCGGCTCGTGTCCGGCCTCGCCGTCGGCGTCGCCTACGCGTCGGCATCGGCGCTGGTGGCCGAAGTGTCGCCGTACGCGCGCCTCGGCAGCTCGATGGGGCGCTTCACGGCGGCGATGTTCCTGGCGATTCCGATCGGCATGCCGCTGACGGTGCTGCTGGCGCGCAGCGGCTACTGGTCGGCGATCTTCGTCGTGCAGGCCGGCGTCGGTGCACTCGGCTGCTGGTGGGCGCTGCGTGCGGTGCCGAAGTCGCCGCCGATCGAACGCCGGGGCGTCGGCTTGTCGGCCCTCGCGCAACCGGGCGTGGCCGCAGTGCTGCTGGCGACGCTGCTGCACGTCGGCTCGTTCTTCACCACCGTGCAGCTCGCGACCACCTGGCTCGACGAGAGCGGCCTGGTGAAGAAGGAGGACCAGATGCTGGTCTGGGTGGGCCTCGGCCTCGTGTCGGTGCTCGGCAGCGCGCTGTTCGGCCGGGTCAGCGATCGCGTCGGCAAGCGCAACTTCGTACTGATCACGTCGGTCGTGCTGGTGGCCTGTTTCGCCTTGCTGGCGCAGATGCCGCGGCCGGAGCTGCTGATCGGCATCGCGGTGGTGCTGGCGGCCACGGCGGCGGCGCGCACCGGGCCGCTGCAGGCGCTGGTCTCGAACCTCGTGCCCGCCGATCGGCTCGCCGCCGTGATGGGCCTGCGCGGCTGCGCGATGCAGCTCGGTGTCGCCCTGTTCGCCGTCGCCGCGGCGCCGGTGACGGTGGAACTCGGATTCCGCGGCGTCCTGATCCTGGCGGCCGGCTGCCAGTTCGTGTCCTACGCCGTGATCCGGTTCGGCGTGCGGGAGACTCGCCGATGACGGCGAGCTGGCGAACGGGCTGCGCCGTTGCCCTCGTGGGCGCTGCCTCGCTCAGCGGCCAGCAGGACGCGGTGGCGACGCCGGCAGTGGCCGTCGTCGTGCCGGCGTCGATGCCGGCGCGCTTGGGCGACCTGCTCGCGGCGTTGTATGGCGATGGCGTCGTCGTCGAGACCGCAACGACGATCCGTGTTCCCGTGCCTGCGGATCCACGCGTGTGGCTGCTGTGGGACGAATGGGCGCTCGCGCGTGCGGTCGCCGCCGGTGTGCAGGTGCTGGCGATGCCGTTCCGCGACGAGCTGGTGCTGGTTGCCGAGCCCGGCGCGGTGCCCGACGACGGCGTTCTGCCGACGTGGGAGGCGATCGCGATGGCGCCCGCCCTGCACGACCGGCTCGGGCTCGTCGGCCCCGAGGTCGACGGCGGGATGTGGCTGGCGGCGATGCAGCAGCGCCTCCTGCGCGGCGATGGCGAGGACGCCGGCATCGCCCTGTGGACGACGCTCGACGCGCGCGCCGGCCGCCTCTACGACGACCCGGCCGCCGTGGCCCGCGATCTGGCTGCCGGTCGACTGGCGGCGGCAATCGGACCGCGGCGTTGGTTTCACGACGTGGTCGACCGCCACGCCGTGCCCCTGCGCGTGGCCGCGGTGCCTGGCGTCGCCTGGCGCGGCATCGCCGTTGCGGCCGGCGGTGGCGAACGCGCGCGACGGCTGGCTGCGGACCTGCAGGAGCCGGAACGGTTGCGCGCGCTCGCCGCGGCGGTTGGCCTGACCGTGGTCGAACCGAGGCCGGTGAGCCTGCAGCCCGAACTGGCAAGGCATTGGTGGCAACGCTTCGACACCCAGGTGCGCGGCCGCGGCCGCGGCGCCGAGCAACTGGCGGACTGGCTCGACCTCGCCTTCGGCATCGGCTTCCTGGTCTGTGGGTGGTTCGTCTGGCGGGCACTGCGCAACTCGCCGCCGCCGGTCCCCGCGGCCTGAACACCCTGGCGCTGTGCCGCGCCGCGATGAGAATCTCCCGATGGCGCCACGTAGTGCGGGTCCGCTGCGCTCGACGCGCCTTTTGCCGCCGCACGTGCCTCCGTTCCCCATGAAGACCCTGCTCGCCACAGCGCTCACCGTCCCGTTCCTGCTGCCCGCCTGCACGACCTACACCGGCCAGTACTTCGTCGGCAGCGACGACTACGTGCTGGCGACCCGCGACGGCGACGGCGGCTTGCGCGAGAGCTACCAGCTCAACGTGCGCTCGTCGGTCGGCGACGCGTCATTGCGCGTCGTCAGCGAGTACGAACGCGACCGCCCGTTCCTCGGCCTGCAGTTGCTCGAACTCGACGGTCAGGCCGCTGCCCATCGCGGCGTGCAGGCGTTCTCCGGACTGCTGGTGCAGGGCGTCTACCCGAAGTCCAGCGCCGGGCAAGCCGGCGTGCTGGCGGGCGACGTGCTGCTGTCGCTCGACGGCAAGCCGACGGTCTACCTGGCGCAGGTCGCCGACATCGAGTTGTCGCTGGTGCCCGACAACGTCGTGGTGGCGAAGGTGCTACGTGGGCAGGCCGAACTCGACCTCGATCTCGTCACCAAGCGCATGCGCGAGAAGGTGAACGACTCGCAGGACATCGAGCTGGAACACGCGCCGCCGTCCGGCCAGCGTCCCTTCGCCGGCGTCGGCCTGCGCGGCATCCCGGCGGTCTGGTGCGAGAAGATCTTCGGGCACCCGTGCAACGCGGTGATCGTCACCAGCGTCGAAGTGGGTTCGCCGGCGTGGCTGGCCGGCGTGCGCGGTGGCGATGTCATCGAGCAGGTCGACGGCGCACCGGTACCGCCGGTCGCCGAGTTGTTGCGTCGCATCCAGGAACAGGGCTCCGACGGTGCTTCGATGCACTGGAGTGTGCGCCGCGGGCCGGAGTACGCGCATGAAGCCGAGATCGAGCTCGCCGACTACAGCGGCGAGGCGAACGTGTGGATCCCGTTCGTGTTCGGGCTCTCGAACGGCGTCTACCAAGACAGCTGGCGCGTGGGCCCGTTCGGGCTGCTGATGAACAACCGCAACCACTACGTCGCCGACACCTCGTCGCGCCTGGTGAAGACACGCAACGTTTGGAACGCACTGCTCGGCCTGCTCCACGTCGAGTCGTCGCCGACCGAGACCGAGGTCCGGCTGCTGTGGATCATCCGCTTCGAGGCCTGATCGTCGGCGATCAGCGCTGGCAGCCCGCGCACCAGTAGGTGCTGCGCGCGCCGTCGACCGTGCGGCGCACGGTGCCGCCGCAGCGCCGACAGGGCTCGCCGGCACGTTCGTAGACGGCCAGCTCGCGGGCGAAGAAGCCCGCGTCCTCGCCGACGCCGACATAGTCGCGGAACGACGTGCCGCCGGCGGCGATCGCCGCGGCCAACACGGCCTGCACCGCACAGGCGAGCGCGTCGCATTCGCGGCGCAACAGCGAGCCCGCCGCGCGCCGCGGGCGCACGCCGGCGCGCCAGCACGCCTCGCTGGCGTAGATGTTGCCGACGCCGACCAGCACGCGCGCGTCCATCAGCAGCGCCTTGATCGACGCCTTGCGCCGCCGTGTGGCGCGGTGCAGGAACGCGCCGTCGAACCCGGGCTGCAGCGGCTCCTGTCCGAGGTCGCGCAGCAGCCGGTGCGCGCCGGCGTGCGCCGCGTCGGTGCAGTCGAGCGCGCCGAAGCGGCGCGGATCGACGAAGCGCACCAGCCGGTCGCCGAAGTCCATGCGCCAGTGTTCGTGCAGCCGGTACTCGGGCCGGGCTCGCGTGCGGGTCGTCGGTTCCACCAGGAAGCGTCCGGTCATGCCGAGATGCACCAGTGCGACGGGCGCACGATCGCCGTCGAAGTGCACCAACAGGTACTTCGAACGCCGGGCGACCCCGGTGCAGCGGCGGCCGACCAGCGCATGCACGGCGGCGACCGGGATCGGCCAGCGCAGGTCGTCGCGCCGCAGTTCGACCGCGGCGAGCCGCCGGCCGCACAGCAGTGGTTCAGCGCCGGTGCGCACGGTCTCGACTTCGGGCAGTTCGGGCACGAGTTCGTCTGCGGGTTCGGCCTGCTGGGTGCTGCGGCACGGCCGCGTCGCCGCTAGCATGCCGGCCCGAACTCCGCGCCACCACACCGTCCGAATGTCATCGAAACCGCCCATCGAGGGCCTGCACCACATCGGCATCGCCGTCCGTTCGATCGCCGAGTCCCTGCCCCGCTGGACCGATGGTTTCGGTCTGACCCTGAAGTCGGTCGACGAGGTGCCGCAGGAAGGGGTCCGGGTCGCCGTGTTGATGGCCGGGACCACGCGCATCGAACTGCTCGAGCCGCTGTCGCCGGAATCGCCCGTGGGCCGGTTCCTCGACAAGCGGGGGCCCGGCATCCATCACCTCGCGTTCCAGGTCGCCGATTGCCAGCAGAAGATCGACGCGTTGGCCGCAGCAGGCGCCCCGATGCTGAACCAGACGCCCAACCGCGGCGCGCACGACTGGCAGGTCGCGTTCGTGCACCCGAAGTACCTCGGCGGCGTGCTCGCCGAGCTGGTCGAGGACCCACACCATGATTGATCCGTTGCAGAAGCTGGAAGAGATGCGGGAGCGTTCGCTGCTCGGCGGCGGCGCCGAACGCATCGAGGCGCAGCACCAGAAGGGCAAGCTGACCGCGCGCGAGCGCATCGACCTGCTCGTGGACCCCGGCACCTTCGTCGAGATCGACCGGTTCGTGACCCATCGCTGTCGCGACTTCGGCATGGACTCGGAGAAGAACCTCGTGCTCGGCGACGGCGTCGTGACCGGCAGCGCGCGCATCGACGGCAGGCCGGTGTTCCTGTACGCGCAGGATTTCACGGTGTTCGGCGGCAGCCTGTCCGAGACGCACGCCGCCAAGATCTGCAAGGTCATGGACATGGCCGTGAAGATGGGCGTGCCGATGATCGGTCTGTCCGACTCCGGCGGCGCGCGCATCCAGGAGGGCGTCGTGTCGCTGGGCGGCTACGCCGACATCTTCCTGCGCAACACGCTCGCCAGCGGCGTCGTGCCGCAGATCAGCGCGATCATGGGCCCGTGCGCGGGCGGCGCGGTCTACTCGCCGGCGATCACGGACTTCATCCTGATGGTCGAAGGCACCAGCTTCATGCACATCACGGGCCCCGACGTGGTGAAGACGGTCACGCACGAGGATACGACCAGCGAAGAGCTCGGCGGCGCGCGTGTGCACAGCGAGGTGTCGGGTGTGGCCCATCTGACGGCGCCGGACGACGCCACCTGCCTGGTGCAGATCCGCGAACTGCTGTCGTACCTGCCGCTGAACAACGGCGAGGACCCGCCGTACCAGGCGAGCGACGACGACCCCAACCGCATGGACGAGTCGCTCGACACGATCGTGCCACCGTCGAGCGACCAGCCGTACGACATGCGCCAGGTCGTCAAGAAGATCGTCGACCAGGGCAAGTTCTTCGAGGTGCACGCGCGCTTCGCCAAGAACATGATCGTCGGCTTCGCGCGCATCGGCGGCCGCAGCATCGGCATCGTCGGCAACCAGCCGAACCACCTGGCCGGCGTGCTCGACATCAAGGCGAGCCTGAAGGGCGCGCGCTTCATCCGCTTCTGCGACGCGTTCAACATCCCGGTGATCACGTTCGAGGACGTGCCCGGCTTCCTGCCCGGCAAGGATCAGGAGTGGGGCGGCATCATCACGCACGGCGCCAAGCTGCTGTACGCGTACTGCGAAGCCACCGTGCCGAAGATCACCGTCATCACCCGCAAGGCCTATGGCGGCGCCTACGACGTGATGAACAGCAAGCACATCCGCAGCGACCTGAACCTCGCCTGGCCGAGCGCCGAGATCGCGGTCATGGGCGCCGAGGGCGCCGCGAAGATCGTGTTCCGCCGCGAGATCCAGGCCGCCAAGGATCCGAAGGCCGAGGAGAAGCGATTGGTCGCCGACTACAAGGCGAAGTTCGCCAACCCCTACCAGGCCGCCGCGCACGGCTACGTCGACGACGTGATCGAGCCGCACCGCACGCGGCCGATGCTGATCCAGGCGCTGGAGCTGCTGAGAAGCAAACGCGACAGCAACCCGCCCAGGAAGCACGGCAACATCCCGTTGTGATGGCTGCGTGCGGCGGTTGCGGCGGCCGTCGTCAGGATGGTCGCTGCGCCAGCTCCGCTTCGAGTTCCCGGATCCGCGCCTGCAGTCGTGCGACCGCGGTCTCGACCTCGTCGGCCGTGAAGCGCGGCGTGATGAACTTCGGGCAGTTCCAGTCGAACGCTTGCACGTCGATTCGCACGATGCGTTCCGGAGTGGCTGCGTGGCCCGTCGGTGGGGCGCTGGCGCTGACTTCCGCCGGTACATCGCGAGCGTCGAGCGCGGTGGCTGTACCGAGGATCTTGAGCCTGGTCCGCGCGGGATAGTCCATCAGGAAAAGGCACACCCGCGGCTGCCGCTGCAGGCTGCCGACGGTGATCAGTTGCCGGTTGCCGCCATAGTCGGCGAACACCAGTTGCCGCGGCGACACTGCGCGCAAGAAGCCGCGGGGGCCGCCGCGATGCTGCATGTAGGGCCAGCCGTCCTCGGTGACGGAGGCTAGGTAGAACGAGTCGCGCTGCTGCACGAACTCGATCTCGTCGGAGCCGAGCTCGTCGGGTGCCGGCGCCGGCTGCGATGCCTTGTAGGTCTTGCCGTAGTAGTGCTGCTGCGCGGCGAGCACCGCAGGCGTCAGCATGGTGCGCAGGAATTCGCGGGTCATGTTCGAAGCTCGCCGTTGAGCAGGTCGCAGAGTGTAGCCGTGGCGGTGCGGCGAGCGCTCGCTACTGGACCAGGTGCCATGGCGAGATCGGCCCGGTCTCACTTCTTGTCGAGGAGGTCCAGGTAGTCCCTTGCCACGGCGGGTACCGGGCGCGGTGAGCCCGTGGCGTCGAAGCGCAGGTCGGTGCCCGTGAGGGATGCGAGCGAGCTGCACGCGTGGGCCGCCGTGCGACTCATGCTGTGCGGACCTTCGGCGAAGCGAGGTTGCAGGTAGTCGAGCAGGCCCGGCACCAGCGACGCATCGCCGAAGGCCCCAGCCATCGCCACCATGCGCTCGCGCACGAACCACCACGCTTCGTCGTTCCAACGTTCGCGGCTGCGTTGCCAGAAGTCCGCGAAGAGCCGCCGGTCGTCGTCGGTGTCGATCGCAGGACGGAGATCGCAGTCGCCGGCGACGCGACGGTGCCAGTCGCGCGCTGCGGCCAGGGTCGCGTAGGCGGGTAGGCCGGTCGACGACTCGTAACCGCAGAAGCCGGGCGTCGCCTCGCAGAGGTTCGTGCCGACGAGCGCGACGGCGAAGTTGGAGGAACTCATCCAGCCCGACCCGTCGGGCCCCCACCACCAGCTCACCACCCGGGTCGACAGCGCCGCCTGCGCGCCGGCGAGCATGCGCTGCAGTGCGTGGATCGGCACTTCGGCGACCTTGTGTCCCGGTTGCATGTCGTCCCCGTCGAACTCGGAACGCCTCGCGGCGAGCACAGTCGAGAACCGGTGCAGGCGAACGGTCGCGCCGTGCGGTTGCCAGACGTCGAGATACAGGCTCTGCGCGTGGCCCCAACCGAACAGCACGGCGAGCGGCTCGGACGGCGCTGTGTCGGCACACGCGACATCCACCGGCAGGCAGCGCAAGCCGCCTTCGCCGACGCGGCGTGTGCCTGCAACCAGCTCGAAGGCCTGCTGCTTCTCGGCGGCGAACGGTTCCTGGAAGTTGAAGCCGGGGTGCGGCTTCCACGGCGACGGTTCCCCCCGCTGTTCGAGCGACCACTCCTTGGCCGCGCGCAGGAACAGATCGTCTTCCAGCACGAACTCGGGCGCTTCCTGCATGCCGAGCGCCTGCCGCAACGACGCGTGGTGCGCCAGGGCGTGCACGGCGTCGAAGCGCTCGTCTGCGACCCGCAGCGCCAGGTCGATCAGTGGCTCGACCACGCTGTCGTCGCCGACGCTCAGCAACGCACCGAGCAGTTCCGCGTGGCCGAAGCCGCCGCGATCCGGCCGCGCCAGCAGCGCGCGCAGCGCCGGGATCGACTGGGGCTGTCCGAGCCGCACCAGCGCCGGCAGCGCACCGTCAGGGATCTCGCGCGTGGGCCGTGCCAGCAGGCGCTCGAGCGGTTCGCGCGCCCGTGGATCGCCGATGTGACCGATCGCCTCGAACAGCATGGCCCGTGTCCAGCCGTCGGCAGGGGTCTGCAGCATGTCCAGCAGCGTCGGGACGGCCGCGGGCCCGAGCCGGATCAGGTCGGCCAACGGCGCGGGGGCGACGATGGCGTCGTCGGACCACTCGATGCACTTCTCTCCCTGCGTGATCGCCTCGACGAGGCGCACCACCTCCGGGTCGTGTGGCGAGGATCGGGTGCACGCTGCCATCGCGAGCAGGACGCACAGTCTTGTCGCGCCGACACCAGGCAGGCGGAGAGAGGGCATCGGCCGAGAACGAGGGGGCGCGGGCACAGGTTCAGCACCCTGCGATGCACTGACCTAGGGCCAGTGGACGGCCCGGGGTCTTCCTGGCGAACACCGCCGCCGCGTTGGTCGGCCCGGATCCTGGCCGCGACAGGGCTCTTGACCGGCATGACGCAGCCCGGTTGCAACCGAGGCCGCGATCGGCCGCTGACGTTCGCGCGCCTGCGAGCCGCTGCGAAGTAGGCGGGGCGGGCGCTGTCGCTCGTCGCTCCGGCGACGCGCTTCGTTGCCCAGAAATCGTCAGTCGAGTTCGACGGTGCGGCCCTCGCGCGCGGCGCGGTCGGCGGCGAGCACGATGCGCAGGCTGTTGACGGCCTCGGCGAGGTGTTCGCCGAGGTCCTCGTCGGTGCGGATCGCGTGCAGCAGGCTCTGCTGTTCGCGCAGGCAGAGGCCGTCGTGGTCGGGTTCGTCGGTCGTGTCGAGCCACTCGTCCTTCCGCACGAACTCGCCGCCTGCGTCGAGCGCACCGTGGTGCAGCAGCAGGCCACCGGTCTTGCTGTGCGAGTCGACGTCGGCGCTGCCGGTGGTGCGTTCGCCGGTCTTGTCGACGATCGATACCGAGCCCTTCGGCCCGACGACGTCCTTCACGAAGTAGGCGACCTCGCTCATCATCGGGCCCCAGCCGGCCTCGTACCAGCCGACCGAGCCATCGGCGAACGTCACCTGCAGCTGGCCGTAGTTGTACATGCCGGGTTTCAGCTCGTCGCACAGGCGCGCCCGGATCGCGCTGACGCGCACCGGCTTGCTCTGCGTCATGCGGCACATCGCGTCGACGTAGTGCACGCCGCAGTCGACGATCGGCGACATCGAGTCCATCAGGGCCTTGTGCGTCTGCCACGCCGCGCCGCGGCTCTGCTGATTCAGGTTCATGCGCATCACCAGCGGCTTGCCGAGCGTGCGCGCGACCTCGACGAAGCGTTGCCACGCCGGATGCACGCGCAGCACATAGCCGACCAACACCTTGCGCTCGCGCTCATGCGCCAGCGCGACGATCGCCTCGGCTTCCTCGACGGTCTCGGCGAGCGGCTTCTCGACGAACACATGCGAACCGCCCAGCAGCGCCGTGCGCGCGATCGCGGCATGCGTGTCGGGATACGTGTTGATCGACACCACGTCCGGGCGCGTCGCCGCGTAGGCAGCCTCGAAGTCGGCGAACGTCGGCAGCCCGCCGAGTTCGGCTGACAGCCGCTCGCGCGACGCGGGCTGGCGGCTGACCAGCCCGACGAGTTCGAAGTCCTCGGCCAGGGTGCGATAGGCGCGCGCGTGCGACGTGCCCATGTTGCCGCAGCCGGCGACCAGGACGCGCAGGCGGGCGGTCATGCGCCGGTCCCTTCGCCGGTCGTCTCGGGCCGGTTCGGCGCGAGGCGCAGCAGGATGAACCCGATGGCGCCGGCCAGCAGCGACGCGAGCAGGATTGCGATCTTGCTGGCTTCGAATTCGCTCGGTTGGCCGGCGAACGCGAGGCTGTCGATGAACAGCGACATCGTGAAGCCGATGCCCGCGATCCAGGCGACACCGTGCACGTGGTGCCAGGTGACGCGGTCCGGCAGCGGCGCGCGCAGCACGCGCGCGGCGAGCAGCGTCATCAGGAAGATGCCGAGCGGCTTGCCGATCAGCAGGCCGAAGAACACACCGTGCGCCGCCGGGTGCGACGTGGCATTGCCGAGGCCCTGCAGGTCGACACCGGCGTTCGCGAGCGCGAACACGGGCAGGATGAAGTGCGCCACCAGCGGGTGCAGGCCGTGCTCCATGCGCTGCAGCGGCGCCTGCACGTCGGTCGCGTGTTGTTGTAGCTTGTGCACCAGCGCCAGCTGGTCGGGATGCGTCAGCGGGTCGGGGTGCGCGAGGCGGTCGAACTCGGCGAGCAGCGTGCGCCCGCGGTTGCTGAACTCCTTCTCGTCGAGTCCGCGGCGTGCGGGAATGGTCAGTGCCAGCGCGACGCCGGCGATCGTCGCGTGCACGCCAGACTGCAGGAACGTCACCCACAAGACGAGGCCGTAGACGACGTACGGCCACGTCCGACGCACGCCCAGGCGGTTGCTGACGAACGACAGCACGAGCACGAGGCCGCCGAAGCCGAGATACTGCCAGGAGATCTGGTCGGTGTAGAACATCGCGATCACCAGCACCGCGCCGAGGTCGTCGGCGATCGCCAGGGACGCGAGGAAGACCTTGAGGCCGGCCGGTACGCGCTTGCCGAGCAACGCCAGCACGCCGAGCGCGAAGGCGATGTCGGTCGCCATCGGGATGCCCCAGCCATCGCTCGCCTCCGGCGCGCCGTGCAGCCAGATGGTGACGGCGTAGACCGCGGCCGGCACCAGCATGCCGCCGAGCGCCGCCGCGACCGGCAGCGCGGCCTGCCGGACCGTCTGCAGTTGGCCGTCGAGGATCTCGTCCTTGATCTCGAGGCCGACGAAGAAGAAGAACAGCACCATCAGCCCGTCGTTGATCCAGTGTGCGACGGACTTGGCGATCGACTGGTCGCCGAGCCGGAGGGCGAATTCCTGGTGCCAGAAGTGATTCCAGCCGTCTGCCCACGGCGAGTTCGCGACCGCGATCGCCAGCATCGCACACGCGACCAGCAACAGGCCGGGGAAGACCTCCGAACGGATCATCCGGGCGAGCGGCGACAGGTCTTCGTTCGGGTCACTGTGCATGGCAGGCAGCAGGGTAGGCCTCGCCGCGGTGCCTTCCAGCGAAACCGGTTCGCCCCGATCGCCGCATCCGCGGGTGCTGCGGGTGCATCGCGGCCGGATTCTCGCTAGCCTGTGCGCCCGCATGCCGCCCATCCGACGCATCCTCGTGGCCAACCGCGGCGAGATCGCTCTGCGCGTGATCCGCACCGCCCAGGAGATGGGCATCGAAACGGTCGCCGTCTACAGCGACGCCGATCGCACGGCGCTGCACGTGCGCCGCGCCAATCGGGCCGTGCACCTCGGCGGCAGCAAGCCGTCCGAGAGCTACCTGGACGTCGGCAAGGTGCTGGCGGCGGCGAAGGCGACCGGCTGTGACGCACTGCATCCGGGCTACGGCTTCCTCAGCGAGAACGAGGACGCGGCACAGGCCTGCCTCGACGCGGACATCGAGTTCCTCGGCCCGCCGCCCAACGCGATCGCGCAGATGGGCGACAAGGTCGAAGCGCGCCGCATCGCGCTGAAAGCCGGCGTGCCGTTGGTGCCCGGCCTGCAGGAGGACACCGACGAGTCGGGGCTCGTCGCGGCGGCGAAACAGGTCGGCTACCCGGTGATGCTGAAGGCGGCGGCCGGCGGCGGTGGCAAGGGCATCCGCATCGTGCGCGAGGAGAAGGGCCTGCTGGAGGCGTTCCACATGGCGCGCGCAGAGGCGAAGGGCGCGTTCGGCGACGACCGCGTCTACCTGGAGAAGTTCGTCACCCGGCCGCGCCACGTCGAGATCCAGATCATGGCCGACAAGCACGGCAACGCCGTCTCCTACGGCGAACGCGAGTGCTCGGTGCAGCGTCGCCACCAGAAGCTGGTCGAGGAGTCGCCGTGCGTGGCGATCACTCCCGCGATCCGCGAGCAGATGGGCAAGGCGGCCTGCGACCTCGCGCGTGCGGTCGGCTACGTCGGCGCCGGCACCGTCGAGTTCCTGTTCTCGGCAGGCAAGTTCTACTTCCTGGAGATGAATACGCGCCTGCAGGTCGAGCACCCGATCACCGAGATGCGGTTCGGGGTCGACCTCGTGCGGGAGCAGATCCGCGTCGGCCGGGGTGAGAAGGTCGCCCCGGTCGCCGTGCCGCAGGGCCACGCGATCGAGGTGCGCGTCAACGCCGAGGATCCGAACAGCTACTTCCCGTCGCTCGGTCGCATCGCCCGCATGAGCCTGCCCGGCGGCCCCGGCGTGCGGCTCGACAGCGCGCTCTACCGCGGTATGGAGGTGACGCCGTTCTACGACAGCATGCTCGCCAAGCTGGTCGTGCACGGCGCCGACCGCGCGCAGGCGATCGAACGCTGCATGCGCGCGCTGCGCGAGCTGCGCATCGTCGGCGTGCAGACGTCGTTGCCGGTCGCACTGCGCACGCTGCAGAGCGCCGAGTTCCAGAGCGGCGACTACGACACCGGCATCCTCGAGCGCATCGACAAGAAGGCTGCGACCGTGCCGAACGAGCTGGCGATGCTGGCTGCCGCCGCCGCGCGTTTCCTGGTCGCCGAGCGTGCTGGCGCCAGCACCGCGGCGCGCAGTGCCTCGGGATGCA
>JBGARS010000149.1:0-4946 GCA_044230075.1 Planctomycetota bacterium | reverse complement strand
GACTCGGCCGACGGTCGCGAGTACTACTACACACTGGTCGTGCCGGCCGACGCCCACCGGCTGTACCCGTGCTTCGACCAGCCCGACCTGCGCGCGCGCTTCCGCGTCGAACTCGACCTGCCGAGCGACTGGACCGCCGTCGCCAACACCCCGCGGGTGGAGACCCGCGCCGAAGGCGGCCCCGCCGCGATCGGCACGCTGTGGCAGTTCGCCCCGAGCCAGCCGCTGCCGACCTACCTGATGGCGTTCGCGTGCGGTCCGTTCACCGTCGTCGACGGCGGCAACCCGCAGCTGCCCGGACTCGACGGCACGCAGCCGATGCGGGTGTTCGTGCGCGAGTCGCAGGTGCCCTACCTCGATCGCGAACGGCTCGTCACCATGCACACGGAGGGCCTGCGCTGGCTCGCCGCGCAGTTCGGCGTGCCCTATCCGTTCGGCAAGCTCGACCTGGTGCTGCTGCCGGGCTTCCCGTACGGCGGCATGGAGCACGCGGGCGCGATCTTCTATCGCGAGACCGCGCTGCTGTTCGACCACCCGGCGACCGACGCCGAGCTCGTGCGCCGCAGCACGCTCGTCTACCACGAACTCAGCCACCAGTGGTTCGACAACCTGGTGACGATGCGCTGGTTCGACGACCTCTGGCTCAAGGAGGGCTTCGCCACGTTCCTCGGCTTCCAGGCGCTCGAGGCGCTCGAACCGGAGCGGAAGTCGTGGCTGCGCTTCCTGCAGCGCGTCAAGCCGCGCGCCTACGAGGTCGACGGCACGCCGGGCACGACGCCGGTGTTCCAGGAGCTGCAGAATCTCGCCGACGCGAAGTCGGCCTACGGCGCGATCGTCTACAACAAGGCGCCGGCGGTGCTGCGCGAACTGCACGCGCGGCTCGGCGCGAAGGTCTTCCAGCAGGGACTCCAGCGGTTCCTCGAACAGCACGCGTTCGGCAACGCCGACTGGCAGGACCTCGCCGCCGCGCTCGAGGGCGCCGCCCGCGCCGACCTCGGCCGCTGGTCCGAGCGCTGGCTGCTGGCGCCGTCGATGCCGCAGGTGCGCGTCGAGTGGACGACCGACAGCAATGGCATCGTCACGGCCGCCGCGGTCACGCAGCATGCGATCGGCAGCGACGGCACGTGGCCGCTCGACGTGGAGCTGCTGGTGTTCGACCTCGCCGGCGGCCGCCAGACGCTGCACGTCACCGGCGACGCGGAACGCATCGAGATCGGCGACCTGGTCGGCAAGGCCGCGCCGGCCGCGATCCTCGCCAACCCGCACGACGTCGCCTACGGCCAGTTCGTGCCCGACGCGCAGAGCCGCAGCTGGTTGCTCGCCCACCTGGCCGACGAAGGCGACCCGCTGGTGCGCGCGGTGGCAACGCAGGCGCTGCACGAAGCCGTGCGCGAGGCCGAACTCGATCCCGCCGCGTTCGCGACGCTGCTGCTCGCGCTGCTGGCCACCGAAACCGACGCCGACACGCACGGCTGGCTGCTCGATCTGCTGGCGACGACGCTGCAGCGCTACCTGCCGCCGGAACGCAGCCAGCCGCTACGCGAGCGCGCGACCGGACTGCTGCTGCAGCAACTTGGCCGCGAACAGGACCCGGCCCGCCAGATGCCGATCTTCCGCTACCTGGCGCGCAACAGCACCGGGGAGCTGGTCGCCAACATGTGCCGTGCGATGGCCGCCGCCGCGATCGGCAAGCAGGATCGCTTCCTCGCCGCCGCCGCCCTGCTCGCGGCCGGCGAAGGCGACGCCGAGATCACCCGACTGCAGCAGGTGTTCGCCAAGGAAGACGTCGGCAAGGAGCTGTTCCTGGCGCGCGCCGCGACCCCGACCGCCGCGGCGAAGGCCGAGTACTGGCAGCAGTACCTGCAGCTCGACACGCCGCCCGAACAGTGGACCCAGGACAGCCTTTCGTGGTTCCACTGGCCGGGGCAGGAGGAGCTGACGCTGCCGTACCTGCAGCAGGCGCTGCGGCAGGTCGAATGGGTGAAGCAGAACCGGCGCATCTTCTTCATGCCGGCATGGATCGACGCCTTCGTCAACGCGCACAGCTCGCCCGCCGCGCTGGCGATCGTCGACGAGTATCTGGCCGCGACCGAACTCAGCGACGACGTTCGGCGCAAGGTGCTGCAGTCGCGCGACGGGCTGCTGCGCGCGGTGCGCGTGCGCGCGGCGTTCGCGGCCGCACCGAAGTGACGGCCACGTGCCACCCGGGTAGGCTCCGGCGATGCTCTCCCGGCGATTGCAGGAACTGGCGCTGGAT
Source organism: Planctomycetota bacterium (assembly GCA_044230075.1). Classification (GTDB taxonomy): domain Bacteria; phylum Planctomycetota; class UBA1135; order UBA1135; family UBA2386; genus JAEUHS01. The sequence goes on along the minus strand of JBGARS010000149.1, from coordinate 2,689 downwards.
CGCTATGCGGCGTCGCTGCGGGGGAACACGGCGTCGCCGTACGAGTGCCTGCGCTTCTTCGAGCATGCGTTCCGCTACCGACAGGAGGACGGGGAGGAACTGCAGCGACGTGCGACGATGCAACTCGCCCGGCATGACCCGCTGTTGCTGGCGACCAGCGTGCACGGCCAACTCGTCACTGGTCTCACCGACACCGACATCGAGTCCTGCATCGGCGCGTGGTCGATCGACGACCCCCTGCTGGCCGCGCTTCTGGAAGGGCACTTCTGGATGGCGGCGGCGGGCCGGCATGCGCCCTTCCTGCCCCGTGTCGAGCGTGCCCTCGCCGCGCTGGAACGTGCGGCCCCGGGATTCGGCGACGATCGCTTCTTTCTCAAACTGTACTGCGATGCCTTGGGCACGCTCGACGACGCCAGGTATCCGGCTGCGCTCGACGCGCTGCTGGACCGGACTCCGGCCGAGTGGCACTCGCACCCGCTGCAGGATGCCATGCGCCACGCCGTCGAACGAGAGGACTGGAGCCGCTACGACGCCCTTCGCTCGCGCTGGGGAACGATGCCGAGAAACTCACACATCTGCGAGTGCGCGACCAACTACGTCGCGAACATCGACGGCCTCAGGGCACTGGATCGCGGCGACGCCGATGGCGCCGTACGACTGCTGCAAGAATCCGTTGTGGTCAACGGGTGCCCGCACCTCAACACCGGGTGCGCTTCGCTGCGACTGGCCAACGCACTGCTGGACCGCGATCTTGCCGTCAGCGACGTCGAGCAGCACCTGCGCACCGTCGAGCAGTACGCGACCACCAAACGAACCGCCGAACTGAGGCAACGGCTCGCCGAGCGCGGCAACGGAGAGTCACCCACCCGGTGACACCGCGCACCGCCGCCGTACGAAGTCCACCACCCGCTCGGCGCGAACGCCGACGCCTTCCCGCTGCAGCTGCATCGCCTGTCGCTTCGCCGCGGCCGTGCCCGCGCGCGCAAGGCGGCCACCGGCGGCAACGATGCGCCACCACGGCACGCTGCCGTCGTCGGGCGCGGCGGCGAGCGCGAAGCCGACGTGGCGTGCGACTCGTGCATTGCCGAGCGCTGTCGCGAGGTCGCCGTAGGTCGCCACCATGCCGGGCGGCACGGCGCGCACGAGATCGTGCACCGCGGCGTGGAAACCCGGCCCGACGATGCGGCGCGGGCCGTGGCTGGCGGGGTCGTAGGGCATGGTGGTCGCCTGGGTCGCGCGCGAGGGCGTCAGCTGTCGTGCTCGGGTGGCGCGCGGCGCGCCGGCTCCGGCGGCGGGTCGGGCGGCACGGTGGCACGATCGCGCGATTCGCGACCAACGGCCACCACCAGCCACAGCCACCCGAGCACACCACCGCCAAAGAGGCCGAAGAATGCGCCGACGACGGGGCTGAGGAGCAAGTAGAGACCGGCCGGGTCACCGCCCGGCGGCGTGGCCGCTGTCCACGCGAACCAGACGACCGCACCGACGAGCGCGCCGGCGACACCACACAGCAACAGCCGCGAGAACCCGTCGCGAACCGTCAGCCTCGAGGGAGCGATGTTCGTCATCCGTCGGCACTCGACCTGCTGCTCTGGCTTCTACCGCACGGCACAACGTAGCCGGTCGGGTCTGCCAGCACGAACGCCCACGCGACCGCACATGCTGTCGCGCTGCAGACCACGCCCAGGCCAAGGAAGAGCCAGAAGTACAGGCTGCTCTGTTCCTCACCAGCCATGCTCTCGACGAGGACTGCTGGCGTCCAGCTGACGAAGAGCACCCAGAGCAGGGCGTTCAGGAACCAGAACACACCGAAGACGCACCACGCAATCGGCAGCGACCGCGCCGCCATGGCTGCGGGACTCGCGGGCGCCAGGGGCATCATCGGCGGTGCGACGGATCTGGTTGGCGGCCACCGCGCGACGCACCGTCGGCTGCCGAGTCCCGTGGGCCGGCCAGCAGGTCATGCGACCAGGCATCGGACTCGGCGATGCGTTTGAGATCCGCCATGCGGCGCTCGAGGAACTGTCGCATGTGCCGAGTGACCACGAGCGCGTCCGCGATGCGTCCGAGCAAGCCCCACGGGCTGGTGAAGTCGAACACGTCGCGTACTCGCGTCGTGTTGCCGCGGGCCTCGAACTCGTGATCGTGGTCGAACCGCTCGAACACGCCCGAGACCAGGGAATCGCGGAACCGGTGCGGGCGATCGAACGCGGTGATCCGACTGGTCAGCTGCCATCGCCGGCCAAGGTGTCGCGCCGACCACGTCACCTGATCGCCGAGGCTCAGCAGGCCGGTCGTGACGCCGCCGACCGGCCGCTCACCGGTGGAGGTTGCCGTTGCAACGTGGGCGTCGACGCTGCGGCAGAGGTCGAACACCCGCTCCACCGGGGCATCGATCGAAGTGTGGATCTCGATGATCGGCACAGGATGGGTCTGTCGAGCCCGTGGGGTCAGCCGCGAGGGCCGCGGCGGCGCTCGTCGCTCCTGCGGCGAGTGGAACACGTACAGACTACTCGACGATCCGCAGTCCGAGATCCAACCGCGTGTCGAGCGCGGCGAAGCCGTGATCTCGCGGGCGCCCCCGCCCCCCGAGCGTGTACCGCGGCGTTGGGCACGACGATGCGGCGCGGGCCGTGGCGGGCGGGGTCGTAGGGCATGGGTGGTCACCGACACGCATGGCCAGCCGAGC
>JBGARS010000148.1:0-5046 GCA_044230075.1 Planctomycetota bacterium | reverse complement strand
GTGTTCACCACGCCCATCCTCGCGCATGGGCCGCCGCTGGGGTGGGTGGTGTTCCGCATCGCCGCGGCGACGCTGGTCATGGTGTCGTTGGCACTGGCGCTGCGGCCACGCCGGCCGTGGCCGCGCGGCAAGGTCTGGCTCGGGTTGCTGCTGGCGTCGTTCTTCGGCGTGGTGCTGAACCAGATCCTGTTCACCGAGGGCATGGCGCGCACGACGCCGGAGCACAGCGCGGTCGTCAACGCCTGCATCCCGACCTGGACGCTGCTGGTCGCGGTCTGCGCCGGCCAGGAACGGCTCGGCAAGCTGCGCGTGCTGGCGATCGGCTGCGCGCTCGGCGGCGTGCTCTACCTGCTCGGCATCGACCAGATGCTGGCCGGCGAGGGCGCGCCGGTATTCGCGAGTGGCGCGTCGGTGCTGGGCGACCTCTTGACGATGGGCAACGGCATCGCCTTCGCGGTGCACCTCGTGCTGATGCGGCGGCTCGGCCGCGAAGTGGACCCTTGGCTGGCGACCGCGGTGATGTTCGTCGCCGCGACGGCGATGATCGGCGGCTTCTGCGGGCCGCAGATCGAGGCGGCCGACGTCGACGCGGTGCTGGCGGCGCCGACGGTCTGGTTCGCGCTCTACGTGGTGCTGTTCGCGACCGTGCTGACCTACCTGCTGAACACCTGGGCGCTGCGGCACGCGCACAGCTCGCAGGTCGCGCTCTACATCAACGTGCAGCCGTTGGTCGCCGCGGCGCTGAGCACCGCGCTCGGCGCGCCGCTGCCGGGGCATCGCTTCTTCGTCGCGCTGGTGTTCGTCGCGGCAGGACTCTGGCTGCAGACGCGCGCGTCGCGCGCGGCGTGACGCTACTGTGCTCGGCGATGGAACTGCCCGCACTCGGCCAACAACTCGAAGTCACCGCCGAACGCCTCGGCTTCGGCGGTTTTGCGATCGCCCGCCACGAGGGGCTCGCGGTGTTCGTGCCGTTCGCGGCGCCCGGTGACCGCGTGCGCGTCGAGGTCACCGAGCACGGCAAGAACTTCGTGCGCAGCCGGCTGGTCGAAGTGCTCGCCCCAGGCCCGCACCGCGTGGAGCCGCGCTGCCGGCACTTCGGCGAGTGCGGCGGCTGCCAGTTCCAGCACGTCGACTACGCGGCCCAGGTGGCGGCGAAGGGCGAGTTCGTGCGCGACGCGCTGGTGCGCACCGGTGGCTTTCCGTGGCCGCAGCCGATGGTCGTGCACCACGCCGAGCCGTGGGGCTACCGCGCCCGCACGCAGATGAAGCTCGAGGCGACGTCGGGCGAACGCAGCGACGGCAGCTTCGGCCGGCTGAGCCGCAAGGAACGCAAGCTGCGCAGCGAGCGCAATGGCGGGGTCGACGCGGCAGAGCCGCCGGTGCTCGGCTTCCACCGCGCGTTCACGCACGAGACGCTCGACGTGCAGCAGTGCCCGGTGCTGGCGCCCGCACTCGAACAGGGCCTCGCCTTGGTGCGCGCGGCGATCGCCGAACTGCCGCGCAAGGACTGGCCGTACCAGATCGACGGCGCCTGCGGCACCGACGGGGCGTCGTGGGCGCCGGACCTGCCCGGCATGAAGAAGGATCTGGTCGAACACGTCGTCGGCGAATTCCGCTACCTGATCGAGCCCGAGTGCTTCTTCCAGGGCAACCGGCATCTCGTCGGTGAACTGGTCGCCGGCGCGATCGGCGACGAACGCGGTGAGCTGGCGTTCGATCTCTACGCCGGTGTCGGGTTGTTCTCGCTGCCGCTCGGCAAGCGCTTCCGCCGCGTGGTCGCGGTCGAAGACGAACGGCGCGCGGCGACTCTCGGCCGCGTCAACGCCAAGACCAACGGCTGCGACAACGTCGGCTACCTGCGCGCGACGACCGAGCAGTTCCTGCGGGGCAACCAGGAACGGCCCGACCTCGTGCTGATGGATCCGCCGCGGCTCGGCGCCAAACCGGCGATCCCGCTGCTGCTGGCGCTGCGGGCCAAGCGCCTGGTCTACGTGTCGTGCGATCCGCAGACGCTGGCGCGCGACCTGCGCCGGCTGTGCGATGGCGGCTACGTGCTCGAACAGGTCGAGGCGTACGACATGTTCCCGCAGACCTTCCACGTCGAGGCGGTGGCGCGGCTCTGCCTCGCCGACCCGGAGTGAGCCCATGGAAACGCGCTTCGTCACGTTCGAGCAGACCACGATCGCCGTGCACGTCACCGGCCGCGGCCCGCTCGCGGTGCTGGTGCACGGCTACCCGCTCGACCACCGCATGTGGCTCGACGTGCTGCACGGCCCGCTCGCCGAACGGCGCACGCTGGTCGCGGTCGACCTGCGCGGCCACGGCGACTCGCCGTGGTGCGGCGACGACGTGCACACGATGGAACTGTTCGCCGACGACCTGTCGGCCGTGATCCGCACGCTCAGCGACGCCGCGGTCGACATCGTCGGCCTGTCGATGGGCGGCTACGTGGCGCTGGCGCTGTGGCAGCGGCATCCGGCGCTGGTGCGCTCGCTTGGGCTGGTCGACACTCGCGCGCGCTCCGACGACGACGCCGGCAAGGCCGGGCGCGACGCGGCGATCCGGACCGTCGTCGAGCGCGGCCGCACCGCGATCGGCGCGTCGATGCTCGGCAAGCTGCTGGCGCCACGCGCGGAGACCGACGTGCACGGCGTCTTCCTGAAGGCGCGGCTGATGACGATGATCGAAGACACGCCGATCGAGACCATCGTCGCCGACCTGCGCGGCATGCGCGATCGGCCCGATCGGTCGCCGCTGCTGGCGGGCATCACGGTCCCGACCCTGGTCGTGGTCGGCAGCGACGACGTGATCACGCCGCCTGCCGAAGCGAGGGCGATGACCGCCGCGATCCCCGGCGCGCGGCTTTCGACGCTGCCCGGTTGCGGCCACATGTCGCCGATGGAAGACCCGCTCGCGTTCGTGCGCGAGCTGGGCGCGTTCTGGGCGCGATAGCAGTCGGCGCGCGTGCCCTGCCCGGGTCGGCCCCACCGCGGCGCGAAGCCGGCACCGACCTTGGGCCAGGCCTTCTACCTTGGCGGCCTTCGGGGTACCTTGCGCCACCCTCGCGGGGAGGAGCGAGCCGCAGAGGAGACGCGCGTGATCGACCCAACCGAACTGGCCCAAGTGCTCGATTCGATCCTGGAAGGCATCCAGGTGCTGGGTCCGGACTGGCGCTACCTGCACGTCAACGACGTCGCCGCCCAGCATGGCCGATCGACCAAGGCGAACCTGGTCGGTCGCACGATCCTCGAGTGCTACCCGGGCATCGAGACGACACCGGTCTTCGCCACCATGCGCACCTGCATGACCGAACGGTCGTCGCACGTGCTGGAGAACGAGTTCACGTTCCCGGATGGTTCGAAAGGCTACTTCGAGCTGCGCATCCATCCGGTGCCACAGGGCATCTGCGTGCTGTCGATCGACGTGACCGCGCGCAAGGAGGCCGAGGCCGGGCGGCGCAAGGCCGAAGAACGGCTGGTGCACGCGCAGCGCATGGAGTCCGTCGGGCTCTTGGCATCCGGCATCGCCCACGACTTCAACAACCTGCTGACCGTGATCCTCGGCCAGAGCGAGATCGCGTTGTCGCGCGACGACGGGCCGCACACGGAGGACATCGAGACCCTGGTGCGCGCAGCCGAGTCGGCCGCCGGTCTCACGCGGCAGCTGCTGGCGTATGGCCGCCGCACCGTGCTCGCGCGCGAAGTCGTGCAGCTCGCCAAAGTGATCGCGGACCTCGAGACGATCCTGCAGCGCACGCTCGACGAGCGCATCGAGCTGGTGCTCGACACGCGCAAGCCGGTCCCCGCAGTGGAGGTCGACCGCACGCAGGTCGAGCAGATCGTGCTGAACCTGGTGCTGAACGCCCGCGATGCGATCCCGGGGCGCGGCCGCATCACGGTCGCGCTCGACAGCGCCGACCTCGACTCCGACTACGTGCTGGCGCATCCCGATGCGACGCGCGGCCGGCACGCGGTGCTGGTCGTCAGCGACACCGGCCTCGGCATGGATGCGGCGACACAGGCGCGGATCTTCGAGCCGTTCTTCAGCACCAAGGGCCGCGGCTCCGGCCTCGGCCTCGCCAGCGTCTACGGCATCGTCAAACAGCACGGCGGCAGCCTCGCCGTGCGCAGTGCACCGGGTTCCGGGTCGACCTTCGCGATCTACCTGCCCTGCGCCACCAGCGCCGCCGCCGCCGCGCCGCGGCCCACGCTGCGCACCGAGCCGATCACGAAGGACGGCCCGGCCTCGATCCTGGTCGTCGACGACCGGCCCGAGATCGCGCACCTGATGCAGATGATGCTGAAGCTCGATGCGCACGAGGTCGCGGTCGCGACCAGCGGCGAAGAGGCGCTGTCGCTGTGGCGCGCGCAACGCGAGCGCATCGACCTGTTGATCACCGACTCGCGCATGCCGGGCATGTCGGGCAGCGAACTGATCCAGCGGATCCGCGCCGAGGATCCCGGGCTGCCGGTGCTGTGCACGTCGGCGCAGGCGGAGAGCGATCTGCGCGACAGCGGCGGGATGCTGGCGACCGTGTCGTTCCTGGAGAAGCCGTTCACGCGCACGCAGCTGCGCACGATCGTGAACCACATGCTGGGCGGCGATCGCGAGTCGGCGTGAGGGCTGGGCGGTCCGCGGCGTGTCCGGGCGGTCACTTGTCGGCGGCGAGTTGCTTCAGGCGGTCGAGGCCGGGCACACGCGGCACGACCCAGAGGTCGAGCGGCACCCCGACCGACGTCGCCACGCCACCGACGCGGTACTCGACGGTCCAGCGCATGCCGGTGCAAGCGAGCACGCCGCGGTCGTACGGCAACTGCAGCGGCGCATCGCGCGCCATGGCCGCGAGAGCCTGCGCGGCAGTCGTGCGCGCCGCTTCGTGTTCGCTGCATGTCGACCACCCTTGCGCCATCGCCGCCTGCAGGATCGTCTCGTCGACGCCGATGGTGAGCGGGCGCGGGTCGCCGGTGACGACGAGCGGGACGCGGCTCATCGCCGGCCCTCCTGCTGCTCGCGCAGCGCCTTGGTCACGGCGGAGCTGATGACGTC
>JBGARS010000147.1:0-5484 GCA_044230075.1 Planctomycetota bacterium | reverse complement strand
ACCGCCGCGCCGTCGTCGTCGGTCTGTGCGAGGTCACGCGCACGTTCCAGAGCCAGCCGGTCATCTACACGACCTACACGCGCGCGCTCTCGTTCGCGCCGCCGGAGCGCAAGCAGATGTCGCTGATCCTGGCCAAGGCCGCGGACGGCATCGACCCGGTTGCGCTCTCCGACCGCATCACCGCGACCACCAGCCTGCGCGCGCGCACCGCCGAGCAGATGAAGTGGGACACGATCTTCTACTACCTGAAGAACACCGGCATCCCGATCAACTTCGGCATCGCCGTGCTGCTCGGCTTCCTGGTCGGCACAGCGATCGCCGGCCAGACGTTCTACAACTTCACGCTCGACAACCTGCGCTACTTCGGCGCGTTGAAGGCCATGGGCGGCAGCACTTGGCTGCTGCTGCGCATGGTGCTGCTGCAGGCGCTGCTCGCCGGTGCGATCGGCTACGGGCTCGGCGTCGGCCTCGCGGCGCTGTTCGGCATCCAGGCCGGCGGCACCGAACTCGCGTTCCGCATGACCTGGCACATCCCGGCGATCAGCGCCGCGGCGGTCGCGCTGATCTGCGCGCTGTCGTCGCTGGTCAGCATGATCAAGGTGATCCGGCTCGAGCCGGCGGTGGTGTTCCGTGGCTGAGACGAAGGACTTCGCGGTGCGCACGCACGGCGTCAGCAAGGTGTTCGGCCGCGGCACGAGCGCGGTGCACGCGCTGCGCGGCATCGAGCTCGAGGTGCCGTGGGGCGAACTGGTGATGCTGGTCGGCCCGAGCGGCTGCGGCAAGACGACGCTGATCTCGATCCTCGCCGGCATCCTCGACCGCACCGAGGGCGAGTGCCAGGTGCTCGGCGTCGACCCGCAGCACCTGCGGCAGTCGACGCGCACGCGCTGGCGCGGCGAGAACGTCGGCTTCGTGTTCCAGCAGTTCAACCTGATCCCGGCGCTGACCGCCGCCGAGAACGTCGCCGTGCCGCTGCTGCTGCTCGGCCACTCGCGCAAGCAGGCGATCGCCGCCGCCGAGGCAGAGCTCGAACGCGTCGGCATCGCCGACAAGCGCAAGGTGCGGCCGACGCAGCTGTCGGGCGGCCAGCAGCAGCGCGTCGCGATCGCACGCGCGCTCGTGCACGAACCGAAGTTCGTGGTCTGCGACGAACCGACCAGCGCGCTCGACGCCGACAACGGCCAGATCGTGATGGGCCTGTTCGCCGAGATCGCGCTGCGCGGCGACCGCGCGCTGGTCGTCGTCACGCACGACGCCCGCATCTTCCACTTCGCCGATCGCATCGTGCGCATGGACGACGGCCTGGTCGCCGGCGTGCGCACGCAGGTCGCCGACCGCACGCTGAAACTGCACAGCAACCAACCATGATGATCGTCCGCCTGATCCTGCTGCCCGTGCTGTCACTGGGTGGCATCTCGCTCGCCGCGTGGTCGGTGCACAAGGGCAACGAGACGCCCCGGCCGACACCCGGGCTGACCACGCCTGCCGCGTCCCCGTTCCCGGCGCGGGTCTCGGCGACCGGCGTCATCGAGGCGAGCACGCGCAACGTCGGCCTCGGCGTCGCCAGGCCCGGTCTCGTCGCGGCGCTGCCACACGACATCGGCAGCACGGTCACGAAGGGCGAACTGCTGCTGCAGGTCGACGACCGCGACGTGCAGACGCAGCTGGTGATCCGCAAGGCCGAGCTGGCCAGCGCCGAGCAGGAGCTGGCGCGTCTGGTCGCGATGCCGCGCGCCGAGGACCTGGCGCCGTTGGCCGCCGCCGTGGCGCAGCGCCAGGCGCAGCTCGCCGACAGCCAGGACCTTCTGCGCCTCGCGACCGCGATCTCCGACCCGCGCGCGATCAGCCGCGAGGAACTGACCCGCCGCGAATCCGCAGTGGCCGTCGCACAGGCGACCCTGACCGCCGCCGAGGCCGAACTGCAGCGCGTGCGGGCCGGCGCCTGGGCGCCCGACCTGGCGATCGCCCGCGCGCGCATCGATGCCGCCAAGGCCGCCGTCGCCAGCGTCGAAGCCGACCTGCAGCAGCTGCGGGTGTTCGCGCCGTTCGACGGCAAGGTGCTGCAGGTCAACGTGCGCACAGGCGAGTATGCAGCCGCCGGACCGAGCGCCGATCCGGCGATCGTGCTCGGCGCCGTGCAGACGCTGCACGTGCGCGCCGACATCGACGAGATGGACGTCTGGCGGCTGCGCCCCGAGGCGCCGGCGCGTGCGTTCGTGCGCGGCAACCCCAAGTTGTCGGCACCGCTGCGCTTCGTCGCCGTCGAGCCGCTGATGATCCCGAAGCGCTCACTGTCCGGCAACAGCCGCGAGCTGGTCGACACGCGCGTGCTGCAGGTGCTCTACGCCCTCGACCCGGCAGCGCTGCCGGTGCAGGTCGGCCAACTGGTCGACGTGTTCGTCGAGTCGCTGAACTCGCCGAGCGCCACCGAAGCACCTGCCACGGGAAGCCCCAAGTGACGGCGCGCTCGTTCTCCTTGGCGGCGGCGACGCTGCTGGGCGCGTGTGCGGTCGGCCCAGACTACGAACGCCCGCCGCTGCCCACGCCCGCGGCGTGGAACAGCGACGCCGCCAGCTTCCCGACGGCCGCGCCGTCGCGCGCCGCGTGGTGGCAGCAGCTCAGCTCGCCGCAGCTCGACGAGCTGGTCGCGAGCTGCCTCGAAGACAACCTCGACCTGCGCAGCGCCATGGCGCGCATTCGCCAGGCGCGCGCTGCCGCCGGCGTGGCCGACGCGTCGAGCTGGCCGCAGATCGACGGCACCGGCAGCTACTCGCGCGTGCGCACCACCGAGGCGACGCCGAGTCCGGTGCGCGGCCGCAGCTACGACACCTGGACGCTCGGCTTCGACGCCAGCTGGGAACTCGACCTGTTCGGCCGCCTGGCCCGCGAACAGGAAGCGCGCGGCGCCGAGGTCGCCAGCAGCGAGGCGGATGCTGCAGCCGTGCGCGTCTCGCTGGCTGCCGAGGTGGTCACCGCCTATGCCGGCCTGGTCGGCGCCACGGCACGCCGCAACGTCGCCAACGCCAGCGTGACCGCCGCCGCAGAACTCGTGCAGTTGACCGCCGCGCGCACCACCGGCGGCGTCGGCAACGACCTCGACACCGCGCGCGCCGAACGCCTGCTGGCTGCCGCACGTTCGCGCATTCCCGCCCAGGATCGCGCGTGGCAGGAGGCGAAGAACCGCCTCGCGGTGCTGCTCGGACGCACGCCGGACCAGCTGCCGCCCGACCTGGCGCAGGCCGCACAGATCGGTCCCGTTCCCGACGTGGTCGCGATCGGCCTGCCCGCAGAACTCGTGCAGCAGCGGCCCGACGTGCGGGCTGCCGAGCACCGGCTGCACGCAGCGACCGCCCGCCTCGGCGCGGCCCTGGCCGAACGCTTCCCACGCCTGTCGCTGACGGGCTTCTTCGGCCTCGAGGCCGACCACGCCAGCGACCTGCTGCAGGGGTCGAGCCGTGCCCTGCGCGCCGGGCCCCAGCTGCGCTTGCCGCTGTTCACCGGCGGCGGTGTCGGCGCGCAGATCGCCGGCAGTGAGGCGGTGATCGAGCAGGCGCGCGCCGACCTCGAGCAGACCGTGCTGCGTGCCTTCGAGGAAGTCGAGAACGCGACCAACGCGCTGCAGAACGAACGCCGTCGGGTCACCGAACTGGTGGCCGCGGTCGACGCCGCCGAGCGCGCGCGCGCATTCGCGCAGCAGCGCTTCGACGCCGGCATCGACGACTTCCTCGCCGTGCTCGACGCCGAGCAGAGCCGGCTCGACCTCGCCGACCAGCTGGCTGTGGCGGCGACCGAGGTCGTGCGCCAGTTCGCCGCGCTGCAGAAGGCGCTCGGCGGCAGCTGACCGCGAACCGCACCCCTTCCCACACGCCGATGACCGCGACATCCCCCACGTCCACCCCTCCGCCCACCCGAGGCAACCGACGTTGGCTGCTGCTGGTCCTGTTGCTGGCCCTCGTCGCCGTCGGCGTCTGGATGTACCTGAGCAGCCTCGGCCACGAGTCCACCGACGATGCGTTCGTCGGCGCCGACGTCTACCAGGTGAACACCAGGGTCGCCGGTCGCCTGCTCGAGGTGCTGGTCAAGGACAACCAGCCGGTCGAGGCGGGCCAGCCATTGGCGGTCATCGAGAGCGCCGACTACCAGAGCCGCCTCGAACAGCAGCAGGCCGCGGTCGAGCTGGCGCGGGCGCAACTGCACGAGGCGGAAGTCGAGGTCGGGCTGATCGACGCGACGACCGCGCGATCCGTCGAACAACTGCAGGCAGAACGCACCGCTGCCGCAGCCCGACTCGAGCAGCAGCAGGCCACGCTGGCGGCGGCCGACGCCGAGACCGGGCGCGCCACCGCCGAGGCCACTCGCTACCAGCAGCTCACCGAACGTGCCGTGTCGCGGCAACGCCTGCAGGACGTCGAGTCGCAGAAGACCGCGGCCGACGCCACGCTGCAGGCGACTCGCCAGGGCGTCGCCTCGGCACGGGCCGACGTCGCCGTCGCCGATGCGCGCGTGGGCAGCGCCATCGCCGAACGTGCGCGCGTCGATGTCGCCAAGGCGACCGTCGCCCGGCGCACCGCCGAACTGCGGCAGGCCGAGGCAGTGCTGCACGAGGCGGAGCTGCAGCTGTCCTACACGCGCATCGTCGCGCCGGCCAGGGGCCGCGTGACCAGGAAGAGCGCGCTGCCGGGCACATTCGTGCAACCGGGCCAGATCCTGATGGCGGTGGTCGGCCAGGAAGTCTGGACGATCGCGAACTTCAAGGAGACGCAGCTCGCGGACATGCAGCCGGGCCAGCGCGTCACCGTGCACGTCGACGCCTACGGCATCGACGTCGACGGCCACGTCGACAGCATCCAGCGCGGCTCCGGCGCGGCGTTCAGCCTGCTGCCGCCGGAGAACGCGACCGGCAACTACGTCAAGGTCGTGCAGCGCGTGCCGGTCAAGATCGTGTTCGACCAGCAGCCCGACCCGGCGGTCTACCACCTCGGTCCCGGCATGTCCGTGGTGCCGACCGTGCACATGCAATGAGCGACGCCGAGGCGACGCCGGGCTCCGGCCACAGCTACGAGGCGTTCCATGCGCCGCACAACCCGTGGCTGATCGCCGTCGTCGCCACGCTGGCGACGTTCATGGAGGTGCTCGACACCAGCATCGCCAACGTGTCGCTGCCGCACATCGCCGGCAACCTCGGCGCCAGCATCAGCGACAGCACCTGGGTGCTGACCAGCTACCTGGTCGCGAACGCGATCGTGCTGCCGGCGACCGCGTTCCTGTCGTCGGCGCTCGGCCGCCGCAACTACTACATGGTGTCGGTCGCGGTGTTCACCGTCAGTTCGCTCTTGTGCGGTCTGGCGCCGAACCTCGAATCGCTGGTGCTGTTCCGGCTGCTGCAAGGGCTCGGCGGCGGCGGCCTGCAGCCGCTGACGCAGGCGATCCTGGTCGACACGTTCCCGCCGCGCATGCGCGGCCTGGGCATGGCCGTCTACGGCC
>JBGARS010000146.1:0-5559 GCA_044230075.1 Planctomycetota bacterium | reverse complement strand
TCGCCGCGCGGAACGCCGTCTGCCGCACGCGGCCGCTCTGCGACACCTCGACCTCGGGCTTGATCGGCCGGCCACGGCGGCGCTGTTCGTCGGCCACGGCGGCGACGTCGGCGACGCGGTCGGTGGCGTGGTTGAACGCGTTGCCTTCGGTCGCGATCCAGGCCATCTCCTTGGACTCGCGCAGCAGGATCTCGTAGTCGGCCCAGCTCGGCTCGCGGTGCTGGCGGTCGAAGCAGGCGACGAGATTCGGCAGCAGCCGCACCGCGTCGGCGAACGCCAGCGCTCCGTCACAGAGCAGCGTCGCCAGCAGCGGCGTCGCCCACGCCGGCAGCGGATCGTGCGAGCCGCCGACCACCCGCTGCACCGCGAGCTGGAACTCGGGGCTGAAGCGCTCGGGGTGCAGTTCGCTGACGAAGAACTGCGCGATCGCGGCCGGCAGGTCCTTGTGCGTGTAGGCGCGGCCGGTCATGCCGAGCCGGTCGAGCGGGTAGACGCCGCGGCACTCGAAGCCGAGCGGCTCGAGGATACGGCGGAACGCGCGTTCGCCGGCCGGCAGCGCGCCGCACGGCGCGGCGACCGTGCGCAGCGCGCCGTGGTCGAACACCAGCTTGCGGCCCGCGCGCAGCGAGTCGCCGACGTAGGCGGCCGCCATCGGTACGCGACGCGTGACGTCCTCGAACAGCAGCATGTTCAGCGCCTGCGCCAGTTCGCCGCGGCTGACCCGGCCGCCGGTGCGCAGCAGCAGGCTCGCATGCACCTCCATCACCTCGAACAGGCGCACGGTGCGGACCGTGCCGATGGCCTGTTCGAGCAGGGTCCAGAGGGTCGTTTCATGAAGATTCTGCATGGTTGATCCGTGCGCCGGCGGCGCGCGCACGTCGGGCTGCCGCGGCCAATCGGCCGCAGATCGACGTCGATGGGCCGGAACATAGCATCTGGATCGACCACTGGCCGCCGGGGGCCCACGACATGTTCGCATGAGTTGATTACCATCCCGCATGAAGTGGCCCGCTCCCTTCCCTCCACCACCGCGCTGCAGGCGTTCGAGTCCGCCGCGTTCCACGGCAGCATCACCCGCGCCGCCCGCGAACTGCACCTGACCCAGGGCGCGATCAGCCGCCAGATCCAGGCGCTCGAAGAACACCTTGGCATCGAGCTGTTCCACCGCGAACGGCAGCGCATCCGCCTGTCGCCGGCCGGCCAGCACTACCTGCAACACGTGCGCGCCGCGTTCGATCGCCTCGAAGGCGCCGCGATGGAGCTGCGCACGCTGCGCCGTGGCGGCGGCACGCTGCACCTGGCGATCCTGCCGACCTACGGCACCCGGTGGCTGATCCCCCGCTTCCCGTCGTTCGCCGAGCAGCATCCCGGCGTGCAGGTGCAGTTCACCACCAAGCTGGCCGCGTTCGACTTCGCCACCGAGGACCTCGATGCGGCGATCCACTACGGCGAAGGACACTGGCCCGGCGCCACGCTGGAGCGGCTGATGGACGAGGAAGTCGTCGTCGTCTGCAGCGCCGGCTACCAGAAGAAGCAGAAGCTGAAGGCGCCCGCCGACCTGCAGCGCGCCACCTTGCTGCAGATCTCGACCCGGCCGCACGCCTGGGACGACTGGCTCGCCGGCAAGCAGGTGACGGGGATCGACGGCCGCCGCGGCCCGCGCTTCGAACACCACACGATGGTGCTGCAGGCGGCGATCGCGGGCCTCGGTGTCGCCGTGCTGCCGACGTTCGTGGCCGACGACGAACTGGCCGCCGGCCGCGTCGTCGAGGCGTTCGCCGCCACGCGGGTGCACAGCGGCAAGGCTTACTGGCTGGTGGTGCCCGAACGACGCGAGGAGACCGCGGCGCTGCAGGCCTTCCGGACCTGGCTGCTGCGCGAGCACGGGCTGGCGGACGGGTGAATGGCCGCCCCGGGGGCAGCGGTTGCGCCCCACACGGGCGCCCGCCCGGACCCTCCGCGGATCGATCTTGCGAGATCGCTTTTCGCTCTTCCGGCCGATTTTCGCTCACATACGATCGATAGGCTCCTTCGGCGGTGACAGGAGCTGACCGATCCTGCATGATCACTTTCAGCCACTATTCGCCGATAATCGATCACAAGTGACACCATGAAGATCGACGCACTCAGTCCGACCCCGGCGATGCTGGCGGAGCTCGGCCGCCGGCTGGCGCGGATCCGCAAGCAGCTCGGCCTCGCGCAGGAGGCGCTCGCCCAAAAGGCCGGCCTCGGCATCGCGACGCTGCGTCGCATCGAAGACGGCCGCGACGCGAAGCTCGGCTCGTGGTTGCGACTGCTGCAGGCGCTCGAACTGGCGCCCGCGGTCGACCAGCTGCTGCCCGAGGACTTCCGTTCGCCGATGGCGGAGGCCAAGGCCAGCACGAAGGCGCGGCGCCGCACCCCACCATCGGGCCCCGACTTCGTCTGGGGCGACGGACGGTCATGACCACGGCAACGGTCCACCTCTGGGGCACGGCGATCGGCTACGTGTCGATGGACCACGGCGAGCCATTCGCCCGGTTCGAGTACGACCCCGACTTCGCCGCGGCCGGCATCGAACTGGCGCCGCTCGTGATGCCGCTCGGCAAGGGGCGCATCCATCGGTTCCCCGAACTGCCGCCGCGCTCGTTCCACGGGCTGCCGGGCCTGCTCGCGGACAGCCTGCCGGACCGCTACGGCAACCAGTTGATCGACGTGTGGCTGGCGCGCACCGGCCGCACGCGCGAACAGTTCCACGCCGTCGATCGCCTGTGCTACACCGGCCGACGCGGCATGGGCGCGCTCGAGTTCGAGCCGTCGACCGGGCCCGACGCGCTCGCCGACCGACCGCTCGAAGTGCAACAGCTCGTCGAGCTGGCGGCGATGGCCTTCGCGGCGAAGGACACGCTGGCGGTGCGCCTCGACGGCAAGGCGGGCGACGAAGCGCTGCTCGACATCCTCAGCGTCGGCACGTCGGCCGGCGGCGCGCGCGCGAAGGCGGTGATCGCGTTCGATCCCGCGACCAAGGCAGTGCGTTCGGGCCAGACGCAGCTGCCGCCCGGCTTCCAGCACTGGCTGATCAAGTTCGACGGCGTTGCGTTCAGCGGCGACTGGGGCATCGCCGACCCCGCCGGCTACGGCCTGCTCGAGTACGCCTACTCGCAGATCGCCGGGCTGTGCGGCATCGAGATGAGCGAGTGCCGGCTGCTGCGCGAGAACGGCCGCAGCCATTTCATGACGCGCCGCTTCGACCGCGCACCCGACGGCGGCAAACGCTTCGTGCAGACGTTCGCCGCGCTCGGACACTTCGACTACTTCGAGAGCGGCGCCTGCTCGTACGAACAGCTGTTCCTGACCATGAAGCGGCTCTCGGTGCCGCACACGTCGGTCGAGCAGCAGTTCCGCCGCGTCGTGTTCAACCTGGTCGGCTGCAACCAGGACGACCACGTCAAGAACTTCGCGTTCGTCATGGACCGCAAGGGCAGCTGGGACCTCGCGCCGGCGTACGACCTGTGCCACGCCGAGGGCAGCGGCTTCACGGCCCACCACCAGCTCCGCGTCAACGGCAAGACGCACGGCTTTCTGCGCGAGGACCTGAAGCAGCTCGCCGAGTACGCCGGCCTGCCGCGCGGCCGCGACAAGCGCATCCTCGAACAGGTGTGTGATGCGTTCGCGACCTTGCCGCAGCTCGCCGCCGAGCTGGCGATCCCGGCACCGCTGGTGCAGCACGTGAACCGCACGCTGCGGCTGCAGTGGTAGCGCGAGCGTCGACATGGCGGTGACCGAGACGCGGCGCGGTGCTAGCCGCCGCATGCGCCGGCTCCTGCTGCTCGCCCTCGCCGCCATCGGCCTGCTCGCTGCTTCCTGGCTGGCGTCCTGCCCCGGTGACCGCGGAACGGCGCCACCGGACGCCCCTCACGATGCGGCGGCGGCCGCGACGACGCCGGCGGCACCGACCGGATCCGCGTCGTCCCCAACCGCGCCGAGGCCATCGACGACGACCGGCGACACGGACCGCCGCGAGGTGGCTGCCGCCCACCGCGTGCACGGCCGACTGCTACACGAAGGTGCTCCGCTGGCGAACGTGCCGCTGCGCGTGTTCGCGATGCCCGAACGCAGCGCCACCGAGATCGCGGCGACGACGACCGACGCCGAGGGCGGGTTCACGTTCGTGATGCCGACGCAGCGGTTCTTCTTCCTGGCCTTTGCGCCATCGGTGCCGCACGACTGGTGGTCGGCGTGGCAGTTCCCGCAGGCGAGCGACTGGGACCTCGGTGACATGCAGGTTCCCGCCGGCGGCGCGATCGAGGGCACCGTGCGCGACCCGGCCGGCCGCGGCGTGGCGCAGGCCGAGGTGCGCGCGAGCTTCGGCAGCTACGAACGGGTGCCGATCGCCGGCACGAACACCGCGCCGCCGGTACCGACCGACGCCGCGGGCCACTTCCGCATCGAACAGCTGCGGCCCGGCAGCTACCACCTGTCGGCCAGCATGCCGGGGCTGACGATCGGCGAACAGGACACGACGGTGCTCGAGGGCGCGACGGTCGCGGTGGACTTCGACCTGCGCACGACGCGACGGCGCACGGGCTTCGTGTTCGACTGGCGCGGGCTGCCGCTCGCCGGCGCGCGCGCCGCGTGTGCGAAGGGCGGCCAGGTGGTGACGACGGACGCGCGCGGGTGGTTCGCGATCGACGACTACACGGACGGCGACGATGTGCACATCACGGCCGACGGCCACCTCGAACAGTGGCTCAGCGGCATCACTGGCCGCGGCATGGAGAAGGTGCAACTGGGCCGCGCGGTCACGCTGCGCGGCAGCGTGCACGGCACGAACGGCGCACCGACGACGGTGCTGCTGCGCGAAGCGCCCGACGCCGCGAGCGACGCGGTCGGCGCCAAGCCTCATGACCTGATCGGCCAGCCGCTGCCCGTCGCCGCCGATGGCACGTTCGCGATCGAAGGCCTGGCGACCGCCGATCTGCTGGTCAGCGCAGAGACCGCGGGCATCGGCGCTTCGCCGCCGCTGCGTGTCGCGCTGCGCGAGCACACCAGCGTCGAACTGACGATCGAACCGGGCAGCACGCTGCGCATCGTAGTGCGCGATCCCGACGGCCAGGCGATCGACGGCGCCGAGGTCGTCGTCGACCCGTGTGTCGCGGACTACCCGACGCTGTACGGCCCGCAGGTGAACGGCGTGCAGGCACGCATCCTGGGCAGCAACAAGAAGCAGGTCGCCAAGGCCAAGGCCGGCACGGTGGTGCTCGCGCGGCAGACCGACCAGCCGTTCGCGTTCGCGGCGCAACACGCCGGGTTCCTGCCCGACCACCGGGTGCTCGCAGCCGGCGAAGCTCCGGCCGAGATCGTGCTGACCTTGCCGCGCGCAGGCTCCGTGCGCGGCGTGCTGCACGGCGGGTCGGACACCGGCTGCACGCGTTCGGTCGAGATCTGGCGCGCCGACGAGGAACCGCGCACCGCAGCCGAAGTCGCCGCCGCAGCCGAAGCGATGCTGTGGCCCTCGACGTGGTCCAGCAGCCTGGTCGTCGATGCCGCAGGCCGTTTCGTTCGCAACGGCCTGCGGCC
>JBGARS010000145.1:0-5701 GCA_044230075.1 Planctomycetota bacterium | reverse complement strand
ACGGCCTGGCACGACCGCCGCTCGCGATGCTGCCACAAGCGCCGACGTGTGGCACACCTGGGCACGACGCGACATCATCTGGCACGAGCCGGCACACTCGCCGCTCACGCTTCGACTCCTGTCGGGCGTACCAGTCGAGCGGGCGCAAGGATCCATGAACCTGACGAGTGACGATCACCAGATGCTGATCCTGACGGCATGATCTGCGTCGGCGGTACGACCACGGCTGCTGCGCACTGGGCTGAAGCGGCACGTGTGGACGTGCGACGTGGATGCTCGCGCCTTGTCGGCGGCGCGGTCGCGTTCGTGAGCCCGTGAGCCTGACTCGTCGCGACGATTCCGGCGACGGCAGCTGCGCTCACCCACCCCAGCGCTGCACGTACCGCTTCATCTTCAGCTTCTTGACCGTGTTGGCGGAGCTCATGTAGCGGATCACGCCATACACGTCGCGCTTCGGCGCCCACGGCCGGTCGTAGCGGCCGAGCACCCACGAGATGCCGGTGTACGAGTTCGGGTTGCGGCCATCGAGCGCGTAGCGGTTGTTGAGTTCGATCAGGACCGCCATCGCCTCGACGGGCGAACGCGACCACTCGAGCACCTTCTTGCCCCACAGCATGCGCAGGTAGTTCTGCAGCACGCCGGTCTCGCGCAGTTGCCGCTGGGCGGCGTTCCAGACCGCGTCGTGGGTCGCCGAGGCGGCGAATTCGTCGAGCGAGTAGACGTACTGGCGCGGATCCGCCGCGTGTTCGCCCAGCGTCTTCTGCGCCCACTCGGGCAACGACTCGAAGTCCTCGTAGTCGTCGCGCTGCCAGCAGTAGTTGTAGCCGAGCTCGCGCCACGTCACGAACTCGTCGACGAACGCCTCGGCGGTCTCGCTCATGCCGAGCCAGCCGCGCTGGCCGCCGGTGGTCGGCTTGATCTTGCTGCGCTGCCAGTCTTCGTGTTTCGCCAGGCCGGCGAACACCTGGTGCGCCGACAGGTGGCCGAAGTGCAGGTACGGCGACAGGCCGCTGGCGCAGTCGGCGTCGGGATGGCTGCGTTCGTCGCCGTAGCGCGGCAGGCGGTCGTCGAGGAACGTGCGCAGCGCCTTGCCCGCCGCGACCGCGCCGCCGCGCAACTCGACGGCCCCCACCTCGTGGTCGATCGGCAGCAACGCGAGCGCCGCGGCCGAGGCCGCGAGCAGCTCGTCGCTCGCCTGTGGCCAACGCTTCGCGAAGCCGCGCGCCAGTTCGGCGGCGGGCTGGCCGAAGCCGCGCAGCGGATCACCGGCCGGCAGGTCGGCGAGGTGCGCCGGCAGCGCCTTCTGCAGGAAGCGGCGGAAGTCGAACGCGCGGCCGAACACCTTGTCGCCGACCCGCATCGGCAACAGCCCGTTGCCGTCGACCGCCTCGAGCCGCACCGGCAGGGCCGCGCCGGCCGCCGCGACCATGCGCGGCAGGAAGAAGCATGGGAAGTCGTCGGTGACGACCGCGCACGCGTGCTCGCCGAGCGCCGCCAGCATGCCCTTGCCGGCGCCCGCCTCGGGTTCGACATAGGGCCAGTAGGTGACGCCGGCAGCGGCGAAGTCGTCCCGGTTGTCGGCCATGCCTTGCAGCACGAACGCGTGCAGCCGGTCGCTGGCCCAGCGGTAGCCGCAGCGCAGCGCCTCGACGACCAGCAGCGGCCGGTGCAGCTGGTTCGCCAGTTCGACCGCGCGCTGCAGCGCGAAGTTCGCCCGCCGCCGGCGCGCCGCGATCGCCCAGTAGACGACGAACTCGCCGTTCAGCCGGATCGGTCGATCGTTGACGGCGCGCAGGCGGACTTCGGGCACGGCGGCGGTGGGCATGGGCGACGGTTCGATGCCGCGCAGCGTCGGGATGCGAACGCGCGGGCGATCGCATATCCTCGCGGCCACGACTCCATGAAGCGAGGTAACAAGCGACTGCTCGTCGTCGGCGACCGCGTGCTCGTTCGTCCCGAGAAGGGCGAGACCATGACCAAGGTCGGGCTCTACCTGCCGGCCTCCGTGCAGGAGAAGGAGGACGTGCGCGGCGGTTCGATCACCGCGATCGGTCCCGGCCAGCCGCTGCCGCCGCCGCAGGAGGAGCAGGAGCCGTGGAAGCAGGGCTACCGCTCGCCGCGCTTCCTGCCGATGCAGGTGCAGATCGGCGACTACGCGCTGTTCTTCCGCAAGGCAGCGATCGAGGTCACGTTCGAGGACGAGCAGTTCCTGGTCGTGCCCTACGGCGCGATCCTGGTGCTGGTGCGGCCCGACCAGGACGGCGGCGTGCCCGACGAGCTGCCCGACAATCTGTGAACGCGGCGCCGGGCCGGCGCGGTCACGCAACCGGCGCTGCGGCCAGCGCCGCCTGCACGGCCTCGACGACTTCGTCGAGCCCCTGCGTCGACGTGTCGACGACGACGTCGGCCTGGCGGTAGAGCGACTCGCGTTCGGCGAGGATGCGGCGCAGGTCCGCGAACGCCTGTTCGTTGTCGGCCATCGGCCGCAGGTCGCCCTGATTGATGACGCGCTGCCAGTGGTCCTCGGGCGCGGCGCGCAACCAGACCGTACGGGCCGAGCGGCGCAGCAGCGCGAAGCTCTGCGCGTCGGTCACGATGCCGCCCGACGCTGCCAGCACGCACGGTTCGCCGGCGAGCTGGCGCACGAGCGCGGCACGTTCGGTGTCGCGGTAGTACGACTCGCCGTGCAGCTGGAATATCTCGCCCAGCCGCAGCCCTGTCGACGCCTCGATGCAGGCATCGAGCTCGACGAACGGACGGCCCAGTCGCCGTGCGAGCAGCGGTCCGACTGTGCTCTTGCCGGAGCCGCGCAGGCCCAGCAACGCCACGTGCGGACGTGCGGACGTGGCGACTGCGCCGGCGACCAACTCGGTCAGCTCGACCTCGAACACCTGCGCCAACGTCGCCAGGCGCAGCAGCGATGGATTGGCGGTGCCGGCCTCGACGTCGGCGAGGAAGCGTTCACTGATGCCGGTGCGCTGCGCCAGGTCGCGACGGCTCCAATCGCGCGCCTTGCGCAGCGAGCGCACCGTGGCGCCGAGCCGGGCCAGCAACGGGTGCCCGTGGCTCAGAAGTAGTACCACTCGGTCGAGTTGGTGATCGACCCACCGGTGCTCGCGCCGCCGAACACCTGCACCTGGCCGTTCGGGGTGAGGAACGCCGCCGCACCGGCGCGCGGCAGGTTCATCGCCGGCCCGGGCGTGAAGGCGTTCGTCGCGGTCGAGAACACCTCGGTGCTCGACAGCGGCACCGGGCTCAGGATCGTGCCGTTGGCGCCGCCGGCGAGCAGGAACCGGCCGCCGCCCAGCGCCCAGGCCTTGCTGTTGCCGCGGTCGGTCACCATCGAACCCACCGAGGTCCAGGTGTTCGCCACCGCGTCGTAGATCTCGGCGGTGTTCGTCGGCGTGCCGAGGTTGGTCAGCGTCAGGTTGGCGATGCCACCGGCGACCAGCCAGCGCGAGCTGTCGATCTGCACGGGATCGGTCAGCGACCGGGACCGCGTCATCTGCGGCCCTGCGACCATCGTGTTGGCGACCGGATCGTAGAGGTCGCACGTGCGGCGCACCGTCGGCAGCCAACCGACGATGATCACGTTGTCGTAGCTGATGCCGCCGGCAAGCAGCACCTTGCCGTCGGGCCGCGGCATCGCCAGGTGGCCGGCGCGCGGCGTCAGCAGCACGGGTCCGGCCGACCAGCTGTTGGTGGCCGGGTCGTAGAGCTCGGTCAGGTTCGTGGCATCGTGCACGGCCGACAACTGTGTCGGCGTCACGGTCAACGCACGCAGGCCGCCGGTGACGAACACCTTGCCGTTCGCCAGCAGCGTCGCCGTGTGTCCCATGCGCGGCACGAGCATCGGCGCCGACGCGGTGAAGGTGTCGAGCACGGGGTCGTAGATGTCGCAGGCCGCCTGCGGGTCGTTGTTGATGCCAACGCCGCCGGCCAGCAACCACTTGCCGTTCGGCAGCTGCGTCGCAGTGTGCAGCGACCGCGGCACGTTCATCACCGGCCCGTAGGCCCAGCTGTCCGTCAGCGGGTCGTAGATCTCCGTGGTCTGATCGGCCACCTGCGCCAGCAGCAGTCCCGTGCCGCCGCCACAGATCATCCACTTGCGATCGGCGCGCGGCAGCACGGTGCCGAATGCGCGCGCGTTGAAGAACGACACCCCGCGATCACGGAAGGTCGCTGCGGTCGCGAAGCGCACCACGTTCGAGTTGCTGATGCGATCGAACAGCGTCGGCGTGAACTGCAACGTCAACGCCTGCACGAACAGCGGCGCATCGATCAACCCGGCGTCGAAGGCCAGCGGCACGTTCACCCGCAGGTGTCCGTCGACGCCGGTGACGCCCCACCACATGCTGCCGAGCAGGTCGATGCCGACGTCGGCCAGCCGCGGGTCGAGAGGATCGATCAGGTACAGCGGCGTCGGCCCGGGGTTGCCCGACGGCACGATCACCACCAGGTCGAACGGGTGCGCCTCCGGGTAGGCGTCCATCGCCAGCACACCCGGCATCGACCCCCCCGTGATGTCGAGTTGCAGCGCCTGGGCCCACGCGACGGCGGGGAGCAGGGCACAGACCAGGGCGAAACGGAGCACGGTGGTGGTTGGCATGGGTTCTCCTGAAGGCCGGAAGTATCGGGCATGCGGCCTGTTCCTGCAGCGCCACAGGCGCCTTCGCCCGAAAATCGCGCCCCCTTCGACACCCCCACTTGCCCACTCTGCTGCACCTGCGCTACCGTGCCCGCCCCGCGTCGGCCCTGCCGGCGCGACCGCACAGCTCTCTGCTCTGCACTGGACCGCGACCTGGGCGGCTACCGGCACCTCTCGCCAGGGGTCGGGGAGCCAACGGTCCTGGACGGGATGAAGCCCGCACGGGCGCCCGCACCAAGGTGCAGAATCAGAGATCCGGTCGACGGCTTCGGCCGTCGACCGGCTTTTCTCCTCGCCTCGGATGCGCGCGTCACGGAGAACGTCGGGCATGCCCATCTACACCGGCACTGGCGACGAAGGCGACACCGGGCTGTTCGGCAAGCGGCGGGTGCCCAAGGACCACGCGCGCATCGACGCCTACGGCACGATCGACGAGCTCAATTCCCTGCTCGGCCTGCTGCGCGCCGAGGGCATCGAGCCCGCATTCGACGCCGATCTGAAGACCCTGCAGAACGAGTTGTTCGAACTCGGCGCCGACCTCGCGACCGAAGGCGGCGTCGCCTCGTTGCCGCGTGTCGAACCGGCGATCGTGCGCATGGAACGCTGGATCGACGCGTCGGAACGGGAACTGGCGCCGCTGCACTCGTTCGTGCTGCCCGGCGGTTGCCGCCGCGCGGCGCTGCTGCACGTGCTGCGCACCGTCACGCGCCGCGCCGAACGGCTGTTCTGGCACCTCTCCCGCGAAGCCGGCAACGACCCCGCGCAGCGTGTGCCGACCGCGATCGGCATCTACCTGAACCGCCTCTCCGACCTGTTCTTCAGCTGGGCCCGCCGCGAGAACCACCGCGCCGGCGTACCCGACGTGCCCTGGACCAGGCAGTAGCCGGGCACCCGAGAAGAAACCGCATCCGGCTCCAGTGCTGCATGCACTGGGCCAGCTTGCCGTGGCGCCGGCGCAGGCATGGATGTTCGGCGACGATCGTCGCGACATCGAAGCCGGCCGCGCCGCGGGCACGTGGTCGGCTCCGAACGGCACCACGTGTGTGGGTGGGG
>JBGARS010000144.1:0-5744 GCA_044230075.1 Planctomycetota bacterium | reverse complement strand
GGCAGCGCGCGACGATCGTGTCGAGGTCCTTCGGCAGGCCGAGTGCGACCAGCGAACGGCGGCGACGCGACTCGATCGCTGCGAGCAGTTCGAGTGGCGTGCGACCGGCGTGCGGCACTTCGCCACCCAGTGCGCAGTGCAGCGTCGCGCCCAGTGCGAAGACATCGGACCGTGGCCCGATGTCCTCGTGACGGGAACGCAGTTGTTCGGGTGCCGCGAACGCCGGCGTGCCGAGCATCTGGCCGGTGCGCGTGAGGCCCGCGTCGTCGCCGCGCACGAGCCCGAAGTCGGACAACAACGGCGTGCCGTCGGCGCGCAGCAGCACGTTGCCCGGCTTCACGTCGCGATGCACGAGGCCGTGGCGATGCACTTCGCCGAGGGCGCGTCCGAGCGCGATGCCGAGCCGGCAGAACCACGGCACCGCGGGGTCCGGGAGCCGACCACTGTCGGCGCCACCGAAGCGCGCCTCCGGCACGGGGTCGCGGCGCGGCCAGGCGGCGAGTTCTTCGAGCAGCGAGCCGAGGCTGCGCCCGTCGACCCATTCCATCGCGTAGGCGACGATGTCGCTGGTTTCGACCACGCCGTGGATCGTGACGACGTTGGCATGCCGGATCCGGCCGATACCGCGCGCCTCGGCAAGGAAGCGCGAGCGGCCGCGCGCGTCGTGGCCGAACGCCTCGGGCAGCACCTTCAGCGCCACCACGCGATCGACGCCGTGTTGCCGCGCGCGGTAGACGATGCCCATGCCGCCGCGGCCGACCTCGCCCAGCACCTCGTAGCCGGGGATGCGCGGCAGAGGTGTCGGTCGCACGATCGCGATCTCGCGCGCCAGTTCCAGCACCTCGTCGACCGCCGTGCCGAGTTCTGGATAGAGCGCCAACAACTCCTGCCGGCCGATGTCGCGATGGCTGCTCCATGCCGAGAGCACCTCGTCCAGGGCCTGCCCGAACGGATCGACCTCGGCGTCGTCGTGATGGGTTGGCTGCACGCGGTTCACACAGAGGACGAACGGCGGCGCACCGTTCGACGATCAACTCGATTGTGGGGTCTCGTGCTCGATGGCGCGACGCCGGCGCAGTTCGCGGCGATACGCCTCGGCGCCGTGACGGAAGCGGTAGCGCACGCCCTCGATACCGAGACCCAATTGCGTGGCGATCTCGGCGAGCTGCAGGTCCTCGAACAGGCGCAGTCGGAGCACGGCACGCCAGTCTTCGGGCAGCGCCTCGAGCGCGCCTTCGAGGTGGTCGGCGGTCTCGCGGTCGGCGGCTGCGCGTCCCGGCGTCGTCTGTGCGCAAGGGCCGGCGTAGTGCTCGTCACCATGCGAACCGCTGGCGCGGTCGAGGTCGGCGAAGCGGACCTCCTTGCCGGCGCCGCGCTTCTGCGCAGCGTTCTGGTCCGCCAGGTCGTGCACGCGGTGGCGCGCCACCTCCAGCAGCCAGCGGCGGAACGCAGCGAGCCCGCGCCATTCGCAGCGTTGCCGATCGCGGAACGCGTGCAGCAGGGTCTCCTGCCAGATGTCGTCCGCGTCGCAGCGTTCGCGCAGGGTGCGGCCCATCATGCCGCGGATCGCCACCAGCATGGCTGGCGGATTCACACTCGCGATCAGCTGGTCCCACGACGCACTGGTCGGGTGCAGCAAGGGGTTTGGTGGCGTGGGCTCTTCCATCCGAAGGGCGAGTGCGGCCGAGCATCCGGCCCATCGCGTCGAGGTCAGGTGACCCGGTGACCCGGGCCCGGGTGCGTGTGTGTTGCGTCACCGCAGCCACAGCCTGCGATGCTACCTGCCTCGACCGTGATCTCCACACGCCGTCGACTGCGCCGCTGCGACCCCTCGTCGGTTGCGGGAGACGGCTGTGCCAGCTACCCCGTTCTGCTCGGTGGTTCGCCGCTGTCGGTGCTCCGGATCGAGCGTGGTTGCCTGCGTCACCGAGCGACCAACGCAGGATCGGCACACCGCCGCCGGCCGCCGCCGGTCTACGCTCTCCGACCATGTGTCGCTTCACGCTCTACCTCGGGCCGACGATCCGGCTCGCTTCGCTCGTCGTCGAGCCCAAGCACTCGATCATCGACCAGAGCGCGCACAGCCGCGACCAGGAGGAGCCGCTCAACGGGGACGGCTTCGGGATCGCCTGGTATGCGCCGGCGATGAGTGACGAGCCGGCGTTGTTCCGTTCGGTCACGCCCGCGTGGAACAACAGCAACCTGCTCGAACTCGCCCGCGTCGTCGAGAGCCACATCATCTTCGCCCACGTGCGCGCGGCGACCAAGCACGGCGGTCAGAGCGAGGCCAACTGCCACCCGTTCCGGCACGGCAAGTTCGCCTTCATGCACAACGGCGACATCGGCGACTTCACGCAGCTGCGACGGCCGCTGCTCAACACGCTCAGTGACGCCGCGTTCCAGGGCATCGACGGCAACACGGATTCGGAGCACCTGTTCGCCGTCGTCGTCGACGAGCTCGAGCAGTCGACCGAGACCGGTCTCGAACGGCTCGCGACGGCGTTGCAGAAGGCCATCGCACGGGTGGTCGCGCTCGGCAGGCAGCACGGCCTGACCACGCATTCCTATCTCAACCTGGCATTGAGCGACGGTGAATGCGCTGTCACGTGTCGCTTCACCACGGAGCCCGACTACGACGGCGAGAGCCTGTTCGTGCACACCGGACGCCTCTACGTCTGTCATCAGGGTGTGTGCCGGATGCTGGCGCCGACGAACGGACGCGGCTGCGTGCTGGTCAGCTCCGAGCCGCTGAGCGAGGACCGCGGCTGGCAGGCGATCCCACGCAACTCGATGGTGCTGGTGACGAAGGCCGGCACGACGTCGGTGCAGCCGATCGTGGCCTGACGGCGTCCAGGGCCCGCCGCCGCGTCGTCCGGTTCAGTCGCCGAACCGGAACACCCGGTAGCCGGGCGACTCGAGCGCGACCTTCGCGCCCGCCAGAAGGTGCGCCGTCGCTGGCTGTCGTTCCCACGTGCGATCGTCGCTGATCACGAAGCGTGCACCGCGCGCGAGCCATTCGCGGATGCTGTCGATGGGCGTATCGGGGAACGCCGACCAACCCTTGCGGCCCAGCTGGTACAGCTGCACCGCGTACTGCGGGTCCAGGGTCACGACCAGGGCATCGGCCGGCACCACATGTTGCACCGCGGCGATCGCGTCCCGGTCGGGGCCTGGCCCGAAGAACGCATAGCCGCGCTTCGTGCCGAAGATCCCGGCGAGCAGCACCACGCCCACGACCAGGATCTGGCGCGGCCGCACGGCACCGGCCCAGCACAGCGCCTGCCGTGCACCGAGGGCGCAGACGATCGCGATCGCCGGCACCACCGGCAGCCCGTAGTACTCGTGGTGCCGGAACATCGTCGCATCACTGAGCACGAGCACGGCGAAACCGACGAACCACCCGCGGTAGACGTCGTCGATCTGGCGATGCAGCGGCATCGGCGTGGTGCGACCGCGGCCCCGCCATGTGACGCAGGCCAGCACGGCGGCGAACACGAGCGCGGGTCGGGCCACGAACACACCGAGCAGTTCCTTCTGCACGATGAGCAGCGCCAGGTCCGTGCCGAGCAGCTGGCGCCATCCCGCGAGCGTGGCCGGCTGCGTGTGGAAGTACGCGCCGAGCCCGAAGTGCTCGTTCAACCACGGCGCCTCGTAGCCGTACCACCAGCAGCACGGCCCGAGGATGCCGGCCGTCCATAGCCAGAGTCTCGGCTGCGTGAACGCGCGCCACCCATCGCGCCGGAGCAGGCACCACGCGAAGCCGAACAGCAGGATGCCCGTCGACGGCTTGATCAGCAGCGCCAGCGCTGCGGCGATGCCCGAGCCAGCCAACCAGCGCGAGCGGTCGCCCTCGAGCCAGCGGCCGAACGCCCACAGGGCACCGAGCATCGCGGCTGTGGCCACGGTGTCGGGCATCACGCAGCGGCTGTAGTAGAAGTAGACCGGCGCGCTGTTCAGGAACACGACTGCGAGCAGGGCGGTGGAACGATCGGCGCGGCGGCCGACGTGCGCAGCCAGAAGCCCGCTCGCCAGCAGGCTGATGAGCAGCACGACGGCGCGACCGACCCAGTCGTGCAGGCCCAGCCCGCGATAGGCGAGGTGGATGCCGTAGTTCAGCAGGGGGAACTCGCCGCCGGCGATGCCGGTCAGGTCGCCGCGGCGGTCGATGCGAGGGCGGAGGAACGGCGCATCTTCGGTCAGGTAGTTGCGCGCCACGGCCAGCGTGTCAGCCTGTCGCCAGGCGTGGATCCCGGCACAGGGCGTGTCGATCCAGACCAACCGGAGCCCGGTGAACACCAGCAGCACCAGCACGATCGCGAACAGCCACCGACGGTCGTTCCGGATGGTCGGCGTGGGCGGGACTTTGGCGGCGGGCGAGGTCACGCGTCAGCGGTTGAACGGGACCTCGTTGATCCAGCGGAAACCGCGCCGCAGCAGCAGCGGCTCGTCCTCGGCCTTGCCGACCGGGCTCGCCGCCGGCACGGGCTTCGACAGGTACCGCCAGGTCGCGATCGCCTCGTTCGTGAGCGGCAGGCCGAAGCCGACGACGAGCACGGCCGCCTTGACGACGCGGCGGGCCCATCGCAGCTGGGGGCCTGACCAGGGATCGGCGGCGGCGCGCGCCGGCGCCCGATCGAACACGAGCACGTCGAGCAGGCGTCCCATGTCGGGCAGCGCGATCAGCACCGCCATCACCAGCAGGTGGCTCGAGTAGAGCTTGACCGGCACGTCGTAGCAGAAGTTGATCATCACGATGTTGGTGACCACGCCGATCGCGACGAGTGCGCCGAGCGTGCCGGTGCGACGCCAGACCAACAGCAGGGCGGCGAGCACTTCACCCGAGCCGGCGAAGATCGTGTACGGGCGCGACGAGCCCATGAAGGCCCAGACGACGTTCATCGGCGACGAGTCGCCCCACGTCTTCTGCAGCTGCCAGTCGCCGACGACCGGGAACTGATTCTGTTCCATCGTGACCTTGGCGAGGCCGTAGCCGAGCATCGCGAAGGCGAGCACGTAGCGCAGGTAGCTGCGCAGCAGGTCGAGCATCACGTGCGGGCGCAGGCGCGGACCGACGACCGACCAGATCGCGGCGAGCACGATCGCCAGCACCAAGCCGTTGAGCTGCGAGATGTAGTTGAAGGTCGTGTCGCCGCTGCCGTTGGGAGGCACCAGTTCGCCGTCGATGCCGAACACGAGCCGTGCGGTCCATGCGACCAGGGTCTGATCGAGCCACTGGTGCGCCATCTCCAGCAGCGAGCCGAGCACGGGCAGCAGCTGCGAGAACGGGCCGGGCAGGCAGTACACCAGCCAGTACGCGATGGTGAAGCGGATCGCGAACCGGCGCCCGGCGCCTGGTTCGTTGCCACTTCGGGTCGGCCACAGCGCGAACAGGAACGCGAGCAGGGCCAGCGCCGGCAACGCGAGCCAGGGCGTGAAGAACGGTTGCTGCGGTGCCTTGTCCGCCTCGGCGAGTGCCTTCGCAACGGCCGCCGGCATGGACCCGCGACTGGCAGCGGCCACGGCGGCGCCGGTCGTCGGCACGTCCGCCGCGACGACTTCGAGCGTCGCATCGTCCAGCCGGGCACTGCCGTTGCCGATCACGAACATGCCGCAGACGACGCGTACGGCGTCCGCCGCCACGTCCAGCACGATGTCGTGCTGCGCCCACGTCGTGTCCTGGATCGGCCGATCGCCCATGTTGTCGAAGGCGCCCATCTCGTCGTTCGGCCGATCGACGCGGAGCC
>JBGARS010000143.1:0-5778 GCA_044230075.1 Planctomycetota bacterium | reverse complement strand
CCTGCACGCCGAGGTCATGGCCTCCGTGAAGGTCTGGGTCGTCCAGCAGAAGCCCCAGTGATCCCCGAGTGACAGTGATCCCCGAGTGACCAAGCACGGCCGGACCAGTCCCTGGTCCGGCCCCAGGCGACCTCCGCGTGAACGAAGCGATCCGCGTGTCCTTGATCAGCCTCGGCTGTGCCCGCAACCTCGTCGACTCCGAGGTGCTGCTGGGCCATGTCGTCGAGGAGGGGCTGCAGGTCGTCGCCGACGCCGAGGACGCGGACGTCGTCGTCGTCAACACCTGCGGCTTCATCGAGAGCGCCAAGCAGGAGTCGATCGACACGATCCTGTCGGTCGCACGGCTGAAGAAGGAGGGCAACCTCAAGGGTGTGATCGCCGTCGGCTGTCTCGCGCAGCGGTACGGCGACGAACTGAAGGCCTCGATCGGCGAACTCGACGCCGTGTTCGGCCTGTCCGACTACTCCGGCGTGCCCGCCGTCGTGCGCCGCATCGTCAACGGCAGCGACCGCCGTTGGGTGGCGACCGTCGACGGCGGCAAGCCGAAGGGACCGCGCAGCGACCAGAAGCGTGTGCTGCTGACGCCGAAGAGCTTCGCCTACCTGCGCATCAGCGAGGGTTGCGACCACAAGTGCACGTTCTGCGCGATCCCGCAGATGCGTGGTCGCAACCGCAGCAAGCCGATCGACGTGCTGGTCGAAGAGGCGCAGAGTCTCGCGGCCGCCGGCATCAAGGAGCTGGTGGTCGTCGCCGAGGACAGCACCGCCTACGGCCTCGACACGACCAAGAAGCGCCAGATCCACACGCTGCTCGAGCAGCTGGCCGAGGTCGACGGCATCGAGTGGATCCGCCTGATGTATGCCTACCCGCACACCGTGGCCAAGGAGCTGACGACGTTCCTGCGCGAACACGGCAAGGCGGTGAAGTACCTGGACATCCCGATCCAGCACATCAGCTCGCCGATGCTGAAGTCGATGAAGCGCGGCGTCGACAGCGCGCAGGTGCGCGGCATCCTCGACCGCCTGCGCGACGAGGTGCCCGACATCGCCGTGCGCAGCACGCTGATCACCGGCTTCCCCGGCGAGACCGAACAGGACTTCGCCGAACTGCGCGCGCTGGTCGCGGACTACCGCTTCGAGCGGCTCGGCGTGTTCACCTACTCGCGTGAGGAGACGACGCCGGCACACGACATGCCGGACCAGGTGCCGCAGGAAGTGGCCGAGGCGCGCTGCGCCGAGCTGATGGAGCTGCAGCGTTCCGTCATGCGCGACTTCCAGGAGTCGTTCGTCGGCCGCGAAGTGCCGGTGCTCGTCGACGGCTACGACGCCGAGGCGAAGCGGCTCGTCGGCCGCAGCTACGCCGACGCGCCCGAAGTCGACTGCCGCGTGCTGCTGCCCAAGGACGCGGCCGAGCCGGGCACGATCGTGACGGTCGCGATCACCGCGGCCGCCGACTACGAACTGATCGGCAAGCCCGTCGCCGGAGGCGCGCGACGGTGAACCTGCCGAACCTGATCACGATCAGCCGGCTCGTGTTCACGGCGGGCGTGTTCGTGTGTCTGGAGTGGGCAGCGGTCGCGTTTCGCGCCTGGCCGCACGGGAGCGCACTGCCGGCCGAGACCGGCCTGTTGCATCCCGATCGCACCCTGGTCTGGATCGCGTTCGGCCTGTTCCTGGTGGCGGCGTTCACCGACTTCCTCGACGGCTACCTGGCGCGCAAGTGGAACCTGGTCACCGCGTTCGGCCGTGTCGCCGACCCGTTCGCCGACAAGGTGCTGATCGCCGGCTCGCTGATCACGCTGCTGAAGTTCCCGGCCGCGACCACCATCCTGACGACCTGGTACGTCGTCGTCGTCGTCGCGCGCGAGTTCCTGGTCACCGCCATCCGCGGGGTCGTCGAGGCCAGCGGCCGGCCGTTCCCGGCCGACCGGCTCGGCAAGTGGAAGATGGTCACCCAGTGCTTCACCGTCGCCTGCCTGATCACCATGGTCGCCGGCGCCGGGTTCTGGGTGGAGATGGGCCACGTCGGCTTCTGGCTCAGCCTCGTGCTGACAGTCGTATCGGGGGCAAACTACGTGTGGAAGGCGCGCGACGTGCTGTTCGGCGGTGCCCGATGAGCTTCGCCGACCGATTCCGCTGGTGCCTGATCACCAGCTTCGGCCTCGGCTGCTCGCCATGGGCGCCGGGAACGGTCGGCACGCTCGGCGGCGTGCTGCTGGCGATCACGCTGCAGTGGTCGTTGCCCGGAGACACGCTGGTCGCGTGGGGGATCGCGGCTGCGGTGCTGTTCGTCTGGGGATGCACCCAGTCGAAGTTCGTCGCGCGCACGTGGCCGAAGGAGGACCCAGGCCAGTTCGTGCTCGACGAGGTGGTCGGCTACCTCGTCACGGTCCTGGTCTATGCCCTGATCGTGGACGTCCCGGTCAGCGCGACCGCGCACATGGTCGCGTTCTTCGCCTTCCGTGGCTTCGACGTGCTGAAGATCCAGCCGGCCCGCAAGCTCGAAGACCTGCCCGGGGCGCTCGGCATCATGGCCGACGATCAGATGGCGGGCCTCTACGCCGGCGTCAGCGTCTGGCTGGCGATGCGCGTTCTCGGTTGGTAGCGGCTGCGATGGTGACTGCGGCCGCGCCCTGGCGCATGATGCCGGCCCCGCGGTAGACCCCGGCCGCAGACGAACTCCATGGCGCGAAAAGGCTCGAAGGCGACCGGCAGGCTGGCTCGCAACCTCGCGATCGGCACCGCAGTCGCCGGACTGATCGGTGGCCTGCTGGTCGCCGTGGCGCTGGTGCAGAACCTCAGCAGCGGCATCGAGGATCCGGCGATCGTCGCGCGCGGCTGGAAGGTCGGGCTCGGCATGACGATCCTGGTCGCCGCGATCACCGGTGGTGCTGGCTGGGTGCTCGGCGGCAAGATCGGCAACCGGATCACCGACGTGGGTCTCGCGGTCGGCAAGCTCGGTCGCGGCGGCTCCGAGGTGCGCGTGCGCGTCAGCGGGGACGACGAGGTCGGTGCGCTCGGCCGGTCGGTGCAGTACCTCGCCACCGACCTCGCCGAACTGCTGAAGAGCCAGGCGGCGGCCGGTGGCGGCGCGCTCGTGTCGATGGACCCGCTGGTCAAGCAGCTGCGCGACAAGACCGTGCCGCAGCGGCTGCCCGCTGCGCCCGGCTATGAGGTCGACGCGGCGCTGGGCCCGGGCTCGCGCGGCGGCCTCGACTACTTCGACGGCGTCGCCAACGAAGGCGATGACCCCTGCGTCGTGCTCTACCTGGTGGCGGCCGAAGGGCACGGCGCGCTGGCAGTGTTCGCCTGCCGGCTCGCGCGCGACGAACTGCACCGCGCACTGATTGCCGGCGCGACGCCACGCAAGGCGCTCGCGCACACCAACAAGGTGTGCAAGACCCAGCTGCCGGCCGGCTGCTGCGCCAAGGCGACGCTGCTGCAGGTCACCGCAGAAGGCGCCAAGCTCTACCAGGCCGGCGCGCGGTCGCCGCTGTTGATCTGCCAGCGCGGTGAGGTGCTCGAACTCAACGCCGAAGGCATCGCGATCGGCCTCGACGACGGGCCCGTGTTCGAGAAGTCGCTGCGCCCGCAGGAGATCGCGATGAGCCCCGGCACGCGGCTCGTGCTCGGCAACGACGCGCTGCACCGCGCCGAGGGCCTGCTGGACCTGCTGCGCCAGCACTCGCCGCGCCACACCAACATGTTCATGAACGTCGTGCTCGGCGCGATCGAAGAGGACGCCGGTGACGATGGCCTGCGCGAGGACGTCGTGTTGATGACCGTGAAGAAGGCTGGTCAGGAATGAGCGGCGCGCGGCGCGTGGGGCCGGAGGGTTCGTTCCAGCGCCTGATCGAGGACGTCTACTTCGAGCGCGACGCCGCCCGCGGCACGCAGGGCACGCTGCTGTGGTTCGTCGAGGAGGTCGGCGAACTGGTGCGTGCGATCCGTCGCCGCGAGCGCCACAACCTCGAAGAGGAGTTCGGCGACGTCTACGCCTGGTTGGCCACGCTCGCGTCCCTGCACGGCCTCGACCTCGACGCGATCGGCCGCAAGAAGTACGGCGCCGGCTGCCCCCGCTGCCACGCGATGCCGTGCAGCTGCCCGCATCCGGCCTGATCGATCAGCCTGGGCCCGGCCGCGTCAGTTGGCGCAGCGCCGTCAGCTGGTCGCCCCACCACAGCCCCAGCGTGCGGGCGAATGCCGCGCCGGTCAGGCCGTGCCGCGCCGGATGGTCGTCGCGCAAGGCATCCCAGCCGCGGTGGCGCACGGTGACCAGCGTGCCGCTGCCGACCTCGGCGAACGTGACCTCGACCTCGGTCTGCTCGAGCGGCGTGAACGTCGCGTTGCGCCACGTGAACATGAGCCGTTCCGGTGGTTGCCACACGAGCACGGTGCCGAGCTGGAACTCACGCAGCCGACCGTCTTCGCGCCAGCGCTCGAACACGCGGCCGCCGCCGAGCGGTTCGATGGTGAGGGTGCCGTCGTGCTCGCCTGCATGGCGGAACCTGGGCCCACGCCGCCACCATCGGTCGATCTCGCGCGTGAACAGGTCGAACACGATGGCGCGGGGTGCCACGACGCGCACGCTGACCGTCGCCGTGGCAGCCGGCTGGCTCACTTCGGTTTCCCCGCCCGCTTCTGTACCACGTGCTCCGCGAACGCGGTGAGCTGCTCGCGCCACAGCGTCTCGATGCCGTCGACCCAGCCGCGCAGCTCGGCGAACACGTCGCGCTGCAGCGTGTAGATCCTGGCGCGTGCGTCGTCGTCGGCGACGCTCTCCTGCACCAGTTCGGCCTCGCGCAGGATGCGCAGGTGGCGGCTCAATGCCGGCGCGCTGACGTCCAGGGCGCTCGCCAGTTCGCCGGCCCGGTGTGGCCCCTGCCGCAGCATCTCGACGACGCCGCGGCGTGTGCCATCGGCCAACGCCACGAAGGCGCGGTCCAGCGCGTCCTTACGCATGTGGCTTGCCGGCCGTGCGCAGCCTCTGCATGAACCACCAGATGTGGCCTTCGCAGTCGATCGCCGCATAGCTGCGATCGGCCCAGTAGTCGTCGCCGTAGTCGGTCGTCTGGGGCTCGTAGCAGATCTCGGCGCCGGCGGCCCGCGCCCGTGCGCAGTGGGCCTCCGCGTCGTCGACGTGCACGGCGAGGTTCTGCGTCACCCGGCCACCGAGCATCGCCGGACTGGCCAGGTGCCGGCGCCACGCCTGCTCGGCCTTCGGGCTGTCGGTCGGGGTGGTGGCGCTGCCGACCATGATCAGGCCATCGCCGAGCTCCAGTTCGCTGTGCTCGACGCGGCCGTCCTTGCCTTCGACCAGCAGCCTGACCTCGAAGCCGAACGCCGTACACAGCCACTCGATGGCCTGCTTCGGGTCGGAGTAGAACAGGGCCGGGGTGATGCGCGGCCAGCCGGGAGGGGTCGGTTTCATGGCGTTTCAGTGCTCCTGCAGTTAGTTCACAGCTATGTGAACTAACAGTCAAGTGGGCGAACACGGAATCTCCGCCGGCGGCCCGCGTAGCGCGACCCTCGCCACGCCAGCTACCCTTGCCGCCCCATGACCGAGCCAGAGCCCAGGCCCGATTCCGTCGCCTTGCCCGCGCGCGCCGCCGACTGGGAGGCCTTCTATCGTGACTACCGCAAGCCCGGCTACGTGTCCGGCTTCGAGATCACGACCAAGCTGGGCGGCGGCATGTTCGGGTTGGTCTACCGCGCCAGGAAGCAGTCGATCGGCAAGGACTACGCGATCAAGTTCCTGCAGGTCGACGACAGCGAGGTG
>JBGARS010000142.1:0-7313 GCA_044230075.1 Planctomycetota bacterium | reverse complement strand
GTCTCGGGGTTGGAGAAGCCGCGCGCCTGCAGGGCCGCGACCAGCTCGAGCATCTGCGCTTCCGACAGCAGGATCTCCAGCGCCCCGTCGACCGGCGTCGTGTCCGCCAGTCCCTCGGCGATCAGGCGCACGTGCCGCTGGCCCTGCCGGAGGGTCACGATCGCGAACTTCGCTGTGCCGGCGTCCACGGCCACGCTGCGGCGCACGCCGACGAACGTGTCCTTCTGCACCTTCCACCACTCGCGCCACGGCAGCGAGTCGGCGGTGGCGATCAGCCGGCCGGTCGTGCGCAGCAGCCGCTCCTCGGCCGGCCGACGCAGCAGGTCGAGGTTCGACACGAACTGCAGCGGCGACACGACCTCGATCAACGCTTCGACCAGCGGCCGGTCGGCGGCGACTTCGACGCCGCGGTAGGCGAGGTCGGCGAGCGGCACCGCGACGAGGCTGCGCGTCAGCGCCTCACGATCCTGCAGCCGCTGCAACAGCGGCTTCACCGCGGCCTCGGGCACCACCGGCCGACCGGTGTCCTGCTCGATCTGCGCCAGCGCGAACGCCGCGTAGGCAAACCCGCGATCGACCGGCGGCTCGTTGCAGACCTGCTGCAGGTGCGGCACCGCGGCGTTGCCGAGGCGCACCAGCGCGGCACAGGCCGCACCGGCCAGCGCCGGGTCCTTCGACAGCAGTTCGACCAGCCGCGTGCGCGCGCGTTCGTCGGGCACCGCGATCAGCAGGTCCACGCCGCGCAGCTGCAGGTCGAGCGACTGATCGGAGGACAGCTCCAGCGCGAAGTGCAGGTCGTCGGCGGTTGCCATCGTCACCAGCACCTCCATCGCCGCGCGGCGCGCGCTGGAGATGCGGCCGCGCACGCAGTCCTGCAGCGCCCGCTTGGCATCGTTGCCCTTCAGCGCCGCCACCGTCTCGACCACCGGCCGGGTCGCGTCGCCGAGCGGCCGCGCCAGCAGCTGGAACAGCAGCTCGTCGGCGACGCGCGAGGTGCCGCTCGAGTTGCCGAACCGCCGCGCCACGACCATCAGGTCCTGCATCTCGCTGGCGCGCGCCGAGCGCGCGACTTCGAGGATCAGCGGCTCGATCACCGGATAGGCGAACGCCATGTCCTGCAGCTTCGATTCGACCCGCGGTCCCGGCCCCTGCATCTCGGCCAGATCGCGGCGGAAGCGTTCGATCTCGCTCTGCGGGCGTTGCTGCTGCACCTCGGCGCTGCCCTTCTTCGGCGGCGGCAGGCGCAGGTCACCCTGCGGCGAGGAAACGGACGCACAGAGACAGAGCAGCGAAGCAGCGAGCGTCATGGGGCAGGGCAGGTTCAGGCGGCGGCCGGGGTCGTGGCCGCGCGCGACTCGGAAGGCGCCGGATGATACCCATCGAGCCTGACGGCCGAAGACAATCCCGGGGCGGGCCGAGCCGGAACCGGCTCCACCCCGGTCCTGCGACCACGCCGGCATCGCCGGCGCAGACGCCGAGCCGCATTCCCGCGACGGCAGCGGCCGATGGCATGCAGCCGAGACCACGCGCGAGCGAGGCCGTTGGCGGTCGGCAGCGGCACCACGACTCGGCCGAAGGTCTCTCGCTATGCTGCCGCGGCCAGCGGCCCGTTCCCGGCTCGCCTCAACCACCATGAAGCTCCGCTCCTTTCTGCACGTGGCCCCGATCCTGCTCGCCTGTGTTGCACCGCTGACGGCGCAGTGGGACTCGATCCCACGCGACCAGAACGAAGTCGTGACCAAGGGCGCCAACCTGATCGCCCACAAGAACGCGACCGGCATCCACGCGTTCTCCGCCCTCACCCAGCAGTGGACCACGGTGTCGCCCGCGGGCTCGACGTCCTTCGGCAACGGCGACTCGTACGTGCTGACGCGTGAGAGCCCGACCTCGCTGCGTGCCTGGAGCGCGCGACGCAACAGCTCCGCGGTGCTGACGGTCGGCGCGTCGATCTCGGTGCTGCACGGCTTCGGCGAGGTCGTGATGATCACCGACCAGTCGGTCGTCCCGGGCATGCTGCATGCCTACAGCGCGATGACCAACACGTGGACCAGCCAGGTGCTCGGCCCGAACGTCGTCATCGCGGCCGCGTCGCGCTTCGCCGTCGGCGTGTTGGAAGGCAACCTCTACCACGCGTTCTCGGCCTACAGCGGGCAATGGTCGACGCTGGCCGTCGGCGCGCCGGGTGGCAACCCGGTGGCGAACGACAACATCGTCACCGCGAACCTGTTCAGCGGCGGTGCCGGCGTGCGCCAGATCGCGGCCTACAGTGCCGTGCGCGGCCAGTGGCAGCTGTCGCCGCCCTACTCGGCGACGATCGGCGCCAACGCGCTGACCACGAACAACCTGGCCACGATGCGCGCCGAGCGGCCGAGCCCGACGCAGTTCTCGTTCGCCGGCTTCAGCGCCGCTACCGGAACGTGGACCACGTCGCCACTGGTGCACAACACTGGCTCGACCGTGAGCGCCACCGCGTACCACAACGTCGGCATGGTCACCGACACCGACCCGAACGCCCGCTTCGAGGTGTTCGGTGCAGGCACCGGCGCGTGGCTGCAACTGACCGGCTCCAGCCTGAGCAACCCGACGGCGCACGAGGACTTCGCCACCATCGAGGACCCGGCGGCGCAGACCCTCTACGCCACCAGTGCACTCGCCGGCGGCGGCTGGGCGACGCTGACCGGCGGCTACACCTGCTCCGGCTTCGGCGACCATCTGGGCCTCTGCGTCGCCACCGGTCCGGTGCGCTACAAGGCCTACTCCGCGGCGAACAACCTGTTCACCAACGGCACCGTGCCGACGCCACCGCTGAACGCCGTCGCCGGCGTCAGCAACGGAGTGCTGGGAATCGTCGGTACCGGGCCGTGCACCGCCGAGGCATTCAGCCCGCTGTCCGGCGACTGGGTGCCGGGGCCGGTGATCACGGGCAGCGAGACCTACCAGGCGTTCACGACTGGCTCGATGTTCGTCACCTGGAACAACTTCACTCCGAACGGCTACCTGCTGCACGTGTTCGACCTGCATCGCAGCGCGTGGAACACGCCGT
This sequence comes from Planctomycetota bacterium, assembly GCA_044230075.1. Classification (GTDB taxonomy): domain Bacteria; phylum Planctomycetota; class UBA1135; order UBA1135; family UBA2386; genus JAEUHS01. The sequence continues at coordinate 4,270 of JBGARS010000142.1, read as the reverse complement.
TCCAACTGCCGCCGAACTACACCTTCGCGGTCGGCGCCAACCACGTGCTGGCCTGGCCGAGCAGCGGCAGCGGCACGATCTACGGCTACAGCGCGCAGCGCGGCGACTGGACCACGCTGACCACTGCCGGCACCCTGGTGAACGATGGCGGCGTGCTCGCCCCGTTCAGCAACGTGGTGTCGTTCGCCGACTCGAACGGCCTGTTGTGGGCCTTCAGCACGATGGCCCGCCTGCAGGCGACGGCGCAGTGGCCGCTGTCGCGTGAGTACGCCAGCGCCGGTCCTGGCCCGGTCGGCAGCACGCTGCCGACCCTTGCCTTCGCGATGCACGGCACGCCGGCGACCGAGTTCGGCCTGGTCTACGCGGCGTTCGCAGTGCTGCCGTCACCGGTCGCGATCCCCGGCTTCACCGGGTTGCTCGACGTCGATCCGACCAACGCCTTCGTGCTCGCGAACCTGGGCGTGTTCGATGCCGACGGCGTGCTCGAGGCCGCGATCCCGATGTCGATCCCGACCCCGGGCGGGCTCCAGGTCTGGCTGCAAGCGCTGACGCTCGACCTGAACAGCTTCCAGCTCGGCTTCGCCGGCCGCGCCGCCGGCACCGCGCTGTTCTGAGTCCGTGCCAACACGCAGCCGGGCGACACGATCCGCCCCTTGCCCGCCACCACGCTGCGCGTCCACCCGGCGCCGGCCGCCGGGCCGGGCGAGCCGCCCCGGCACGAACCGGATCAGCTGCGCCGGCGACGGTTGCGCACGTAGTCGACGAGCACGAACGAGCTGATGTCATCGGCGCTCGAATAGAAGGCGCGGCCGCGGTTCTCGGCCGTGAAGCGTTCGACGAAGTCCACCAGGCTCGGATCCTGCGTCAGCATGAAGGTCGTGATCGGGATGCCGAGGCGACGGCACTGGCCGGCCTCCTCCAGCGTCTTGTTGACCACACGGCGGTCGAGGCCCATCGGGTTCTTGTAGATCGTGCCGTCGGGCTCGGTCAGCGCCGACGGCTTGCCGTCGGTGATCATCAGGATCTGCTTGTTGGCAGTCTTCGCGCGGCGCAGGATCTCGCGCGCCCGCCGCAGGCCTTCGCGCGTATTGGTGTGGTACGGACCGGCACCGACATAGGGCAGGTCCGCGACCGCGACCTCCCAGGCGTCGTCGCCGAACAGCACGACGTGCAGCGAGTCCTTCGGATAGCGGCTCTTGATCAGCTCGCACAGCGCCAGGGCGACGCGCTTGGCCGGCGTGATGCGGTCCTCGCCGTACAGGATCATGCTGTGCGAGATGTCGACCAGCAGCACGGTCGCGCACGACGTGTTGTGCTCGGTCTCGAACAGCTCGAGGTCGCCTTCGCCGAGCTGGAACGAGCCGCTGCGCGCGAAGGCGTTCCGGAGGCTGCTGTTCCAGTCGATCGCGTGGCTCGGATCGCCGAACTGCCATGGCCGCGTCTCGCTGGTGCGCTCCCCGCCTGGCCCGGGCGCGCGCGTGCGGTGGTCGCCCTTCGCGTCGGGCCGCAGGCCCTGGAAGATCGTCTCGAGCGCCTGGTGGCGCAACGCGCGTTCGCCGCGCGCACCGAGGGTCGGCCGCGATCCCGCGCCGCCACCCGCCGGCTGGACGATGCCGCGCCGCTCGAGCCAGCGCCGGAAGTCGTCGATCGTGAACCGCTCGTTGAACCAGCGGTAGCGCTTGCCGATGCGTTCGAGGTGTTCGAGCGCGGCCTCGACGTCGCCGTCGGTGAACAGCAGCAGTTCGTTCCAGATGCGCTCGAGCTTCTCGAGCACCTCGCGCAGCCGCTGGAGTTCCGGATCGAAACGTGTGTAGCGGGAATCCACGCCGTCACTCCTGCTGCAGGCCACGCACCATCTCGTCGAAGCTGTCGCGGTAGACGCGGCCGTCGAGCAGCTGCTCGCGCGCGACCATCGCATTCTGGTGCAGGCCTTCGAGCACGAACTCCATCGCCGCCGCCAGTTCTTCGTCGCCTTCGGGGTGCAGCAGCTCGACCGTGAGTTCGCGCAGGCCGCCGACCGCCGTCAGGCGCCGCAGCAGCTCGGCGTTCGCCAGGTCGTCGGCGAGGTCGACGAAGCCGCCGTCCTGGAAGTGCGCGAGCACGCGATCGAACCGGTCCATGTCCTGCTTGCTCGACTTCTCGATCCGGCTCGGACCCGGCGCGACCTCGTCGAACACCGCCTTCAGCGCCTTGCCGATCAGGTGCTGCGCGACCTTCGCGGGTCCTTCGCGTTCGCCCTCGTAGACCAGCTCGACCTTGCCGTGCACGGCGCTGCCCGCCCCCAGCAGGTCGGCCGCGCGCGCGACGACGTGCTTGCTGCCGATGCGCAGCGCGCGCCGCTCGGCGTTCGAGACCACGCTCTCGTACAGCGCGATCGACAGGCGCGCACTGACGCCGGAGCTCTGGTCGACGAACTCGCTGGCGCGGCCCTGGATCGCGACCTCTTCGATCGCGCGCCGCAGCCACGGCGGCGTGCGCACCTCGACCGCCGCACCGCGCTCGACCCAGCTCTCCTGGTCGGTGATCGCCTGCGCGTCCGCGAGCTGCTTCGGATAGTGCGTCAGGATCTGCGACGCGATGCGATCGCGCAGCGGCGTGATGATCGAGCCGCGGTGCGTGTAGTCCTCGGGGTTGGCCGAGAAGCACAGTGCGAGGTCCAGTTCGAGCCGCAGCGGGAAGCCGCGGATCTGCACGTCGCCCTCCTCGAGGATGTTGAGCAGGCCGACCTGGATGCGCGGCGGCAGGTCCGGCAGTTCGTTGATCGCGAAGATGCCGCGGTTGGAGCGCGGCAAGAGGCCGAAGTGCACGACCTCGGGATCGGCGAGGCTGGTCTTCTGCGCGGCGGCCTTGATCGGGTCGAGGTCGCCGATCAGGTCGGCGATCGTCACGTCCGGCGTCGCGAGCTTCTCGTGGTAGCGCTGGTCGCGGTGGATCCAGGTGATCCTGGTCGCGTCCCCGTCACGCGCGACGCGGGCGCGGCACGCCACACAGATCGGCGCCAGCGGATCGTCGCGCACTTCGCAGCCATCGATGGCCGGGAGCCACTCGTCGAGCAGGGCCGTCAGGCTGCGCAGGATGCGCGTCTTCGCCTGGCCGCGCAGGCCGAGCAGGATGAAGTCGTGCCGCGACAGGACAGCGTTCTGCACGTCGCGCAACACCGTGCGGTCGTAGCCGACGATGCCCGGGAACAACGGCGTCTGGTTCGTGAGCGCGGCGATCAGGTTGTCGCGCAGCTCCTGCTTGACGCGCTTTTGGCGCCAGCCGGACTGCTTCAGTTCGCCCAGAGTCGTGGGTTGGTGGTTCGTGGCCTGCACAGGCCCGAGCTTAGCAGTCGCTTCGACCAGGTTGGGCCGCCATCGCGCGCCAGGCGGCCGCAGCCACGGAGCCGCAGGTCCCCCGCCACGAAATCGGCCGGCGCGACATGGCGTCGGGCCATGGCACCGACCGCACTGCAGCGGTGTCCTGATTCGCGACCGCGTGGTGCATGCGCACCGCAGGAGCTGCCGATGCGCGGAGTGCCATGCAACGCACTGCCACGTTCACTCTGCTCCTGCTGACCGGCGCCTGCGCGACGACCGAGCCAACGAGCGTCGATCCGCAGCCGGCACCGATGGGCGAAACGGCGCCGATCGACCCGGCGAACGGTGCCACGACGCAAGCCGTGCGCTCCGCGCCGGCCGGGCTGGTCTTCACCCGGTCCGATTCGATCGCCCACGAATGGACGGATGCCCAGGGGCGCCGCATGCACGTGGTGTTCCGCCTGTCGCTCGGCATGCTCGCGGACCGGACCGCAGCCGCGACCCAGCGCATGCAGGGCAACTGGGCCACCGCCGCGCAACAGGCACGCCGCGTCTGCGAAGGCGCCGATCTGACCACCGACCCGGGCACCGAACAGTGTGAACAACGGCTGTGCGAAGTGTTCACGCGGGCCTTGGCGAAAGACGCGCCCGGCAACGACGGCACCCGGGCCGCGCGCGTGATCTGGCAGCGGCTGACCTGGGACTGATCCGCAGCCGCTGCTGCGCCCGGCGGCGCGTGACCGGCGACGTGCGCTCGGACCGTGACAGCCCGGGCGCGCCCCCGAGTGTTGCTTGCCAACGGGCGGTAAAGCGACACGATCCCGCGCTTGCCCGTCTCCCCGCTGCGCGTCCACCTGGCCCTGATCACCGTCTCGGTGCTGTTCGGGGTCAACTACGTGTTCACCAAGCGCATCCTCGCGCATGTGTCGCCGCAGGCGTGGGTGGTGTTCCGCATCGCCGCGGCGACGCTG
>JBGARS010000141.1:0-7519 GCA_044230075.1 Planctomycetota bacterium | reverse complement strand
GCTGCCACCGGGCCTTGGGTTCGGGCCCGCCCGCCGCCACGACGGCACCGGCAAAGTCCAGTTCGAACCAGACCTGGGTCCCGTCTCGGAGTGCGAAGTAGAGACGACGTCGACCGGTGCCGCCCCAGTAGGTGACTCCAGAGTCTTCTGCGACAGCGGCGTAGCGCGCGCGCACCTCGGCCTCGGCCTTGCCAACCCAGACGTCGTCCGCATCGTCGGCGGCGGAAGAGCCGGCCAACAGCGCCCGCTTCGAGACGTCGCCCTTGCGCCTCGCGAGGTGCATGTTGTCGGCGATTCGTCGTTCCAGACCGTGCATCAGCTGCCGACCCACCGTTGGTGGCAAAGTCCAATACCACGTCTTGCGACCTTCGGGGTCCCTTCGGGGCGCAGACCCACGCGGTAGGTATGCGACGCGACCTTCTGCTCCGTGACGGAGAGCACGTAGTCCCCCGACTTCGTCTGCACCGCCACGCTCAACGTCTGTATGCCCATCGTGGGAGCCAGGTCGTCGAGCGGCTGGCCGACTCGAGCACGGCCCACGTCGCGACCAGATCCTCGCGCAGCAGCGGCACGACCCACGGCAGGCGCAGCCAGGCCTTGTCCGTAGGGCGATCCGCTTCGGTCTCGCCACAGATCACCTCGTCGATCGTTGGCGCATGCAGGGGAGCTGCAGGCTCCGATCGGCTGTCGCCATCGCGGCGGGAGGACTCCACGGGTGCAGAACAGGCCGAAACCGCCACCAGCATGCACAGGGCTCGCGCGCGGAGACTCGACAGGCTGCCTGGGCGCGTGGCCATGGTGATCGCTCAGTCGCTTCTGGCCTACTCGGAGAAGGTGATCGCGGTGCCGTCCGCGAACACGAGGATGTCGTCGGTCGACTCGACCATCAGGATGTACACCGTCCACCTCCTTCGTCGGCGAGCCGCTCGCGGCCCGAGAACCGCATGCGCCAGTGCGGCTCGAAGCGGCGCCATGCCTCCAAGAACTGCTGACGATGCTCCACCACTTGCTTCTCAAGTCGGCGTAGCTCGTGCCCGCTGAAGCGACTCGAGGCGGCCAAGGCTACAAGGTCGAGCCAGAACCTGGCCAGGGCCCCCGCCTGCTCCCTGCTCCACGTGGATGTGCGCAGGCTCGATGCCCTCCTTGCTGCAGAAGAAGACCTCGCGGCTCCGATCCGGAGGACGGTCGGCATGCCTCGCGCTGCTACGGATTGCCCAGGCGCGCCCGACAGCGGGCGCAGCGTCGCGTGAGAGCGTTGCGATCCACTTCGCCTGGCAACTGCGGCGAGGAACCGCAGCCACCGGAACCGTAGCATCCGGCGATGCGCATCACGTTCCTGTCGCCTTCCGGCCCGCTGCCGACCGTCGACCACCTGCTGGTCATCGCCCCCAAAGCCTGCTTCGGACCGCGTGCGCGCGGCGCCGGCGCGCTGACGAAACTGCTCGGCAAGGAACTGGCCGGACTCGCCCAGGAACTCGGGCACGAGGCGTCGCCCGGGCTGCTCGGCGGCACGGCGACGTCGCGCACCAAGGCAGGCAAGCGCCTGACGGTCGGCGCGCTGCCCGACACGCCGTCGCGACACGCCGCGGCTTCGCGCGCCGAGGGCATCCGCAAGGTGACCGCGGCCGCCGGGCTGCCGGCGACCGGCAGCAGCGCCGTCGTACTGGTGCTCGACGATGCCGCTCACGTGCTGGCCGCCGTCAACGCGATCGGCCGCGCGCTGCCGACGTTCACCAACAAGAGCGCGGCGAAGACCGGCGGCAAGCTGGCGATCCACTGCGTGCTGCGCAACGGCAAGGCCCTGGCGCTCGACGCACACGACCGCGACGTGGTCGAGCGCGCGCGGCAGGCGGCACACCTCGTCGACACGCCGCCGACCGAACTCGATCCGGCGGCGTTCGCGGCGGCGGCGAACCAGCTGCTGCGGCCCCTGCGCGGCGTCACCGTGCGCGAGATCACGGGCGAGATGCTGCTGCGGGCGAAGCTCGGCGGCATCCACGCCGTCGGTCGCTGCGCGCGTTCGGCGCCGCGGCTGCTGATCGCGACCGCCGGCCCGAAGCGCGGCCCGCACATCGCGCTGGTCGGCAAGGGCGTCACCTACGACACCGGCGGCCTGCACCTGAAGGCGCGCGGCCACATGGAGACGATGAAGAGCGACATGGGCGGCGCGGCGGCGGTGCTGGGCGCGTTCGCGGTGCTGGCGAGGAAGTCGCCGTGCCGGCTGTCGCTGCTGTTGTGCCTGGCCGAGAACGCGATCGGCCCGGCAGCGTACAAGCCCGACGACATCCTGGTGATGCACTCGGGCAAGACGGTCGAGATCAACAACACCGATGCCGAAGGTCGCCTGCTGCTCGCCGACGGCTGCAGCTACGCGGCGCGCGTGCTGAAGGCCGACGTCGTGCTCGACGCGGCGACACTGACCGGCGCGCAGGGCGTCGCCACCGGCGACCTCCATGCGGCGGTCGTGTGCAACGACGAGCAGGTCGAGCAGGCGCTGCTCGCTGCCGGCCGCGCGACCGGCGATCTGTGCTGGGCGCTGCCGTTCGCGCCGGAGTTCTACCGTTCGGAGTTCGCGAGTCCGATCGCCGACATGCGCAACTCGGTCAAGAGCCGCAGCAACGCGCAGGTCAGCTGCGCCGCCGAGTTCGTGCACTGGCACCTCGACGGCACGAAGGCACGCTGGGGCCACGTCGATCTCGCCTCGCCCGCATTCCGCGGCGATCGCGGCACCGGCTTCGGCGTGGCGCTGCTCGACGCGGCGGTTCGGCAGCTCGCGCGCGGCTGACGCGCGCCCGAAGCGGTATCCTCGCCAGAGAGGAACCCATGCGCCTACCGATCGCCATCACCGTGCTCGCCGTGGCCCTGGCCGCGCAGAAGAACGACAACCAGAAGGCCGAAGCCGAGTTCGCCCGCGCCGAGAAGGCCGTCGCCGACGCGAAGTACACCGTCGCGCGCAACCTCTACCAACAACTGGCGAAGAAGTACCCGAACACGGCCTGGGGCAAGATGTCTACCCTGCGCACGCAGCCCACGGCCTACCTCGGCTGGGGCGATCTGCTGCGCAACGGCGAGTCCGACAACCGCGTCGACGTCGTCGTCATGGGCGACGGCTACGCGTTCGACGACCAGAACGAGTTCGACGACGTCGCCAAGTCGGTCGTCGACGTGTTCCGCAACCACAAGCAGCTCGGCGAGTACTTCGCCTACCACAACTTCGAACGCATCAACCTGACCAGCAAGGACCAGGGCGTCACCGGCTACGGCCGCACCAAGGAGACCGCGCTCGGCGGCCACGTCACCGGCGCGGTGCAGGGCCAGGTCGGCGTCGACTACGACAAGGCGATGTCGATGCTGGGGCAGTTGCCGTCGCAGGACGGCTACGCGATCGCGATCGTCAAGGCCGGCTCGCTCGGCACCGGCAACGGTGGCGTCGCCGCGATCGGCGGCCGCGCCGACGACACGCTGGTGCACGAGTGGGGCCACGCGTTCGGCAGCCTCAGCGACGAGTACAGCACGTTCACCGGCCATCGTGGCTCCCCGCGCGACACCATCAACGTCAGCACCAGCGACGACGAACAGAAGGCACCCTGGCGCCACTTCATCGACGCGGGCGTGCCCGGCGTCGGCACCTATCGCGGCGCCGACGGCCGCATCAAGGGCGCATGGAAGCCGACTTCGGGTGGCTGCACGATGGAGCACGGCACCGTGTTCTGCCCGGTCTGCTGCGAGCGCATGGTGCTGCAGATCCACCGCCGCGTCGACCCGATCGACGCCCATGCACCGGCGACGGTGCACGACAAGAAGCAGGCGTTGCAGGAGCGCGACGAGTTCAAGTTCGAGGTGACGGTGCTGCAGCCGAAGACGCACGACCTCGACGTCGTCTGGCACGTGCTGCCCGAAGCGAAGGCGATCGCGCCGACCGACGACGCGCGGCTGCCGGATCGCGCGCAACGCGGCAAGCTGCGGCCGATCGCCGACACCGGTGAAACCAGCCGCGGCGTCAGCGGCAGGCACCGGTTCCGCATCGGCACGCGCACGCTGGAGCCCGGTCGTTACCAGGTCGTCTGCCGGGTGCGCGACGACGCCAAACCGTCGGGCCAGCAATGGCCGTGGGTGCTGAAGGACGACGGCGAACTGCTGCAGAGCGAACGCGTGTGGTGGATCGAGGTGTTGCCGCGCTGATCGGCGGCCGCGTCATTCCGGCAGACGAACGCGCACCAGCGGCACGCCCGGTGCGACCACCACGTCCTTCGCCGGCACTTCACCGCCCGGCAGCACGATCGAGTAGGCCCCGGCGCTGCGATTCGCGAACCAGGCGCGACCGGACTCGTCGAAGTCCGAACTGGCGACGACGCGACCTCGTTGCCGGAGCTGCACGAAACCACCGTCGAACTCCGCGCGCCGCGACAGCTGCACCTCGATGGTCGCGCCGCGCTCCAGCGTGACCACCAGCGGCGTCGACGACAGCACGTCCTGCGGCAGCGCCAGATCGGTCGCACGCGGCGCGAAGCCGGTCGCCCGCACGATCAGGCGCGCCGAACGCGCGGTGACGCCGCCGATGTGGAAGCTGCCATCCGCGGCGGAACGCACCGCCGGATCGAACAGGTCGGCATCCGCCTCCTCGCCGAGCCACACCGTCGCGTTCGCGACCGGCGCTCCGTGCTCGTCGTGCACCACGCCGGCGAGGCGCGCACCCGGCTCGAGCAGCAGTTCGCCGAGGTCGTGGTTCTCGCTGGCCGTGAACTCGCGTTCGGTGACGAACGGCGCGAAGCCGTCGCTCCAGATCTCGATGCGCACGCGGCCGACCGGGCACAGCGGCCACCGCAACTGCCCGTTCTGCAACTCGACCCAGCGACTGCGGGCGTCGGCAGCCGCGTCGTCGAGCGATACGAATCGCAGCAGCGCGCCGGCGAGCCGTTGCTTGCCGGGCAGCCCCGCGACCTGGGCCGAGAGGGTGCAGGTGGAAGGCGTGTCGAGGCGCACCGCCAGGCTCTGCATGCTGGTGGGCACCGAGACGAGTTGCAGCCGGCTGCGATCGGCCAGCGAGACCTGCAGTTCGACCTCACGATCCGGCAGCTCGAGCAGGAAGTCGCCGCTGCTGTCGGTCAAGGTCGTCTGGCCGACGGCGCCGCGCACGGTCACCAGCGCGCTGGGCACGGGCTGGCCGTCGCTGCCGCTGACGAGGCCGCGCAGCGTGCGCCCGGCTTCGAGCACCATCACGACATCGGCGGCCGCGTGCTCGGGCGCGGTCACCACGACCTGCTCGCGGCTGCCGCTCGGCAGCGACGGCAGGCGCGCGCGCAACCGGTACTCACCGGGCAACACGTCGTCGATCGCGAACGCACCGCCCTCGCCGGTGACCGCCATCGCCTGCGAGTCGGCGCCCACCGCGGTGACCGCCGCTCCGGCCAGGCCGCGCCCGCCGCGCAGCACCCGACCCTGGATCCGGCAGCCGCGTGGCAGCTCGATGTCGCCCATGTCCTGCGGCACGGGACCACTCGCGACCGGCAGGCGCAGCCACCGGCTGCCGTAGCCGGCCAGATCGATGCGCACCAGCACGGACCCCGGCTCCTGCCCGGTGACGACGAACGAGCCGTCCGCCGCGGTGACCGCCAGCAACTCGTCGCGATCGTCCCGGAACAGCTGCGCCACCTGGCTGCCGAGCGACGAGATGTCGAGATCGACGAAGGCGTTGCCGATGAAGCGCGCGCTCTCCGCCAGCAGCCTGGTACGCGACACCGCTGCGCCCGCGAGCGGTTGGCCGTGCTCGTCGACGATGCGGCCACGCACCTGGCGCGCCCGCATCAGCACGAGTTCGACGTCGGTCCGGCCACCCTCCTCGACGCGCACCGACGTCGTGTGCTGCAGCGTGTTCTGGAACGCGAACCGGCTCTCGAGGATGCGCACGTTCGCCCAGCCGGGCGACAGCGGCGCCACGCAGCGGAAGGTGCCATCGGCGCCGACGAGCGCGAGCTCGATCTGACCGGCACTGTCGCGCACCTGCAGCAGTTCGCCACCCAGGAACGGCTGCGTCTCGTCTTCGACGACGAGCTGACCCGACAGCCGCGAGCGCGGTGGCAATTCGAACGTGAGGTCGAGCGGCACGGCGCCGACCGCGAGCGTGCGCGTGAGGACGCCGTACTCCGGGTGGCGCACGAACAGGCGCATGTTGCCGCGCGGCAGGCCAGGCAACAGGAAGGTGCCGTCGGCGGCCGACTGGCCGACGATGGGATCGGCGAGCCCCGGCCGCGCATTGACCGGCAACAGTTCCACCATGGCGTCGGCGATCGGCGCCTGCGAGGCGAGGCTGGTGATGCGACCGCGCAGCGGCGCCATCGCCGGCCGTTCGAACGCGAGGTCGCGGCGCACCTGGTCACCGACCACGACCACCGGCACCGTCGCCGGATACCACGTCTCGTGGTGGGCGATCAGACGCACGGGGCCGGCGCGCAGGTTGCCGAACCGGTAGCTGCCGTTGGCGGACGTGGTGGTCACCTGCACCCGCCGGTCGTCGCTGAGCACGGATTCGATCGCCACGCGCACATTTGCCATCATCGCGCCGGCGGGGTTGGTGACGACGCCGAACAACTCGAAGCCCGGTTGCAGCTGCAGGCGCAACGGCACGTCGGTGAGCGGCACCTGCTCGATCCCGCCGGCGAACGACGGATGCCCGAACTCCACCAGCAGCGCCTGACGCCGCGGCACGCGGAACTCGAAAGTACCCGACGGCCCGGTGATCGCCTGGTCGATGCGCTCCGACCGCCACTCCGGCCAGGCGGTGATCGCGCGCAGGATCGTCACCGTGGCGCCGACGGCAGGCAGGCCGTCGGGCTGCAGCACGGTGCCGCCGACCGCTTGCGACTGCCAGCGGGCATCGGTGGGGGCGGCGACGACCGGCGCCCCTGGCGTCACGGGCGCTGCCGGCTCGCCGACCGCGGCAACATCCGGCACCGCCGTCGCCCGCGCCCGCCGTGTCTGCGTGACCAGCGTCCACACGGCGGCGACCAACAACGCCAACACGGCGAGGCCGATCGGCCACGCCCACGCCGGTCGCGTGCGCCTGGTCCAGCCCTGGGTCATCGTGGCCCCCCACCCTGCAGCGAGCGGAACAGCCGCGCCAGCACCTGCGCGCCTTCGGCCACGCCGGGGTCGAGTTCGGGCCCCAGTTCCTGGCAGACACGCACGATCTGGTCGATGGTCTGATCGCGATCGACGGACTCCTGCACGGCGATCATCGCATCGTCGCGCGCGGCCTCCATCGCGCCGCGCTGCAGCGACGCGCGCATGCGCCACAACTGCGCCTCGGGATCGCCTTCGGCCTCGACGAACCACGCCTGCGTCAGCGCCGCGGCGGACTCGGTGCCTGCCAGCTGGTGCAGCTGCGACGCCGTGCGCAGCATGCCGGGCAGGCTCGGATACTGGCGGCGCAGTTCCTCGAAGCGCGGCAACCAGACCACGAGCGTCTGCCGCCGCGGCGATAGGCGCAGCAGGTCCTCCCAGGCCGCGAGCTGCACCAACG
>JBGARS010000140.1:0-7978 GCA_044230075.1 Planctomycetota bacterium | reverse complement strand
CCGGCTTCGTATTCCAGTTCTACCACCTGATCCCCGAACTGACCGCGCTGCAGAACGTGCTGCTCGCGCGCATGATGGCGACCTCGACGCTCGGCTACTGGCGCAACCGCCGCACGATCCGCAGCGCGGCCGTGCAGTTGCTGGAGCAGGTCGGCCTGCAGGACCGGTTGCACCATCGCCCGGCGGAACTGTCGGGCGGCGAACGGCAACGGGTCGCGATCGCGCGCGCGCTGCTGGCGGAGCCCAAGGTCGTGCTCGCCGACGAGCCGACCGGCAACCTCGACTCCGCGACCGCCGCCGGCGTCGTCGAGCTGATGTTCTCGATCCAGCAGGAGCGCCAGCTCGCGTTCCTGCTGGTCACCCACAACGAAGACCTCGCGCGCCGCTGCGATCGCATCGTGCGCATGCGGGACGGCATCGTGCAGAGCGAACAGACGGTGCACTGATGTACCGCCTGTTCCTCGCCGTGCGCTACCTGCTGACCCGGCCGATCAATCTGCTCGGCATGGCTGGCATCCTGCTCAGCGTCTGGGCGCTGGTGGTCGTCGTGTCGATCTTCTCGGGCTTCCTGCAGCAGATCGAACACCACGTGCGATCGGCCAGCGCCGACATCAGCGTGCACGACCTGCCGGCCTGGGCCGAGTGGACGCCGCTCGAACGCGCGCTGCGCGACGATCCGAACGTCGCCGGCACGGCGCGGCGGCTGGTGCACTACGGCATGCTGAGCCGCAGAGGCCAGCGGCCGCCACCACCGCCGCTGCTGGGCCGCAGCGCGCTGCACGGCGGCGACCAGCCGTTCCTGTTCGTGCTCGGCATCGATGCCGCCGCCGAGACCCACGTGACCGGCTTCGGCGGCTGGATCACCGACAACTACTCGTGGCACTGGGTGTTCCTGATCAACGTGCCGGTCGGCCTGCTGGCGCTGTGGCTGAGCTACCGCTTCATCAGCGACCCGCCGTTCCTGCGCCGTCGCACAGGCAAGGACCGCTGGCGCGGCGACTTCATCGGCCTGTCGCTGGTCGGCATCGGCCTCGGCTGCCTGCAGCTGGGGCTCGACCTCGGTGAACGCGAAGACTGGTTCAGCTCGCCGTGGATCACCGCTGCGGCCGTGACCGCTGGCGTGAGCCTGGTCACGGGCCTGTGGTGGTCGCTGCGGCACGAGGATCCGATGGTGAACGTGCGCGTGCTCGCCGAACGCAACCTCGGCCTGTCGTGCCTGCACATGCTGATCTTCGGCGCCGTGCTCTACGGTACGACGGCGCTCCTGCCGCTGATGGCGCAGACGCAGCTCGGCTACACGGCGATGCAGAGCGGCATGGCGCTGTCGCCGGGCGGCATCGTCGTCGCGGTGCTCATGCCGTTCGTCGGCTTCATGGTCACGCGCATGGACCCACGCTGGATGATCCTGCTCGGCGTCGGCGTCATCAGCGCGTCGCTGTTCGACATGGCGACCTTCTCGCTGCAGGTCGACTTCCAGACCCTGGTGCTGGCGCGCATGCTGCAGGGCTTCGGCCTCGCGTTCATCTTCGTGCCGATCAATACGATCGCCTATGCGCGCGTGACCGCCGGCGAGCGCAACGCGGCGTCGAGTCTGATGAGCATCGCGCGCAACATCGGCGGCAGCATCGGCATCGGCTACACGTCGACGATGGTCGCGCGCGGCACGCAGACGCATCGGGCACTGCTGACCGAGCACGCGTCGCTCTACGATCCGTCCTACACCGGCGCGGTGGCGACCCTGCAGCAGAAGCTGCTGCCCGTGCTCGGCGACCCGGTGCACACCGAACGCGTCGCCGTTGCCATGCTCGACCAACAGCTCGAGCACCAGGCCAGCATGCTCGCCTACGTCGAGCAGTTCCGCTTCCTGGCCGTCGCCTTCCTGATCCTGGTGCCAGTCGTGCTGCTGATGCGCCGGCAGAAGACTCCCCGACACGTGGAGCTCGTCGTCGAATGAGAACCCCTTCCCTGGCCGCCCGTGTGTTCGCGCTCGCGCTGACCGGCTGCACCGTCGGCCCCGACTACGCCCTGCCGGACGACAAGCTGCCGGCCGCGTGGGTCGAGGCCACCGCCGCGGCCGGCACGATCGACGCCGGCTCCTACTGGCTCGCGTTCGGCGACCCCGTGCTCGGCGAACTCGTGCAGCGCGCGCTGCAGGACAACCCCGACGTCGGCCTCGCGCGCGCGCGCACCGCCGAGTACCGCATCCGCGCCGCGGCGGCCGGCGACGCGCGCTGGCCGCAGATCGACGTCGCCGGCTCCTACTCGAACTCGCGCTTCAGCGAGAACGGCTTCCTGCAGGGCCTCGGTGGCGGCGCACCCGGTGGCGCTGGCGCCGTGTTCCCAGGGCAGGAGATCAACCTCTACCAGGCCGGTTTCGACGCCAGCTGGGAGATCGACCTGTTCGGCGCCCACCGCCGCGACGTGGAAGCCGCGGCCGCCGATGCCGACGCCGCCGCCGCGGCGGCCCACGGCGTGCTGCTGGCGTTGTGCAGCGCCGTCGCCGATCAGTATCTGCAGTGGCGCGGCGTCCAGGAGCAACTGCGCCTCACGACGGCCTGGCTGCGACTCGAGCAGCAGGAACTCGACGTCGTGCGCGAGCGGGCCGTCGCCGGTGTCACCGATGCGGGCGCGGTCGCGCGCGCCGAACAGTCCCTGGCGGCGCAGCAGGCGCAACGGCATCGCATCGAGGGCGACGCGCAGGCTGCCGTGCACGCGCTGGAACGACTGCTCGGCCTGATGCCCGGCCAGCTCGACCCGGCGCTGCTGGTGCCGGCACCGCTGCCCGCGGCGCCTGATCCGTTCGCGATCGACGTGCCGGCCGCCGTGCTCGCGCGCCGGCCCGATGTGCAGGCCGCTGAACGTCGCCTCTGCGCTGCGAACGCCCGCGTTGGCCTCGCCACCGCCGACCTGTACCCGCGCCTGAGCCTGACCGGCTCGTTCGGCCTGCAGGCGCAGCAGATCGAGGACCTGCCTCGCTACGACAGCCGCTTCTGGGCGATCGGTCCGACGTTGCGCTGGCCGCTGTTCGACTTCGGCCGCGTCCGGTCGATGGTCGACGTCGCCGACGCGCGCTCGCGGCAGGCGCTGGCCAGCTACGAAGGCACGGTGTTGCAGGCGCTGGCCGACGTCGAGATCGCGCTGGTGCGCCTGTCGCGCTGCCGGCAGGAGGTCGACGCCCTGCAGCGCGCCGAGGCTGCCGCCGCCGAGCAACAACGGCTCGCCCGCGAACAGTACGAACGCGGTGTGCTCGAATACCTCGACATGCTGCAGGCCGACCGCACCCATCTGCAGGCGCAAGGCGACCTGCTGCGCGCGCGCATCGCGATGGACCGCGACGTCGTCGCGCTCGGCAAGGCGCTGGGCGGCGGCTGGCAAACGGCCAGGTAGGCCGCACGGGTCATCCGCCGATCCGCGCGTCCATCGCCTGCGACATCACAGCGCCGAACGCATTGCCGGCCGCCGAGTCGAACACCAGCGCCTGCTGATAGAGGTGCAGCCCGATCAGGCTGAGATCCTGCGGCAGGAACAACCCGAACGTGCCCTGCTGGTTGCCGCCGACCACACCGGTGAGGATCTCGAGGCTGACCCGCAGCTGGCAGCCGTCGATGCCGAGGAAGGTGAGATCGAGCGGGAAGGTGCCGGGGCTGGTGAGATCGCTGCTGAAGCCGGTCGCCATCACGGCGACGTTCTCCGGCAGGTCGAACAACCGGACCTGCAGCGTCTGGCCGAGCCGCGGCGTGTCCAGCGGCACCAGGCGCGCGGCCGGCAGCGTGCCGGCGCAGCCGGCGCCGAAGGTGATGTAGGTGCTCGGCGCACCGTAGCGGGCGACCGAGTGCTCGCCGTTGGCGCCGATCTCGACGCAACCGAGGCCAGCCGGCACCGGCGGCAAGGAACTCTCGCCGTGATAGTTGTAGCCGAAGGCGACTACGACACCGTCGGAACGGCGCGCCAGCGTGTGCGCGAAGCCCGCGGCGATCGACGTGTAGGCGACCCCGGCCGGCAGCGCCGGCACATTGCATTGCCCTTCGTAGGTCCGCCCCCAGGCGACGACCGAACCGTCGGAGCGGCGCGCCACGCTGTGGTAGTAGCCGCCGGCGATGTCGACGTAGACGAGGCCCGGCGGCAGCGCCGGCACGTTGCACTGCCCATCGCCATTCTGGCCGAAGGCCACCACCGAGCCGTCGGAACGCAGCAGCAACGTGTGATCGCCGCCGCCGGCGACGCGCTGGTAGCTTTGGCCCGGGGGTAGCGCAGGGACGTTGCACTGGCCGGAAGCGTTGCTGCCCCAGGCCACCGCCAGACCATCGGATCGCCGCGCCAGCGAGTGCCCATAGCCCGCGGAGATCTCGACGTAGCTCACACCAGTTGGCAACGCCGGCACGTTGCACTGGCCCGACGTGTTGTTGCCCCAGCCGACGACATTGCCGTCCGACCGGCGACCGAGCGAGTGCAGGCCACCACCCGCAAGTTCGACCCAGACCTGGAACGGCGGCAGCTGCGGCACATTGCACTGGCCGAACGTGTTGCTGCCGGCGCCGACCGCGCCGCCGTTGGCGTGGCGCACGAGCCAGTGGTTCCAGCCCGCAGCAACCTGCGCATAGCCGTTCGCCGCTGGCAGCGCCGGCACGTTGGCTTCACCCTGCGCGTTGGAACCCCAGGCGACCACCGAGCCGTCCGAGCGCCGCCCCAACGCAGTGCCACCGGCGATGGCGAGTTCGACATAGGTGAGTCCGGGTGGCAACGCCGGCTCGGTGACCAGGGAGCCAAAGACGCCCGCAGTGACGATGTCGCCGTCGGAGCGACGCAGGAAGGTCCCGCCCCCGGCCGCGACGCCGACCCACCCCATCCCAGGCGGCAACGCCGGGATGTTGCACTGGAGATTGGCATTGTTGCCCCAGGCGACGACGGAGCCGTCCGACCTGAGCGCGACGAAGTGCAGTTGCCCGGCCGCGAGCGCCGTGTAGGTCAGCCCCGGTGGCAGCGCCGGCACGTTGAGCTGGCCGTAGGCGTTGGAGCCCCACGCGACGATGGTGCCGTCGGAGCGGCGTGCCATGGCGCTCAACTGCCCGGCCGCCACCTCGACGTAGGTGACGCCTGGCGGCAGCGCCGGCACGTTGCACTGGCCGAGGTCGTTGCGGCCCCAGGCGACGATCGCACCATCGGAGCGCAGGGCCGTGGCGAACGACCAGTAGGCCGACACCTGCACGTACCTCAGCACGCCGGGCAGTCCCGGCGCGTTGAGTTCACCGTAGGTGTTCTCACCGGCGGCCTCGATCCAACCCTCCGAACGGATCGCGTACGACGAGCGCAGGCCGGCCGTCACGGCGATGTAGCCCTGCCCCACGGGCAGATTGAGCTGCCCGAAGCTGTTGCTGCCCCAAGCGAGCACCGTGCCGTCGGAGCGCAGGGCCAGGCAATGATCGCCGCTACAGGCAGCGACCTGCACGTACTTGGCCGGGTCGCTCCAAGAGAACGTGTGGAAGCCCCAGCCCTTGGCCGCCGATTGCGCCTGGGCGTTCGCGGCCCCGAGCGCGGCGAGCAGGCCGACGGCCAGGCAGCGATGCAAACCGCGCGCGCGGCCGTTGCCGGCGTCGCGGCGGCCAGGGTGGCGGGACTCTCGATGTGGGTGCGCTGCACGGTGGACGGTCGTCATGGTGTCCGCTCGATGCACGGCAGCGGCCGGCCGTGACCCGGTTTTCGTGGAATCCACCCACCTCAGACCGAACTACGCAGAGTCGCCCATCGCCCGCGACGCCAGCCGCGGCATGCTGAGCGTTCCTCCCGTCGCACTGCCATGCTGGTACGAGACGCCCTCGTCACTTCCCCGTTCGTCGTCAGCCCGGACACGACCCTGTTCGCGCTGGTCGACGGCATCCTCGGTGGCAACCAGACGACGGCGTCGGTCGTCCACGGCGACCGGCTCGTCGGCGTCGTCTCGGCGACCGACGTGCTGAAGCAGCTCGTGCCCGCCTACCTGGCGATGGACGAGAACCTCGCGCATGTGCTGCACGCTTCGTTCTTCGAGGAAGAACTCGGCAAGCTGCACAGCGTGCTGGTGCATCACGCGATGGTGCGCGACGTCGACACGTTGCCGCCGGACGCTTCGGTGATGCATGCCGTGTCGATGTTCGTCCGGCGCGGCCACAAGACCGTGCCGATCGTCGAGCACGGTCGGTTCGTCGGCGCCGTGACCCGTCGCAGCATCCTGAAGCTCGTACGCGGCAGCCTGGACGGCTGATCCGTCGCCCTCCCCATTCCCCCTGCGATGCTCGCTTTCGACGACGCTCCGGTGCACGACAGCACCTACTGGCTCGCGGCAACGCTGTTCGTCGTCACCTTCGTGCTGATCGTCAGCGAGAAGGTGCACAAGACGAAGGCGGCGCTGTTCGGCGGCGCGCTGACGATCGCGTTCGGCATCCTGTCGCAGGAGGAGGCGTTCCACTCGCCGCACTTCGGCATCGATCACGGCGTCGTGTTCCTGCTGATCTCGATGATGGTGCTCGTCAACGTGATCGGCCACACCGGCGTCTTCGGCTGGGCGGCGATCAAGGTGGCGAAGCTCGGCCGCGGTCGGCCGATGCCGATCATGTTGCTGTTCTGCGCGCTGACGGCCCTCGCGTCGGCGCTGCTCGACAACGTGACCACGGTGCTGCTGGTCGCGCCGGTGACGCTGCTGATCGCCGACGAACTCGACGTCGATCCGATCCCGTTCCTGCTGGCGGAGGCGATGGCGTCGAACATCGGCGGCACCGCGACGCTGATCGGCGACCCGCCGAACATCCTGATCGCAGCGCGCGCACACTTCACGTTCGACGACTTCCTCTATCACCTGACGCCGGCCGTGCTGGTCATCATGGTGGCGTTCCTGGCCGCGCTGTGGCTGTTCTTCCGCAAGCGCCTGGTGGTCGACGAGCAGAAGCGCCAACGCGTGCTGGCGATGGACGAGCGCCGCATGATCAAGGACCGCTCGCTGGCGGTGAAGTCGCTGAGCGTGCTGGCCCTGACGCTGGTCGGCTTCACGATGCACTCGACGCTGCACCTCGAACCG
Source organism: Planctomycetota bacterium (assembly GCA_044230075.1). GTDB lineage: Bacteria > Planctomycetota > UBA1135 > UBA1135 > UBA2386 > JAEUHS01. The sequence goes on along the minus strand of JBGARS010000140.1, from coordinate 930 downwards.
GCGACCGTCGCCCTGACCGACGCCGCGCTGCTGCTGCTGATCTCCCGCGGCGAACCCAACCGCGTGCTGGCGGAAGTCGAGTGGCCGACGATCTTCTTCTTCATGGGCCTGTTCCTGGTCATCGGCGGCATCGTCAAGGTCGGCATCGTGCGCGACATCTCGGCGATGGTGATCCAGGCCACCGGCCCGACCGCCGACAGCATGAAGACGACGGCGTTCTCGCTGCTGTGGTTCTCGGCGGCGCTGTCGGCCGTCGTCGACAACATCCCCTACGTCGCGACCATGAACCCGCTGGTGCTCGACATGGCCAACAGCGTGCTGCACGGCGGCCAGGCCGACCCGAACAACCTGCCGCTGGAGACGCTGCACGCGCCGGTGCTGCAGCCGGTGTGGTGGTCGTTCGCGCTCGGCTCCTGCCTCGGCGGCAACGCGACCGCGATCGGCGCCTCGGCCAACGTCGTCGTCGTCGGCCTCGCCGGTCGCGCCGGCCACAAGATCACGTTCGGCCGGTTCCTGAAGTTCGGCGTCCCGACGATGCTGCTGACGCTGGTGATCTCGCACGTCTACGTGCTGCTGCGCTACTACTAGGGAACGGGCGGGGTAGCGGCTACGCCCGCCCGTGCTGGAGCTGACGGCGCTGCGCGCCGCAGCTCAGCGGCGAAAGCCCGGGTCGCAACGACGTTCCATGTCTCGTGGTCCGCGTCCGCACGGATGATGGACTGCTGATCGGCACCACCGGCGTCCGGCATCTCTGCCGGCCGACCGTGGTGGTGGCGAACGGCAGGCGGCCCGCGCGCAGCACGCCGATGCGACGCGCGAACATCACTGCATGTGCAGCTTCAGCTGCAGCCCGGTGCCGCGCTTGCCGAGACGCACCGTCAGCCGCGACGGCATGTCCTCACCGGGTTCCCCGCCCATGCCCACGCCGGG
>JBGARS010000013.1:0-76198 GCA_044230075.1 Planctomycetota bacterium | reverse complement strand
GCTTCCTGGAACCGGCCCAGCCCGGTGTTGAGCAGCAGTGCATTGCGCATGTACTGCGGCGGCCGCATCCCGATCAGCACGTCGCGTTGCCGGCTCATGTCGCCCATCAGCACCTTCGCCTGCTTGTGCGTCGTCATGCTCATGTCGGCGACCAGGAAGTCGAGATGCCCGTCGCCGTCGACGTCACCGGCATCGCCACCCATGCCGTAGTAGGCGGTGTGCGGCAGCACCTCGGCGGTGACGTCGCGGAACGTGCCGTCCCGTTGGTTGTGATAGAGCGTGTCCGGCGACTCGAGGTCGTTGGCGACGTAGAGATCCGGGTAGCCGTCGTCGTCGTAGTCCCACCAGCAAGCGGACAGGCCCATGCCGTAGCCGCGGATGCCGGCGCGCTCGGTGACGTCGACGAAGCGCTCGCCGACCTTTCGCAGCAGGCGGTCGGGCTGGCCGGTCGTGAACGTCTTGCCGCGGAACACCAGCAGGTGCTCGCGCAGCTCTGCCGGCAGGTCGGCATCGCTCTGCAGCTTGCCCTTGCGCTCGCGGTCGCCGAGCCACTCGAGTTGCTCGCGGGTCGGCGCCATCTGCCGCGGCGTGCGCCGGGCCGTCGCCGGTGCGCGCATGCCGTCGAGCACTTCGGGCGTCAGCGCCCAGCCGGCGTGCAGCGCGCGGTTGGTCAGCAGGTAGAGATCGAGCTTGCCATCGTGGTCGTAGTCGGCGAACGCCGCCATCGTCGACGCCGCGCAGAGATCGAGGCCGAACTTCGCCGCGTCCTCGCGGAAGGTGCCGTCGCCCTGGTTCTCGTACAGCAGGTTCGGGCTCTCGAGGTTGCAGACGTAGAGGTCGAGGTCGCCGTCGCCGTCGACGTCCGCGAACACTGCACCGGTGCCCCAGGCATCGCCGCCGTCGACCGAGCCGGCCCGCGCGGTGACGTTCTCGAACCGCAGCGGCGCGGTCTGGCGGAACAGCTGGTTTGGCCCGTCCTGCGACACCAGGTAGACGTCGCACAGGCCGTCGCCGTCGTAGTCGCCGACAGCGAGCCCGGCGCCGTTGGTCAGGTACTGGTAGCGATTCTCCGGCCGGAGCTCGTTGGTGAAGGCGAGCCCGCACGCGGGATCGAGGCGGCGGAAGCGTGGCCCGTCGCCGCCGGCTGCCGCGCGCAGCGGTGCGGCGGTGATGCCGCCGGCCAGCGGCGGTGCTGCGGGCGGTCGTTCGCCGGTGCAGGCGGCGAGAGCGGCGAGCAGGAGGCAGCAGTGCCCGGGACGGGGGCGGCGTCGCATCGCGGCATGATCGCACGGTCCCGGTCGGCGCGGCAGCAGCCGCGAGCGGGTTTCTGCGAAGACAAGTCCGTGCTTGCAGCGCTGCTCCTGGTTGGCGATGACTGCCGGTGCCGCGATGCCGTCCCCGTTCCGCCTGCGCCCGTCGTCGATCTACCTGCTCGCCATCCTCACGGGTGCGGTCGCCGGCCTCGGCGCCTTGGCGTTCGAGTTCGTCTCGTCGTGGATCGTGCGGGTGGCCCTGATCGACGGCGCCGGCTACGTGCCGCACGGGCCGCGCGGGGAGGTGCGGCTGTTCGAGGTCGAAGGCGCCCACACCGTGGTGCCGTGGATGCTGCTGTTGCTGCCGGCCGTCGGGTGCTGCCTCAGCTCCCTGCTGTCGCAGTGGTTCGCACCGGAAGCGCGCGGCCACGGCACCGATGCGGCGATCGAGTCCTACCACCAGAAGGGCGGGCGGATCCGCGGCCGGGTGCCGATCGTCAAGGGCATCTGCAGCGCGCTGACGCTCGGCATGGGCGGCAGCGGCGGCCGCGAAGGCCCGATCGCGCAGATCGGCGCGGGCTTCGGCTCGTTCCTCGGTCAGCGGCTCGGCCTCAGTGATCGCGGCGTGCGCGCGCTGCTGGCGGCCGGCATGGCCGGCGGCGTCGGCGCGATCTTCCGCGCGCCGTTCGCCGGTGCGCTGTTCGCCGCCGAGATCCTCTACCGCGATGCGGAGCTCGAGACCGAAGTCGTGATGCCGGCATTCCTGTCGTCGGCCGTCGCCTATTGCGTCTTCTGCGGCACACTGGGGGAGTGGGGCTCGCTGTTCGCGCTCGGGCCGGGCTTCGCCTTCCACGACGCCACCGAGCTGTTGCCGTACACGATCCTGGCGCTGGCCCTGGTCCCGGCGATCGCGTTCTACACGCGGTTCTTCTACGCCAGCGAACGGTGGTTCCTGGCCGTGCGGGCGCCAAAGCCGCTGGTCGCGGCGCTCGGCGGCCTGCTGACCGGAGCGGTCGCGCTCGGCATCTACTACCTGGTCGGCGACGCGCGCGCGCTGGCCGTGCTCAGCAACGGCTATGGCATCCTGCAGCAGACGCTCGACGGCGAGGTCGGCGGTTGGGCCGGTGCGGGGCTGCTGCTGCTGATCGCGGCCGGCAAGGTCGTGTCGACGTCGTGCACGATCGCCAGCGGTGGCAGCGCCGGCGTGTTCGGCCCCAGCATGGTGATCGGCGGCTGCGTCGGCGGCGCGGTCGGCATCTGCTGCTACCAGTGGGGGCTGGTGCAGAACCCCGCCGCGTTGTGCATCGTCGGCATGTGCGGGTTCTTCGCCGGCGCGGCCAAGACGCCGATCTCGACCATCGTCATGGTCACGGAGATGACCGGCAGCTATCGCCTGCTGCTGCCGGCGATGTGGGTCTGCGGGCTGACGTTCCTGTTGGCTCGCCGCTTCGCGCTCTACCAGAAGCAGGTTCAGAACCGCGCGCTGTCGCCGGCGCACCAGAGTGAGTACGTGGTCGCGCTGCTCGAACGCATGACGGTGGCCGACGTGTTCGAACCGAGCACGGTCGAGACCGTGCCGGCGGCGATGCCCCTGCGCGAGATCGTGCGGCGCATCGCGGCGGGGCGGGAGGACTACTTCCCGGTGCAGGACGAGCAGGGCAAGTTCGTCGGCATGCTGTCGGCGCACGACGTGCGGCAGTTCACGTTCGACCTGAGCCTCTACGAACTGGCGATCGCCAGCGACGTGATGTCGAGCCCACCGGTGGTCGTGCGACCGACCGACGATCTGCACCGGGCGCTGGAGACCTTCGATTCAGTGTGGCTCGACGAGCTGCCGGTGGTGGCGGCCGACGACCCCAACCGCGTGCTGGGCCGGCTGCGGCGCCGGGCCATCAACCGTGCCTACACCAAGAAGCTGAAGGAACTGCGCGCGCGCCAGGTGGAGCAGCAGGGGGGCATGTGACGGCGCCCGACGATTTCCCCGAACAGCTGCAACCGCTGGCCCGACCGGGCCACCCTGCAGGCGTCCGCGACATTCTGTTTGCCTTTTGTTCGGGTCGTCGGTAGCTTGCGCTCTCGACCCAAGACTGCGATCCCAAGGGAGGGACCAAGCGATGAAAGCAAAGGCCAGTGACACTACGAAGGCGCCGCTCAGCGGGCCGCTGTTGGACGCAATTGCCTCGATCCAGAAGGACTACGGCAACGGTTCGATCATGCGCATGGGCGACCAGGTGGTGGCGCCCTTCGACGGCATCTCGACCGGTTCGCTGGGCCTGGACCTGGGCATCGGCGGCAAGGGCCTGCCGCGTGGCCGGGTGATCGAGGTCTTCGGTCCGGAGTCGTCCGGCAAGACGACGCTGACCCTGCACGTGGTCGCCAACGCCCAGAGGCAGGGCGGCGTCTGCGCCTTCATCGATGCGGAGCACGCGCTCGACCCGCAGTATGCCAAACGGCTGGGCGTCGACCTGGATTCGTTGCTGATCTCGCAGCCCGACAACGGCGAACAGGCGCTCGACATCTGCGAGACGCTGGCGAAGTCGGGCGCGATCGACGTCATCGTCATCGATTCGGTCGCGGCGCTGGTGCCGCGCGCGGAGATCGAGGGCGAGATGGGCGACAGCTTCGTCGGCCTGCAGGCGCGGCTGATGAGCCAGGCGCTGCGCAAGCTGACGGCGATCACGGCGAAGTCGAAGACGACGCTGATCTTCATCAACCAGATCCGCGAGAAGATCGGCGTGATGTTCGGCAGCCCCGAGACCACGACCGGCGGCCGCGCGCTGAAGTTCTATTCGTCGGTGCGACTCGACATCCGTCGCATCGGCCAGATCAAGGACGGTGAGCTGCCGATCGGCTCCCGCACCAAGGTGACCGTGGTCAAGAACAAGATCGCGCCGCCGTTCAAGAAGTGCGAGTTCGACATCCTGTTCAGCGAGGGCATCAATCGCCTGGGGGAATTGCTCGACCACGGCGTCGAATCCGGCTTCCTGAAGCGTTCGGGCACGTGGATCAGCTTCGGCGACACGCGGCTCGGCCAGGGTCGCGAGAAGGCCCGCGAGTTCCTGCGCGAGAACCCCGAGATCGTGCAGCAGATCGAAGTCGGCCTGATGCCGGTGCTGATGCGCCGCAACGGCCTGCTCGCCGCCGAAGTGCCGGCGGATGCCGAGGGTGCGGACCCGGCCGAGGCCAAGGAGCAGGTGTCCGGCAAGGATTTGGCGGAAGGCAAGGCGGCAGAAGCTGCGCGCCCGGATGCGCCCGCCAGCCGCTCGATGGGGCGCGGCAGTGCCCGGCAGCAGGCCAGCAACGCGTGAGCGGTTGGCCTTGGCCGGGGGCGTTGGCTACAACCTTCGCCCCCGACCCCCATCGTGGCCACGGCCGCGCGTCTCCGGGGGGTCGGGCCATAAGCCCATGAATCCGCTGACTGCTGCCGAGATCCGCGCCCGCTACCTGAAGTTCTTCGAACAGAACGGCCACAAGGTGATGGCGTCGGATTCGCTGGTGCCTGCCAACGACCCGACGCTGTTGTTCACGGGTGCTGGCATGAACCAGTTCAAGGACATGTTCCTCGGCAAGGGCACGCTGCCGTGGCAGCGCATCACGACGTCGCAGAAGTGCCTACGGGTGCCGGATCTCGACAATGTCGGCTTCACGCCACGGCACCACACGTTCTTCGAGATGCTGGGCAACTTCTCGTTCGGCGACTACTTCAAGAAGGACTGCATCGCCTGGGAGTGGGCGTTCTTCACCGACGTGTGCGGCATCCCGGCCGAGCGCATGGTCGTCACGGTCTACACCGACGACGACGAGGCCTTCGAGATCTGGACCCGGCAGATCGGTCTGCCGCCTGAGCGCGTGTTCCGCTTCGGCGAGAAGGAGAACTTCTGGCCGGCGGAAGCGCCGAGCAAGGGGCCGAACGGTCCCTGCGGCCCGTGCTCGGAGATCTACTTCGATGCCCGGCCCGGCACGCCGTACCCGGACCATCGAGGTCTCGAGTCGCTGCCGACGGACCGGTTCACCGAGATCGGCAACTGCGTGTTCACGCAATTCGACCGGCAGGCGGACGGCACGCTGAAGCCGCTGCCGCAGAAGAACATCGACGTGGGGCTCGGGCTCGAGCGCATCGCCGCGGTGCTGCAGGGCGCGAAGAACAACTTCGAGACCGAGCTGTTCCGGCCCTATCTCGACCATCTCGGCCAGGTGACGGGCGTCGCCTACGGCACCGATGGCAAGCGCGACATCCGCATGCGGCGCATCGCCGACCACATCCGTGCCATCACGTTCTGCATCGCCGATGGCGCGCTGCCGAGCAACGAGGGCCGCGGTTACGTGGTGCGCAAGATCCTGCGGCGCGCCGCGCGCGATGGCTACGAGCTGGGGTTGCACCAGCCGTTCTTGTGGCAGATGGTCGACGTCGTCGGCCGCCTGATGGGGGAGCAGTATCCCGAGGTGCGCGAGAGCGCGGGCCAGTGCCGAGCCGTGATCCGCGCCGAGGAAGAGAACTTCCTGACCGTCTACCGGCAGGGCATGGCGCGCCTCGACGAGTTCGTGCGCAACACGCGACCGCCGGCAGCCGGACTCGCCACCGCGGGCAGCGGCGACTTCGCGTTCCTGCTGCACGACACCTACGGTTTCCCGGTCGACATCACGCAGAAGGTCCTGGAGGAGCGTGGGCATCGGCTCGACGAAAACGGCTTCGAGTCGGCGATGGAGGCCCAGCGGCAGCGTGCCCGTGCGAGCATGGCGACGGCGGACGCGGTGTTCACTGCCAGCATCGCCGTCAAGCTCCGCGATGCCGGCATCCGCGCGACGACCTTCGTCGGCTATGAGGACCTGACCTGCCAGACGCGGCTGCTGGCGATCGTCGGCGAGGGCGATGCGCTGTTGCCGCGTGCGGCCGAGGCCGAGAAGGTCGTGCTGGTCGCCGAGGCGACGCCGTTCTACGCCCAGGGCGGCGGTCAGGTAGGCGACCGCGGGGTCCTGCGCACGCCGACCGGCGAGGCGCAGGTCGCTACGACCACGGTGCTCGACGGCATCTACCTGCACCAGGCTACCGTGCGCACCGGCCATGTCGAAGCGGGGCAGGCATGCTCGCTCGAGGTCGACGAGGTGGCGCGCCGGGCCACCGAGCGCAACCACACCGCGACCCATCTGCTGCACGCCGCGCTGAAGCAGGTCCTCGGCGACCACGTCGGCCAGGCCGGCAGCGAAGTCGCGCCGGAGCGTCTGCGCTTCGACTACACGCAACCGGAGAAGCCGACTGCCGAGCAGTTGCAGCGCGTCGAGGACTGTGTCAACGCGCAGATCCTGCTGGCCACCGAAGTACAGGCCCAGGTGCAGGCGCTCGACGCCGCGCGCGCGGCAGGTTTCGTGGCGCTGTTCGGCGAGAAGTACGGCGACCAGGTCCGCACGCTGCAGGTAGGGGAGTTCTCGCGCGAACTCTGCGGCGGCACCCACGTGGGCAACAGCGGCAACATCGGTTCGTTCCGCATCGTCAGCGAGACCGCGGTGGCAGCAGGCACGCGGCGCCTCGAAGCCGTGACCGGCACCGTTGCGCTCGAACTGGCGCGGCAGGAGCGCACGCAGTTGCAGGCGCTGGCGACCAACCTGAAGGTGCCGGTGGCCAAGGTCGGCGACCGGGTGCGGGAACTCGCCGACGAGCTGAAGCAGACCCGGCGCGACCTGGAGAAGGCCCTGGCGCCGGATCTCGAGCTGGAACTGGCGAAGCTGCAGGCGGTGACGTCGCAGAAGAACGGCGTGCACGCATTCGTGCACGAGCGCCCCGGTCTGCAGCCGAAGGACGCCCAGGAGTTGTTGAGGCGTGCCCAGAAGGCCGGCGAACCCCTGGTTGGCGTGCTGTTCAGTGCCAGCGGCGATGAGGTGCATGTCGCGGTCGTGGTGAGCCCGCCGCTGCACGACCGCATCCGCGCCGGCGAGCTCGTGAAGTCCCTCGCCGGCCTGCTCGGCGGTGGCGGCGGGGGCCGCCCGGAGTTCGCGCAGGGCAAGGGCAAGGACGGCAGCCGGCTCGCCGAGGCGCGCGCTGCGGCCCTCGCGGCGCTGCGCACGGCGGGGGTGTGCGACTGAGCCGTGGCCCGCGCCGGGCGGCAAGCACCGCAACACCCTGCCGGCTCGAATCGTCGGCGCGCCCAGCCGGGCAGTTGGGCGCGAACGCACGTTGACTTCGGCAGGTGGCTCAGTAGGCTTCTCGCCCTTTCCCTCGACAGACTCCCGTGTTCCGAGCAGCTGATGCGCGAATGCGGCACCGACCATGGCAAATCCGAAGAGAAAACTGAGCCGCGCCAGCAAAGGCCACCGGCGTGCCCACCTCGCGCTGACCCGCGCCCAGCTGGTGCGCTGCACCCACTGCGGCGCCATGATCAAGCCGCACACGATCTGCAAGGCGTGCGGGCATTACCGCGGGCGGCAGATCCTCGTGGCAGAGAACAACTGATCCACCACCCGTTGGCGGCGTGATCACCCCGCGACGGCGTACGTCGCTGCCGGTGCCACGCTGGTTGTTGCCTACCTACCTCCGCGGAGCACTCGCTTGACCAAGGTTGTGCTGGATGCGCTCGGTGGCGATCACGCGCCAAAAGAGGTCATCGCCGGCCTGGCGTTGGCGCTCGAGCGGCAGTACGCGCGGCCCGACCAGGTGTCGCTGACTGGACCTCGCGAGCAGGTGCTGCAGGAACTGGCGGTGCACGGGCTAGGGGATGGGCGCATCGAGGTGCACGATGCACCGGACCTGCTGACCGGCAACGAGACTCCCACCGATGCGATGCGCAAGAAACCGCGCAACAGCATCGCGGTCGGTATCGAACAGGTGAAGAGCCGCGCCGCCGGGGCCTTCATCAGTGCGGGCAGCACCGGCACCGTGGTCGCCACGGCAACGCTCGGTCTGGGCTGTCTGGAAGGCATTCGGCGCCCGGCGATCGGCGCGATCATCCACGGTGAGAAGCACCCCTTCCTGGTGCTCGACGTCGGTGCCAACCCGCAGCCCAAGCCGCACCACCTGGCGCAGTACGCGTTGATGGGGTCGGCCTACTACCGCGGCACCTTCGATGTGGCCGAGCCCAACGTGGGCATCCTGAACATCGGCAGCGAGGAGCTGAAGGGCAACCCGCTGGTGCGCGAGGCGCGCTCGCTGATGAAGCAGTTGCCGATCCGCTTCCACGGCAACGTCGAGGGCGTCGAGGTCTTCTCGGGTGACTGCCACGTGGTCGTCACCGATGGCTTCACGGGCAACGTGCTGCTGAAGGTCAGCGAGGGCGTTGCCGAATACCTGTTGCGGACCATGTTCGGCCTGATGCAGCAGGCAGGCATCGAGGGCCAGAAGGCCAAGACGGTGCAGGCCCAGATCATGCCACGCGTCGACTTCTCCGAATACGGCGGCGCGCTGTTGCTCGGTGTGGACGGCATTGTCACCATCTGCCACGGGCGCTCCCGCGCCCCGGCATTCGCCAACGCGATCCGGTTCGCGCTGCGGGCGCTCGATGCCGAGGTCAATCGGCACATCGTGCAGGCCGCGCGTGCCCTCGTGTTGCCGAGTGCCGAGCCCAATGCATGAGCCGCCGTGGTGGCAACACACCCTGAGGCCATGGCCTTCGTCCACCCGCCAAAGGAGCGTCCAGCATGGCTTCCCTGATCCCCGTGGGCATCGCCGGGCTCGGTCGCTACGTCCCCGAACGTAGGCTGACCAACCAGGACCTCGAGCAGATCGTCGACACGTCGGACGAGTGGATCGTGCAGCGCACGGGCATCCGCGAACGGCGTATCGCGGCGGCGGACGAGGTCACGAGTTCCCTGGCGCTCAACGCCGCCAAGGCAGCGCTGGCCGACGCGAAGATGGCGCCGGAAGAGATCGACCTCGTGCTCTGTGCGACGGTCACCGGCGACCAGCCGTTCCCGGCAACCGCGTGCCGAGTCGGCCTCGATCTCGGGGCCACCAAGGCCGGTGGCTTCGACGTCGCTGCCGCGTGCAGCGGCTTCGTATTCGCCTCGCAGGTGGCGTCCGGGTTCGTGCAATCCGGCCAGTTCCGCAACGTGCTGGTGATCGGCGCCGAGGTGCTGAGTCGGATCCTCGACTACGAGGACCGCAACACCTGCGTGCTGTTCGGCGACGGCGCCGGCGCGGCGGTGTTCACCTCGCTCGATCGCGCCGGCCGCGCGGAGTTCCTGGGCGGCTCGATCAGCATGGAGGGCGGCGCGGAGGCGATCCTCGCGCAGCCTGGTGGCGGCAGTCGGCACCCGGCGAGCAAGGACACGATCGACCAGCGTCTGCACTACATGAAGATGGGCGGCACCCGGGTGTTCCGCTTCGCCGTGCGGGTCTTCGCCGAGCTGGTGCAGAACGTGGTCGACAAGTACGGCCGCGACGAGATCGGCGTCATCGTGCCGCACCAGGTCAACCAGCGCATCATCGAGGCGGCCATGGAGCAGGTCGGGCTGCCGATGGACCTGGCCTTCATCAACATCGATCGCTACGGCAACACCTCGGCGGCGTCGGTGCCGATCGCGCTGCGCGAGGCCTACGACGCGGGTCGCATGCAGAAGGGCAAACTCGTGCTGATGCCGGCGTTTGGCGCCGGCATGGCCTGGGGGCATGTGCTGTTGCGCTGGTGAAGTCCGCCGACCACGCGGCGTTGTCCTACCCAGCCGTGTCCAACTGAGCACCGCCGACCTTCCCGTTTCCTCGACCAAGCACTGACGTCCTCACCATGCAGTTCTCAGGCAAGCTGGCACTCGTCACCGGCGCCTCGCGCGGCATCGGTCGGGCCATCGCCGTCGACCTGGCCCGCCACGGCGCCGAGGTCTTCTGTGCGTCGACCAAGGCCGGCGGCTGCGCGGACACGTTGGCGGCGATCGCGGCCTTGCCCGCAGGTAGCGGCAAGGGCCACGCCGTGGTCGCCGACATCGCGGTGGCTGCCGATGCCCAGCGCCTTGCCGAGGCGGTGATGGCCGGGGGACGCGCACCGGATTTCCTGATCAACAACGCCGGTGTCACCCGCGACGGACTGTTCCTGCGCATGTCGGAAGAGGACTTCGACGTGGTGATGAACACGAACCTGCGCGGCACCTTCCTGGTCTGCAAGGCGTTCACGCGCGCCATGGCGAAGGCGCGCGGTGGCCGCATCGTCAACGTCGGCTCCGTGGTCGGCCTGACCGGCAACGCCGGGCAGGTGAACTACGCCGCCAGCAAGGCTGGCCTCGTCGGCCTGTCGAAGTCGCTGGCGCAGGAGTTCGCCGGGCGCGGCATCACCGTCAACGTGGTCGCCCCAGGCTTCATCCGCACCGACATGACCGCCGCGCTGGCCGCCGAAGTGCAGCAGGCGATGATGCAACAGATCCCGCTGGGTCGCTTCGGCACGCCCGAAGACGTCGCCGGCGTCGTGTCCTTTCTCTGCGGGGATGCCGCCGCCTACGTCACCGGGCAGACGCTCGTTGTGGACGGCGGCATGACCCGGTAGCTACGCTCTCCGGGGTCCGGTCCTGTGCAAGGTCTGGTCCCCAGGGTTCTGGCCACCAGAGTTCTGGCGGCCAACTCGCTGCAACCTGACTCTCCCTAGTACGAGGCAAGAAAAAGTGTCGAAGGCTGACAACATCGAAGAACGCGTCCACAACATCGTCTGCGAACAGCTGGGTACGACCCGCGACAAGATCACGGCCGAGACGTCGTTCATCAACGACCTCGGGGCGGACTCGCTGGACACGGTCGAGCTGGTCATGGAGTTCGAGGACGAGTTCGAGATCAACATCCCGGACGAGGACGCCGAGAAGATCATGACCGTCGGCGACGCCGTGAAGTACATCTCCGGCAAGCTGGGCTGAGAGCCGGCTGGCGGCCCTGGCCGCGGCCCGTGTTCGTGGTCGGGAGCCGCATCGACGCTGGCGGTGCTCTGGCACGCCGCTGGCGTCGGGCTTCTGCATGCCCGCACTGCCAGTAGCACCTGAACCAACCAGACATCACCATGGCGAAACGGCGTGTCGTCGTCACCGGCCTCGGAGCCGTGTCTTCGCTCGGCCTGGACCTCGCGACGAACTGGAGCAACCTCCTGCGTGGCGTTTCCGGCGCCGGAACCATCACTCGTTTCGACACCGGCAAGCACACGTGCAAGTTCGCCTGTGACGTCTGGGACTGGAACACCGAGACGTACTTCCCGCGCACCGAAGCCAAGCGCCTGGACAAGTTCACGATGTACTACCTCGTCGCGGCCGACGAGGCGATGAAGGCATCGGGACTCGACATGGGCCGCGAGGACCGCACGCTGGCCGGTTGCATCACCGGCACTGGCATCGGCGGCATCCACGAGATCGAAGCGTCGAAGCTGTTGCAGGTCGAGCGCGGCGCCGACCGCATCAGCCCGTTCTTCATCCCGAAGATCATGGCCAACGCGATGGCTGGTCAGGCCGCGATCCGCTTCGGCCTGCAGGGCACCTGCTACGTCACGTCGTCGGCGTGCGCCAGCGCGAGCCATGCGATCGGCCTGGCGATGCGCACGATCCAGTGGGGCGAAGCCGACATGATGCTGACCGGCGGCTCCGAGGCGGCGACGACCGAATTGGGCCTGGGCGGCTTCTGTGCGCTGAAGGCCGTGTCGCAACGCAACGACGAGCCGAAGCGGGCCTCGCGGCCATTCGACCGCGACCGCGACGGCTTCGTGATGGGCGAGGGCGCGGCGGCGATCGTGCTCGAGGAATACGAGCACGCGAAGCGCCGCGGCGCGCCGATCCTGTGCGAACTGCTCGGCTACGGCTCGACCGACGACGCGCACCACATCACTGCGCCGAACGAGGACGCGGACGGCCCGAGCCGAGCGATCCAGATGGCGCTGCGCGACGCCGGCATCGGCGCCGAGCGGGTCACCTACGTCAATGCGCACGGCACCAGCACGCACCTGAACGACAAGATCGAGACCGCCGCGATCAAGCGCGTGTTCGGCGACCATGCGAAGCGAGTGAGCGTGTCGTCGACCAAGTCGATGGTCGGCCACCTGCTGGGCGCTTCTGGCGCGATCGAACTCGCGGCCACCGTGATGTCGATCCAGCACGGCCAGGTGCACCCGACGATCAACTACGAGACGCCGGATCCGGACTGCGACCTCGACTACGTGCCCAACGAGGCACGCGAGCTTCGCATCGACTGCGCGATCAGCAACTCACTCGGTTTCGGCGGCCACAACACGTGCCTGGCCGTCGGCCGGATCTGATCCCCGGGGCCGCCGTCCGCGGCAGACCGGCGGGCCGGTACTGCAGCATCCGCGCCACGGATCGGCTGCACACGGGCCGTTGCGGAATGGGCCCGTGGCCTGTAGGGAAGGTGCTTTCCGATCCCATGCCGATTGCCCTGAGGACCGTAAGGAGTCCGTTGTGAAGAAGAAGCTCAAGGAAGCGCTGCACCGCTACAAGGTCGATGCCTTCAAGATCACCCACCTGAGTCCGGAGGAGCAGAAGGAGGTCGGTCGTGAGATCATGGAGCACACGACGCAGGCGCTGGAGAACGCGTACCACTTCCACTTCGACAACAACACCAACCCGCACCGCGTCGAGACCTTCCAGCTGATCAAGTCGGTGGTGCTCGAGACCCTGCTGCCACCCGTGGTCGAGAAGGTCATGCGGCGCATCACCGTGCTGGAGCACCAGAACACGCACCTGGTGAAGCTGCTCGACGAGCTGATGGAAGCGTTGTCGGAGGAGTAGTGCGAACTGTGCTCGCCGGCGATCTGGGCGGCACCAAGTGCCGCTACGCCCTCGTCGGTGAGGACTTCTCGTTGCACCGGGTGCAGCACGTGGCGACGGTGCGCGACCGCGGCGTGTTCCTCGCCTCGCTCGAACAGGCGATCGGTCAGGTGCTGGCCGATCTGCCGCCGGAACTGGACGCGCCGTGCGCGGCGGGCTTCGGCACCGCCGGCGTCGTGCCGCCCGATGGTGCGTCGATCCTGCAGGCGCCGAACCTGCCGCTCGACGGGTTTCCGTTGGCGGCCCATGTGCAGCAGCACTTCGGCCTGTCGACGACCCTGATCAACGACGGTCGTGCCAGCGCATGGGGGGAGTTCCTGCGCGGCCACGCGGTCGGCCGCGACCCGCTGCTGTGCCTGTTCTTCGGCACCGGCATCGGCATCGGCCTGATCATCGACGGCAGGCCCTATGGTGGCGCCGCGAACGCCGCTGGTGAGATCGGGCACACGATGTACCGACCCGGTGGTCGTCGCTGTCCGTGTGGTCAGAGCGGCCACTTCGAGGCCTACTGCGGTGGGCGAGCCATCACCGAACGTGCCGGCGAGGAACTTGGACCGGCGCCGGCGCGCAGCTGGACGGTCGGCGCCGTGGTCGCCACCGCCGCCGAGGGCGGCGAGCGCGGTGCGCGCGCCCGCACGATCCTCGACGACGCCGCGCTCGCTGCCTGCACGCTGGTCGGCAACGCCTGCACGGTACTGAACCCAGCGGCAGTCGTGTTGGGTGGCGGCGTGCTCGACGGCTGGCCGGACCTGCGGGACCGGATCGAACGCGAGGTGCGCGCCGCCGTCAGTGCGCCGGTGCACGAAGGCCTGCTGTTCGCGCCCAGCCTGGGCGGCTCCGACGCCATCCTGTGGGGTGCGGCGGCGGCGACGAGGCAGTTCTGGGCCGGCGCCAGATGAACGCCGGCGTAGCCTCGCGCCGAGCCCCGACGGCCCTATGCTGCGCCGATCACCGCGGAGGGGTGATCGCATGCAGGTAGCCGTTCTGGCCGGCGGCAAGTCGCCGGAGCACGAGATCTCGCTGTTGTCCGCAGCGCAGGTGCTGCACCACCTCGACCGGTCGCGTTGGCAGGTCTGGCCCGTGCACCTCGATCGCGACGGCAGCTGGTGGCCGCGCCGCCAGCCGTTGCCTGCCGGCACCACCTGGCAGCCGCTCGACCGGACGGCGGCCATCGGCCCGCTGCGACCGGGCGCAGCCCTCGACTGGCTGCTCGACGAAGCGGGCATCGAGGTGGTGCTGCCGGTGCTGCACGGACCGAACGGCGAGGACGGCACGGTGCAGGGCATGCTCGAGCTCTACGAGGTGCCGTTCGTCGGGTCCGGCTGCGCGGCCTCCGCGGTGGCGATGGACAAGCTGCGCACCCGCCACGCGCTGCAGGTGGCCGACGTGCCGTTGCCGCCGGCCTACGAGCCACGCGGCCCGCTGCAGACTGCCGACGCCACGCTCGAGTTCCGTCGCCTGCAGGCCGCGGTCGGCACGCCGGCGTTCGTCAAGGTGGACGCTTCGGGCAGCACGGTTGGCGTGCAGCGCATCGAGACGGAGGCCGAATTGGCCGCGTTCTTCGCGTCGTTCCGCGGTCGCTTCCGGCGCTGGTTCGCCGAGCAGCAGATGCAGGGCGAGGAGATCACCGTCGCCGTGCTCGGCAACACCGGTGACGAGTTGCTGGCCCTGCCGCCGATCGGCATCTATCCACGCTGCGACAGCTGGTTCACGCACGAGGCGAAGTACCGTGCGGGCGCCACCGAGGAAGTGATTCCGCCACGCGGGCTGACCGCGGCACAGCTCGAACAGGTGCAGGAGCTGGCGAAGTCGTGTCACCAGATCCTGGTCTGCGACGGCATGTCGCGCACCGACATGATCGTCACGCCCGCAGGTCCCGTCGTGCTGGAGACCAACACCATCCCGGGCCTGACCGGGACCAGTCTGCTGCCGCAGGCGGCGGCGGCGGCCGGACTGTCGTTCCCGGTCCTGCTCGATCGCCTGCTGCAGTACGGTCTCGACCGGCATCTCGCCGGCGGGCGCGCGCGCGAACCTGGTCGCGCCGCGATCGGCTGAGGATCCGCTGCTCCGCCGCCATGCTCCGCTCCGTTCTGCCAGCGCTGATCGCGACCTTGCCGCAGGAATCCGCGAGCCCGCCGCCGTCGTTGTGGAGCCGCGTCTTGGCGTTGGGTGCTGAGCCGGGCGTCGTCGAGATCCTGCTCGCCGCGACCCTGCTCGCGGTGGTCCTGGTGTTGTGGTGGCGGCTGACACGTCTGGTCAGCGGCGCGCGCAGTCGCCAGGCGCTGGCGGACTACCTGCTGGGTGTCGAGCAGGCGCTGCATGGCGACCTGCGCGGCGCGCAGAAGCGCCTGACGGCGGTCGTCGACGCCGACCCCGAGAACCACTACGCGCGCCTGCTGCTCGGCAAGGTGCTGGCCGAACTCGGCGAGCCGGCGAAGGCGCACACGCAGCACCTCTACCTGCAGCGGGCGTTCGGCATCGACAGCCCCGAGAACGATCTGCTGCTGGCGCAGAGCCTGCTCGGTGCCGGCCTGCCGACGGAGGCTGCCACGGCCGCCGAACGCGCGCTGCAACGCGCGCCCGAACGCGTCGATGGCTGGGACTTCGTCTACCGGGCGCGGCTGCAGAGTGGCGACTTCGAGGGCGCGGCGGTGGCCGGGCGCCGGTTGCTGGACCTGCTGCGGGACGGCACACGTCGTTCGCAGTTGGGCGCCGACCTCGCGCGCACGCTGGCCCAGGCCGGTGCGCAGCGGTTGCGCGGTGGCGACGCGGTCGGCGCCAACGCGGCGCTGCAACAGGCGGCGCGCCTGCATCCGCACTCCGATGCGCTGCCCCTGCTGGCGGCGCGACTCGAAGCCGCGCGCGACGGTGCCGACCGCACCGCGCGGGCGCGGTTGGCGGACACGCCGCACGCCGGCGCGCTGGTGGTGGCCGGCCGCGGCGACCGGACGACTGCGACGACGGGGCTGCCGATGGCCGCGCTCGCCGGCCTCAGCGTGCCGAGCCGCTGGACCTGCCGGTCGTGTGACGCGCCGTTGGCTGGAGCGCTCGGCGAATGCCCGCGCTGCAGCCGGCGGTCGCCGGCAGTGCTGCAGGAACCGGCGTTGGTGTCGACGCTGGCCTCGGCGACGCAGACGATGGATGCCATCGACCAGAACGACGCCTACGTGCAGCGGTTGGTGCGCACGCTGCTCGACGGGGACGGCGCGTTGCGGGCGACGGCGCGCGGCGAACTGCTCGACCTGCGCGAAGCCGCCGTCGAGGAACTGCTGCGCCAGGCCTGGCATCGCACCGGCGACAGCCAGGAGGCTGCGATCGACGTGCTGCGGGCGATGGGACCGGCGATCGCGCCGGCGTTGTTCGCCGCCAGCGACGCGCTCGAACAGCAGCGGCTGTTCCCGGTCGGCTCGCGTTCGCCGGCGGCGCTGGTCGGCCGCATCGTGCAGGGTTTCGACCGGTCGGCGCTGCCACACGTCGGGCCGCTGTTCTCGTCGGCGCGGCCCGAGCACAGGAAGATCCTGATCGACTTCTTCCTCGGCCTCGCCGACCTCGACGAGTTCCAGCTGGTGCTCGAGCGCTTCCCCCCGCTCGAGATCCTGCACCGGCTCAACAAGTCCGACAGCGAGGTGCTGCGCCGCTTCCTGCAGGCCGTGCCGGCCGGCCACTTCGTCGCCGAGTCGCTGCTGCTCGAGCCCGCGTTCTACCGCGAGGACGAAGTGCTCAACGCGATCCCCGGTGCGCGCCACCCGGAGGTGCTGACGCGCGCGCTGCTGCGGCGCGGCCCGACGCGCACGCTGACCAAGGCGCTGATCGCCGCACTCGACGAGGGCGAACTCGCGGCGGTCGCGCAGCGCATCCTGGGCCAGCTGGGCGGTCCCGTGACCGACCACGTGCTCGCGGCCTACACCGACATCGAACGCAGCCCGGAGCAGCGGCGCCGGCTCGGCGAGGTGTTGGCTGCCATCGGTGCGCCGGCCGTCGAAGAATTGTGTTCGAGCTTCGGTCCCGAACCGACCGCGCTCGACGACGAACTGGGTGCGATCCTGGTCGCCATCGGCGATGCCGCGGTGCCGGCTCTGCAGGAGGCCTACGAGCGTTCGGGTTGGCTCGAGAAGGTCAGCATCGGCCTGATCGCGCGCCATACGAACCGCCGCGCGCAGGTCGTGCTGACGTTGCGGCGGTTGGGATCTGCCGCGGCGATCGCCGCGTTGCACAGCCTGCGCGCGGTCGAGCGCGACGCGAACCTGCGCCTGCGCCTCGACCAGGCGCTGCACGAACTCGGCGGTGCCGCCGGCAAGGCCACGGAGGACGGCGATGGGCTTGGGTGACGTCGTACGCAAGACGCTGTGGGCGCCGGTGCGCGTGCTGCTGCCGAAGAGCCCGTGGCTGCGCGTGCTGGTGCTGGCGCTGCCGATCGTGCTGCTGTTGGCGTTGTTCGGCCCGGCACTCGACGTGGTGCTGAAGCTGATGGAGCTCGGCATGCGGATCATCGACCCGCTGCTGCAGACGACGCTCGGCCGCATCCTGCTGCTGCTGGTCGTGTTCTCGCTCGGCGGCCTGTTCACGGTCTGGCTGCTGAAGAGCCGCGTGCGCGACATGCGCGCCGAGGCGGTGCTCGGTCGGCACCTGCAGGCGGTCGCCGACCTCGTCGGCCTCGACGTGCGTCGCAGTCGCGAGCGCTTTCGCAAGGTCTCGCGCTACCGCGGTCCGCTGCCGGTCCGCTACCCGCACGTGGTCGCCGACAGCAACCTGAAGCTGGCGCGGCAGTGCCTGGAGCACGGGCGCGCCGACGAGGCACTCGGCTGGCTGACGCGCGTCGTCGAAGCAGGCCTGCCCGACGAGCTGCTGCGCTCGTTGGTGCAGCTGCGCGTGCGGGCGTTGCGGCGGCAGGGGGAAGTGCTGCCGGTGTCGCTGCGCGCGGAAGTCGAGCAGGCGGTGGCGCAGTTCCCGAACGACTACCACCTGCTCGGCGACCTGCGCGACCTGGTCGCGGCCGAAGGGGATCCGCACACCGCCGCCGCCGCCCAGGAAGCCGTCGCGAAGCATGCGCCACCGACCGCGGCACCGCGCGAACACCAGCGCCTCGTCGCCGACCTGCTGACGTCCGGACGCGTGCACCTCGACGCCGGTGAGGTCGACGCCTGCCGCAAGGTCGCGAAGAAGCTGGCGTCGGTCGACAAGGAAGGGCCTTCGGCCGGGCTGTTGCTCGGTGACGTGCACCAGAAGTCGGGTGACCTGCGCGCCGCGATCCGAGCCTACGGCGGCACGCGTTCGCCGACGGGACTCGACCGCATCGCCGAACTGCTCACGGCGCATCCGGGCGCCGTCGACGAACGCGAACTGCTCGAGAGCTGTCCGTTGCAAGGGGCCCTGCTGCTGGTCGCGCGGGAACTGGCGCGTCGCGGCGACACCGCGCGCGCCGAACGCGCCGCGCGGCGCGCTGCGGACGCGCTCGGGCCGACGCCGACCGTATGTGCGGTGCTCGCCGAAGTGCTGGAGCTGCTCGGCAAGGACGAGAAGGCGCGGCTGCTGCGCGAGCAGGCGATCGTGCGCCTGCTGCAGCCAGCGCCGGCAGGGGAGTCAGGTGGTGCCGGAGGCGGGACTTGAACCCGCACGCCTTGCGGCGCAGGTTTTTGAAACCTGTGCGTCTGCCGATTCCGCCACTCCGGCGAGTAGGGCGGGGCACGCTACCACAGCGGTAGAACCGGTCAACAGAAGTCAGGCGGGGGAGTCGGCGCGCAGGCGATGGCAATCGGGGCCGAACGGTACGACGACACCGACCCGCTGCGCGGCTTCGAGCACGAGGCGCGCGTCGTCGAGGTCGGTGCCGAGGCGCTGTGTCAGCGCGAACAGCAGCGACTCGGTCGTGACCACAGCCGCGCTGCCGCCGAGATGCGCGAACAGGTCGGCGAACAGGCGCGGATCCGGACCCGCCTCGATGCCGTCGCTGGTGGCCGCTTCGTTCGCCGCATCGGCGCCGCCGCAGCACGGGCCGATGTTGGTGTGGCAGCGCGCACACTGGTCGTGGCCATGCACCTGCACGGTGGGGCCGCGGTGACCGCAGTAGGGGCAGCGCAAGGCGGCTGCTCCCGACTCGCTCACGACATCGTCACGACGAGCTCTTCGTCGATCTCGCTCTGCAGCAGGTTCTGGATCGCGACCAGCGTGCCGGAGGTCGAGCTGGGGCAGCTGCCGCACGCGCCCTGGTAGCGGATCGTCAGCGTCTTGCCTTCGAGGCCGAGCACCTGCAGGCCGCCGCCGTCCCCGGCGAGTGCTGGCCGCACGCGGTCGTCGAGCAGGCTGTTGATGCGCGACAGCATCTCGGGATCGCCGCCCTTCGGCAGCGAAGCGAGCGGGTTGTCACTGGCCGCTGCCGGCGCGTGGGCCGGCACCTCTTCGGCGACGTGGCTCTCGAGCAGGCGCGTGACCTGTTCGGCCACCGCGCGCCAGTCGGCCTGCGGCGTCATGCTGACGGTGACGAAGTTGTCGCAGAAGAACAGGGTCTCGATGCCCGGGATCGCGAACATGCCCTGCGCCAGCACGTCCTGCCGCGCCTGCTCGGGCTTGCTGTAGGCGAGTGTCTGGCCGCTCTTGGCCAACGGCTGGTCGACCAGGAACTTGAAGGCGTTCGGATTCGGGGTCGGTTGGATGCTCTGGACCTTCATGTTGCGTGCAGGATAGCAGGTGGACGGCGAAAGGGCCCTTCTCGACCCGCCGGGTCGGTGGGGCAAGGCGCCAGGTCACAGTCCGTAGACGGCGCCGAGCTTCTGTTCCAGGTAACCGAGGAAGGCCGTGGCCGACACCTCGGCTCCTGTCGCACGTCGGACCAGCTCCGCTGGCAGGTAGCGGCGGCCGTGCCGGTGCACCTGTTCGCGCAGCCAGGCGCGCAGCGGCGCGAACTCACCGCGCCGCAGCATCGGGCCCAGGCCACCGAGCGCCCGGTCGGCGGCCGCCGCGAACTGCGCCGCGTAGAGGTTGCCGAGCGTGTAGGTCGGGAAGTAGCCGAACAGGCCGCACGACCAGTGCACGTCCTGCAGGCAGCCGCGGCGATCGTCTGGCACCTCGATGCCGAGGTAGTCTCGGTAGAGGGCGTTCCATCGTGCCGGCAGGTCGGCCAGCGCGAGGTCGCCGGTCAGCAGGTCCTGCTCGAGTTCGAATCGCACCATGACGTGCAGGTCGTAGGTCGCTTCGTCGGCTTCGACGCGGATCAGGCTCGGCTGCACCAGGTTCGCGGCCGCGAACACTGAGGCGGCATCGTGGCCGTCGCAGGCCGGGCCGAGGTGCTGCTGCGCCACCGGCCAGCACCAGTGCCAGAAGTCACTGGAGCGGCCGACGTGGTTCTCCCACAGGCGGCTCTGGCTTTCGTGGATGCCGAGCGACACCGGCTCGCCGAGCGGTGTGCCGCGGCGCTCCGGGCCCACGCCCTGCTCGTAGAGGCCATGTCCGGCCTCGTGCATCGACGAGCCGAGCGCATCGAGCACGTTGTCGCGGTGGAAGCGCGTGGTCAGGCGCACGTCGCCGCCGGTGCTGGTGCAGAACGGGTGCGCGCTGCGATCCAGCCGGCCGCGTGAGAAGTCGAAGCCCATCGCGGTGATCACCGCCCGCACGAACGCTTCCTGGCGCGCTTCGTCGATTGGCACGCGGGCGAACGCGTCGTCCGGCGCGCGGCCGCGGGCCAGGCGCTGCCGCAGATCGACCAGCCGTTGCCGCAGCGGGGCGAACACGACCCGCAGATCGGCCGCGCGCATGCCGGGCTCGTAGATGTCGGCGAGTGCATCCCAGCGCGACTGGCCATCGCCGCGCAGGCAGTCGGCCTTCTGCTGCTGCAACGCGACCATGCGTTCGAGCCACGGCCGGAAGGCGGCGTAGTCCGAAGCAGCGCGGGCTCCGGCCCAGGCCTGTTGCGCGCGGCTCTCGGTCGCCGCCAGCTCGGTCACCAGCGCGGGGGGCAGGCGTGTCGCGCGGTCGTGGTCGCGGCGCAGTTCGCGCACGTTCGCGGTCGCGTCGGCGTGGTCGGCAAGTTGCGGGTCCCCCTCGCACGCAGCGAGCCAGTCGGCGACCCGCGGGTCGGTGGCCCGCTCGTGCTGCAGGCGCGCCAGCAGCGCGAGCTGTTCGGCGCGCACGTCGCCGGCACCGCTGGGCATGCCGGTCTCCTGGTCCCAGGCCAGCAGCGCCGACGTGCCGGCCAGCAGGTGCGCCTCGCGCGCGTGCGCGAGCAGTTGCTGGTAGGCAGCGTTCATCGCGCCACCGTGTGCTCGCCGCCGGAATCGGTGGCGAGGCGTTCGAGGAAGTCGCTGCGACCGCCGAGCGCGACGGTGTGGATGCAGATACCGCGGCCGATGTTCCAGCGTTGCACTTCGCGCGCGAGTGCGTCCGGGGCGACGATCGTGCCGGCGCTCGGCCGGCCGTCGGTCAGCAGGAAGATGGTATCGACGTCGGCGTCGGCGAACGCGCGCTGCAACGCCGCATGGACGTTGGTTGCCCCGCGCGCCTCCAGCGCTTCGGCCCATGTCTGTGCCGACTTGCGGCGGCGGTCGTCGATCGTCTGCAGGCCCGCGGCGAAACCCTGCGCGTCGTTGCCGAACGCGATCACGTTCGCCTTCGCCTTCGCCGGCAGCAGGCCGAGCACACGAGCCAGCTGGCGCTTCGCTTCGGCGAGACGGGTTGCGTCGCCGGTGCCGAACGGCTGGTTCATGCTGCCGGAGACGTCGATCACGAACACGACGCGGTCGCTGTGCACCGGCAGGTCCCAGTAGGTGGCTGTGGTGGCGGGTTCCTGGCGGCGGTCCGGCGCCTTCGGGGCGGCGCGAGGCGGCACCTCAAAGCCGTCGCCCTCCTTGGCCCACCACGTGCGCCAGGCGGCGGTGGTCGGGAACTGCAGTCCGGTCAGGTCGCGCAGGGCCGAGACGACGTCGTCGTGCAGGCGGGCCTGTTCGGCCTCGAGCCGCTCATACAAGAGTGGTACGCCGGCCGCGAGGCGCAGCGAGCGCACCAGCAGGATCGCCGCCGCGCGCACGCTCCAGCTCTTGTGGGCGAGACCCTCGCGCGCCGCGGCGAGGGCGGCGGGACCATCGACATCCTTGCACTGGGCGAGCAGCTGCAGGGCTGCGGCACGCAGGCCGGGCGTGCGTCCGGTCGCGAACGGCAGCAGCTCGCCGGCCCAGGTGGCGTCATCGACGCGCAGTGCGTGCAGGGCTTCGAGGGCGATCGCCGGCAGTGGATCGGCGGCAGCGCCGACGATCGGGGGCAGGATCTCGGCTGCGCGCGAAGGCGCGATCGCCACCAGCGACGCTGTGGCCGCGCGCACGACCTCCGGCTCGCGGGCGCCGACCAAGCTGACCAGCGCCTTGCTCCCCTCGGTGGCCATCGCCGGGTCGATGTACTGCAGCGCGGAGGCGGCGGCGACCCGTTCCGCTAGGTCACGTCGCGTCGGTGCGGAGCGAGTGAGATCCTGCACGAAGTCCGCATTCGCGAGCGCCGTGCGCCAGCGTGGCAACAACGACTCGGCGAACGGGTCGTCGGCTGCCGCCGCACTGGCGAGCACGGCGTCCACGGTCGCACTGGACGGCGCCAGCAGCAACCCGTGCAGCACGGCCGTGTGCTGTTCCGGCGTCGACTTGTCGCCGAGTCGGCGCTGCAGTTCGAGCGCGAGCGTGGGCGCCTCGGCGTGGCTGGCATCCGCGAGCTGTTGCAGCGCCGTCGCCGCCACCAGCGGGTCCTTGTCGCGCGCCAGCAGCACCCGCTGTTCGTCGACCGCGGTGTCGCCCGACCAACGCTTCAGGTTGCGCAGCGGTGGCAGGCGGTCGCGGCCACCGACCTTGCGCAGCAGCGCCAACAGGGCGTCGCGCGCCGCTGTGCTGTCGGCCCGGCCGAGGCCACCACACAGCGAGGTCCACTTGCTGCTGCCGACCGATTCGTCCGCCAGCAGGGTGCCCAGCGCGGCGATGCCCGGCTCGCCCTGGCGCGCCAGGCCTTCGGCCGCGCTGTCGGCGAGCCGCGGATTCGTCGCGGCGCCGAAGGCTTGCTGCAATGCGGGCACGGCGCCGGCTCGCGGTTGCTGGCCCAGGGCGCGCACGACCGTCTGGCGATAGCCGAGTTCCTGCGCGCGCGCCAGTTCCGCCAGTAGCACGGTGGTGACGCCGTCGTCGGCGAACGCACCGAGGTCGTCGACGGCGCGGCGGCGTTCGCCTTCGGCGCGTTCGCGGACCTGTTCGTAGCGGGCCAACGCCTCGCTGGCGGACCGGGGGCGCTGGGCGGTGCCGGTGGCAACGAGCAGGGCGAAGCAGCAGACGAGACGAGCGAGGCCGGGTTCGGGGAGCATGTGCACCCACGGCATGCTACGCGGCCCCCCTGGTCGCGCCGAACGTCGGCAGGGTAGACTCACCGTCGACATGGCCGGAACCCGTCTTCCCTTGCTGGGCATGGCCGCCGTCGGTGGCTTGGGCCTCGTCGCCGGAGCCGTGCTCGCGCGTTGTTGGCCCGGGCCCGGGCCGGTCTACGTGCGGGCGACCGGCAGCGAGCCCCTGGTCGCGGCGCTGCCCACGAGCTTCGCCGAAGTGGTGCGGCAGGCGGCGCCCGGCATCGTCTCGGTGCGCGCGCGCCTGCAGCCGGGCACGGATGCCGAGGTCGCGCCGGGGCTTGCGGGCTCGGGGTCGGTGTTCTCGCCCGAACCCGACGTGCGCAATGGCTCCGGCTTCGTCGTGCACGAACGCGGTCTCGTCGTGACCAGCCGCCACGTCGTGATGTCGGCGATCGGCATCGACGTCGTGCTGCCCAAACACGGTGCCGTGCGCGCCGAGCTGGTCGGCGAGGATCCGGCGGCGGATCTCGCGCTGCTGCGGCTGGCGGAGGTCCCGGCGGGATTGCACGCGCTGCCCATCGGTGACAGCCACGAACTGCGCGCCGGTGACTGGATCGTGGCAGTCGGCAACCCGTTCGGCTTCGCGCAGACCGTCACCGCCGGCGTCGTCAGTTTCGTCGGCCGGCACCTGCCGCACTCCGACCTCGGCGTCACGAACGACTACCTGCAGTTCAGCGCCCCGGTCAACCCGGGCAGTTCCGGTGGACCGGTGCTCGACCTCGCAGGGCGCGTGGTCGGCGTCACGACCCAGGCGGCGATCGAGGCGCAGGGCATCTCGTTCGCGGTGCCGAGTGCGACCTTGCAGTGGGCGCTGGAGGCGATGGAGAAGCAGCCGGATGGGCGCGTGCGCCGCGGCTATCTCGGCATCGAGTTCGCATCGCGAGCCGGCACCGACGACACCGGCGCGCCGTGCGAAGGGGCCGTCATCGTTCGGGTTGCCGCCGGTGAGCCCGCCGAACGCGCCGGCCTGCGTCGCGGCGACGTCGTGCTGCGCATCGACGGGGAACGCATCGCCGACGCGCAGGTGTTGCACGAGAACATCGTGCGCCGGGACCCGGGCACGCGGATCGCACTCGCACTGTTGCGCGACGGGCAGATCCACGATCCGATCGAGGCCGTGCTCGGAGAAGTGGGCGGCCCGAAGGCCGTCGTCCGTGCACACTGAGAGGCCGTCGCCGAGTCCTCGGTGCTCTCTCAGTGCCGGAGCCCTACTGCCGCGCCGACGGACCCTTCGACCTTGCATCGCCTGTCACCTCCGAGCCTCGCCTTCCTGGCACCCGGCCTGCTGCACCAGCTGGGCAACCAGCTGTTCGCGATCCAGGGCAGCGCCCAGCTGCTGCCCGAGGACGCCGTGACCCTGCGGCCGCGGATCCTGGCCGCTGTCCAGCGTGGCAACGAGACGCTGCGCGTGTTGCGTGCCCTGCTCGGGGATGCCATGTCACCACGCCTGCCGCTCGCACAGGCGTTGGAGCCGTTGCTGCAGGTGGCGCGGGTGTCGCTGCGGGAACGTGGGCACCGGCTCGAAGCGCCGGGTTCACCGGCCGACGGCGGCATGGTCGACGGCGCCGCCGTGGTGGCGGGCACGGCGCATGCCATCAGCCTGCTGGTCGAACTCGTTCCCTCGGGTGTCGCCGGCACCTTCTCGGTGCAGGGGGCGATGACGGCGGGCGTGGCGACGGTCGCGATCCGGTTCGCGCCGGCAGCGGGTTCGTTGCCGTTCCCGCTGGCGACCGAGGAGGTGCGGCTGCGCCTCGAGCGCGACCGCGCCGGTTCGTCCAAGCACCCATCCTGCCGTGCCATCGTGGCTGGGGTCGAACTGTCGTTCCCGGACACAGCGACCGCCTTCGGCTCGGAAGCTTGAGGTAGTCTTCACCGAGCCTTGTCGAAACCTACCTAGTGTCCTCGTGGAGTCCCCACCCGAGACGACACGTGATCGCAGTGGCAAAGCACAAAGTCCTGGTCATCGAGGATGAGCCCGACATCCTCGAAGTCATTCAGTACAACCTCGAACGCGAGGGGCACAAGGTCATCGCGTGCCGCAACGGCGAACAGGGTCTGAGCCGGATCCGCACCGACGACCCCGACCTGGTGATCCTCGACCTCATGCTGCCGGGCATGGATGGCGTCGAGGTCTGCCGGCAGGTGAAGTCGGATCCGGTGACGCGGGCGATCCCGCTGATCATGGTGACCGCGAAGGGCGAGGAGAGCGACGTGGTGCTCGGCCTGGGCCTCGGCGCCGACGACTACATCACCAAGCCGTTCAGTCCACGCGAGCTGGTGGCCCGGGTCAAGGTCGTGCTGCGCCGCGGTCCGCTGCGGGAACAGAGTGGCGGCGGCGAGCGGGTCGTGCGCGGCGCGTTGACGGTCGACCTGGGTCGGCACGAGGCACATGTCGACGCGCAACCCTTGAGCCTGACACCGACCGAGATGCGGCTGCTGCACTTCCTGGCCTCGCATCCTGGTCGCGTGTTTCCGCGCGCCCACCTGCTGAGCCGCGTGATCGGCGAAGACGCGCTCGTCACCGACCGCAATATCGACGTGCACGTGCGGGCGTTGCGGCAGAAGCTCGGCGAGCACGCGAACTGCCTGGAGACCGTGCGCGGCGTCGGCTACCGCTTCGCCGAGCCGACGAAGTGAAGCGGCGACAATGAGCGCTGCGCTGGTCGTCGTGCTGGCGCTCGCACTCGCCCTGCTGCTGGCTGTGCTGCACCAGCAGCGGCGACAAGCACGACGTCAGCAAGCGGCGCTGCAGCAGGGTCACGAACTGGCCGCCGAGCTGCAGTTGCGCATCGGCCGGCTCGAGGCCGGCCTGTCGGGCGCCGGTGAAGGCCTGATCGTGCTCGACGAGGCCGACTGTGTCGTCGCAACCAACCAGGCGGCGACCGAGTTGGCGCGTCTGCCCGAGGCGGGATGCCGCGGCCGGCAGTTGCTGGAACTGGTGCCGTGGCCACGCCTGCACGAGGGCATCGCCAGCTGCCGCGCGACGGGCGCCGATGTCGTGTTCGAACACGAGGATGCGCTGGGTGGCCGCACCTTGGCGATCCGGGTGCGGGCGATGCCCGGCCTTGCCTGCGTCGTGGGCATCGACGACCAGAGCCGGGTGAAGCGGCTGGAGTCGCTGCGCCGTGACTTCGTCGCCAACGTCTCCCACGAGCTGAAGACGCCACTGGCGGCGATCCAGGGGTTCGTCGAGACCGTGCTCGACGATCCGGACATGCCGGTCGCCACCCGGCATCGCTTTCTCGAGCGGGTCGCCCGCCAGGCCGATCGGCTGAAGACGCTGGTCGGCGACCTGCTGACGCTGTCGCGGCTCGACGATCACTCCGCGATCGAGCCGCCGCCGCAGCCTTGCGACCTGGTCGCGGTCGTGCGCGACATCGTGCGCGACCTGGGCCCGTTGGCCGGCAAGCGCGGCCTGCAGCTGCAGGCGCGACTGCCGGATGTGCGCCTGCCGGTGCGGGCCAACCGCGAAGCACTGCAACAGGTGGGGGGCAATCTGATCGACAACGCCATCAAGTACACCCCGGAAGGCGGCAAGGTGTCGGTGCAGGTCACGCGGCGCGACGACAGCGTGCTGCTGGAGGTCGCCGACACTGGCATCGGCCTGTCGGAGGAGGACCAGGCGCGGGTGTTCGAACGCTTCTATCGGGTCGACCGCGCGCGTTCTCGTGACCTGGGTGGCACCGGCCTCGGTCTGTCGATCGTCAAGAACACGGTGCGCAACCTCGGCGGTGACGTCGGCGTGCGCAGCACGCTGGGACAGGGCAGCAGCTTCTGGGTAGCCTTGCCGTACGTCGCGGAGGCCCGCCACGAGCCGTCGGAGACTACATGAGCCTGCACCTCTATCGGGATCTCGATGCACTGCACAACCGCCTGCTGCTGCTCGGCAGCATGGTGGAACAGTCGATCACCGAGGCCGCGGCGGCCTTCATGGAACGCGATGCCGAACGCGCCCGCCAGGTCGTGCGCGGCGACCGCGAAGTGGACGTCGCGGAGGTGCGGATCGAGGAAGACTGCCTCAAGGTACTGGCGCTGCACCAACCGGTCGCCGGCGACCTGCGTTCGGTCATCACCGTGTTGAAGGTCAACACCGACCTGGAGCGCATGGGGGATGCCGCCGAGAGCATCGCCGCGCGGGCGCTGCAGCTCACCGCGTTGCCGAAGTTCGAGCTACCCGAGGAGTTCCCCCACATGGTGACGATGGCGCGCGGCATGGCGCGCAAGTCCCTCGAGTCGCTGCGCAGCGAGGACACGGCGCTGGCGCGGCAGGTGCTCGAAGACGACGCCGTCGTCGACTCCGCTCTGCGGCGCATGTTCGAGCTGCTGCAGGAGCGCATGCGGCAGCACCCCGAGCAGGTCGAGGCGGCCGTGCTGACGCTGTCGACGGCGCGCCAAATCGAACGCATCGCCGATTTGGCGACCAATATCGCCGAGGACGTCGTGTTCCTGCACGACGGCGAGATCGTGCGCCACAAGCGGTCGCAACTGCGCCTGGTCTGATCGCCGCGTCGCGAGCTACTGGATCACGCCGCCGCGGTCCTGGAACTCGGCGCTCTTCTCCTGCATGCCGCGCCTGGCGTACTCGCGCACCTCTTCGGTGATCTTCATCGAGCAGAAGCGTGGGCCGCACATCGAGCAGAAGTGGGCCACCTTGGCGCCGTCCTGCGGCAGCGTCGCATCGTGGTATTTCTGCGCGGTCTCGGGATCGAGCGCCAGGCGGAACTGGTCGTCCCAGCGGAACTCGAAGCGCGCCTTGCTGAGTGCGTCGTCGCGGTCCTGCGCGCCCGGATGACCCTTGGCGAGGTCCGCGGCGTGGGCGGCGATCTTGTAGGTGATGACGCCCTGCTTGACGTCGTCGCGGTCGGGCAGACCCAGATGCTCCTTCGGCGTCACGTAGCAGAGCATCGCGGTGCCCATGCTGCCGATGATGGCCGCGCCGATGCCCGACGTGATGTGGTCGTAGCCCGGCGCGATGTCCGTCGTCAGCGGGCCGAGCGTGTAGAACGGCGCCTCGTGACAGACCGCCAGCTGGCGGTCCATGTTCTCCTTGATCAGGTGCATCGGCACGTGGCCCGGCCCTTCGATCATGGTCTGCACGTCGTACTCCCAGGCGATCTTGGTCAACTCGCCGAGCGCCTCGAGTTCACCGAACTGGGCGGCATCGTTCGCATCCTTGATGCTGCCGGGCCGCAGGCCATCGCCGAGCGAGAACGAGACGTCGTACTTCTGCATCAGCTCGCAGATCTCGCGGAAGCCGGTGTAGAGGAAGTTCTCCTTGTGATGGTGCAGGCACCACTTCGCCATGATCGAGCCGCCGCGCGAGACGATGCCCGTGACGCGGTCGGCGGTCAGTGGCACGTGGCGCAGCAGCACGCCGGCGTGGATCGTGAAGTAGTCGACGCCCTGTTCGGCCTGCTCCTCGAGCACCTCGAGGTACATCTGCAGGTTGAGGTCCTCGACGCGACCCTGCACGCGCTCGAGCGCCTCGTAGATCGGCACCGTGCCGATCGGCACCGGGCTGTTGCGCAGGATCCACTCGCGGGTCTCGTGCAGGTTCTTGCCGGTGCTGAGGTCCATCACCGTGTCGGCGCCCCAGCGGATCGACCACTGCAGCTTCTCGACCTCTTCGTCGATCGACGAGCCCAGTGCCGAGTTGCCGATGTTGCTGTTGATCTTCACCAGGAAGTTGCGGCCGATGATCATCGGCTCCACCTCGGGGTGCTTGCGGTTCGCCGGGATGATGGCGCGGCCCCGGGCCACCTCGCTGCGCACGAACTCCGGGTCGCAGTTCTCACGGATCGCGCAGAACCGCATCTCCTCGGTGACGATGCCGCGGCGCGCATAGTGCATCTGCGAGAAGTTGCGGTCGCCGCGGGCGAGGCGCGCGTCGATCCACGGTTGCCGGCGCTTGGGCAGGCCTTGCTGCGGATCGCATTCCTGCGGACCCGTGGTGTCGTAGACGCGCACGACGTCGCCGTTGGTCAGCCGGATGTCGCGCGCAGGCACCGCGAGATCGCCGACGGCGACCTTGGTGGAGCCGGGGAAGGACTGGTCGAGAGGGGGCAGCCCCTTGGTGGGAATCGTCGTCATGGCTGCTGTTTCCTACGCCGGCATGATCCGGATCAGGTTCCAGGGGTACGTCTCAGCCGGCGAGAACCCCTCGCCGACGCCCCCAAGCAGTGGCGCGGACCAGGATGGCGGCTGCGCCGGCGTTGTGCAAGGCGCGCGCCCGGTCGCGGCGGCTCGGCGGTTTCAGCGCGGCGGCTGTTGCGGCTCGACCGGTGGCGGCACGCGCCGCACTTCGGTGCCCGCGGAAGATCCGCTGCCCGGTGTCGGCGCGGCAGCCGGCGGTGCCGCGTCGGGCCCGGGCGGCAGGGCCTCGGTGGCAGGCCCGCCCGCCGGTGCACCGCCGGGCGTCGGCGACGGCTTGGGTGCCACCGGCGTGTGCAGTGGCGCCAGCGCGATGACCGTGCGCAGTTCGTCGGGCACGCCTTCGCCGAGCAGGTCGATCGCACGCTGCGAGATGCGCAGCGCATGCGATGTCTCGGCGGCGCTGGCGAGTTGGCTGCCGCTGAAGAACATGTTGACCACGAACAGGCCGAACAGCACCACGCAGGCGCCGGTGGCGATGCCGAGCAGCCCGCCGCCGAGCCGGTCGAAGAAGCCGAGCCCCGCCTTCTGCGCCAGGCGATGGATCAGCATCGCCAACAGGCTCAGTGCGACCAGCACCACCAGGAAGATCAGCACGTAGGCGAGGTAGAGGGTCGTCTCGGGCGCGTCGGCCGGCGCTTGCTGCGCCGTTCCGCCGACCGCCGGCGTGCGGGCGAACCACTCGCCGACCGTGCCGCCGAAACGCCCCGCGGCCACGTAGGCGACCACCAGGATGCCGATGCGGCTGACCTGCCAGATCAGGCCCTTGAACAGGCCGAGCACGAAGAACACCAGCAGCACGGCGAGCGCCGTGTGATCGACCCACCCGAGGTGCTGCAGCTGGTGCAGCAACTCAGGTGCTTTTGGCCCGGCGGGATCCTGGCAGGTGAGCATCAGCACGGGCAACATTGTGCCCCGGGGCGTCTGGGGAGACGAGGGGGATTGTGGGGCGGTCACATTGCTTTCGCGGCGGACTCCGGCGAGCCTTTCGCGGATGAGTCGCCACGAAGCCCGCGCCGTCGAGGTCGCCCTCGCCAAACTGGCGACCCGGCTGGACGCGGATCCGCGCCTGCGCGCCGAACGCCTGCGGGCGCAACGCCAGTTCTTCGGTGGCACCGACGACTCCGGCACCGCCGAGCAGGTGCCTGCCGACGCCGCCGGCCAGCGCTTCATCGAGTGGCTGCTGCTCGAACGGGAGAGTGAGGTGCTGGGCGCGCCGCCGATCGATGTGGCGCCGTTTGCCGCGGAGGGGCAGGATCTCGTCGATTCGAAGGTGGGGGTGTTCCTCGTGCTGGCGCGGGACGGTGAGGTGGTCGAGGCGCAAGACCTACAGGACGACGAAGTGCTCGACCTGGCGGTGCCCGCGCAGTCGCTGCTGCCGGGCGACATGCTGGTCGGTCGGCTGTTCGACACCGGCGGCGACCAGTGGCGACCGTCTTCGGCCGCGGCGGTGTTCCGCCCCGGCGCGCTGCTCGCCGAGGCGTTCCGCCGCGACGTCGAACGCCTGGCGTTGGACCGGCGCCTGCAGCAGATCGAACTCGAACACCTGCTGCTGCGCCGCACCGACCAGGCGCCGAGTCCGACCGCGGCCCCGCTGGACGTGGAGCCACTCGAACACCTGGAGGCCGACCTCGACGTCTTGTTGCGTGCGAGTGGTTGCCCGCAGGCGGCGGCCGAGATCAGCACCCAGCTCGCAGCGACGGAGCGACCGGGCGCGGTGTTGGACCCTCTGCTCGAGGAACTCGCCTTCGAGACCGACATCGATCTGGACGCCGCGCGCCAGGTGATGCTGCGGATCTGGAACGCACACCACGGCAACCGCCAGCCGAACCAGGTCGGGGAGCTGCCGCAACCGAACAGTGCTGCCGAGTCGCTTGGCGAACAGCTGGTCCGCACGCTCGATGAAGGCCTGCGCCAGAAGCGCGACGTCGAGGAGCTGTTCGCGCAGCTGGAACGCATGGCCGGCATCGAGGCCGACGACGAAGAGGCGACTGCCGACGCTGACGCCGATGCCGACGACGAGCCGGAGCGCGACGTCTATGAGTCGCGCCGCGACGAAGTCGACGAGTACGACGCAGCAATCGCCGACGGTGGTGGGGACCTGGGCGGAGACCTCGAGCCGCTGGTGCAGGAGTACCTGTGGGAGACCCAGCGTGAAGGTGTCGCCGACGCCAGCGTGCTGCAGCAATGGGTCGGCCTGCAGCGCAACGCCGCGGTGCCGCGCACCGATCTCGAGTTGGTCACAGGCGCGGACCTGATGCGCCTGTTGCTGCACGTGTTCCTGGGCGCGGAACCGACGCGTCGTGCGGCCGTCGTGAAGGAGGCGTTCGCCGAGTTGCAGCGCTTCTACGACTGGGCTGCGCGCACGCAGGACCTGGAGCGCACCGTGGTCCTGCAGGAGTGCCAGGCGTCGTTCGTCGACGACGTGGAACGTCTCGCCGGCGCGGGACTCGCCCTGTCGACCAGCCACGGCGCACGGGCGCGACCGGCGATCCTCGAGGTCGAGGACCTCGGCAGCGATGGCTTCGGCGTGCGTGACGACGAGGGCGGCCACCACTGGCTGCTGGCGCCCGCTGCGACGACCGCACGACTGCGCGTGGGGGACCTGGTGCTCGGTGCGCTCGACCCCGGTGACGCCGGCGTATCGCTGGCGGGACTGGTCGTCGTCCTGCCGAGCGACGCGCGCAGCGTGATGGAGTGACCTCGGTCACACCGCGGCTTCCACCGTGGCGCCCAGGCGTGCCCCGCCATCGACCGATACTCCGGGCGGAGGAACGCACCGATGGGTTGGGAGACCGCACTCGATCGTCTGCTGCTGCAGCAGATCCATCTGGCCGAGAAGAGCGAACAGAAGCCGGAGGCCCTGCGGCAGCAGATCCTCGAGTATCGCCAGCTCAGCGCCGGCCGACCCGGCAGCAGCTTCCTGTGCGGCTACGCCCGCGTGTTGCTCGGCTTGGAGATGCCCGACGTCGGCAGCGACGTGACGGCGCGGCGCTGGGAGCTGTTTGGCGTGTTGCGCGCCCACGACCGCAAGGGCGACCGCGAGCGCATCGCCGAGACGCTGCAGGATCCGCAGGCTCTGCTCGACCTGTTGGCCGACCCGACGGTCGCCGGCAACGTGCTGCCGCTGGTGGTGCGATCGCTGTTCTGGTCCGGTGACCTGAAGCTGGCGGTGCGGGCGATCCAGTATCTCGCCGCCGAGCCGGGGGCGGGGGAACTCGAGACGATCGTCGATGCCGCGGTGACCGACCTGCTCGGGCGACTGGAGACCCGCGTCGACAGCGACGACCAGGAGAGCACGGCATCGATCCTGGGCAAGATCCTCGGCATGGCAGGCTTCGATCGGCTGCCGGCGGATGTGCAAGCCGGCTACCACCGCGCCCTCGCGGAGCGGCTGCTCGCGGCCAGCGAATGGGCGATGTCGATTGCCGCCGCGGAGCGCGCGGAGGCGCTCGCCGGCGCGCATCCGCGCCTCGCGAGTTCCGCCGCGCTGGTCGCCGCACTGGGCGAGCTGCGCGAACACGACACCGCCACGTGCGAACCGCGCGGCCAGCGCCCGGAGCGGCAGGCCGCCTTGCATCGGCTGCGGCACGTCGCCGAGCAGCCGGATCAGGCCGCTCCCGAGTCGGTCTACCTGCGCAGCCTGCTCGCCTACGAGTCCGGCGACCTGCAGGCCGCGGCACGCGGCTTCGAACGCGCCACGG
This sequence comes from Planctomycetota bacterium, assembly GCA_044230075.1. GTDB lineage: Bacteria > Planctomycetota > UBA1135 > UBA1135 > UBA2386 > JAEUHS01. The sequence continues at coordinate 43,001 of JBGARS010000013.1, read as the reverse complement.
CCGGCCTGCGCCGCCTCGAAGGCCGCGATGTGCTGTTGCGGGACCGCGCGCGGTTCTTCCAGGCGGCGGCGCTGCTGGCCGCGGGCGACTCGAACGAGGCCACGCGGGCGCTGCGGCTGATGGAGCAGGCGCTCGAGACGGTGAAGCCGGATCTGGAGAGCTTCTACTCCGTGCACGAAGCGCTGAAGAAGCTGGATCGCCGGCTGGCGCTGCGCTTCCTCGACGCCGTCGACGTCGGACGCGGCACCTCGGCCGACCAGATCTTGTTCGTCGCGCTCGAGTATCTGTCGCTCGGCGAGGCCCAGCCGGCGCTGATGGCGGCGCGGCGGGTGTTGGAGATCGCCGTCGACCTCGACCAGCGCATCGAAGCGCTGCGGGTCGTGCTGACTGCGCACAACATGCTGGGCGAACGCGACCAGGCCCGCGCGTGTTATGCCGAGATGCGCGAACTGCTGCAGCAGCGCGGCAAGTTCGACGTGCTCGAGAAGCTGTTGCGCAACGAGGAGTTCGTCGGCCAGGCGCTGGACCACGTCGAGATCAAGGTCGAACTGGCCGCGGTCTACGAGGAGATGGAAGGGCGCGACTACGACCGGGCCCAGCTGCAGGTCGCGGTCGCCAGGTCGCTGCGGGCTCGCAAGGACGTCGAGGCCCTGCAGCAGGCGCACGGTCTGCTGCAGGAAGTCGCCTGCGGGTTCCCGGAGTTGGCCAAGGAGGACCTGGTCGCGATCGAGAAACTGCTGGAGCTGGCCGACCAGGAAGCCGGCGTCGGCGACAGTGGCCGCGACGCGATGAAGGTCCTCGGCAAGGCCCTCGGCCGGCCGCCCCGCGTCCTGGTCGTCGGCGGCAACGAGCGCCAGCGGCGTCACCACCCGCGACTGGAGAAGCTGGCCGCCGACTGGGGCTTCGCCGCCGAGTGGCTGATGACCAACTACACGTCGCCGCAGAAGGTGGTCGGCACGATCGCCGACCGTCTGCGCGGCGGCGTCGACGTGTTGCTGCTGCTGCACTGGAATCGGCACGAAACCACCGAGCCGGCCCTCGAGTTGGCGCGCAGCGCCGGAGTGCCGGCGCGCACCGTGCACTACGCGGGCTTCACCAGCCTGCAGGTCGCGCTGGCCGAACAGGTCCAGCGGCTCGCAGCCGCGGCACCTCAGGCGGCGGCGGGCGGCAAGGGGCGCGGCAAGGGCTGAACAACCTCGGGCAAGCAGGCATCCCCGGACCCTTGGCCATATTCCGATAAGATATGTTATGTAAAGCTCGGCGGGGGAGTCGCCACACCGCGGGTTGGCAGTTGGCAGTCACCGCTTGCGCCCCAGGCCCCCCGGGCTCCAGGCGAGCGACAGCCAGGCGGTGAAGTCCGGCGACACCAGGCCCAGCAGGTCCTCGCCGAAGCCGAGTTCCAGATCCCAGCCGCCGCCGGCGTCGAAGCGCAGCCCACCCCAGAGCAGCAACTGCTGGCGGGACGCCACCGGGATGCGGAGCTCGCGCAGGGTCGAGGTCTCCCACTCGACCTGCAGCAGTGCCGTCGCGCCGTCGGCGAGCGGCACCTCGGCTGCCAGGCCGGCGGACGTCACGTCGGCAAAATGGAAGTCGGCGGCACGTGCCTGCGCCGGCGTGCCGGCGATCGTGTGCTGCACGTGGCCATACCAGCCACAACCCAGGGCGTGATGCTCCAGCAGGATGCCGAGGCCGACATCGGGTTGCCCGTTGCCGTAGCCGCGGGCGTCGTTGCCGGTCGGCAGTTCGATGCCGCCACGCAGCGCGACGCCCAGGCCACGGCCCGGGTCGCTGACCTGCCAGGTGAGGGCCAGGGGCACGTCGAGCAGCTCGAGGCCGTGGCGCTCGACCTGCCAGATCGTGGTGCCGTCGCGCTGCGCCTCGATGCCGAACTGATCGACGGGTGTCGCTTTGCGCCCTTGGTCCGGAAAGCCGAGCGTGTCGTGGAAGTCGATGAAGAAGTGGTCGAGGAAGCCGCCCGATGCGTGCGCAAAGGGCAGTTCGACACCCAGCTCGAGGTCGGCGCCGAGGCCGAGGCGGGCCGCGAGCGCGGTGCGCAGGTATTCGCCGTCCATGCGCCACGAGCGCCCGCCGCTGCCGACGCCGTCCAGGAACAGGCTCGAGTAGGCACTGTCGAGTCGGGCAGCGGCGGCGCCGGCTGGCAGGACCGCGGCGGAGGCCGGCGGCAGGTGCAACACGGTCAGCTGCGCGGGGTGCTGGTTGCGCACCGGCATGGGGCCCTGCAGCCGCGGCGCGGCCACGCAGCCCGCCAACAGCGCACACCCTGCGAACCTGGCCAGCGCACCGCCGCAACGCATCGCGGGCAGACTAGCGTGCCGCGGCAGGACCGCCACGCGCGAAAACCGGACGGCGCGTGGCAGATCCGATGCCAGCGGTTTCTGTCGCACCGGCAGGCGCTAAGCTCCCCCATCTTGCACACCCACCGCGCACGACTCGTTCCCGCTCTCGCCTGTCTGATGCTGACCGGCGCCTGCTCCAACGGCGGCAAGCAGAACACGCCGCAGAGCGAGGTGCAGATCACTGGTAGCCACCACATGTTCGGGTTCCGCAGCCTGGGTGGCTTCGGCACGTTCCCGGTCCTGGACACGGCGGTGTTCACCGACCGGGGCACGCTGAACCTGTTCGACGACAGCACCTACACGATCACACGCACGTCCGGCACGTCGGCGGCGGATCGTTATGCACTGGAGACCGACGGCAACCTCGGCGTGTTCGTGACCGGCGGTGGCAGCGAGCCATCGGTGTTGTTCCGGGGTGGCTACTCGCTGGCTGCGGGGAACCCGGCACGCGCCGACTTCCAGTTCACGGATCGCGTATCGACGAATGGTTCGCCGTCGCTCGGGCTGTTCTACGGCACGCGTGTCGTGACCACGCCGATCGAGCTCGAAGGCGGCTGGCATGTGGTGTCGCAGCACGTGATCTTCGGCCAGACCATCCTGTCGCCCGAGAACGTCGGGCGCGGGGTACACGGCGGGGTCTCGATCACCGCCGGCGCACCCGGGACGCTGCGCACGATCAGCGGCACGGGCACGCAAGGCACCAGCACGCAGGGTACTTCGAACGTGGCCTTCTCGGGCTCGATCCAGAACCTGCTCGACGTCAACAACACCGGTGACGGCGCCTGCAACCTCACCGTCGACTTCAACGGTGACCCGCGGGTGATGTTCGCTGCCGCCAGCGACAACGTCGTCTTTGCTCTGGATGCCGACGAGACGGACGGCGAGGCGGGCGTGCTGTTCCTCGTGCACAAGTTCGATACGACGCCGATCGATTCGGTGCGCGTGCCCGGCGAGTTCCTGGTCGGCGGCCACACGCTGTTCGTCAACCCCAGCAATCCGGGTTCGGACGCGTTCACGGGCGTGGTCACCTTGACCGCACAGGGTGGATTCCGGCTGGATGGCGTCGGCAGCGATGGTGCCGACTTCGCCTACTCGGGTAGCTACACACTGGCCGCCGACGGCCACCTGACGATCGCGATCGTCGGCACCAACGAGACCTGGTTCGCCGCGATCGACCGCAGCTACCAGACGCTGGTGTTCGTCGACGACTTCATCGAGCTGCGCAGCAACAACACCCCGGAGCTGAACATCGGCCTCGGCGTGCGGCGCAAGACGCCCTGACCGAAATTCGGCCGCGCGCTCTTCCACCGGCACGTGCCGGCCGCACAATCGGCGGGAGTGAACGACTCCCCGCTGTTGTCCATCGACCTGCCGTTCTGCAAGCGCCTCGGGCGCGGCAAGGTACGCGAGATCTTCGCGCTCGGCGCGGACCTGCTGCTGGTCGCCAGCGACCGCATCTCCGCGTTCGACGTGGTGATGCACGAGGGCATTCCCGGCAAGGGACGCGTGCTGACCGAGACCTCGGCGTTCTGGTTCCAACTGCTCGCCGACGTCTGTCCCAACCACCTGCTGTCGACCGACGTCGACAGCTGGAGCGACGTGCCGGCCGACTACAAGCCGCTGCTGCGCGGTCGCACGATGCGCTGTCGCCGCTGCCAGCCGTTGCCGGTCGAGTGGGTCGTGCGCGGCTACCTGACCGGCAGCGGCTGGAAGGACTACCAGAAGCACGGCGCCGTCAGCGGCGTCGCACTGCCGCAGGGCCTGCAGCATGCGAGTGAACTCGAGCCGCCGATCCTGACGCCGTCGACGAAGGCCGAGACCGGGCACGACGAACCGATCTCGTTCGCGCGGGTCGTCGAACTGGTGGGCGAACGGGTCGCCACGGCTGCGCGCGACGCGGCGCTGCGGCTCTACCAGCGTGGTCGCGCCTACGCGAAGGGTCGTGGCATCGTCATCGCCGACACCAAGTTCGAGTTCGGCGTGCTCGACGGCGGGCTCGTGCTGATCGACGAGTGCCTGACCCCGGACTCCAGCCGCTTCTGGCCGGCCAACGAGGTGCGCCCCGGTGGCAACCCGACCTCGTTCGACAAGCAGTACCTGCGCGACTGGCTCGGCACGACGGGCTGGGACAAGACGCCACCGCCGCCGCATCTGCCGCCCGAGGTGGTCGCCAAGACCGCGTCCACCTATCGCGACATCCAGCACCTGTTGACCACCAACACGCCCGCATGACGACTTCCCGCCCGATCGCGTTCGTCCTCGGCTCCGACTCCGACCTGCCGGTGCTCGAGTCGGCGTTCACCAGCTTGCAGGAGCTGGGCATCGGCTTCCACGTGCGCATCCTCAGCGCCCACCGCACACCGGATGAAGCCGCCGAGTTCGCGCGCACGGCGAAGCAGAAGGGCGTGAAGGTGCTGATCGGTGTCGCCGGCATGGCTGCCCACCTGGCGGGCGCGCTGGCCGCGCATTCGTCCTTGCCGGTGATCGGGGTGCCGGTCGACAGCGGGCCGCTGCGCGGCGAAGACGCGCTGCTGTCGACCGCGATGATGCCGCCCGGCGTGCCGGTTGCCGCCACGGGCATCGGCAAGGCCGCGGCCAAGAACGCGGCGCTGCTCGCCGTGCGCATCCTCGCCCTCGCCGACGCCGCGCTGGCCGAGAAGCTCGAGGGATCTCGTGCAGCGGAACGCGAGAAGTCGCTCGCCAAGGACCGAGAGGTGCGCGCGCGGTTCGGCTGTTGAGGCATCCTTGCTGGCGACGCTGCGCCGACCATGACGACCTCTCCTGCCACCTCGCTGCCGCCCACCATCGCCTGGATCGGCGACGAGGGCGGCCACCTGGAGCTGCTGGACCAGACGGCCCTGCCGCACGAGTTCGTCGTGCTGCACCTCGACACCGTCGAGGGTGTCGTCGACGCGATCGTCCGGCTCGCGGTGCGCGGCGCGCCGGCGATCGGCGTCGCCGCGGCCTACGGGCTGGTGCTCGGCGTGCGGCGCCTGCGCCCGTTGTCGGATGCCTTCGTCGATGCCACGAAGGGCATCGCGGCCCGCCTCACCGCGGCGCGCCCGACGGCGGTGAACCTGCAGTGGGCGCTCGATCGTTGTCTCGCCGCGGTGCGGTCGCAGCCGACCCTGGCGGTGCTCTGGCACGAGGCGCGGCGCATCCAGGCCGAGGAGATCGCGGCGAGCCTGCGCATCGGCGAGCACGGCGCGGGACTCGTGCGGGATGGCAGCACGGTGCTGACCCACTGCAACACCGGGCGACTGGCCACGGCTGGCGACGGCACGGCGCTGGCCGTGCTGTTCGCGGCGTGGAAGCGCGGCCGGCGCTTCCGCGTACTGGCCGACGAGACGCGACCGCTGCTGCAGGGTGCGCGCCTGACCGCCCTCGAGCTGGCTGCCGCGGGCATCCCGGTGCAGATCGTGGTCGACAGCGCGGCTGCTGGACTGATCGCCCGCGGCCAGGTGCACATGGTGGTGGTCGGCGCCGATCGCATCGCGCAGAACGGCGATGTCGCCAACAAGGTCGGCACCTATGGCTTGGCGCTCGCCTGTGCGGCGCACCAGGTGCCATTCCTCGTCGTCGCGCCCCTGTCCACCTTCGACCGTCGCATCGCCGATGGCAGTGGCATCCCGATCGAGGAGCGCGACGCCAGCGAGGTGCTGGCCCTGGCCGGCCAGGCCGTCGCTGCCAAGGGGGTTTCGGCATGGAACCCGGCCTTCGACATCACCCCCGCCCGGCTCGTGACCAGCTTCGTGACCGACGCCGGTGTACTGGCGCCGCCGTTCCTAGCCGCCATCAAGAACGCCTTCGCACAGCGCCGATGAGACCCCCATGGCCATCGCCGCGAAGAAGAAACCGAAGCCCGCGAAGACGCGCCCTGGTCGCAGCAGTGCGCCGTCGCCGCGGAAGTCCGCCGGCGGCAAGCCGCGTTCGGCCAACCGCCACCCCACCACCGCCACTGCCGAACGGTCGGCGCCGCCGATGGCCGAGATCGACGCCGACGCGCTCGAGTTCATCGAGGCGATCGATCGTTTCAAGCGCGAGCACGGCCGTCCGTTCCCGAGCTGGAGCGAGGTGCTGCTGGTGCTGCGCGAACTCGGCTATCGACGCGGCTAGCAGCGCCGAGGCTCAGAGCGTGAGAGACAACTGTCTCGAACGCTCTGCGTGGCCGCGAAGGCGGCCACCGAGGGGGATCTAGGGTGAGCGGACTGCGTGCGCACCGGCCCTCTCATCTCAGGCGACGACGCCCCGCCAGCAGAGCACACCGAGCAGCGCACCGGCGCCGATACGGTACCAGGCGAACGGCACGAAGTCGTGATTCCGCAGGAAGCGCACGAACGGGCGCACGACGACCAGCGCGCTGAGGAACGCCACGACCATGCCGACCACGAAGGCCGGCACCGCGTCGGCACCGAGTAGCTCCGGGTGACGGGCGAGCTTGTAGAGCGACGCGCCGTAGAGGATCGGCAGACCGACCAGGAACGAGAACTCCGCCGCCGCCGTGCGCGACAGGCCGAGCAGCAGCGCGCTTGCGATCGTGGCGCCGGCGCGGCTCGTGCCTGGAACCAGTGCCAGGCACTGGAACAGGCCGATCCAGAGCGCCGTGCGATAGGGCATCTGGACCAGCTCGCCAGCTGGCGCCGGCGACCGCGCGATCCACCGTTCGAGCGCCAACAGCAGCACGCCGCCGAGCACCAGGGTCGCCGCGACCACGCGGGCCGAGAACAGGTGGGCATCGATCCAGTCGTCGAGCAGCAGACCGATGCAGGCGGCGGGGAACGCGGCGATGGCGATCTGCCACAGCAGGTTCGGCGCACCCTGCGTCGGTCGCAGCACGGTGCGTGTCGCGTCCAGCAGGCGCCGCCAGTAGATCACCAGGATGGCCGTGATGGCGCCCATCTGGATGCCGATCGAGAACGCGTTGTTGGCGGCTCCCTCCTCGAGGCCGAGCAGCCGCTGGGCGACGATCAGGTGGCCGGTGCTCGAGATCGGCAGGAACTCGGTGATGCCTTCGACGAGACCGAGCACCAGCGCGTCGAACAGCGTCATCGGCGGGCCATCGGCGACCGCCGCGAGGGCTGAGATCACAGCACCGAACCGGGCGCGCGGAACGGGAGGCCGAACGCTTCGGCGACACCTGCGTGCGTGCAGACGCCACCGAGGATGTTGGCGGCTGTGCCCAGCACCGGATCCTGTGCCGCCTTCTGCGCCCCCATGCCGGCGAGCTTCCTCGCCCACGGGCCAGTGGCGTTGGTCAGGCCGAAGGTCGATGTGCGCGCCACCGCGCCTGGCATGTTGGCGACGCAATAGTGCAAGACACCGTCGACGACGAAGGTCGGATCTGCGTGCGTGGTCGGGCGGCAGGTCTCGATGCAACCACCCTGGTCGACGGCCACGTCGACGATCACCGCACCGTCCTTCATGACCTTGAGGTCCTCGCGGCGGATCAGTCGTGGCGCGCGCGCGCCCTGCACCAGCACGGCACCGATCACCAGGTCGGCGTGCACGATCTGCTCCCGGATGGCGATCGCCGAACTGTGCAGCAGCGTGACGTTCGCCGGCATCACGTCGCTGAGGTAGCGCAGGCGATCGAGGTCGATGTCCATCAGGCGCACGTCGGCGCCGAGCCCCGCGGCCATCTTCGCGGCGTTGGTGCCGACGACGCCACCACCGAGGATCACCACGGTCGCCGGCTCGACGCCGGGAACGCCGCCGAGCAGGATGCCGCGACCGCCGTTGTGCTTCTCGAGGCACACGGCGCCGACCTGCACCGACATGCGGCCCGCCACTTCGCTCATCGGCGTCAGCAGCGGCAGCGAGTTGCGATGGACCAGCGTCTCGTAGGCGAAGCAGTGCGCCCCCGAGGCCAGCATCGCGTCCGTCAGTTCGCGCGCAGCCGCGAAGTGGAAGTAGGTGAACAGGATCTGCCCCTTGCGGATCAGCTTGTACTCGGCGGCCAGCGGCTCCTTGACCTTCACGATCATGTCGGCCTTGCCGTAGACGTCGCCCGCGGTGGCGACGATCTTGCCGCCGACGGCCGTGTAGGCCTCGTCGGGGATCCCGGCGCCCAGACCGGCACCGTTCTGCACGAGTACGGTGTGGCCAGCGCCGACGAGGTCCAACACCATCGCCGGCACTGCTCCGACGCGATTTTCCTGGGCTTTGAGCTCCGTGGGGACACCGATGATCATGCGAGTCTGCTCCTCTGGCTGCGTCGGGGGATTCGAGGCGCGGGACCATACCGAGCGTGTGCCCCGGTCGCGAATTCTCGTTGGCGGAACGCGGCGTCAGGTGCCCGAGCTGCACGCGTCGCGCAGGCGCTGCTCGAGGTGGGTGCGCTCGCCGGGTGGCAATTCCGGCACCAGGCGGTAGGACACCTCGACGGAGTCCCGCCAGCAGCGCACGGCGGGTTCGGGCCGGCGCAGCACGCGTGGGTCCTGCTGCAGGATCTGCAGCAGCGACTCCATCGAACGCGCCGGATCGGTCGTCCGGAGTCGACAGGTGGCCGTGGCCGGTGCGGTGCGCGTCACCGGCGGTTCGTCGGCTGGCGGCGAAGTCTCGGCATGGGTGGCTCCCGACAGCAGGTCGTCGTCGAGCACGATCAGTTCGTCTTCCAGTTCTTGCGCGGTGACCTCTGGCGGGTCGGCTGGGGCGTCCCGCAGTCGACCGACGGCCTCACCCAGCAGCGCTGCTGCGGCCCAGATCTCCTGCACGTCCGGGTCCGGCGTCCCGGCCATGGCGGGCGTGCGCTCCGACGCCGGGTTCGCGTGGTGGGACGCTCGGGCCGGCGACGGCGTGGTACGCAGCCAGCGGCGAATGCAGACCGTGCCCAGCAGCGTCGTCAGCAAGGCGATGCCCCCCCACCACCAGGATGTAGAGCCACGACGTTCCCAAGCGGCGCTGCGGGTGTCGCCAGCGGCTGCGTCCTGCGAACCGCCCCCGGCGGGAGGCGTTGCCTCGCGGGCCGGCGCTGGCGGCACCGTGGCCGGCGGCACCGGCTCGGCTGCGGTATCAGGTGGCTGCACGGTCACGTCGGGTTCGACGTCGGCACCAACGCGGCGCAGGAACTCACCGAGCCGGTCGGCGGTGCGCTCGAGTGCGCCCTGCATCAGCGCTTCGACTTCGCGGTGTCGAACGTCCTGCGCCTGCAGCGACGCCTCGAGCTGCCGCAACCTGGCGGCCAGTGCTTCACCCTCTTCGCGGCGGGTGCTGGTCGCGTTCTCGACCAGGAGCATCGACCAGCGCTGCAGTTCCTGCGTCAACGCCAGTTGCCGTTGCTGCAGTTCGTGCTCGTTCTGGACCAGCGCCGCGAGTGCTTCCCGCAGTGGCGCCAACGCAGCGGCGACATCGGCGCTCGACCCGGCCGCGCTGCGCGCCTGGGGCGTCGCCTGCTGGTGTTTCAACAGGACCTGCCGCAGCGCTCGCAGTTCTGCTGCGACTTCCGCTTCGCCGCTGGCATTCGATGGCGCACAGCCGGCGAGCGCGAACAGCAAGAGACAGCGGCATCGGTTCACAGTGCCACCTCCGCGCGTCGACGCGCGAGGGGCTGGAAGGTCTGTCCGTTCCACCCCAGCCGGCGCGGAGGCACCGCGACGCCGCCGCGGAACTCGCACAGTTCCTCGTCCAAGAGCTGCAGCGGCAGGTATGCCGGGCTGGCGACCTTGTCGGTCTCGTTGCGCAGCCACACGGGCACCGTGGCGCGCGGCTCCGCGCCTGGAATCGGGTAGCGCACGTGCAGTGGCGAGACGCAACGGTAGAAGGTGCCCTCGCGGTCGTCCCACTCTGCGGCGAGGTCGGCTCGCGGGAACTCAGCCAGCAGCTGCGGTTCGGAGTTGTCGTCGTGCCAGAGGATTGTCGGCACCAACGGCACCTGCACGTAGCCGCGCAGTCGGGAGCGCGGCGCGAGCGTCACCGTGTCGCGCACCGCGACCCGGACCGGGAGACGCGGGGCCCGCAGCGCGAGACGAAGCGTCCCATCGGCCGCGAGTCCGATCGCGAGGCGCCGAGCCTCGCGCCCATCGAGCCACAGTAGCGAGTAGCCGCCGCGCGTGGACTCGAGCACCACTTCCTTGTTGCCGAACTGCACCCGGGTGCTGCCGCCGCGCGCAGGACGCGGGAGGTGGGTCTGCAGGGGCATCGTCGGGTTCGAGTCCATCGGTCGACGCGGCACCGTAGCGCACACTGCCCCATCGATGCAGTCCCTCGCTCTCCGCGCCGCGCTGGCAATTCGACCGAAGCCCTGTTGCTGCGGCGGGGTTTTGCTTGCTTCCGCAGCAGCGCTCGCCATGATCTCCGCCTCGCAACGAGGGCGTTTAGCTCAGTTGGCTAGAGCATCAGCTCGACAAGCTGAGGGTCACAGGTTCGACTCCTGTAACGCCCACCATTCATCCTCCTTGCTGATCGGGACTTGTGGGGTGATCGCTGCCTGACGGGAGGGTCGACTGCGACCGCTCCCCCTCGATGCGCCGGGCATTGAGAGAGGCCATCTCCGTCGCGGCTCACCCCGGAGCGACGCCGAGGGGCCAGGGTGCCGGCGTGTCGACCAGCGCAGCAATCTGGGGGCTGGGCCGGCTCCTAGCGACAGGCGCTACCGAGCCAGCGGTGGCAAGGGCCACAGGCGTCCGGGGACCGATCCCAACGACCGCACGCATCCATCGGTTGCCGCGCGCTCAGGCTACTTCAGCGACCTTCTGCGGCTGGTCGCGGTGCACGCTTCGCAGACGGAGCCCCCCAGCTCGCGAAAAGCGAATCGCGCGCCCCACGACGGGGGCCAACAAGCAGGAACCAACACACCAGCATGCGACTGCAGCCATAACCGTCATGAGGGCCTCGCTCCTGGAACCTGGGCGCTTCCGTTACGCCTGGCCCTGGGCTGCCCGGTCGAATTAAGTTCGCGAAATTCGCAGAGTCGGGCGAAATGCCGTGCTTCGTTCGGGGCCCGTCAGGGGCCCGTCTGCTCCGTCCCGAACAAGCGCCCAACCACCGCCCGGTCGCCCTGTACCGCCGTGCGCTGCAGGTAGGGATGGAGCCCGCGCAGCCCGCCCAGCTCCTCGCCGCCCCCGGCGCGACCCGGTCCGCCGTGGATGGTCGCCGGCAGGACGGCGCCGGGTCCGAGGGCTTGGCCCAGAGTCTTCTCGCTGCCCAGCCAAATGCGACCGTGCCAGGGCGCGATGCCGTGCACCAACTGCTCGACGAACTTGCGGTCGTCACTGTAGGCACTCGCGACGAGGCTGCCACCGCCGCGGTTGCACAGGGTGGCGGCGACCGTCGCGTCCCCCGAATAGGGAACGATGGTCGCGCACGGCCCGAACACTTCGAGTTCGTGCAGGATGTCGGCTGCCGCGTCGCGCGCCTTCAGCAGCGTCGGCTGCACGAAGTAGCCCTTGCCCGGCATGGGCTCTGGCCCGCCCAGGACCACGTCGGCAACCGCCGCCAGTTGACCGATGGCCGCACGCACGTCGCGCAACTGGTTGCTGCTGGCCACCGGCCCCATGCGCACGTCGTTGTCCAACGGATTGCCGATCTTCACCGCCCCCAAGCGCTCGACGAGGGCTTCCTGGACTTCGGCCACCATCGCCTCGGGCACGAACATGCGGCGCACCGCGGTGCACTTCTGTCCCGCCTTCTGTGTCATGTCGATGGTCACGTTGGCGAGGAACTGCTCCAGCGTGTCGCTGCCGCTCTCGACATCCGGCCCCAACACCGCCGGGTTGATCGAGTCCGCCTCGATGTTCATGCGCACGTTGCGCGCGATCAGGTTCGCGTTGCCGCGGATCTTGGCACCGGTGCGGGCACTGCCCGTCAGCGCCACGGCATCCATCGGACCCAGCAGGTCGAGCAGGCCCACCACCGATCCCGGGAGGAACTGGAAGGCGCCTTCCGGCAGGATTCCGCTCTCGACCACCAACTGCGCGATGCGGAACGCGAGCATGGCGCTCGGTGTGCCGGCCTTCTCGATCACCGGCACGCCGGCGAGCAGCGCGCAGGCCATCTTCTCCCCCATGCCCCAGGCCGGGAAGTTGAACGCGTTGATGTGAAGGGCCACGCCGATCCTCGGCGTGAACACGTGCTGGCCCCAGAAGCGCGGCGTACGACCGAGTTGCACGCCTTCGCCGTCGGCGAGCAGGTTGCCGGCGGGCAGTCCTTGCCCCAGCTTGGCGTAGAACGCCAGCGTGCCGGAAGCGCCGTCGAGATCGAACTTGGCGTCGCCCCGCGTGTTGCCGCCGTTGCGAGCAGCGATCTCGATCAACTCGTCACGGTGATCGTGCAGCTTGGCCGCCAGCGCCTTCAGCAACTCGGCGCGCTGCGGAAAAGTCAGCGCGCGCAGCGCAGGCCCACCGACGTCGCGGGCGTGTCTCAGCGTGGCGGCGAAGTCGATGCCGCCGGGCCGGACTTCGCCGATCACGGCTTCGGTCGCGGGTTCGTGGAGAGGGACGGGATCCCCGGAACCGGCGGTCCAGCGCCCACCGACATAGCTCTGCAGCGCGATCATGAGGGCGGAAGACGATAGCCCGCGGTGGACCCCGATGCACGCCCGGGCCAGAGCTGCTCGGCAGCCATCGCCCATGCCGGCGACGGCGCGGCCCTAGCCGCCGGTGACGAACTGCTGCAACTCGTGGTAGCGCCGCTCGACGGTCTCCATGTCTGCCGCGGCGATGCGTTCCACGCCAAACCCCTCCACGGTCAGACTCGCGGTCACCGTGCCGTAGGCGACGGCCCGCTTCATGTTCCAGAGGCTGATCGAGTCGCAGGTCGCGAGGTAGCCCATGAAGCCACCGGCGAAGCTGTCGCCGGCGCCGGTCGGATCGACGACGGTCTCCGTCGGATAGGCGGGCAGCGCATAGTGGAAGAAGTTCGAGAACACGAAGCTGCCGTGTTCGCCCTTCTTGACGATCACCAGCTTCGGCCCAAGCGCCAGGCACGCCCGTCCGGCCTGGATCAGGTTCGTCTTGCCGGTCAGCTGCTTCACTTCGCTGTCGTTGACGATCAGGCCGTCGATGCGCCGCAGCAGCTCGAGCAGTCCGTCGCGCTCACGCTCGATCCACAAGTCCATCGTGTCGGCGACGCAGAATCGCGGCGCCTGCATCTGTTCGAGCACGGAGCGCTGTGTCGCTGGCGCGCCATTGGCGAGGAACACGAACGGCGTGTCGCGAAACGGAGCCGGCACGAGCGGCTGGAAGTCGCCGAACGTGTTGAGCTGCACGTCCAGCGTCTCGCGCGAGTTCATGTCCTGCGAGTAGCGGCCGTGCCACCGGAAGGTCTTGCCCGGCTTGCTCTGCAGGCCGGTCAGATCGATGCCGCGCGCCTCCAGGAGCGCGCGGTGCTTGGCGGGGAAGTCCGCACCGACGACGCTGACCAGGCGAACGGGGGTGAACAACCGCGCCGCGAGACTGAAGTAGGTCGAGGATCCACCGAGGCACTCCGTGGCGGTGCCGTGCGGAGTCTCCACGGTGTCGAACGCGGTCGAGCCGACTACGAGAAGGGACATCCGCCGGAGCCTAGCTGCGTCCCGGCGTCGGTTCCATGTCGTCCTGCTCTTCGAGCTCGACTTCGCGTTCGATGTCTGCCTTCGTCACCCGGTCCTTCTCCAGCAGCACGAACAGGCCGCCGAGCAGCGACCAGAAGGTCAGGTGCAGGCGGTAGAGCAGCGACAGCGCCAGGCCGCGCGTGCCCATCGCCTCGGCGGCGTTCGCGAGTGCCGGCAGGTACTCGGCGCCATAGCGCGCGAACATGTTCTTGTAGAGCCATTCGCCCACGCCCCAGCCGTTCGGGCCGATCGGCACCGCGCTGACGATATTGATCACGGGGATCAGCACGAAGTACGGGAACGCCGGCATGCCGATGCCGAGCGCGAAGCCGATGAACACGACGCTGAGCACCGACACCACGTGGTTGACGATGCCGGCCAGCAGGCTCGCGGCGATGACCCAGCGGTGGTCGCGGTAGAAGAACACCGCCTGGTCGACCAGCTTCAGCACATGGCTGACGCGTTGCGGCAGGCGATCGAGCAGCCAGGTCAGCCGTACGAGCTGGCGCAGCCGCCGACTGAAGGCGATGGCGCCGAGCAGCCCGACGCCGCCGATCACCGCCCAGATCCCCAGCGCGATGTCGGCGAAGCGGTCGAGCGCGAACAACACCACGACCGCGCCCAGCAGCGCCAGCGATGCGAGCCCGAGCACACGGTCGACGATCACCGACACCAGTACCTGCACCCGGTGGCCGGGGCAGCGCTTCATGATGTAGATCGCCTTGATGACGTCGCCGCCGGTGGCGCCCGGCACGACGTTGTTGAAGAAGATGCCGATCCAGGTGAAGCGCAGTGTCTCCATCAGCGAGACGTCGGTGCCGTTGACGCGCAACAGCCACCACCAGCGCGCGCCGGAGATCAGCACGGTCAGGAAGTAGCAGAACGCTCCGAGCCCGAACAACCACAGGTCGAGGTTGTGCCAGTAGGTGAGGAAGCCGGGCGCGACGTCGAGCGTGGTGCCGTCCGGCCGTGGACCACGCGCGGCCTCGAGCACCGTCGTGTCGCCGCCGACGCTGTAGTGCACCGGGTCGTCCTGCCACGGCCCCTGGATCTCGATGAGCTCCTCGCGCGCGACGACCTGATGCTCGATCGGCCCCGAGCGGTACACCAGGCGGTCCTCGAAGTGGATGTCGCGGAGCACCCACCACATCAGGCCGGCGACGAACAGCAGTTTCAGCAGCGTGACGAGGTGCTTGTTCACCGCCACTCTCCCTTCGGCCGCACCTTCGCGCGCGCGATCTCGATCGACTCAGCTTCGATCGCGGCGCGCGCCAGCAATGCGTTGGCATACGCGCGCGGGTCGATGCCGAGTTGCGTGAGGTCGGCTGTCGCGACCGGCGCACCGCCCTTGGTGGCGTTGACGGCGAAGTGGATGAGGCTGCTGACGGGCGTCACGGTGGCGATCGAGATAGAGAGCTTGCCGGTCCCAACCCACAGGTCGTCGCCGTCGCGGCGCACCATCGCCGGGGCCGCCATTGCATGCAAGATCTCAGCTGCCTGGGCCGCCAACAGGCGTTGCCGGTGCACGGCCAGCAACAGCTCCGGCGTGCAGAAGGTCTCCCAGACGAAGTGCACCATGTCGTCGCCGGCGATGCCGGGCCCGTCGATGTCGGCGAGGTCGGCGATCTCGCCCTCGAGCACCCGGCACGGCCCGCGAAAGGCGACCAGCACATCGCCGGGGATCCCCGTCCGGGCGAGGATCCAATGCGCTCGCAGCTGCGACCCGTCGTAGGCGATGCGCTCGTCGATCCAGTGCGTCTTCATGGCGTGTGGCCCGTCGTCGTGTGCGCCGTCAGGTTCCGCTGCGGCTCTGGCGTTCGCGGTACCAGTCGCGGACCCAGGCCGGATCCGGATCCAGCGAAGGTCGCCCGAGCGACAGCGACAGCGCCGCCATCGCCGGCGTGCGCAGCTTCGAGTAGTAGGCCTGTTCGGTCAGGATCGTCTGCGCCAGGAAGTCGATGGGCGCGACCGCCAGGCCACTCTCCCGTCCCGGTAGCCGCACCTCGGTCGTGGCGGTGTCGCCACGCAACTGGCCGCAGTAGTGGATCAGCCGGAGCTGCACCAGGGGATCGGGATCGAAGCGCGGCTCGAAGCGGGCCAGCTGCTGCGGCGTCGCGGACATGACCGCGAGCAGCAAGGGCACACCGCGCGGCCCCGCCAGGCGGCGCACCTGCTCCATCGCGCACAATCGAACCTCGACGTAGCGGGCATCGCGCCCCTCGACAGCGCGCACCAGGATCCCTTCGATGCAGTGCCGCATCGCGGCGCGCAGTGCCAGGTCCGTGCCGTCGATTGCGCCCGGGTCCCGCTCGGCGCGGTGCAATACGACGAGGTCCTCGACCAGCAGCAGCCTGTCGGTCCACGGCGACAGTGGTTGCGCGGTCAGTTCCTGCAGCGAGGCGAGGTAGTCGGCCCGCTCGGCAGCAGCCAGCTCGTGGCTGCGCTGGTCTGGCCGCGCGGTCGCGATCTGCCGACGAGCTGCGTCCAGACGGTCCGCCGGCAGCGGCACGCCGAGCTGATCGAAGCTGCCGGTGAACGCCGACAATCCGAGCTGCTGTGCCGCGGCGACGAGCCCGTCGATCGCCACGACACGACTGTGCCCGTTCGCATCCAGTTCGGCGATCCAGCCGAAGCGCGTCATCGCCTGCGCGCAGGCGATCAGGTCGCCGCCGGTCTCGTCGGGCAATTCCTGCAGTAGTGTCCGCACATGCCCGGACGGGTTCTCGATCTCGTGCACGGCGCGGTAGCCGAATACCGGGCCCAGTGCCCATCGGATCGGCACCAGCCAGAACTGGCGCATGTACCACGCGGAGACCGGAGCCATGTTCGCGTATCGCACGCTGCGCACCTGCCCGTCACCGACGATGGTGACGATGCCGTCCAACTCGGTGACGATCTCGCCGAACGACAGGTTGTCGGCCACCGAGCAGGCCCCGGCGAGCAGCAAGGTGGTGCAGGCGAGGCCAACGCCGCGCGCGCGACGGCGGAAGGTCGTTCGATCAGTCTGCATAGCCATTCGGGTGTCGCTCGAACCACGCCCAGGCGGTGGCGACGATCTGGTCCAGCTCCGAGAGTCTGGCGCGCCAGCCCAGTTCCCGCGTGATGCGCTCGGTGCTGCCGATCAATCGGGGCGGATCACCTGGCCGTCGGGCCACCACGGTGTGGGGCACGTCCCGGCCGGTGACGCGGGCACACGCGGCGACCACCTCCGCTACCGAGGCGCCGGTCGCGGTGCCCAGGTTGTAGGCACGTATGCCAGGCGAGCCGCCGTCGAGCAGGCTTTGCAGCGCCAGCACGTGGGCGCCAGCGAGGTCGCTGACGTGGATGTAGTCGCGGATGCAGGTGCCGTCCGGTGTCGGGTAGTCGTCGCCGAAGACCTGCAGTGGCCCCCGTCGACCGGCCGCCGCGGCCAGGGCCAACGGAATCAGGTGGGTCTCCGGGCGATGGTCTTCACCCAGGCGGCACCTTGGATCCGCGCCCGCGGCGTTGAAATAACGCAGTGCCACGGCGGCGATGCTGTGGGCCCGTGCGAAGTCGTGCAGCAGGAACTCACAGGCGAGCTTCGTATTGCCGTACGGATTGATCGGCTGCTGCGGACACGACTCCTGGATCGGCACCTGATCGGGCATGCCGTAGGTCGCACAGGTCGAGCTGAACACGATGCGCCGCACGTCGGCAGCGACCATCGCCTGCAGCAGGTTCAACGTGCCGACGACGTTGTTGCGGTAGTAGAGCCCGGGGTTCGTGACCGACTCGCCGACGTAGCAACGCGCCGCGAAGTGGACGATGGCGGCTGGCCGGTGTGCCAGCAAGGTCTCGTTCAGCAACGCCGCGTCGAGCAGATCGACCTCGACGACGTCCCCACCCAGCAGCGCACCGCGATGGCCAGTGCTGAAGTCGTCGAGCACCAGCGTGCGCAAGCCGGCGTCCCGCACCGCGAGCGCCGTATGCGACCCGATGTAGCCAGCCCCACCCACCACGAGGATCAGGGGCTGCACCGCTGCCTCCAGGCCGCTGCAATGCGTTCGCGGGCCGAAGCGTCGTCGGCTTCCGTCGCCGCCAGTGTGGGACCGTCGGTCACCATGCCGGCAAGTGCCGCGTGCAGGGCGGCAAACGCGCCGGGGTCGGCTTCCAGCCGGATGGCATCGAGCAACAACACGAGCGCAGCGCTGCGACTGCATTCAACCGTGCGCGCCGCGGCAAAACGCCGCACGATGGGCGCCGGGTCGGCCAGAGCTGCCTGGCAGAAGGCCTCGATGTCCTCGGGGGCTGGATCGGCCAGTTGCACTGCGCGAGCCCGTACGGCCGGAGACTCGTCGGCGCAGCCGATCGCGACCGCGCGGCTGCGCAGATGCTCGCGCCGCGCACCGCTCTCGCGGTCGGCGAGGGCGACGAGCTCCCCGAGCAAGCGGATCCGCTCCGAAACGGTGCCATTGCCGCGCAGGCTCGCCAAGAGATCACGCACTCGCACCCGTGGTGCCGCCGCGTGCGTCGACAGCTCGGTCAACAACCCGTCGAGCGCCGCCCGATTCGTCGCGCACCAGGGGTCGGTTGCGTGCACTGCCTGCAAGCTGTGCAGGGTCGCGGCAGCACCCTCGCCGTCCCCCACCAGCCACTGCAGCTCGGCGCATTCGAAGAGCAGTCCCGGATGCAGGGCACCCGGACCGTTGGCGCGGATCAACTCCTGCAGCGCGTCGACGGCCTGCTGCCGGCGACCGAGGTCACGCAGCAGGCCGGCGCGACACACCTGCAGCGCCGGATCCGCGCGGCGCAGCAGCGCCGCTTCCACTGCCGCCAGGGCTTCGCGATGGCGTTCGAGCGCGCACAGCAGATCCGCCAGCTCGAGCGCGGCCGGCACCGGATCGGCAGCATTCGCGAGCTCGTGCCGCAACGCGCGCTCGAGATCGGGTTCGCCCAGGGCCTCGGTGGGTTGCGGCGCCGCCAGCATTGTCGCTGCTGGCTCGAGCGCATCGGGCTCGGGCGAAGGCGCGGCGTTGCCACTGGCTTCGACCGCCGCCACGCCAGTGAGCACGGACTCGCTCCGCACACCGCCCAGGCCGCGCGGCGCCGGCTCGGCCGGCGGAGTGGCACACGCCGACATCAGCGCCAGCAACAGCAGGCCCGTCGGGTCGACCCAGGCACCGTGACGCCACATGTCGGCTCTTGTAGCGTCGCTGCTTCGGGGCGCACCAGCCTTTTCAGATCAGCACGATGCCGCACGGCCCTACGCTGCCGGCCCATGACCGGCAAGCGAACCCGAACTCCGCGGCAGCATGCCGAGACCCTACGGCTGCCGACCACGGCGCTGGTCAAGGCCGCCGCGCAGCTCATCGCGCGGGCCCAGGGACGGCTGCGGCCCGGCGACGTGCGCCGCAAGGGTGTCGGCGACTTCGTCACGCGCGTCGACGTCGAGTGCGAACGCATTCTCCGCCGCGAACTGACCGCGTTGCTGCCGGACGCTGGCTTCCTCGGTGAGGAAACGGATCCGAGGCAGGTCGACCGCGACTGGCTGTGGATCGTCGACCCCATCGATGGCACCAGCAACTTCGCGCGCGGACTGCCGCACTTCGCAGTCTCGGTGGCGCTGCTACATCGTCGCCAGCCGTTGCTGGCGGTCGTGCACTGCGCGCCCGAGGACGCCCTCTACACGGCGGTGCACCGCGGCGGCGCGCGGCGCAACGGTCGTCGCATCGCGATCCCCGCCACGACGCTCGACGACGGCGCGATCGTGGGCTGTCAGTGGCACCGGGGGCAGCAGCAGTTGGCCTTCCTGGCGCGGTTGCAGCAGCGCGGCAACCGCATCCGCACCCTCGGTTGCACGGTGACCCAACTCGCCGACGTCGCCATGGGCCGCCTCGATGCCAACGTGCAGGAGCAAGGGCGCAGCTGGGACATCGCGGCGGCCGGGCTGGTCGTCGAGGAAGCCGGGGGGCGGTTCACGGACTGGCGCGGCGAACCCGTCTTCCCGTTCGCCGACCTGGCGATCGCCCACACGCCGACCATTGCCGCTGGCCCGAGCGTGCACGCGGCGCTGGTGGGGCTGCTCGAGGGCCAGCACCCCCGGCTTGTTGTTCCGCGTCGGTAACACCGCGATCGGTCGGTGTCGCGCAGGTCACCGCCACCAGGATTCTGGAAACGATGTCCGACTCTGGTCTCGCTTTTGCAACGTGCTTGCACAGCCGGCTAGAATCGGCGGCGCAACCCCCTCGCGAGGCGAGTGGGGCCGAGCCGACCCAATCACGATCCGGCTGCCTGATCCGCATCAACTCCGCCGAAGTCGACCGGCGGCATTGGAGACAAACCATGAAGAAGTTCCTCTTGTCTGGACTGTGCTGCGCGGGCTTGCTCGCGCTGCTGCCCGAGACCGGTCACGCCCACGGCGGTCAGTATCGCGGCCCTGGTGACGTGGTCCCGCCGAGCCCTGGCGGCGGTGGCGGCGGTGGCAGCTCGGGCGGCCCATCCGGCCCGACGACTGGCGGCCCTGCCGGCCCCAGCGCACCGGCTCCCTCCGGCCCGACGACAGGTGGTGGCTCCGGGCCGACGACCGGTGGCCCCGGAGCCCCGGGTGGCGGGCGCGGCCCGACGACTGGCGGGCGCGGCGTGCAGATCGACGACGACCTCACCGAGTGGAAGTTCTGGTGGGAGTTCAACAAGGACCCCTTCATCCGCCTCAAGGACGCGGTGCAGCAGGGTGGTGCACAAACCGGTAGCGACGACTTCTTCCTCGGCAGCACGCGGCGCAGTGAAGCGCGTGACTCGCTGAAGCCCACCGAGGAGCAGATCCTCGGCGAGATCCTGCCGGCGCTGAAGAAGGCGATCGATTCGACCGAACAGCGCGACATCAACTCGTCGTGCATGGTCGCGATGGCCAAGATCGGCACCGACCACCCCGACTTCAAGCTGATCGACGTCTTCAAGCCGCGGCTGCGCAAGCCTGACCAGGAGATCCGTGAGACCGCAGCGCTCGCCATCGGCATCGCGGCGATCGCGGGCGAGGAAGAGGTCAAGTTGCTGGTCGACCTGGCCCTCGACGAACAGAAGGCCCGGGACGTGTACGGCGGTTCGATCGACTACCGCACGCGCTCGTTCGCGACCTACGGCCTCGGCCTGCTGGCGAACCGGCACAGCAAGACCGAGATCAAGGCGCAGGCGTTCGCGGCGATGAAGAAGCTGCTGACGGACGACAAGGTCAGCGACCGCAACATGAAGGTCGCCGCGATCAACGCGATCGGCATCCTCAACATCGGCAGTTCGGGGGACGCCGACAAGGCGCTGCTCGACGATGCGCTGCAGTGCCTCGAGGACTACTACATGAAGAACCTCGGCGCCGGCGAGCAGCTGATCCAGGCGCACTGCCCGACCGCGATTGCCAAGCTGGTCGGCCGCGACAACGAGAAGTCGGACCACTACAAGCAGTTGTTCGCCGCCGACCTGCAGGAGAAGGGCAAGGTCAAGCGCTCGAGCAACGACATCGCCCGGTCGTGCGCGATGGCGATCGGCCTGATGGCCAAGCCGTACGACGACAAGGACGAGAAGAAGTGCCCGGACGCCAAGTACAGCAAGCTGCTGCTGGACACCTACCACGATCACAAGGACGCCCAGACCCGCAACTTCGCCGTGCTCGGCCTCGGCCAGGTCGGCGGTGACCTGAACCGCGAGGCCTTGCTGAAGGAGTTCGACAAGGGCGGCAAGAACCAGGAGAAGCCGTGGTGCTCGCTGGCACTCGGTGTCTACTCGTTCTTCAAGTATGAGCAGCAGAGCAATGCGCCGCTGGAAGCGACGATCGGCAGCACGCTGACGGATGCGCTGAAGAACAACAGGGACCCGAGCCTGATCGGCGCGCTGGCCATCGGCCTCGGCCTCAGCCGCGCGACGGACGCTGCGGACCTGATGCGCGGCATGATGGTCCAGAACGTCGCCAAGGAAGAGATGGCGGGCTACCTGTGCATCGGCCTGGCGCTGATGAACGACACCCGCTCGGTCGAGGACATCCGCAACGTCGTCGAGCAGTCGGTGCGCCGTGACTCCCTGCTGCAGCAGGCCGCCATCGCCCTCGGCAAGCTCGGTGACAAGCGGGTCGCCGAGGATCTGCAGAAGATGCTCGCTGCCGAAGAAGGTGGCAACCTGGCCAAGCTGTCCGCCATCTCCTCGGCATTGGGCTTCATCGGCGATCAGCGCACGATCAAGCCGCTGAAGGACATGTTGTTCGACACCAAGCTCGGCGAGTTGTCCCGCGCGTTCGCCGCGGTGGCGCTCGGCGGCGTCGCCGACAAGGAGTCGCTGCCCTGGAACAGCAAGATCGGCACGAACATGAACTACCGTGCCTCGGTCGAGACCCTGACCAACCGGTCGACGGGCATCCTCGACATCCTGTAGCCGCGGCTCTGCAACGCCAAGGGCTCGTTCGGCTGGCGCCGGGCGGGCCCTCGTCGTTGGCGGCGAAAGACCGGGCACGCACGTTGCGGTAGCGAACTGCATGTGCAAGTTGCCCCTCGTGTTGCTCACTGGTGCACTGTTGTCCGTGGCCGTGTCTGCGCACGGCGGTCAGTACCGCGGTCCCGGCGCAGAGAGCCCGCCGGCCGCCTCTGCCGGCAGTGGCACGTCGAGTGGATCTGCGGTCGGATCGTCGAGCGGCGGCAGCGACGGCACGACCTCTGCGCCATCGACCTCTGGCTCGAACGGATCGGCTCCGCCGACCACGCCTGGCCCCGTGACCGGAGCGAGCACCCGCGGCGCGCCACTCGACGACGACCTCACGCGCTGGGAATTCTGGTGGGAGTTCGGCAAGGCCCCCTACCTGCGCCTGCGCGACGTCGTCGATGCCGGCCGCCGCATCGTCGGGCCCGAAGACGCGTTGCTGAACCCGCGCTTTCACCACCGCCGCGGCGAGATCGAGCGCCCCAGCGAAGACGACTTGCAGGGTGTTGCCGACGCGTTGGCGCACACGCTGCAACAGGCGAGCGACCGGGACACGGTGTCTGCCTGCCTGGTGGCGCTGGCGAAGATCGCGCGCGACGGCACAGACTGGCAGCTGTTCGACACGCTGATGCCGTTCCTGGCCCGCAACGACCAGGAGCAACGTGAGACGGCAGCCCTCGCCTTCGGCATCAGCCGCCGCGGGGACGACCCGAGCCTCGCGCTGTTGGCCGACCTCGCGCGCGACACGGAGACGGGTCGCCGCTACTCCGGCCAGACCGCCGTCAACGAACGCACGCGAGCGTTTGCGACCTTCGGTCTCGGACTGCAACTGCAACACCTGCAGCGGCCGGCGGCCGCTTTCCGCACCGTGGAGGTGCTGCGGGGCCTCGTTGCGGACCGTTCGCTGGGTTGGAACCTGCGCGTGGCCGCGATCGAAGCGCTCGGCCTGTTCCCCGCCGATTGGCCCGGCAGTGCAGCCCGCACCCTCCGGCACGCCATCGTCGGCGACCTGGGTGCCTACTTCCTGGCAGACGCGGGACCGGGCGAGCAACGGGTCCAGGCCCACGTGCCGCCGACGATCGCACGACTGCTGGAGATCGACGACCCAGAGGCCAGTTACTGGCAGGGCGTGTTCGCGGCAGAGCTTGCGCGCGGCATTGACACGGTGGGCGCCGCGGCGGCGCACGCGAAGACCAACCCCCACATCGCCCAGTCGTGTGCCCTGGCTCTGGGTGGGTTGTGCCGGCCCTGGGACGCCGACGACGATCCGGATGCCTCCACCTGCGAACTGTTGTGGCGCGCGCATCGCCAGCACCGGGATCAGCAGACGCGGTCGTTCGCCGTGTTGGCGGTGGCTCGCATCGGCGGCACGATCGGGCGGGATCGCATGCTCGCTCAGCTGCCAACGGCGAGCGCTGCCATCGAACTGCCGTGGAATGCCATCGCGCTCGGAGTGTGGTCCGCACGACACCTGCAGGATGCAGCTGCCACGGGTGCGGTCGAAGAGCCCGATCGGGCGGTCACCAGCGCGCTGCGCGCCGCCTTCCGCGATGCCCGTTCCCCGGCCGCCATCGGCGCCCTCGCCCTATCGCTCGGGTTGGCGCAGGACATCGACTCGGCTGCCGCGCTACGTGCCGCACTGGTGGACAACGCCCATCGCGACGACCTGGCTGGTTACCTTGCACTCAGTCTGGGGCTCATGGGGGATCACGATGCCACCGGTGACGTGCGGTCGCTCGCGGCGGCCTCCGGGCGGCGACCGCAGGTGTTGCAGCAGGCCGTGCGGACGCTCGGCCTGCTCGGGGATCACACCATCACCGCGGAACTCTGCCGGCAGTTGGAGAACCCGGAACCCAGCCTGCTGCGCCTCTCCGGTGTCGCTTCGGCCCTGGGCCAGATCGGCGATCGACGCAGTCTGCAACCGCTGCTCAGGATGCTCGGCGACCAGCGATTGACCCCGCTCACCCGTGCCTTCGCCGCGGTGGCACTCGGTACGGTCTGCGACGAAGCGTCGCTGCCATGGAATGCGGTCTACGCCACCAGCACGAACTACCGAGCGGCGACCGAGACGTTGACGGATGGTGCGGCGGGCATCCTGGACATTCTGTGAGCAACCGCCATCAGCCCGCCGAACACGGCCACCACGAGGACCTGCAGCCAGCCCAACTGCGCCGCGGCGTGTTCGGCGGCCTGGATGGGTTCCAGGTCCTGTCGTGCTGCCGCCACCTTCTGTTGCAGCCGCGCGACGGCATCGGGTTCGTGGGCCAAGCGCAGGCCAGCTTCATACTCCGCGACGGCGCTCGAGACCTGCCGTAGTGACCAGCGCGCATCCCCAGCCACTTCCCGCAGGTAGGCTGTCTCGCGGCGACTGCGGGCCACGACGGCCAGCACCTCGGCCCACTGCCGTGCGTGCCCGAGCGTGAACGCCGACATCTCGGCACCGGGAGGCTCGACATCGCCCCTGCAGTCGATCGTCGTGCCGGTGTCGGCGCGCTGCAGGTAGCTGTCGAGCAGCATCTGGTCGAGCGCGGGCCGGTCGTCGACCAGCAAGGTCCCCGTGGTGCCGACGTCGGTCCACGCGCCGGCGTCGGCGGCAGTCGCGACGATGTGGCGCCAGGCGCTGGCGTCGGCGTCGTCCAGCCGTTCGCCGCCGAAAGCGAACTGCGCCAGCGAAGCCGGCTGCGGTGGTGCACCGTTGCGCGCGACGACCAGGAAGTTGCGGGACGCTGGGACACGCAGCGCCAGCGCGTGCCCGAATACCGAGCCAATCGTCGTGCCGATTGCGCGCAGGACCGGGTCGTCGCTGCGCAGCGCGCCGACGTTGCAGACGAGCACACCGTTCGGCAGCAGCCTTCGCTTCGTGATCTCGAAGAACTCACGGCTGGCGAGGTGGGCCGGTACGTAGACCTGGTGTGCGTAGGCGTCGACGTGGATCACGTGCCACTGCGACGGCGTGCGATCGAGGAACACACGGCCGTCGACGGCGAAGAAACGGCCGGTTGCCTTCTCCGGCGCGAAGAACTCCTCGCCCAGTTCTCGGCACGCCGAGTCGATGTCGACGCCGTCGACGGTCGCCCGTGGATGCACGCCGGCATATACCGCACGCAGGGATCCGGCGGCGTCGCCGATCGACAGGGCGCGCAGGCCTGCCGGCCGGGTGCCGTCGCCGGCCAGCAGTGGTGCCAGCGCGTGCCAGTCGTAGTAGGCCCCACCCGTCAGGCGTGAGCCGGCAACGTAGAGCGAGTGGAACGAGTCGAGCCCCTCGTTGACGACCAGCAGCGTGCGCAGCGGTTCGGGGGCGCTCGTCGTGCGCTGCACCTGCAGGAACTGATAGCGGCTCTCACGTTCCGCGAGCAGGTCGCGCCCAGGTGGTGCGGGCCGCAATGGCCCACGCGGGATCAGGGTCGCTGCTGCGACGAGGACCAACAGCATCGCGCCAGCGGTGCGCAGGCGGGGCCGCTGCGCGGTACAGCCCGCGGCGACGAGCAATAGCGCGGCCGCGATGGTGCTGGCGACTCGACAGCCGTATGTCGGCACGAGCCAGTGTGTGGTGGCGAACGTGCCAGCCAGGCTGCCGAGCGTGCCGGCGGCCCCCAGCGTGCCCGCAGCGCGGCCGACGGCGATCGCCTGGCGCACGACACAGGTGATCAACAACGGCGACACGGCGCCGAGCAGCAGCATCGGCGGCCCGAACAGCGCCGCGGTTGCAACGAAGGAGCCGCGCACCAGCGCCGGCATCGCGGCGTCCAGCGGCAGGTCGGCTGGCAGCAGCCAGCCGCCCACACGTCCGGCCGCGAACGGCGCCAGCGCCAGCCAGACGGCCGCGACGACGAGCAACCGCCAGAGCCAGGCCGCAGCGTTCGGTCGCCCCGCCAGGCGACCGCCGAACCACGCCCCCGCGGCGAGTGCGGCGAGGATGATGCCGATGACGTTGGTCCAGACGTAGGCGCTGTCGCCGAAGTGCGGCGCCAGCAGCCTCACGGCCGTCAACTCGGCCGCCATGACGCTGACGCCGGTGAGAGCCGCCGTGACGACGCCGCGACCGAGCGGCAACCCGCGTTCGCTGGCAGCCGACGCGACTGCCGCCGGCGTCACTGCTTCTTGTCGCCTGCGTCGGTGGCCGGCTTCGGTACGACGCTGTGGTACATCACCGGGAACAGGTAGTCCCAGTCACGGCGCACGACCATGCGGTCCCGCAGGTCGCGGAACGAACGCTCGCGCCGCTCGGTGACCGCCTTGTCGTTGACGACGACGGTGAACTCCTTGTCGAGATCCACGAGGTCGTCGTTGAGGAACAACACGAAGCTCTCGATGCCGCGCGCCGTGACCGTGATGCGGTTCGCGGCCCGATCGGCCTTCACTTCGATGCGCGGCCGGGCGTCGAGCGGTGCGCCGAGCATCGGGTCGGCCCGGTCGATGTCGACCCAGTAGGCGCGATTGAAGCGATCGTGGTTCGGCTCGATGACGACGCGCGCCGGCGTCATGTTGCGGCGCTGTTTGGCCATCCACTCCTCGATCGCCGGTGCCGATGCCTTGTGTGGGTAGGCATCGGTGGCATCGAGCACCGTGACCGCGCCGGGCGTGATCGCTTCGAGCCGCTTCTGCAGCGAGTCGACCACCGCCGCGGTGGCCTCGGTCTTCAGCATCAGGATGGGCATGCCGAGCAGGCTGCCCAACCGGATGTCGTCGACATCCACCGGTGCGCGCAGGATGGCGCCGGCGAAACGGTCGGGGAACACCGAGAGGAAGCGCAGGCCGAAGCCACAGTTGCCGCGGCCGCAGTCGAGGAACAGGCGCGCACGGTCGACGTTGTGGCTCGCCATCACGCGTGCGAGTCCGCTGAACAGGATGCCGTTGCGGCGCCCCTCCTCGGCCTCGGCGCCTTCGCGCGTGAAGTCGGGCACCGGATCCATCTCGAGACCGGCCGGCTCCTGCGGCACGACGAAGATCGTGTCGCCGAGTGCGCTCGTCTTCTCCCACGTGTCGGCGAAGTAGTCCGCGGCCTTCGTCCACGACGCATCGGCGCCCACCGCCGTGGTGCCCGGCAGCACCACCACGGTGCGACATGGCGTGTCGGGCTTGTAGCTCTTGGGCAGCAGGAAGCTGAAGTCGACGCCGTCCTCCTTGGCCGTGTCCTTGCGGAGCTGCCCGAGGGAGAACGACGGTCGGTCGACCTCGAAGCAATTGTCGAAGACCGCGCGCAGGTCGACCATCGACGCCATCAGGCTGCCCTTCTTCTCCTCCAGCTTGTTCCACTCCTTCTCGAATTCGTCGCGTGCCTTCTCCCGCTTCTTGCTGGTCCGGTCACGGTCCTTGAGGCCCGTGGCCGCGTCGTAGGCCGCGTCGGCCGACAGGTACTTCACCAGCCGATTGCGCAGCGAGGACTGTTCGGCCGGGGTCAGCAGCGGATCGCGCGCGGCAGCGGCTTCCTGGACCGGCGGCGCCGGCGGCGGGTCCTGCGGAGCCAGGCAGGCGAACGGGGCCAGCAGCAGGGAAACCAATACGGACATCGGCGATCCTTGGTAGCGGTCAGTGGCGCGACGGCGGCGCCACGCGAGGGGGTGACAACACGGTATCTGACCTGCGGCACGGTGACCACTGCCTGCGGTCAGGCGTCGCCGCCGCGGGTCAGGTCAAGATCACGTTGCGGTCGCCGGCGACCACTTCGCCGAGCGCGAACGGTTCCTCGCCGGTCTCGCGCAGGCTCTTCTCGACGGCGCCGACATCCTTCGGCCGCACGAACAGCACCATGCCGACGCCCATGTTCAGCACCCGATACGCCTCGGCGCGGGCGACCTTGCCGCGGCCGACGATCAACTCGCAGATCGGCAGCGGCGGGATCTGGCGCACGTCGATGCGCACGCCGGCGCCGGGCGGCAGGCTGCGCGGCACGTTGTCGGGCAGGCCGCCGCCGGTGATGTGGGCCATCGCCGTCAGGTGGCCACGCTGGACCAGCGGCAAGCACGGCCGCAGATAACTGCGATGTACGGCGAGCAACGCCTCGGCGATCGTCTGCCCGCCGAGTTCTGGCGGTCGGTCCTGGAGCTTCAGGCCGGCGTCGCCGAACAGCACCTTGCGCGCCAGCGAGTAGCCGTTCGTGTGCAGGCCGGAGCTGCGCAGTCCCAGCAGGCGATCGCCGACCTTCACGCGGGCACCGTCGAGCACCTGCTCGCGCGCCACGCTGCCGACGATGGTGCCGGCGATGTCGACCTCACCCTCGCGGTAGACGCCCGGCATCTCGGCGGTCTCGCCGCCGATCAGCGCGCAGCCGTTCTCGCGGCAGGCCTTCGCCAGGCCATCGATGATCTGCTGCACGAGCAGCGGCTGCATCGGCGACATCGCGATGTAGTCGAGGAAGAACAGCGGCCGCGCGCCTTGCACGAGGATGTCGTCGACGCAGTGGTTGACGAGGTCCTCGCCGACCGTACGCATGTCGCCGTGCTCGCGCGCGATCATCACCTTCGTGCCGACGCCGTCGGTCGATGCGACGAGCAGCTCGCCGGCGGCGCCGACGGCAGCGGGATCGAACAGACCGCCGAACATGCCGACGTCGCCGACCACACCCTTGGTGTAGGTCGAACGGATCGCGGCTGTCGCGCCAGTCACTGCCGCGTACTTCTTGTCGATGTCGACACCCGCGCGCTGGTACGCGGAGGAGGCTTCACTCAAGGTCGGAACTCCGTTGCAGGACGCGGAATGCCCGACGCCGTGCCGCCGCATCATCCAGAGGCGCCGCTCGCACGGCAACCTTCTGCTCGACGTTGGAATCCTGGCACCCCGGGTCCATGATCGCGCCGTGCCCAGACGCCGCGTCGCCATTCTCGGATGCACCGGCTCCGTCGGCCGGCAGGCGCTGCAGGTCATCGGCGAGCATCCGGAGCAGTTCGAGGTCGCCATGTTGGCGGCGCACACTTCGGCTGCCGGACTTGCCGCCGCCGCGGCCGCGCACCACCCGGACGCCTCCTGCCTGACGGGCTCGGCAGCCAGGCCGGAACTGCCGGCCGGGACCCGCTTCTTCGCCGGGCCGGACGGGCTGCTCGCGGCGCTGGATGCGACCCAGCCGGATCGCGTGCTGAACGCCATCACCGGCGCCGCCGGCCTCGCCGCTTCCGAATGGACCCTGCGCCATGGCCGCACGCTGCTCCTGGCGAACAAGGAGTCGCTGGTGGTCGCCGGCCCGTTCCTGATGGGGCTCGCCAAGACGACCGGCGCCACCATCCTGCCGGTCGACAGCGAACACTGCGCGGTGTTCCAGTGCCTGCGCGGCGAGAACCCGCGCGAGGTGCGCAGGATCTGGCTGACGGCTTCCGGCGGCCCGTTCCGCGAAAGGCCGCTGGACACGTTTGCCAAGATCCGCACCGAGGAGGCCCTGCGGCACCCGACCTGGAACATGGGCCCGCGCATCACGGTCGGCAGCGCCACGATGATGAACAAGGCCTTCGAGGTGATCGAAGCCCACTGGCTGTTCGGCCTGCCTGCCAACGCGATCGATGTGGTCGTGCACCCGCAGAGCATCGTGCACTCCATGGTCGAGTTCGTGGACGGCTCGATGCTCGCGCAGTGCGGGGTGCCCGACATGCAGGTGCCGATCCGCTATTGCCTGGGCCACCCGGAACGGCTGCCGAGCACGTTCGAGCCGTTCGACCCGGTGCGCTGGCAGAACCTCGAGTTCCTGCCGGTCGATCCCCAGCGGTATCCGACGATCCCGCTGGCCTACGAAGTGTTGCGGCTCGGCGGCGACTCGGGCGCGGTGTTGAACGCCGCCGACGAGGTCGCGACCGCCGCGTTCCTCGCCGGGCGCCTGCCATTCCCGGCGATTTCGACGGTCGTCGCGCGGGTCGTGCGGGAGCGCGTGCCGCGGCAGATCCGCTCGCTGCAGGATGCACTGGATGCCGATGCAGAGGGACGTCGCACGGCGGCGGCGTTCGTCGAGGCACCTGGCGTCGCGAAGTGAATACCATGACCGCTGGCACACCCTGATGGACGTCGGCAGCATCTTCCTGGCAGCGGTCGGCATCGGCCTGCTGATCTTCCTGCACGAACTCGGTCACTTCCTGGCCGCGCGGCTCGCCGGCGTCCGCGTCGAGGTCTTCTCGCTCGGTTTCGGCCCACGCCTGTTCGGCGCCTACTGGCGCGGTACGGACTTCCGCGTCTCGCTGGTGCCGTTCGGCGGTTACGTGATGGTCGCCGGGCAGGATCCAGAAGACCGGCGCTACGCGCGCGGGGAGTCCCTGTGGTCGAAGGGCACCGGCCAGCGTGCGCTGTTCTGGTCCGGCGGCGTGCTGATGAACGCACTGTTCGCGCTGATCGTCTTCCCGCTCGTGTTCCGCGCCGGCGTGTCGTTCGAGGCCCCGATCATCGGCAAGGTCGAGCCTGGCAGCGCGGCCTGGGAAGCGGGCTTGCAGGCCGGCGAGCGCATCGACGCACTCGGCGGCAAGTCGATCTACGCCTTCCAGAACCTCGAGACCGAGGTGGCGCTCTCCGGTGGCAGGCAGATCTCGCTCGACGTGAAGGGCAAGGACGGGGTCCATCGCCTGGTCACGGCGTCACCCCAGTTCGATGCCGCAGCCGGGCTCTACGAACTGGGCATCCGTCCGGCCCTCGACCCGGCCTTGCCCACCATCGTGGTAGCTGCGGACGGTCCCGCGGCCGCGGCGGGACTGCAGACCGGCGACCGGCTGCAGCGCGTCGGCGGGGAGGACCCGCACATGGGCCTGCCGGACTCGGTCGCGCCCGTGGCGATCGAAGTGGAGCGCGACGGCGCCACGGTGCAGGTGGTGGTGACGCCGACGGCGATGACCAAGGACGTGCCGCCGCGCATCGGCGTCACCGCCCTGCCCCGGGTCGTGAAGGGCCTGCGGCCGGGCAGTGACCTGGTGGATCGCCTGGGCCTGCGCCGCGGCGATGTCGTGCTGGCGATCGACGGCAAGCCGTTCCTCGGCCCGGACCTGCCGATCGCGCCTGCCGATGCCACGCGGACCCGGTGGCTGGTCGAACGCGCCGGCAAGCAGGTGGTGCTCGAACAGGACGCGACGGCAGCCGAACGGGCCACGCTGGCCGAGCATGTCGCCCTGACGCCGGACCCCGGGTCGCTGCTGGTGACGCCGACGCCCGCCGGCGCCGCGGCGGCGGCCGGCCTCCAGGCTGGCGATCGCATCGTGGGCGTCGACGACGTCGCGATCGACACGTGGGTCGAACTCGTCAAGGCCGTCGAGAAGGCCGGCGATCGCCCCCTGCGGTTGCAGCTGCAGCGACTGGCGGCCGGCGCCAACGAGGACGCACTCGCCCAGCCGAACACCAACAACCTCGAACTGGTCGTTGCCCCCCGGCGTCAGCCGCTGCCCGACTTCGGTTGGGACGTGCGCCTGATGCACCTCCAGGAGGAGATCCAGGCGACGTCGATCGGCGAAGCGGTGCGCCTGGGCACCGTCTGTTCGCTCGACCTGGTCAAGCAGCTCTACGTGACCCTGAAGCGCCTGGTGACCGGTGACGTCGGCGCCCAGAACCTCGGTGGCATCATCCGCATCAGCCAGGTCAGCTACCACGCGGCGCAGCGCGGGCCGAGCTGGTTCTGGTACTTCCTCGCGCTGCTCAGCGTCAATCTCGCTTTCGTCAACCTGCTGCCGATCCCGGTGCTCGACGGCGGCCACCTGCTGTTCCTGCTGATCGAGAAGGTCAAGGGATCGCCGGTCAGCACCAGGGTGCTCGGCTACAGCCAGGTCGTCGGGTTGGTGTTCGTGCTGCTGCTGGTACTGTTCGTCACCTACAACGACATCTTGCGGTTGCTGTGAGCGTGGTGGCGCCGTCGAATCCGGCGGTGCCAGCCCTGCTCCCCATCCTGCGCCTGCTGCGCGTCGGGACCCTGTTCTCCCCCGCCGCCGACGTCACCGCTTCGCTGGCAACTCTCGGCATGGCATGGAACGGCGACGCCGTTGCCGCGGTGCTGGCCAGCGTCGCACTCTACGCGGCCGGCATGGTGTGGAACGATGTCGCCGATCGCCGGCTCGACACGGTGCAGCGACCCGAGCGCCCGCTGCCGAGCGGTGACGTGTCGCTCGCCTTCGCGCTCGGGCTCGGCCTGCTGCTGCTCGCGGTCGGGCTCTACATCTCGCCGTGCCGCAGCCACCACGGCCTGATCGCGTTCCTGGTGCTCGCCTACGACTTCGGCAGCAAGCGAGTGATCTGGCTCGGAGCGCTGGTCATGGGCGCGCTGCGGGCGCTGAACCTCGGCACCGCGCTCGCGATGCCGGCCGTGGCCGCGGCGCCGGATACCGCCGCCGCGCTGCGCCTCGCCTGCGTCTGCTACGGCGTCTACATCACCGCGGTGACGGTGCTCGGCATCTTCGAAGACACCCCGAAGGTGCGCCCGCGCGCGGTCTCGGCCGTCGCCGCGGCCCCGCCGCTGGCAGCCTTGTTCGGCGTGTTCGCGGTGCAGAACGGACTCTGGCCCGCCCCCGCCGTGGCCCTGCTGCCGGCGCTGTGGTACCTGCGCCGCAACGCGGCCCGGCGCGCCTGGGATCAGGCGGCGATCCGTGGCTCGATGCTGCTGCTGCTGCTCGGCACGATGCTCTACACGGCGCTGCTCACGCTGGCCGCCGATCGGCCGTGGGAGGCGCTGGCGATCGTGCTGGCGATCGTGCCGGCGCGCTGCCTCGCGCGCCGGATCAGCCTGACCTGATCGCCTTGCCTCAGGAGCGCGTCTGCAGGTTCTGCAGTCGCGTCTGCCACGCTGCGCGCGCCTCGTCGCGCGACATCGTGCCCTGGCGCACCAGAGCCTTCAGTGCGGACTTGAAGCGCTCCAACTCCGCCACCACGGACGGTGCCTCGGGCTCTGCCGGGGCCGCTGTCGGCTCGGCCAGGGCCCCGGGCGCCGACGCCGCGTTGGCGTCCGCTTCGTCGGCATCGCTGGCCGGTGGCTCGGCCGGTCCGGCCATCGCCTCCGCCGGGGGCGCCTCGTCGTCTTCCGTGACGCTCGCAACCAGGTGCTCGTCGATCGGCACGGTCTGCTCCACGGGAGCGCGCTCGCCGACCTGGGCGCGGAACTCGCGCCGTACGTCGTCGACATCGGTCTCGAACGGGTCCTGGCCGATGTGCTTGTCGCCGACTTCGGCGGTGCCCTCCCACCGGAACTCGTCGAGGCTGTCGCCGACGATGCGCGCCACGCGCGGTTCCATCTCGGTGGAGGCGACCGGCGGCCGGCGCTGCTGCAGCACCGTCACCACGAACGCGTTCATGCGTGCCAGGGCATCGATCAGGAACGACTCCATCTCCTGCTCGACGCGGGCGCCCGCCTCTTCTTCGGCGTCGCGCGCCACCTTCTCGACGATGCCCGCCGCCTGGCGTGTCGCGCTGGCGAAGAACTCGTGCACCTCGCGCGTCAGCCGCTGCTCGAGCACCTCCTTCGCCTCGACCTCCTCGAGCTCGCGCAGGGCCTTGTTCTCGTAGCCCAGCGTGCTGGTCACGGGGCCGAGCTTGGCGCGCATCCGCTGGCGCTCCTTCCGGAAGTCGTCGAACTGGTCGTTGGTGCGCAGTGTCATGTCTCCCTCCGCGGCGGAACCGATCCGGCGCCGCCACGGCCTTTATCGAGTCCGGAGACCCCCACCTTGACGCCAGCGGTCCACCATTTCCCGCAAGAGGATCAGCGCGTCCGGACGCGCCATTGCCGTCGGCGCTTCGTCGGCAGCCTCGTGCACGGCGCGCAGCAGTTCTCCGACCGCAGGACCGGCGGGTACCCCGAGCGCCAGCACGTCGGCACCGGTCACCAGCGGCGGTGCCGCCGGCGGCAATGCCGCGAACTCGGCCGCGGCCAGGGCATGGATGTCGAGCTTGCCATGGCTGCCGAGGCAGTCCGCGCGGTGGAAGGCGAGGTGCGCGGCGAAGTGCGGCGACCGCATCCAGGCCTCCCGCCGCCGCGGCCGCATCTGCGGCAGGCTGGCGAAGCGGATGTGGTCGCGACAGACGTCGACGACCAGCTCGCGCAGTTCGTTGCTGGCGTGCAGCCGCCGCAGGACCGCCGCCGCCATCGTCGCCGACAGCTGGTCGTGGCCATCGAACCGGATCCGG
Source organism: Planctomycetota bacterium (assembly GCA_044230075.1). Lineage (GTDB taxonomy): Bacteria > Planctomycetota > UBA1135 > UBA1135 > UBA2386 > JAEUHS01. The sequence goes on along the minus strand of JBGARS010000013.1, from coordinate 8,636 downwards.
TCCTCGGCCGGGCGCCAGGTCGGCGGCTTGCCGATGTCGTGCAGCACCGCCCTCCAGGCGAGTCCCGCGTCGCCGGGTGGCACGTGGTCGAGCACCAACGCGACGTGCGTCAACACGTCCCCCTCCGGATGGTACTCCGGTGGCTGGGTGACGCCGGCCATCGCCGCCACCTCGGGCAGCACGACGGCCGCGAAGCCGAGTTCCACCAGCAGGCGCAGCGCGCGACCGCGGCCGGGTCCGGTGAAGGCCAGCGTCAGCTCCGTGAACACCCGTTCCGGCGACAGCCGCGCGAGGTCCGGCGCGCTGGCCACGGCGGCGGCCCAGGTCGACGCCTCGATCGCCAGTTCGCAGCGGGCCGCGAACCGCAGCGCGCGCAGGAGCCGCAGGGTGTCCTCGGCGAACCGCGCCGGCGGCGCGCCGATCGTGCGCAGCCGCCGTGCCTGCAGGTCGGCGAGGCCACCACACGGATCCGTCACCCGGTGCTCGAAGGCGTCGAGGTAGAGCGCGTTGACGGTGAAGTCGCGGCGCTGCGCATCGACCTCGAGCGAGGTCACGAACTCCACCTGCTGTGGCCGTCGCTGGTCACCGTAGCCGGCTTCGCGGCGCAGCGTCGTGACCGTCAATGGCACCGGTGTGCCCGGTACCGACACGACGCCGAACTGTGCGTCGCGCAGATCCGCCGCGGGCAGGATGCGCTGCACCTCGGCCGGCCGCAGGTCCGTGGCGATGTCGAAGTCGCGCGGTTGCCCACCGAGCAGCAGATCGCGCACCGTGCCGCCGACCAGCCACGCCTGGCCCGCCGCCGACAAGCGGCGCAGCACGTCGCGCACGAAGGCCGGCAGTTCCGCGGTTGGCTCGATCCTGGCAACGTGCATCGCACGGCACCATACTGCGCGCCATGCAGAATTGGCGGCGGCGTGGCATCGGCACTCCAGCCGGGTGGTACACCCTGATCGGCGTGCTGATGCTCGCGGGCAGCATGTGGGTGCCCTTCCTGACCGCGGAACGCACCGCACGCGTGGAGGAGCGCGCCGACGCTCTCTGTGGCCTGCTGCTGGCGGCCAGCCTCGAGTTGTCGGGCGGCATCGACGAACACGACGTCGACCTGTTGCTCGGGCGCTTCTACTGCCTGGCGCTGCGCGACCAGGTCCACATCAACGACCTCGAAGTGGTGACGCCAGCGCTGCCGGGCACGCTGCTGACGCTGCGCAACAAGCACTACGCCTTCCACTTCGCCGTTTCGCCGCCCGAGGCGAACGCGATCGTCGGGCGCGACACCGAACCGGCCTACGAGGCGCTCGCCTGGCCGCTGACCGCGGTCGGACCCGGCCACGCCGCCTTCCTCTACTGTGACGATGCGCCGGCCGCCTACACGCGCAACCTCAGCGCCGGCTACGTCGGCCTCGGCGAACGGCGCCCGCGACCCGGCCGCAGCCACCGGCGTGCCACCGGCGTCGAGTCGGCGCACTTCTATCGCAGCTTCGACGACGAGCGCTGGATCGTCGACCAGCCCTAGCTAGCGGCGCCGAGGCGGCCCCTCGGGGGCCGGTGGCAGGCGGTCGCGCAGCTGCCGCAGCTCGGCCATGAGATCGCTGCGCAACAGGCGGCGTGCCACCAGTTCGGCGTCGTCGAGCTGCTCGGGACGCAGACGCCGCGGCCCATCCTCCCGCCCGGCCAGCCGGCGCAGCGCCGCGAACAGCGCATCGGCATGCGAGCGGGCCTCGTCGATGCGGTCGGTGTCCAGCAGCAGCAGGGCGAGCGCGGCCCGGGTCGCGAAGGCGTCGAACACCGCGCGCACATCGGGCCGTGCGCCGTCGGCATCGGGCAGATCGCTGTTCGCCAGCGCGGCGCGCAGTTCGACCTCGGCGTCTTGTTGCAGTGTCAGGGCGCGCGCTGGCTCGGCAGCGGCGGCGGCGCGCAGCAGATGGCGACCGAGGCTCGAGCGGACCCGCGCGACGAGGGCGCGATACTCGGCGATGTTCGGCTGCTGCTCGCACAGACGCTGCGCCAGTTGCGCGGCTTCCTGCAGCCGGGTGACGGATGCGTCGACCTTGCTCGCGTCCCCGGGGGCAAACGGCCGCCCCTCCGACCACAGCGCCTCACACAGCTCGAAGACGTACTGTTCGACCTGCGGATGCTCGGCGACCAGCTGCCGGAACAGCGCGAGGCCAGCCTCACGATCGTCGTTGCGGCCCGGCAGGCGCCGGCGGCCCACCTCGAGCAGGCACCGGGCCTGCAGGGCCCGGAACTCCGGGTTCTGCGGCTCGGCGCGCAGCAGGTCGGCGAGGATTGCCTGGGCTGCATCGAGTTCCTGCTGCGCCTCCGCCCGCAGGCGCTCGGCCGGTCGCTCGTTGCCCGGCCGATCGCCCGGCGACTCGTTGCCAGGTCGCCCGCCTGGCCCCGGGCCAGGACCGGGTCGCCGCGCCAGCAGGAAGTGCGCCTGCGCGCGTTCGAACCGCAGGGCGAGGTTGTCCGCAGGCTGGTCCGGGCCCAGCAGTTCCAACGCCAGCCGGAAGCGCTGCACCGCTGCGCCCGGGTGGCCGAGGCGCTGCTCGATCTGGGCGTAGTCGACGTGCACGGCAGCGATCTCGCGCCGCACGTCGCGGTCCTTCACCTCCCGGAACAGCGCCAGGGACTCGAGGTAGCCGGCGGCGGCCGCGTCCAGGTTGCCGAGCCGCGCCTGGATCGCGCCGACGCGACGGTGGGCGCGCGCCGTCTCGAAGCGCAGCGACTGGCTGCTCGCATTCGCCGCCGCGAACCGATCGTAGAAGGCCAGCATCTGCTGCAGCAGCTCGACCCCGCGCGGCTCGACCACGGTGCGGGCCACGACCGTCTGCTCGCCGGTGTCCGGATCCTCCTCGACCGCCAGCGCCGGGTCGCGCCCGACCAGCGCATCGAACAGTTCGCCGAACGCGGCCAGCGTGAGCTGCAGGTTGCTCGCCACCAGTAGAGCCTGCTGCGTCGCTGCCGTGGCCGAGTCGCGGGCCTGCGCGAGCGCGGCCTCGGCCTGCCGGGTCTTCGCCGCGGCATCTGCGGCCGAGGCCTGTGCCTGTGCCAGCGCGTCGTTGGTGACGCCGTAGGCGATCCAGCCGGTGACACCCGCCCCCACCACCGCCAGCACCGTGCACGCGGCCAGCGCGGCGATCGTGCGGTTGCGCCGGCACCAGCGCAGCAGCAGTTGGGCGGCGTTGTGGCGCCGCGCGGCGATCGGCCGATCGTCGAGGAATGCCTCGAGGTCCTCCTGCAGCGCCGCGGCGGTCCGGTAGCGGTCGCGCGGGTCACGTGCCATTGCGCGCTCGACGATCACCGCCAGATCCTCGGGCAGGCCCGGGCACGACCGTCGCAACGGCGGGGGGCGCAGGGTGCGGATCTGCTCCATCAGTTCGCTGCGCGTGCGACCGGCGAACGCGTGCCGCAGGGCAAGCAGTTCGTACAGCGTGACACCGAGCGCGTAGACCTCGCTGGCGGCGTCGTACTGGCCGGCGAACTGCTCCGGTGCCATGTATTGCAGCGTGCCGAGCAGGTCGCTGGAGTGCGTCAGCCCTTCGGCCTCGAGCGCCTTGGCGAGCCCGAAGTCGGTCACCCAGACATGGTCGTCGTGCGCGAGCAGCAGGTTCGCCGGCTTGATGTCGCGATGCAGCGTGCCCTGCTCGTGCGCGTAGTGCAGCGCGCTGGCGGCCTGGGCGCCGATGCGGGCGACGAGGCGGGCCCGATCGCGCCACGACCCGGCATCGGCGGGCGGCGTGGTGGCGTGCACCTTCTGCCAGTGGTCGAGGCTCTCGCCGGCGATGAACTGCATCGCGTACCAGTGGAAGCCGTCGCTCTCGCCGCTGCCGAACACCGGCACGATGTGGCTGTGGTGCAGCTGGGCGGCGGTGCGCGCTTCGCGCTGGAACCGCTGCAGCTGGTTGCCCGACAACAGCGCCGCCTGCGGCAGCACCTTCAGGGCGACGTGGCGATCGAGGGACTCCTGTACCGCTTCGAACACGACGCCCATGCCGCCGCGGCCGACCTCGCGCACGATGCGGAAGTCGCCGAGCCGTTCCAGCGCCGGCAGCGACAGCCGCCGCCGGCCGCTGCCGGTGGAGGTCGCGCGGTCACGCTTCACCTGCTCGAGCGCAACCAGCGTCGGCAGCAGTTCGCGCAACGTGGTGCCGTGTTCGGGATGCGCGGCGGCGAACGTCTCGACGTCGACCGGCGCCCCGCTGCGATGCTGCGCCAGGAACTGCTCGACCAGCAGGTCGACCGGGTCGCGCTCCGTGCTCTCGCCCGTCCCACTCATGGGCGGCCCAGTTCGCCGAGGAGGCCCTTCAGCCGGCCCAACGCGCGCACGTAGCGGTTGCTGGCCGCGTTCTCCTGGATGCCCAGCACGGCGGCGGCCTCCTTGTTGGAAAGCTCCTCGAAGTGGCGCAGCAGCAGCACTTCGCGGTCGATCTCGTCCATGCTCTCGAGCGCTTCCTCGACGTGGTGCCGCACCTCCTCGCGCATCGCCGCATTGCTCGGCGAGGTCACGCTGGCGACGAAGAAGCCCGACAACGTGCCGCTCGCCGGCGCCTTGATCTCACGGCCCGCGTTGCGCATCGCCGCGCCGAGGTGCTTCCTGTGCACGTCGATCATGGTCTGCTGCGTGATCAGGCGGATCCACAGCAGGAACGGCTTGTCGTCGCCACGGAAGGCCGACAGGCGCTTCTCCGCCTCCACGTAGGAGTCCTGCACCACGTCTTCGGCATCGATGCGTCCCACCAGACGTGCGTCGAGCCGGAAGTGCACCATGCGCTGCAGGCGTTCCCGGTGGCGTTCGAGCAATGCGGCCAACACCGCGTCGTCGCCACCGCGCAGCTGCTGTTCCAGTTCGTCGTCGGTCGGTTCCATCCGCAGCGCACGATAGCCGGAGGTGTCGTCAGTCGCGCAGCAGCTGACCGAGTCGCGTGAGGAAACCACCGATGTGCACGGTGCGGCCGGCGCGGTCGATGCGCTCGGCGGCAGCCGGCAGCTGCAGGCGCAAGGCGCTCAACGCCTCGGCCGGTTCGGCCGGGGGGACGTGCACGACGTAGCGCAGCGCGCTGCTGCTGGCCGCAACCGGTCGCCGCAGCACGGCCGCCACGTCCACACCCTCGGTGGCGATCCGGCGGCCGTCGAACACCACGGCCGCAACCACTTGGGTCGCCGCTTCCGGTCCGACGAGGCGGACCCCGTGGTTCTCGGCATCGGCCCGCAGCCGTTCGCGCGCGTTCGCGTCGAGCCACCACAGGCGATCGAGCCCATCCCCGGCAAGCGCGCTCGCGCCGTAGGTCCAGCACAGGCGCACCGCATCCCGCAGGGTCTGGGCTGGCCACGGCGCCCCGCTGGCACCGAGCACCACGGTGCCACTGTCGATCGCCCGCGTGCGCACGAAGCGTCCCTGCGGACAGCTAAGGCCCGGGGAAGTGTGCAGCGCCTGCCATGCCGCGGCGGCGCCCCGCAAGAGCCCGTTGCTGTCGGCGGCTCGCACGCGCAGGGCGTCGCCGATGTCGAGCTCGTAGATGGCGGCCAGGCCGGGCACGACTTCGAACACGAGGTCACCGCGCCGCAAGAGGCCGGTCGCCACCAGCCCGGGTCGCACCGGCATGTCGGTGGCGAGCGCGTCCAGCAGCACGCGCGCCGCTGCCTGGGTCTCGCCCGCAGCGATGCAACGCGCCGCCGGCGCGAGCTGGAACTCGCCGCCGAGCAGCACCGCCGCATCGGCGGCGGGCACCAACGGTGGCCTGGCGTTGCCACCTCGCGCCTGCTGTCGCTGATCCTGCGCGAACAGCCAATCGACCGCGCCACCACTGCCGTAGGCCGACCGCCAGGCATCGTGGCGAACGCCGTCGAGTTCGTGGTAGTCCACCATGGCGCCGACCACCCGCAGCGCCGCGACCATGTCGCGCGACCGCTGGACCGGCACGACGTCGTCCGCGGCGCCGTGATAGACGGTGATCGGCAGGCCGAGCAACCGGGGCGCCGCCGCCGGATCGCCGCCCCCACAGATGGCCAGCAGGGCTGCGAAGCGCTCCGGCTGGCGCGCGGCCAGGTCGAACGCGCCGAAACCGCCCATCGACAGGCCGGTCAGATAGACGCGTGCCGTGTCGACGCCCGGCCGCGCCGCCAATTCGTCCATCACCGTCGTGACGGCGCGCAGCGCGCGGGTCGGCTCGCGCTGCATGGGCCGTGACTGGGCGTCGGTCCACGGGATGTCGGCCCACGTTTCGTCGAACGGACACTGCACGGAGAGCACCCAACACGGCAGCCGTTGCCGCTCCGCCGGCTGCGCGAGCTGCTCGGGCAGCCACGCGAGCTGGCGCTCGTTGTCGACCCCGCGTTCGCCGGCGCCGTGCAGGAAGACGACCAGCGGTTGCGGTACCTGGCGCCACTGTGGCAGCGGCTCCAGCAGCCGGTAGCCATAGCGTTGGCCGTCGACGGTCACGCTGCCGGACTGGAACGCCGCCTTCGCTGCCGCCGCCTGGGCGGACAGCGAGCACCAGGGCAGCAGCAGGGCAATGGCAACCGTGGCGAACCGCACGGCAACGGTCTACGGGAGCGGCGCGATCGACGCAACCGCGGTGCCGGCCAGGAAGGCGCGCAGCACTTCGACTGCGAGCTTGCCGCCGGTGAACAGTTGCACCTGCGCCGCGGCCTGGGCCAGGAACATCTCGGCCCCGGCGACGGTCGTGGCGCCGGCCGCAGCGGCGTCTTGCAGCAGGCGCGTGCGCAGCGGCTGGTAGACCATGTCCAGCACGACGGTGCCGGGGGCCGGCACCCAGTCCGGCAGCAGGCGTTCGTCGGGATTGCGGTCGATGCCGCCGACCGGCGTCGCGTGCACCACGACGGCCGGCGCGAGGTCGTCGAGCACCCGGGCCAACAGGCCACCGAGTTGCACGCCGTGCGTCTTCGCGAACGTGCGCACCGGCTCCAGCGACCGGCCGAGCATCGTCACCTGGAAGCCCATGCGCAGCAGCGCCCACGCACCCGCGCGACCGGCCCCGCCGGTGCCCAGCACCACCGCCGGGCGGCCGTCCCCCACGCCCACGCCGGCGCGGCGCAGGGCCGTCTGCACCCCGGCCACGTCGGTGTTGTGGCCGACCAGATCGCCGTTCGGTTCGGCGACCAGCGTGTTGACCACGCCGGTCGCCATCGCATCCGGATCGAGGCGCTGGCAGAGCGCGGCCATGGTCGCCTTCCACGGTGCCGTCACCGACAGGCCGCGCAACTGCCGGCGTGGCAACATCGCCAGCACGGCCTCGGGGCGGGAGGTCTCGAACGGCAGGTACACCGCGTCGACACCCAATCGGCGGCAGGCGCGGTTGTGCAGCCACGGGCCGAGCGACGACAGCGCCGGGTTGCCGATCAGGCCGAACAGCGACGTGCCGGCGCCGAGTTCGTGCGCGCGGTAGAGCCCCGCCAGCAGCGCCACCGGCACCTGGCCCGGCGCCGTCTCGTTGCCGGGCTCGATGCTGCCGTAGACCAGCGGTGCACCCAGCGCGCAGGCCAGCACACGCACCGGCCACGACGTGCGCCCCATCGCGAACGCCGCCGTCGGCTGCGCCTCCTGGTCGGTGTGCGCGAGCAGATCGAGCACCGGCGCCGCGTCGGCGAGGTCGTGTGCAGTCACGACGATCTTCGCCGTGGTGCCGGGATGCTTGTGCAGCCGATCGCGGATGTCGGCGAGTTCCTTCGGCACGCCGGTGAAGCTGTGGAACGAACGCACGGCGAGCTTCAACCGATGTCGCGGAGGTGGTGTCCACGTCTCCCAGACCTCGAGGTCGAGGCCTTGTGCGCCCGCCGTCAACGCGTGCTGGAACAGTTCGCGCCGTTCGTTCAGCGTGCCGCGGAACGAACCCCCGTCGTCGGGTGTGCGGCAGGCGACAAGCACCGGCAGCCCGCACCCTGCGAACACCGGCTGCAGGTCGGCGCCCGCCGGCCAGCGATCCAGGCGCAACTCGAGCCAGTCGGCGCCCGCCATCGCGGCCTTGGCCGCGGCCCGGGCGACCTGCTCGCGCGACTCGGCGAACATGCTGCCGATGATCAGCGCCATCGTCAGCGCGACCCCGGTGCCGAGGTCAGCAACTGGCGGATCGCGTCCGCGCGGTCGGGGCCGAGGCCCTGCGCTTCGGCCAGCGCCAGCGCCTGCAGCATCAGCGCGCGGTAGGTCGGCACGCTGTCCGGTACGGCTGCGGCGAGCGCCGTGAGGTGCCGCGCCACGGTCGGTTCGTCGCCGCGCCGCACCGGCCCCGACAGCGCCGCCGCCGGCCCCCGGACGCTGCTCGCGTGCAGGGCCGCCGCCATCAACGAGTCGGCGAGCAGGCGCCGTTCTGCCGCGGGCAGCGGCCCTGCGGCCGCAAACGCCGCGTCGACCACGGCACGCAGTGCGGTGGTGCCGTACGCCGCCAGCGCACAGGCGGCGTGGTAGCACGCGCGATCGAGTCCCGTCACGTGCACCGGCACCATGCCGAGCAGCGCGCACAGGCGCCGCAGCAGGCGCTCGCTGCGCGCGTCCCCTTCGCACACCGCCGCGGCGCCGGCCATCACGTGGGCGCCGGCGTCGGCATCGGCGAAGGGCGCCACCGGATGCAGCGCGCCGCGGCGCACGCCGTGCCCGCTCGCGCCGTCGAACACTT
>JBGARS010000139.1:0-8334 GCA_044230075.1 Planctomycetota bacterium | reverse complement strand
CGCGCTCGGCGATCGGCAGGCCGTGCACCGGCTTGCCGTCGAACAGCACGCTGCCCGAGGTCGGCGGATCGAGCAGGCCGAGCACGTGCAGCAACGTCGACTTGCCGGCCCCCGACGCGCCGAGCAGCGCCAGCCGTTCGCCGGCCTGCAGCGTGAGGTCGACCCCACGCAGCACCGGGATCTCCCGCTTGCCGAGGCGGTAGGTCTTGGTGACGGCTGATGCGGCGAGGACGGGCGTACTCATTCGTGGGCCAGGGCCTGGACGGGGTTCATGCGGGCGGCCTTGCGGGCCGGGAACAGGGCGACCACCAGCGCCAGCAGGATCGCGCCGAACGCGACCTGCAGCAGCCAGGCGGGCTCGAGCCGCACCGGCACCTGCTGCAGGTCGAACAGGCGGCGCGGGAACAGCTCGAGGCCGGCGGTCGCGAACAGCCACTCGTTGGCGTCGTTGAGGTGCAGTGCCGACAGCGTGCCGAGGCCGGTGCCGAGCGCGGCGCCGAGCACGGCGACGACGAGGCCGCACAGCAGGAACACCGCGCCGACATTGCGCGGCGTGCCGCCGAGCGCCGACAGGATGCCGATGTCCTTCCACTTCTGCACGACCATCATGTGCAGCACCGCGTAGATCACGAACGCGGCGACCAGCATGACGACGAACAGCACGAACTGCATCATCGCCTGCTCGGTGGCGACGGCGCTCAGGAACACGGTGTTCTGCTGCTGCCAGTCGAGCACGCTGCACGGCTTGCTGCCGTTCGGCAACACCGCCTGCGCCGCCGCCTGCAGCCGCTGCTGCGCGGCGGCGATCGCGTGCGTCGACAGATCCGGTCGCAGCCGGATCGCCACGTCGGTGACCAGGTCGATGCTGTTCGGATCGGCGAGGTCCTGGCCGAGCATCGTGCGCAGCGTCTCGATCGGCAGCAGCACGGTGGTCTCGTCGAAGGCGCGGTAGCCGGTGGCGAACCAGCCGGCGAAGGCGACGCGCAGCCGATGCGAACTCAGCTGCGTCGAACCGTCGCTGCCAGGCACGCTGGCCACCGCCAGCAGGTCGAGCGGGTCGCCTTCGCGCAGCCACGACGTGTAGTACGCCCGCCGCCAGCCGAGCAGCACGCCGGGCCAGCTGCTGTGATACTCGCTCTTCTCTGCCTCGGCCTTCAGGCCGGCACGTTTGCGCGCCAGCCACTCGGTGGCGTCGGGCAGCAGCAGCTGGGACCGGCGCCGGGGATCGGGCTCGTCGAGCACCGTCGATGCCGCCACCGTCGCCTGGTGGATGCGGAACACGTCCTCGCTGCGCGCGATCCACTGCTGCAGCGGCGATACGTCGCCTTCGCGCAGCGGGTCGATGCCGAGCAGCAGGGCGAAACCGCTCTCCATGTGGTCGAAGTTCAGTTCGGCGGCCTCCGTGCGCGGCTGCAGGCCCTTCGGCACCCGTAGCGGCTGCAGCAGGCCGTGGTGGCGCAGGCGCGGCGCCGTCGCCACGACGTCCTGGTCGGCTTCGAGCACGGCGCGCAACGGTTCGTAGCCGGTGTCGAGCGGCAGGTCGGTCAGCATCACCTCGGGTGACGCGCGGCGCACGTCGGTGCGGATCTCGCTGACGAAGCCCGTGAACACGCTGTTGACCAGGATCATCGCCCACACCGCGAACGTGACGCCGAACATCGCCAGCAGGTTGATGCGGCGCGTCAGCAGGTAGCGCAGCGCCACGAACGGGCTGAAGGCGGCGATCACGGCTGTGGGGCCGCGTCCGTGTCGGCCGCGTCGATGCGACGCAGCAGCGGGAACAGCACCACGTCGCGGATCGAGGCCGCACCCGCGAGCAGCATGCAGAGCCGGTCGATGCCGATGCCGAGGCCGCCGGCCGGCGGCATGCCGAACTCGAGCGCGGTCACGTAGTCGAGGTCGACTTCGCCGGGCGTCTCTTCGTCCTTGTGCGCGACCTGCTCTTCGAAGCGCTGCTGCTGGTCGATCGGGTCGTTCAGTTCGCTGAACGCGTTGCCGAGCTCCATGCCGGCGACGAACAGCTCGAAGCGCTCCGTCACGCGCGGATCCTCGACCAGGCGCTTCGCCAGCGGGCTGATCGCGACCGGGTAGTCGTGCACGAAGATCGGTCCCTGCAGCGTGTCCTCGACCGTCGCCTCGAACACGTCGTTGGCGAGCGTGTGCGGCGCCTTGTCCTTGGTCTCGAGCTGCAGTTGCTGCGCGCGGCGCACGATCGAGTCGTGGTCGAACCAGTCGACGCCGGGGTTCTGCTGCGCGAACAGGTCGAGGTAGCGCGCCTTCTGGAACGGCGGCGACAGGTCGTACTCGCGCTCGCGGAAGATCACCTTGCCATTGCTGCCGAGGATCCTGGCGGTGAGGTGCGCGAACAGCCCCTCGACGCGCGCCATGATGTCGCGGTAGTCGGCCCACGCCTCGTAGCTCTCGAGCATCGTGAACTCGGGGTTGTGCCGCGTGCTGATGCCCTCGTTGCGGAACACGCGCCCGATCTCGTAGACGCGCTCCATGCCGCCGACCAGCAGCCGCTTCAGGTACAGCTCCGGCGCGATGCGCAGGAACAGGTCCATGCCGAGCGCATTGTGGTGGGTGTGGAACGGCCGCGCCGCCGCACCGCCGAAGATCGGCTGCAGGATCGGCGTCTCCACTTCGAGGTAGTCGAGCGAATCGAAGTAGGCGCGCACCTCGCGCACGATGTGCGAGCGCTGCACGAAGCTGTCGCGCACGGCGGTGTTGGCGAACAGGTCGACGTAGCGCATGCGGTAGCGCTGTTCGGTGTCGGTGAGCCCGTGCCACTTCTCCGGCGCCGGCCGCAGCGCCTTGCACGCGAGCACCACGTCGGTGGCCCACAACGTCGGCTCGCCCTTCTGGGTCGTGCCGAGTTCACCGGTCACGCTGACAAGGTCGTTGCCTTCGATGCGCTTGCGATCCGGCCAGAACGCAGCAAGCCGTTCGCGTTGGAAGCCGACCTGGATCGAGCCGGAGCGATCCTGCAGGTGCGCGAAGCGCAGCTTGCCGAAGTCGCGGATCTGGCCCAGGCGCCCGCACAGGGTCGCGACCTGGCCTTGGCGCGAATCGAAGTCCGTCAGCACGGTCGCGACGGGCTGGCCGCGCGGCACGCGCGCCGGAAAGGGGTCCTGCCCGGCAGCACGCAGCGCCTGCAGCTTCTCGAGTCGGTCGTTGGCGATCCCGTCGGTCACGGTCTCTGGCCTTCTGCAAAAGGGCGGGATCCTAGGTACGCGCGGCGGTGAGGGGAAGGTGCGAATGTGCCGGTGGCAGCGGCGTCGCCGAAAAGTCCGACCAGCGGGTGGCCGCCGGTGCGTATCCGATCGCAACCGCATGCCCGCGAAACTCTGCATCGCGCTCGCGCTCGCCGTGTTGTTCGGCGCCCTGGCGACCGGCAACCCGTTCCTGCCGCGACCGCACCGGGCCGCAGTCCGGCACGACGATGGCGTGCACATGGTCTCGCTGCGCACGGGCGTCGTGCACGCCGGCGAACGGCAGCTGCCACCGTGCCCCGAGCCGGCGCTGCAGGCCCTGGTCACCGAGGTCCGCTTCGATGCCGCGGGCGAGCCTCTGTGGATCCTGGCCGATGGCCGCGTGCTGCACGCGCCGACCGCCAGCTCGGGTCACTGAGCGGGCGTCACCTCGCCGGGCCAGTCCACCTGCAGCCGCCCCTCGAGTTGGCGCACGGGGTAGGTCTTCACGTTCCACTGCGACCCGACGTCACATGCGCCGGTGCGCAGGTCGAACTCCCAGCAGTGCAGGTAGCAGATCACCTTGCCGTCGAGCACGGTGCCGTCGCACAAGGGCGCGCTGGCGTGCGGGCAGTTGTTGTCGATCGCGACCCACTCGTCGTCGAGGCGGAAGATCGCGATCCAGTGGTTGCCGATCCGGAACGGATGGCCCGGGAAGAACTTCAGCTCGGTGATCGCGCCGACGTCGATCCAGCTCATCGGGCCTGGCTCTCCCCGGCGCGGCTCCGGAACGCGTAGCGGCGGATCACGCGGCCCTCTTCCTGGTACTTGCGTTCGAAATTGGTCGGCGAGAACGCGTGGCCTTGGCCGAGCGCCAGCACGCGCGCCTCTTCGGGCTCGTCGCGCGCGAACAGGTCGCTGCTGCCGAGCACGCGCGCGATCTGGCCGGCGTAGGCGGCGTTGTCGGTGGCGACGTAGAGGTGGCCGCCGGGGCGCAGCACCCGCGCCAGCACCGCCGGCACGTCGTCGGTGAAGAAGCGGCGGCCTTTGTGGCGGCGTTTGGGCCACGGGTCGGGGAAGTACACGTGCACGGCGTCGAGCGCGCCATGTTCGACGCGGTCCTGCAGGTAGAGCTTGCCGTTGTCGACCAGGAAGCGGCCGTTGTGCCGGCCCGACAGGCGCAGCCTGGTCGCCGCGAGGCTGGCGTAGCCGGGGGCCGCCTCGATGCCGAGCAGGAACGTGTCGGGCTTCGCCTCGGTCGCCGCCAGCACGAACGCACCCTTGCCGGGGCCGATCTCGATCTCCACGTGCGTGTAGCCGGCGGGCACCAGTTCGTGCAGCGTCGGCGGGTTCTTGCCGCCGAGCACCAGGAACTCACCGGGGTCGTCGTCACCGTCCTGCACGCGGCTGCGGAACGACAGCTTGCCGCCCTGGTGCATGCGCGGATTCCACGCCGGGTTGCCTTCGGGCTCGGTCATGCGTGCGCCGGCCCGCCGTAGACGGTCTGGTAGTCCTTCATCGACGCGGTGATGACTTCGTAGGCGCGCTGCTGGTCGTACGGGGTCAACGGCACCGGCACGGCACCGGGCAGCAGCTTGTAGGTCGAGAAGTAGTGGCGCAGCCGCTCGACCAGCACCGACGGCAGCTGCGTCAGGTCCTCGACCTCACCCCAGACGAAGTCGCCGGCGAGCACGGCGACGATCTTGTCGTCGGCCTCGCCGTTGTCGAGCATCGTCAGGCCGCCGATGACCTTGGCCTTGACCAGGATCTCGCGCGCCGTGATCGGCCGTTCGCTGAGCACGCAGATGTCCAGCGGATCGCCGTCGCCGTCCTTCGCGTCGGGCGTCAGCTCGCCGACCCGGCGGCCGCACAGCGTGCGCGGGATGAAGCCATACAGGCTCGGCGGCTGCGAGCTGGTGCGCTGCGGCCGGTCGACGCGCAGCAGGCCGTTGACCTTGTCGATCTCGTACTTCACGAGGTCGAACGGCGTGATCTCGATGTAGGCCTGCACGACCTTGGGCGCGTCGGGCCCGGGAGCGATGCCGTGCCAGGGGTGCGGGCGCCAGCTGTAGAACGGTTCGGGGAACGGCATGGCGGTTGGGGGCGAGCAGCTTAGTGCGCAGGCGGCGCGGCGCTAGCATTGCCGCGATGCGGAAGACGCCGGTGATCGTCGGCGCGGCGCTGCTGGGTGCGTTCGGCGCACCTGCGCAGGAGCGTGCGTCCCATGCGATCGAGTGCTCCATCGCCACGCTGCCACGAAGCCTCTACTTCGTGTTGCCGGCGAAGCAGCCACCGAAGGACGGTGGCGGTCTCGTCGTCGTGCTGCCCGGCGGTGACGGCTCGCGCGACTTCCTGCCGTGGGTCGAGAACGGGTTGCTCGCCCAGCGGCCCGACGGTTGGCAGGACGATCCACTGCCGCGCCTTCGCGAAGGCCTGCGCTGGCTGCTCAGCGACGAGCCGGCGCCGAAGCCCGAGTGGCCCGATGACAAGCCAACGGCGAAGAAGGGCAAGCCGGGCAAGAACCTGCTGCCGAATGGCGGCTTCGAGCAGGGCCTCGATGGCTGGAACACGGTCGCCAACAGCGGCCGCCTCACCGCCGAGGTGCAGCGGGACGACCGCAAGGAGGGCAAGCGCGCGCTGCACCTGACGAAGACCGGCGGCCCGCCGCTCGACCTGGTCACGCAGGAGGTCGACCTGCCGAAGGGCGGCACGCTGAGCGCTTCGCTGATGCTGAAGAGCAAGGCAACCACCAATGCTTGGATCAAGGTGTGGCGCTACGGCGAGGACGGCGAGCCGGTCGACACCGACGTCGACCTCGTGCGCGTACCGAAGGACGGCGACTGGCAGCGCATCGAGAAGACCTGGCCGTGTGGTGGTGTGCGCGCGGTCGTGCAGGTGATCCTGGTCCTCGACGGTGAACTCTGGGTCGACGATGTGTCGCTGGTGGTCACCAAGTAGCGGCGCGCATGCCCGAACTGCCAGATGTCACCGTCTACCGCGAGCGGCTCGAAGCGCTGTTGGTGGGTGAGGTGCTCGACGAAGTGCGTCTGCGCAGCACGTTCCTGCTGCGCACTGTCGAGCCGCCGCTCGCGGCGCTGCACGGCACGACGCTGCGCACGGTGGAGCGGCTCGGCAAACGACTCGTGTTCGGCTTCGACAGCGACCTGTTCCTGGTGCTGCACCTGATGATCGCCGGGCGGCTGTCGTGGTACCCGCGCGAGCGAAAGCTCGGCAGCCGCATCGACCTCGCCGCGTTCGACTTCGCGCCCGGCACGCTGGTCCTGACCGAGGCCGGCAGCAAGAAGCGCGCGTCGCTGCACCTGGTGCGCGGCCGCGCGGCGCTGTCGGTATTCGACCGCGGCGGCCTCGAAGTGCAGGGTGCTTCGCCGACACAGTTCGCCGAACGACTGCGGTCCGAGAACCGCACGCTGAAGCGCGCGCTGTGCGACCCGACGTTGTTCTCCGGCATCGGCAACGCCTACTCCGACGAGATCCTGCACGCGGCGCGGCTGTCGCCGGTCACGCTGACGTCGCGCGTCACCGATGCCGAGGTCGAACGCCTGCGCACGGCGATCACGAGCACGTTCGACCGCTGGACGCAGCAACTGCGCGCCGAGACCGGTGCCGGCTTCCCGACCAAGGTCACGGCCTTCCGCGACGGCATGGCCGTGCACGGCCGCTACGGCAAGCCGTGCCCCGACTGCGGCTCGCCCGTGCAACGCATCCGCTACGCGGACAACGAGTGCAACTACTGCGCGCACTGCCAGTGCGGCGGCAAGCTGCTCGCCGACCGCGGCCTGTCGGCGCTGCTGAAGCGGGACTGGCCGAAGACGCTGGCCGAACTCGAGGAGCGGCGGCGCACGCCGTGAGGGTCAGCGGTTCTTGGCCGGCGGCTTCGGTGCGGCAACCGGCTGCTGCGCGATCTTCTGCATCCACGCAATCGCCAGCGGGATGCCGGTGTCGATCATCGGTTCGTAGTGGTCGCCCTCGGGCACGGTCTCGAACGTCACGTCCTTCTTGGCCGTGTGCAGCTGCTCGACGAACGCGCGCTGGAGGCCGATCGCGACGTTGCGGTCGTCCTCGGCGGCGAACACGAACAGCGGCTGCGTGAAGCGCGCCACGTGTGTGTGCGGCGAGCAGCGCACGAGCCAGTTGTCGAAGCCGGGGAAGTCCTTCGCCATGCTCTCGTGGGCGAACTTCGGGATGCGCTGCGGCACGTCGCCGATCGGCATGAAGGCGGCGACACCACGCAGGCGCGGTTCGTGCGCCGCGAACAACAGCGCCGCCGTGCCCGCGGAGCTGTGGCCGGCCGTGAACAGCCGCGTCGGGTCGACTTCGGGCACCTTGGCCAGCGTGTACTCGAGCGCCGCGCGGGCGTCCTGCAGCCCGGCCCACGCGGCGGTGTAGCGGCCGACCTGGCGCAGGATGTTGTCGTCGGTCTGCTGGTCCTCCTCGGGCATCACGCCTTCGATCTCGTAGGCGACGACCACGAAGCCGGCCTCGACGTACGGCAGGTGCTCGGCGCGGTCACTGTCGCCGAGGTCCATGCCGAACAGCAGGTTGCTGCCCGCCGGCGCCATCAGCACGCACGGCAGCGACTTCGCCGCGGCGTCCTTGCTCGGCAGATAGAGCCACAGCTTGCTGGTGCCGCGCGGCCACACCAGTTCGACCTCGGCGTGGAACACGCCGGCTTTCAGTTCGGTCAGTGGAGGACGCACCGGGAACTTCGGCAGTGCGCACCTGGCGAGCGGCCAGGGTTGATCGCGGTCCTTGTCGGTGACCAGCGCGGGCGCTGCCTTGGTGGGTGCGGGGGGCTTGGTCGGCTTGCCGCCCTGGGAGAAGCACGGCAGGCAGAGCACGAGCACGGCGATTCGGGCAGGCGAGTCGGGTCATGGGGCTCCTTCGTGATTGCGGATGCTAGCCAAGGCGCCGGCACCCGCCAGACTCCGGACCGGGTTCGGTGGCGCCGCATCGCCGGCCGATGAACGCCGCATGGCAGCGTCGGGACAGCACAGGTGCGGGCGGCGGCAGGTGCTCGTGCCCTGGCTGCTCAGCGTGCTGGGGCTGCTGCTGATGGCGGGTGTCGGATCCTGGCAGGTCGACGAACCGGCGCTGCAGGTCGTGCGGGGCAGTGCCGAGGCGG
>JBGARS010000138.1:0-8581 GCA_044230075.1 Planctomycetota bacterium | reverse complement strand
GGGCACGGGCGCACCTGCATCGCTGTCGCGCTCCGGCTCGATCAGTCCCTCGCGGTCGAGCAGCGCCAGGACGTGGGGCATCGGGCCGGGATCGACCGGTGCGCGCGGCGCGTCGGCCGGCGCACCGCCGGTGGCGAGCAGCGAGGCGAACACGGTTGCGGCGATGGCACGGATCATGAGAGGCACACTTCGGGGTCGGGGGACGAAAGGCGCGGCAGAGCGCGCACCGTAGGCGCATGGTTGCAGCGGCGCGGATTCCGCGAACCCTGGATCATCGCACAGGTGGCACGCGCGGCGCGACCGTCGGCAGCGATCGCGCCAGATGCCAGGCTTCCCCTTCGGCAGGCACGGTGACAATCGTGTGCTGGCGGAACTGCGGCAGCGGCTGGCCCCGGGCGTCCAGGAAGTCGATCGTCAGCTGGTGCTCGCCCGGCGGCACGTCGGCGGTCAGCACGTGCACGGTCGACGGCAAGGTGGGCCAGTGGCGCACATCCGCGGCGGTGGAGGTCAGCAGGCCGGCGAGCAGCAGCGCGCCGCCGGCGATCGCCTGGGTGCGCGCTGCGTCGCCCTTGCTGCGGGCGGCCTGGTCCAGCAGCACGACGCCTGCCACGGTGCTCGCGGTCTTGAACACCGCCTTGCCCTGGCGGATGCCCTCCATCGCGGTCCCGCCCAGCGTGCGGGCCTGGTAGTCGACATCGAGCATCAGCGACGCGATGCCGAGGTCGCGGCCGTCCAGCGAGGCTCGTGCCGCAACCGCGGGATGCGGACGTGGCCGGAAGCGCGCCAGCTCCTCTTGGCCCCCGTCACCGAACTTCTCGGGCCCCATGCCGCACTCGAGGATCAGCACGAGGTTGCCGCGCCCCGGCGCCGCGAGCACATCGTTGTTCGGCACGCCGCGCGCGCCGTGTTCGATCGCGAACGCATTCGCGGCCACGGCTTCCTTGTAGTAGCCGACGTCGTCGTCGGAGCCGAGCACGTGGCTGAAGCGCCCCGCCATCCAGAACAGCAGCGCGTTGTCGGCCTGGAACTTCTCGTCGCCCACCTCGGCGTCGGCCAGCATGCCGCGCTTGCAGGCGGCGCGCGCGTTGTCGGGCTCGCCCTTCCAGTAGAAGCAGAGCGCCAGGTAGTAGGCGTTCATCGCCTGCTCGTAGGGATCGCCCCGGTAGGTCTTGCTGCTCTCGCTGCCGAGGATCGCCGAAGTCGCCTCGCCGCTGCCGGTCGACCAGCTGCCCATGATGCGGCCGGCGACCTCGAAGTTGCGCCGCGCGTCGTCGACGTCGCCCTGCAGCAGCTCGCACTGCGCCAGCACGTTGTGCACCAGGGCCTGGTTCTCGGCCGGACCATCGACGACCTCCGTGGTCGCAAACGCCGCCACGGTCGCGAGGTCGCCGGCGGCGAACGCGTTCAGGGGCACCGCCGGCTGGCCGACGGCGCACGCGCCCGCCAGCAGAGCGGCGCACGGAAGCCAGCTGCAGCGCATCGCGGCGGCCAGGATCAGCGGTTGATGACCGACTTCTCGGATTCGGTCTTCATCTCGTAGTCGCCGGTCCAGCACAGTTCGCCGGAGACCAGGTCGGTCAACTCGAACGTCACCAGGTAGTAGGCCGACTTC
Source organism: Planctomycetota bacterium (assembly GCA_044230075.1). Taxonomy (GTDB): domain Bacteria; phylum Planctomycetota; class UBA1135; order UBA1135; family UBA2386; genus JAEUHS01. The sequence goes on along the minus strand of JBGARS010000138.1, from coordinate 6,969 downwards.
AGCTTGCCCGCCTGGCGGTCGCGGCTCTTGATCGTGCCCTTCAGCACGAAGTCGCTGCCCGCGACCATGCGGTCGTTCGTGCCCGACACCTGGCCGCGCTCCTTCATGCGGCGCTCGGCGTCGACGAGGTCGTTGGCCTGCGGCGAACGGTCGAGGATCTTGATCTGCCGGCCGAACGCCTCGAACAGGTTCGTGCGCAGCTTGGTCAGGATGATCTCCTTGTCGATCGTGTCGCTGCTGTCGTTGCGCAGTTCGTAGATGAAAAACGACGCACGCTCGCCGTCGCGGGCCGGGGCCAGCACACCCGATGCCTTGATCTTGGCGGCCATGTCCGTGGCCATCGTGCGGATGTCCTGGCTCTGCAGCCCGGTACCGGTGACTGTATCGGGGGCGTCGGGGGCAACGCGGGTGTCGCGCGTGCCGGCGCAGGCGGTGACGAGACTGAGGAGGGCCAGTGCGGCGAAGCGGATCGACATTGTTCTTTCCTGGGATGGCGGGAATGACGGGCGAGCGCACGAAAGGCAGCCCGACCCGCGAAAGCGGCACGAAGCGTAGGCCGCCGCGCGCCGTTGTGCCAGCCTTGCGCCCCACCGATCGCCCACACGTTTTCGCTGGCGATGCGGGGCTCGGTTCCTACTCTTCCAGCTGTCGTCGGGATTGCCGAAAAAGTGTCCAACTCCACCGTGCTCGTAGTGCCGGCTTACCGGGAATCAGGCCGCGTCGGCGACATCGTGCGGCGGGTCCTCGCCACCGGTCTGCCGCTCGACATCGTGGTCGTCGACGACGGCAGCCCCGACGCAACCGCCGACGAAGCGCGTGCCGCGGGCGCCACGGTCGTGCAGCACCCCTACAACCTCGGCTACGGCTCGGCGCTGCACACCGGCTACTGCCATGCGTTCCGGCGCGGCTACGCGCGCGTGCTGCAGATGGACGCCGACGGCCAGCACGACCCCGACATGCTGCAGCGCCTGGTCGCCGCGCTCGACGCCGGCGCCGACGTCGTGATCGGCTCGCGCTACCTGGAGGGACCGCCGCCGCCGATGAGCTTCGCGCGACGCCTCGGCACCAGGTTGTTCGCCGCGATCGCGTCGCGCTGGCTGCGCTGCCGCATCAGCGATCCGACCAGCGGCTTCCAGGGCCTGTCGCGACGGGCACTCGACTCGGTGGTGAACGACGGCTTCCCCGAGGACTATCCCGACGCCGACATCCTGGTCGAGCACCATCGCCGCGGCCTGCGCGTCGTCGAGGTCCCCGTCCGCATGCACGCACGCCAGGGTGGCATGTCGATGCACCGCGGCGCCCGCATCGCCTACTACGGCTACAAGATGTTCGTGACCCTCTTCCTGCTGCCGGTGCGCCGCGAGACGCCGCTGCGCCGCCGCGACACCGTAGCGAGGGCGCAATGATCGCAGCCACCGTGCAGCTCGCCGCCGCGGGCCTGGAACTGGAGCCGTTGCCCGAGCGCCAGCGCCTCGTCGCGCTGCTGCTCGCCGCCGGCCTCGTCGTGCTCACCTTCGAGCTGGTGCGGCGCCGCAAGCTGCGCGAAGAGTACTCGTGGGTCTGGATCTCCACCGCGGTGTTGCTGGCCGTGCTGGCGCTGCAGCAGGATCTGTTGCTGACGGTCAGTCGCTGGGTCGGTTCGTCGAACGTCGTCTCGACGCTGTTCTTCGGTGGCTTCCTGTTCGTGCTGGCCCTGCTGCTGCAGGTGTCGGTGCGACTCAGCCGGCTGACGCACCGGCATCGCACGCTGGGCCAACGGCTGGCGCTGCTCGAAGAAGAAGTCGCGCGCCTGCGCGCGGCGGAGCCCGGCAGCCGAGCCCCGCATCGGGAAGGCCGGCAGCAGGACGACCGGCACAAGCAGGACAAGGGCGAGGTGGCCTGACGCGATGGCGACGCCGGCACAGCCGGATGCCGCCACCACGTTGACCGCCGGCGTGGCGCGTGAGTTCCGCCGGCGCCTGCTCGGCGAGATGCTGCCGCGCATCCGCGTCTGCGCCGAACTGCTCGGCGGCACCCGAGTCTGGCAGCGGCCCGCGCCGAACTGCAACTCGGTCGGCAACCTGGTGCTGCACCTGGCCGGCAATACGACGCAGTGGATCCTGGTCACCTTCGGCGCCGTCGAGGACGTACGCACGCGCGATGCCGAGTTCGCCGCTGAGGGCGGCCTGTCGCCGCAGGAACTGGTCGAACGGCTTGCCGCGGTCTGGACCCGCGCCTGCGATCTCGTCGACCGGCTGCCGCCGGCCGAGCTGCTGCGTGAGCGCACGATCCAGGGCCGCTATCAGGAGACTGGCCTTGGGGCGATCCTGCACGTGCTCGAACACTCGTCGGGCCACGCCGGGCAGATCTACGCCTGGACCAAACAGGTCACCTCGCGCGACCTCCGCTTCTACGACCTCTGATCGCTGTGGTCGGCCCGCGGCGTCGCGGTCGCGCGGCTCCAGCGCTGCACGGCGCCACGCAACACGTCGAGCTTGACCGGCTTGCTCAGGAAGTCGTTCATGCCCGCCAGCAGGCAGGCGTCGCGATCGGCAGGCATCACGTTCGCCGTCAGCGCGACGATCGGCATCTGCGCGTAGGTGCCGCCCAGCGCGCGGATCGCCCGCGACGCCTCGAAGCCGTCCATCTCCGGCATCTGGCAGTCCATCAGCACCAGATCGAACTCGCGCTGCACGATCATCTGCAGCGCCTCGCGGCCATCGACCGCGAACACGACCTCACAGCCGATGCGCCGCAGCATGCCGGCCAGCACGCGCCGGTTGATCTCGTTGTCCTCGGCCACCAGCACCCGCGGCTCGCTGGCGTTGGCGTTGGCGTTCAGCACCAGCATGCTGTTGGTCTCCTCGAGCCCGCGTGCCGGCAGCGCCGCGAACCGGCTGTCGTGGAGGCTCGCCATGTCGCGCACCACCTGCAGCAGCCGGCCGCCGGCGAGCGGCTTGCTGAGCCAGCGGAACACGTCGGCCTCGGCCATTTCGGCGAGCCCCGGTCGGGTTCCTACCGAACTCGTCAGCGCCACCGGCAATGGCCGGATCTCCGGGTCGTTGCGGATCACCTCGGCGAGCTGGATGCCGTCGAAGCCGGGCATCGCCATGTCGACGATCGCCATCGTGAACGGCCGGCCACTGCGCGATGCCTTGCGCAGCACGTCGATCGCGCTGATCGCGTTGCCGGCGACGTCGATGCCGATGTGGGTCGGCACCAGCTCCATCACCATCAGCTGGCGGTTGGTCTCGCTGTCGTCGACCAGCAGCACCGCACAACCGGAGAGGTCCATGTCCTCGGCACGCGGCCGCGCGTTCGCGAGGTCACCCTTCGCCAGCCGCAACCGGAACGAGAACGTCGAGCCCCGGCCCGGCACGCTGGTCACGTCCATGCGCCCGCCCATCATCTCGACGAGGCGCCGACAGATGACGAGACCGAGCCCCGTGCCGCCGAAGCGCCGGGTCGTCGACGCGTCGGCCTGCGAGAACGGCACGAACAGACGGTCCATCGCCTGCGGGCTGAGGCCGACACCGGTGTCGCGCACCCAGATGCGCACCAGCTGCGACGACTCGTCCTCCGCCAAGAGATCGGCACCGAGCACGACCTCGCCCTCGAGCGTGAACTTGGCGGCGTTGCTGACCAGGTTCAGCACGACCTGCCGCACACGCGCGGCGTCACCGCGGTGACAGCGCCACAGCCGCGGGTCGATGTAGGTCATCAGCTCGACGCCCTTCTGGTCGGCGGCCGCATGCAGCAGGCCCGCGCAGTCGTCGATCACCTGCCAGACGTCGAAGTCGGCCGATTCGAACTCGAGCCTGCCAGCCTCGATCTTGCTGTAGTCGAGGATGTCGTTCAGCACCGCCAGCAAGGACTCGGCGGACGAGTGGATCGTCGTCGCCATCTGCTCCTGCTCGGCGTCGAGGCGCGTTCGCACCAGCAGCTCGGCCATGCCGAGGATGCCGTTCATCGGCGTGCGGATCTCGTGGCTCATGTTGGCCAGCAGCTGCGCCTTCGCACTCGCGGCCGCCAACGCGCCGCGGCGCTCCGCCTCGAGACCGTCGACCTGCGCGGACAGCGCCCGGCGGAACGAGCGTTCCACCAAGAGGACGAAGACGACATAGCCGACGATCGCCGGCGTCAGCAGCATCCGCGGCCACGCCATCCACTCGACGAACATGTCGAGGCACACCAGCAAGAGGCCACCACCGCCGCAGGCCAGGAACTGCCTGCGCCCGCCGCTGCTCGCGCGCGCCGCGCGTTCGTCGCCGTTCTGGGGCGGGTCTGCGTCCACCTCCAGCAGATCGGACGCCGACCGGTCCGCGCCTGAACCCAGGGGTGAGAAACGGCAATCCGCGGGCCCGGGTCCTCGCCCCTCCACCGTGCTCTCAGGTCCGGCGGCGACGGCGCAACACGGCCGCGAAGAAGCCGTCGCAACCGTGCCGATCGGGCCGCAGCGACAGGAACGTGCCGGTGCCATCGGCGATCGGCCGCGCAGCCGCGCCACCCAGGATCTCGGCCAAGCGCACGGTCTCCAGGTCCGGCCAGCGCCGCCGCAGCGCCTCGACGCGGGCCTCGTTCTCCTCGGCCAGCACCGAACAGGTCGCATAGACCAGGCGCGCGCCGGGACGCAGGGCAGCAGCCGCACGGTCGAGCAGGGTGTCCTGCATCGCGGTCAGCGCCTGCACATCCGCCGCGCCCAGCAGCCAGCGACCTTCGGGTCGACGCCGCCACGAGCCGGTGCCACTGCACGGCGCGTCGACGAGGATGCGGTCGGCGCGGGCCGCGAACGCGGCCACCTCGCCGGTCGGCGCCGCGTCGTCGAGGTGCAGCGTTCGCACGTTGTCGACGCCGGCGCGCCGCGCGCGTTCGCGCAGCGCCGTGAGCCGGTGCTGCTGCACGTCGGTCGCCAGCACCTGGCCACGGTTCTGCATGGCAGCGGCCAACGCCAGCGTCTTGCCGCCGACGCCGGCGCAGAGGTCCAGCACCTTGCCGGCCGGCGGCGGTGCCACCACCCAGGCCGCGAGCTGGCTCGCTTCGTCCTGTTGTTCGAACTCACCCCGAGCATGGCTGGCGGTGGCGAACAGGTCCGCTTCGCCGTCGACATGCAGCGCCAGCGGCGCGTACGCCGCCGCTCGTGTCGGCACGCCCTCCGCCGCGAGCACGCGCACCAGTTCGTCCCGCGACGCCGCGCGCAGCGTATTGGTCCGGATCGTGCGCGGCGGCACCCCACCGAGGGCCAGCGCCACCGCACCGGCCTCGTCGCCGAACTGCGCGCGAAGGCTGGCGGCTGCCCAGTCCGGCAGCGAGTGCCGCAACGCGAAGCGCAGCGCCGGGTCGTCGATCGCGGCGAGTCGCCGTTCGCACTGCAGCACGGCATCGAAGTCGAATGCGCACACGCGTCCCGCAGTGGCGGCCAGCGAAACCGCAGCCGCCGGCGGCAGGCCGCCGAGTTCGATCCACCGTGCCAGCACCAGCGCGGCCGCGCGCTCCGCCGGCGACGCACGTTCGAGTTGCACTTCGCCAGCCAACAGCCACTCGAGCCGCCGCCGCTCGGCCGTGGCCTGCCGCGCGAGGCGGATGGCCGCCGCCCGGATCTTCTGCGGCTGCCGGCGCAACGACAGGTTCAGCGCGATCGCATCGCGCGGCGACCGGCCGAAGGCAAGCCACTCCGCGACCGCCTCGGCCGCCCAGCGCCACGCCGCCGCCAGTTCGGTCATTTGTGGTACGGATGGCCCTGCAGCACCGACGCCGCGCGATAGAGCTGTTCGACGAAGAGCACGCGCACGAGGCCGTGCGGCAGCGTCAACGCCGACAAGGACAGGCGATGGTCGGCCGCGTCGCGCAACGCCGGATCGAGTCCATCGGCGCCGCCGACGAGGAAAGCCAGGTCGCGCGCATCCTGCACCCACCGGTCCATGCGCGCCGCGAACTGCACCGTCGACCAAGCCTCACCACCTTCGTCGAGCGCGACGAGGCGTGCGCCGCGTGGCACCACGACGCGCAGCCGTTCGGCTTCGATCGCCTGCACTCGAGGCGTGCCGGTTGCATCCGTGCGCGGCTCGGGACGGACCTCGACGAGCTCGAAGTTCCAGTTGCGGGGCAGCCGACGCTCGTACTCCGCGCAGCCGTCGACGACCCAGCGTGGCTGGCGATGCGAGACCGTGAGCAACCGGACCTTCATGGTCTGGGCGGATGCTACCAGAGCCCGGCGCGGCCGCCGAATGCCCGTTACGGGCTGTGGCGCAGAACGACCGACGCGGTGTTGCCGACGTCCGCGTCGTTGCTCGCCGTCGCGGTGCGCACGCCGGTGGCACCGGTCGACAGCCGCAGCACATAGTGGCCCGACATCGAGATACCGGTGGCACCGATCACCTCGCTGGCGACGTCGAACGCCTCGCTCATCGCCGCCGGCGACGTCCAGGTCGCCGAGGACGCAAACGCATGCAGGGTCACGAGCATGGTGTTCGCGACCGTCGCATTGACGCTCGGCGCCGCATGCAGGAGGCCCGACGCCGTGTTCTGGCCGCCCTCGACGTCGACGATGCCGCCGGTGTCGACGTTGGCGAACGCCGCGATGCCGCCTGCACTGCCGGTCGAAGTCGAGAACGTCCAGGTGTGGTTCGCCGGCTCGCCAGCGGTCACGACCCGACGGTAGACGAGCAACGAGTTGGCGGCCGAGGCAGCGTTGTCGATGCGCCGCACCAAGGTCCAGCCCGCGGCCGGTGGCGTCACGGTCGCCGTATTGGGCCGTACCGCGATCGCTGCCAACAGCACGTCGCCGGTGACCGCTCCGGTCGGCGTCGGCACGGTCAGGCTCAATACGCCGGACCCGGCCCCGGCCGACGATGCGGCACGTAGTGCGATGTCCGCGAACACCGTCAGCACCGTGTTGCCGGACACCCCGCTGCCCGCATGCGTCGCCGTGATCGTCGCCGTGCCCACCGCCACGCTGCTGGCGAGGCCTTCGCTGCTCGCCGCGTTGCTGAT
>JBGARS010000137.1:7709-8602 GCA_044230075.1 Planctomycetota bacterium | reverse complement strand
CTCGGCGGCGGTCGCGCTGCCGATCCAGGCGCTCGGCAAGAACCTCGGTGGCATGTATGCCGACTGCACGCGCGACGGCGCGCAGCTGACCGCCGAGGACCTGCAGCGGGTCGCGTTCTGCAGCCGCATCCTGGCGACGTCGCTCGGCAATCGCGTGCTGGTCAGCAGCCTGCTCGATCGCGGTGCCGCCGGCGATCGCGCGCGGCACTGGGCGCTGGAGACCGACAGCCCGGCGTGCGCCGAGTGGGTGCAGCGCGTCGGCCTCTACGCGCCGGCCGACTACACGGTGTTGATCCGTGGCGAGACCGGCACCGGCAAGGAGGTGGTCGCGCGCGCGCTGCACGATCTGTCGCGGCGCAGCAAGGGACCGTTCGTGCCGGTCAACTGCGCGGCGATCCCGGAGCAGCTGATGGAGAGCATGCTGTTCGGTCACGAGAAGGGCGCGTTCACCGGCGCGATGCAGGCGCGGCGCGGCCACTTCGAAGAGGCGCACGGCGGCACGATCTTCCTCGACGAGATCGGTGACATGGCGGTCGGCCTGCAGGCCAAGATCCTGCGCGTGCTGCAGGACCGCATCGTGATGCCGATCGGCGGCCGCCGCCAGGTGAGGGTCGACGTGCGCATCCTCGCCGCGACGCACCAGGACCTGGAGACCATGGTGCACGAGGGCCGGTTCCGCGACGACCTCTACTACCGGCTGCGCGAGCTCGAGATCGTATTGCCGCCGCTGCGCGAACGGCGCGAGGACGTGCGCCGGCTGGCGGCGCGGTTCCTGACCGAGGCGGCCGAGGAACTCGGCTACGACGAGGTGCCGGCACTGTCCACCGACGCCGAAGTGGCGCTCGCCGCGGCGCCGTGGCGCGGCAACATCCGCGCGTTGCGCCATGTCGTGA
>JBGARS010000137.1:0-7699 GCA_044230075.1 Planctomycetota bacterium | reverse complement strand
GCGCTGCGTTCCGGCGGCAGCGTGATCCTGCCCGCGCACCTCGAACTCGATCGCGTCGCGCGTGCGCCGGACCAGCGCTCCACCACAGCCGAGATCGCCGACGTCGAGCCGGGCACCTGGAAGGACCGCCTCGAACAACAGGAGAAGGAAGCGCTGCAGCGCACGCTGGCCGCGGCGAACGGCAACCTGACCCGCGCGGCGGAACTGTTCGGCGTGCCGCGCACGACCTACCGCGAACGGCTGGTGCGGCACGGCCTGCTCGACGCGTGAAGCGCGCGCGGCGCAAGGCCACCGAAAGGCAGTTTGCGGCCTTCGTACGATACTCGCGACGACCGCGTTGCTAGCTTGGCCGCCCTTGCAGTCTCGCCCCTCGGATTCCATCGCGACGCTGACGGTCATCGGCGACGTGCATCGCTGGTGGCGGCCGGCCGATGCCACCTTCCTCGAACGCACCCGGCCCGATCTGTCGTTGTTCGTCGGTGACCTCGGCGACGAGGACGTGCCGATGGTGCGCGCGATCGCGTCGCTGCCGGTGCCGAAGGCGGTCATCCTCGGCAACCACGACGCCTGGCAGAGCTTCGGCCGCAAGGTCGCCACCGACAAGCTGCGTGAGTCGCTGGACCTGCTCGGCGAGGACCACGTCGCCTACACGGTGCGCGAGGTGCCGCGTGGTGGCGTGTCGCTGATCGGCGCGCGACCGTTCTCGTGGGGCGGGCAGAGCCTGCGCAGCCCGGAGCTGTACGACGAGATCTATGGCATCCACACCGCCCGGCAGTCGGCGGCGGCGATCGTCGACGCGGCGCGCAACGCCCAGCACCGCGACCTGGTGATCCTGGCGCACAACGGCCCGCTGGGGCTCGGCGACCAGAGCCACGACATCTGGGGCAAGGACTTCGGCAAGCCGGGCGGCGACTGGGGCGACCGCGACCTCGCGCTGGCGATCCAGCGCATCGAGGGCTTCGGCCTGCGCGTGCGCGCCGTGATCGCCGGCCACATGCACCATCGCCTCGTGCACCCACGCGGCGGCGAACGCACCCGCTTCGTGCGCCGCGGCGGCACCATGTTCCTGAACGCCGCCTACGTGCCGCGCGTGCGGCAGGCCGACAACGGCGACGAGTTGTCGTACTTCCTGCGTACGCGGTGGCAGGCGGGAGAGTGCATCGCCGTCGAGGAGGTCTGGGTCGACGTGCACGGTGACGAGCGCGAGGCGCACGCGGTGTCGTTCGTCGAACTGGACGGGGCCGCGCCCGCCGTCGACGAGAGCGAGGCAGGCGACACACCGTAGGCCAGTGGCCGGCGCTCAGTGCGCCGCAGCCGCGACCTTCTCGACCTCGCGCCAGACGCGCAGCAGGTTGCCCGACCAGATCTTGCCGATCTGCGCTTCGGTGTAGCCGCGGCGCACCAGCTCGCGGGTGACGTTGCGGGTCTCGCTGGCGTCGTTCCAGCCGACGATGCCGCCGCCGCCGTCGAAGTCCGAGCCGATGCCGCAATGGTCGATGCCGGCGACCTGCACGATGTGGTCGATGTGGTCGACGAAGTCCTTGACGCTGGCCGGCGGGAACTTTTCGTCGATCGCGACCGTGCCCTCGCGCACCTTCGCCCAACGCCGGTCGCGTTCCTCTTCGCTGAGGTCGTCGGTGTTGCCGTGGTCGACGCCGCACTGCTTCATCAGCGCTTCGATCGCCGCCGAACGCTCGGGATTGCTCTTCAGGAACGCGCCCAGCGCGACGCATTGCACGACGCCGCCCTTGGCCGCCAGTGCGCGCAGCTGCTCGTCGTCGAGGTTCCTGGTGTGGTCGTTGACCGCGCGCGCGCCGGAGTGCGACGCGATCACCGGCGCCGTGCTGAGCGCCACCGCCTGCAGCATGGTGCTCTTCGCGCTGTGCGAGACGTCGACCATGATGCCGAGCCGGTTCATCGCCGCGATCGCCTTCCGGCCGAGCTCGCTGAGGCCGCCGTGCAGGGGTTCGGCCGGCGTGTGCGAGTCGCCGAGCTGCGTGTGGCCGTTGTGCGCGATGCTCATGTAGCGGGCGCCGCGGGCGTAGAACTCGTCGATCCGCGCCACGTCTTCGCCCATCGGGTAGCCGTTCTCGATGCCGATGCAGGCGACCAGCTTGCCTTCCCGGTGCAGCCGCTCGACGTCGTCGGGTGAGGTGGCCAGCCCGATCGTGTCGGGGAACAGCCGCACCATGCGATGGATCGCGTCGAACTTGGCGTTGGCCTCGGCGAGCGCGCGCTGGTAGCCGCCGGCGTTCAGCTGCCGCTGGTCGGTGTAGACGATGAAGAACGCGCAGTCGTAGCCGCCCTCGCGCATCTTGACGAAGTCGACCTGCGCGTCGCCGCGCAGCGACGGGTCGTACTTGCGGCGGAACTGCTCGCGTGTCGCCGGATCCTCGGGCAGCGACTCGGGTGCCAGCAGCGGCGAGATGTCCTTGTGCGTGTCGAGCGTCAGCACGCGCGCGTGGATCGCGTCGGCACGGGCGTTGAGTTCGGCGTCGTCCTGCGCCGGCAGCACGGCGAGGACGAGGAACGGCAGGGCGAGCACGGCGTGGCGCATCGCGGCACAACTAGCACGACGCCGCCGCGCAGGCCAGTCCGTCAGTCGAACACTGCGGCGATCTGCTGCACGTCGACGTTCTCCTTGCCCTGGCGCAGCATCACGTAGCAGACCGAGGACAGCGTGGCGCTGAACGGGTTCAGCAGCAGCGGGATCGCGATCTCGATCCAGATCGGCAGCCGGGCGAAGTCGGTCGTCGTGGTGGTGAACACGAACCCACACAGGAAGATCACGCCGTAGGTCACGATGCCCATCAGCAGCACGGCGCCGAAGATCACCCAGCGCGAGCCACGCGTCAGGTCGGCGCTGCGCTTGATCGCGTCGACGACACCCTTGGACTCCATCACCGTGACCGGGATCGCCACGTACAGCAGCATCGTGGCGATGATGCCGGGCACCACCAGCACGACGAAGCCGATGAAGATGATCAGGCCGGTCACCAGGCCGGTCACGAACACGCGGCCCAACGAGCGCATGCCGACGCCGATCAGCTGCCCGATGCCGGTCGGCTTGTCGTGCATCTGCTGCACGACGCCATAGGTCAGCGCGCCGGTCAGTACCAGGCTCAGCACGCTCTGCAGCAGGGTGCTGATCGCTTCCCCCCCGGTGGAGGGAGCGTCCTGATGCAGCACGATGCGCAGCACGATCCACGGCGCCAGCACCAGCGCGCCGAGCACCGCGAACGGGACCAGGTTGCGCAGGTAGATGCTGAGCGACTTGCTGACGAAGGCGCCGAACGGCAGCGAGAACGAGGACGATGTGGCCAAGTGGTACCTCTCTTCCGGGATGAGTCGCCGTTGTAGCCACTGGCCCGCTCCGGGCAACCTCGAACCGCGGCCCGGGTTGCAACAGCGCCGGCCCCGGCTAGCGTGGCGCCCGCGCATGCCATTCCTGCGGGGACTCGCGGTTGCAGCCCTCCTGCTGTGCGGGATCGTGGCGCAGGTCGTGCCGAAGGACACCGTCGCGCGGGTGCTCGAACACGGCAAGTGCCAGACGGCGCTGCCCGGCGAACAGACTGTCGGCAGCGGCAGCGGCGTGCAGCCGCCGGGCCCCAAGCCCACGCGCCGCGGCGAACGATCGGGCGGCTACGGGGGGAGCTGGAGTTGGGGCGGCGGCCTCTTGTTCGGCTCGCTGCCCGCCATCGTGCTGTTGTGGGTGGTGGTCGGCCTCGCGGTGCTGCTGCTGGTCGCCGCCGTCGCACGCAGCTGGCGCGGGCGGCGCGAGCCGGCGAAGTTGCTGGCCAAGGTGCGCGCCACGTCGAAACCGCAGGACGAACCGCCGGCGGAACCGGTGCCGGACCACGAACGGCTGGCCGCGGCCGGCGAGTTCGGCGCCGCCGTGCACGCGCTGCTGCTGCACGCCTTCGCCGCCTGGACCGCGCGCCGGGGCCTGCTGCCGGCTCACGCGACCGGCCGCGCGGCGCTCGGTCTGGTGCGGCACAAGGCTGCGGCCGTCGAGCCGCTGGCGCAGCTGGTGGCCGCCGTCGAGCGGGTGCACTTCGGCGGCCGCCCGGCCGACCGCGCGCAGTACGAGGCCTCGCGCCTGCACCTGCAGCAGTGGGAGGTCGCGTGCCGGCAGCCGAAGTGAACCTGTTCTCGCGCCGCGCGACCCGGGCCCTCGGTGCCTCGGCCGTGCTGTCGCTGCTGGCGGCGTTCTACCTGCTGCTGTTCCCCGGCGACGGCCGCGGCGTGCGCGGCGTCGGCGCGCATGGCTACAGCCGCTCGGCGATCGGCCACTTCGGCGTGATCCACCTGCTGCGGGAGCTCGGCGACCCGGTGCTGCAGCTGCGCATGGTGCGCCACCTCGGCGAGTGTGGCCTGTTGGTGCTGGCCGAGCCGAACGAACTCGACAGCCGCGACGATGCGCGCGTGACGACGTGTCTGCAGCAGGTGCGCGCGGTGCTGCTGGTGCTGCCCAAGCGGGTCGGCCGCGTCGACGCCGACAACGAGAACTGGCTGCGCTCCGTCGAGTTGATGCCGCCGGCGGACGTCGAAGACGTGCTCACGCACGCCGGCGACTGGATCGACGAGGCGCCGCCGGCGCTGGTCCGCACGGCCACCGCGAGCGGCTGGCAGTCGGTGTGGAACGGGCCTGCGCCGACGCTGGTCGGGCCGGTGCAGCTGCTCGACCCGGACGACACGCGCATTCGCCCGCTGGTGTCCTGCGACCAGGGCGTGCTGCTCGGTTCCATCGGCAACCTGCGAGTGCTCAGCGATCCCGACCTGATCGCCAACCACGGCCTGCCGCGCGGCGACAACGCGGCGCTGGTCGTGCAGCTGCTGCGCGAGTTGCGCGGGGCGGGCGGGATCGTGTTCGACGAGACGCTGCACGGTCACGAGATCGAACCGAGCATCTGGCACGCGGCGGGTCAGTTCCCGTTGGTGCTGGTGCCGGTGCACCTGCTGCTGCTGGTGTCGCTGGCGCTGTGGCTGGCCTACGGCCGCTTCGGTGCGCCGCTGCCGGTACCGGCCGCGATCGCAGCCGGCAAGCAGTTCCTGATCGACAACACGGCCGCACTGCTGCGCCGCGGCGGCCACCACGGTCCGTCGTTGCGCCGCTACGGCCGCCAGCGCGTGCGTGCGACCGCCGAGGCGCTGCACGCGCCGCACGGTCTCGCCGCTGGCCCGTGCCGCGACTGGCTGCTGGCCCGGGTGCGCGACCCCGCGCGCCGCCAGCAGCTCGGCGAACTGCTCGAACGTGCCGCCAAGGACGTGCCAGCGCGCGAAGCGTTGGCCGTGGCGCGTGGCATCCGCATCCTGACGGAGGAGATCCTGCATGCTGGTCACTGACATCCGAGACACCGCTGGCCGCCTGCGGGAGCAGGTGGGCCGCGTCGTCATGGGGCACGAAGACGACGTCGATCGCTTGTTCGCGGCGTGGCTCGCCGGCGGGCACGTGCTGCTCGAGGGCGTGCCCGGCACCGCCAAGACGCTGCTGGCGCGCGCGCTGGCGCAGTCGCTGGAGCTGCAGTTCCAGCGCATCCAGTTCACGCCGGACCTGATGCCGGCCGACGTGCTCGGCACCAGCCTGTTCGACTTCCAGACCGGTCGCTTCTCGCTCAGCAAGGGGCCGATCTTCACCGAGCTGTTGCTGGCCGACGAGATCAACCGCACGCCGCCGAAGACGCAGGCCGCACTGCTCGAGGCGATGCAGGAACGTTCGGTGACGCTCGACGGCACCACGCACGCGCTCGGCGCGGCGTTCTTCGTCGTCGCGACGATGAACCCGATCGAGCAGGAGGGCACCTACCCGCTGCCCGAAGCGCAGCTCGACCGCTTCCTGCTGAAGCTGCGCATCGGCTACCCGGACCGCGCCGACGAACGGCGCATGGCGGCGGTGCACGGCCGCGCGGTGCCGGATCTCGCCTCGTTCGGGCTCGAACCGCTGGTCGGCGACGAGTTCCTGCGCGCGGCGCGCGAGTGTGTGCAGTCGGTGCGCGTCGAGGACGGCGTGCTCGACTACCTGGTCGACATCGTGCGTGCGACGCGCGAACACCCGGCGCTGCGCTGCGGCGCGTCGCCGCGCGCGGTCAACATGCTGGTCGCGGCGGCGCGGTCGTTGGCGGCGGTGCAGGGCATGGACTTCGTCTTGCCCGATCACGTGCAGCAGCTCGCGCTGCCGCTGCTGGCACACCGCGTCGTGCTGACACCGGCGGCCGAGATCGAAGGCCAGGACGCGGGCGCGGTCGTCGAGGCCGTCGTCAAGGGCATCAAGGCGCCGCGATGATCCGGCCGACCGGGCGCGCGTTCGGGGTGTTGGCGGGCGGCCTGCCGCTCGCCGCGCTGCCGACGCTGGCCGGTGCCCCGGACGCCACCGCGTACTGGTTGTGGTTCCTGGCCGCCTTCGGCGCGGCACTCGCGCTCGAGCTGATGCTCTTGCCGCCGTCGCGGTCGATCGCGGTCGAAGTGGTGGCGCCGCCGCTGGTGCGGTTCGGTGCGCCGGCCGCGGTCCAGGTCACGGCGACGTCGGCGCGCGCGACTGCGGTCGAACTGCAGCTCGCGGCCAAGGGCGACGTCGAACCGCCGCCGCGCGCGCTGCTCGCGCTGCGGCCCGATGGGGTCACGACCGCCGCACTGCCGCTGGTGCCGATGCGGCGTGGCACGATCACGCTGGTCGCCAGCCACCTGCGCTGGCGCGGTCCGCTCGGGCTGTTGTGGTGCGAGGTCGAACGCCCGCTCGGCGCCAAGGTGCCGGTGGTCACCGACGTCGAGTCGGTGCGCCAGCGCGCGCTGCGCATGGCGACCAACCGCGAGTTCCAGATCGGCCTGAAGGTCGAGCGCTACGTCGGCGACGGCAGCGAGTTCGATTCGCTGCGCGAGTTCGTGACCGGCATGGACCGCCGCGCCGTCGACTGGAAGGCCTCCGCGCGCCATCGCCAGGTGCTGTGCCGCGAGTTCCGCGCGGAACGCGACCACCCGGTGATGTTGTGCATCGACACCGGTCGCCTGATGGGCGAACCGCTGGCCTCCATGCCGCGCCTCGACCACGCGATCCGGCTGGCGCTGCAGCTCGGCTACGTCTGCCTGCGCACCGGCGACCGCGTCGGCCTGTACGCGTTCGCCGACAAGCCACAGCAGGTGGTGTTGCCGCGCGCCGGCGTGCACGCGCTGCAGGCGATCCAGGGCCGCATGGCCGGGCTCGACTACTCGACGGCGGAGACCAACTTCACGTTGGCGATGACCGAGCTGCTGCAGCAACTGCGGCGCCGCACGCTGGTGGTGCTGTTCACGGACTTCGTCGACAGCGTCACGGCCGAGCTGATGCTGCGCAACGTGCAGTGGCTGCTGCGCCGGCATCTCTTGTTGTTCGTGGCGATGCAGGATCCGCTGCTCGGCACCCTGTCGCGCCGCGAGCCGCGCAGCATCGAGGACCTGCACCGCGCGGTCACCGCCGAGGAGATCCGCCGCGAACGTCTGCTGGTGCTCGAGCGCATCCGCCGCAGCGGCGCGCAGGTGCTGGATGCGACCGTCGACGAACTCGGGCCGGGGCTGATCGATCGCTACCTGCAGGTCAAGCGCCGGGAGATGCTGTGAGCGACGCCGAGAACACGCCGTGGTCGGTGCAGTTCCGCCGCGAGCGGCAGGCGGCATGGATCGAACTCGAGGCGCTGGTCTCGCGCTGCGAGCGCGACGGCCTGCAGAG
>JBGARS010000136.1:0-8723 GCA_044230075.1 Planctomycetota bacterium | reverse complement strand
CAGCGAACTGAAGTTGCCGGCGCCGAGCGCGCGCTTCTGCTGGGCGATGTTCCAGTTCGCCTGGGCGATGGTGGCCTGCTCCTCGGCGGTGAGCTCGGCATCCCGGAGCTTGGCGTACTCCGGCTCGAGCGCCAGCAGCGTCTTCAGCCGCGTGTGCTTCTCGGTGACGGCGTTGTTGACGCCTTCCATCTGCGATCCGAGGGTCCAGGCTTCGGCGGTCAGCTTGCGCTGCTGCTCGATCATCGCGGTGTACTCCGGATTGGGCACCGAGACCTCTTCCTGCGGCGCGTTGCGCGAGTCCTGCTGCAGCCGCAGGATCGCCGCCTTGATGTCGTCCATCTTCTTCTTCGCGTCGACGATGCGACGGTCGCTCGGATCGCGATAGAGGTTCTCCAGCGTGGTCAGGCGCACGCTCTCGGCGCCCAGTTCCTTGCCCAGTTCCGCCTGCGCTTCGCTGGTGACGTCGATGCGGCGCTTCTCGATCTTGTATTGAGGAATGTCCTTGTCGACCTCGAGCCGCTTCGTGATCAGCGCCAGCACCTGCCGCGCACTGTCGAGCTGCTGCCGCAGCGAGTCCTGGCGCGAAAGGGCGTCGGCGAGGTCCTTCTCCAGCCGCTCCTTCTCGTCCTTGAACTGCGACACCCCGGCCTTGTTGTCGAGGAAATTGCGCATCGCCAGGCGCGCCGCCTCGCGCGCGACGCGGCTGTCGGTCGCTGCCTTCTCGGCGTCTTCGTAGGCGCGCTTGTCGTCGTACTGCTCGATGTGCCAGATGATGGCCTGTTTCATGAACGTGTCGAGGATCTCCTGCGCCAGCTCGGCATTGTTGGCGGTGCAGGTGGCGATCAACACGTCGATGCCGCGCGGGCGTTCGACCACCAGCGAGCGGCGCAACAGCCGCAGCGCCTCGGACTCGGTCGCCTCTTCGGTGGTCGCGTTCCAGTCGCGCTGCACGCGGTAGAACCACGCCTTCGCACCCGACGATGCCGTCGCCTGGTCGGGCTGATACGGCGTCATGATGCGCGCCGGCCCCAGCGCCTTGATCACGCGGATCAGCAGGTCGTCGGTGGTCAGGATGTGCGTCGCCGCCGTGCCGATCGTCTCCTGGCTGATGTCCGTCGACCGCGTCGGATCGACCAGCTTCGCTTCGGCGCCCGACGCCGTGAACAGGAACTTGCCGGTGCTGACGTAGGTGTTCGGCGTCGTGATGGCGAGGAACGAACCGATCAGGATGCCGGACAGCAGCGTCGCGAACACCAGGTAGCGGGCGCGGAAGACCGCCGCGAGCAGGCGGCGCAGCGGCAGACCACCGGGCTCCTCACCCTGCGGTACCGGATGGATGCTGGTCAACGCCTGGCGCGCGGTGCGCTGCAGTTCGTCGGCTAGGTTCTTGGTCATCGTCGCTGGTCGTCGTGGACTGCCGCCGGCCGGTCTTCCCGAAGTGCTCTCGGTGTGCGCGGCGAGGCGGCGAGCTTACCCCGAAGCCCGAGCCGTCGCCGCGGCACCGTCGCACGTTCCGGAATTTCGGCTGCCGGGGTGCCGCGCCTGTTGTCGCATCCGCCTTCCCGCGGGGTGATGCGATGCTAGGCTTCTGCCGATGATGGCAGGATCCTGCGAACGTGCCGCCCGGCGACCCTGGCTGGCCGGCCCGGCGGCCGCGCTGGCCCTCGCATGGGCCGCCTGCAGCAGCGCGCCGGACACCACCGGCGGCCCGCAGGACGGGCCGCCGACGGTGGCCCAGGTGCGCGACGGTTTCGGCGCCGACGTCGACCGCCAGGAAGTGCGCACGTCGCTGTTCGCCAACTGGGACGACTTCGTCGATCCGGAGGGGCAGCCGGTCGTCTACGAGTGGGCGATCGGCCGCATCCCGGGCAACGCCGACGTGATGCCGTGGACCCCGGTCGGCGGCGCCACGCGCGCCGTCACGCAGGACGTCGTGCTGCCGGTCGGCTTCGCGCTCTACGTCAGCGTGCGCGCGATCGACATCGCCGGCAACCGCAGCGCGATCTCGACCAGCAACGGCGTGCTGCTCGGCGAGCGCCCCGACTACGCCGACAGTCTGCCCCCCACGGCCACCGGCGAACCGGTCGGCAACCAGCTCGCTTCCGTCGAGCGCTTCGGCATCACCTGGACCTTCGAGCACGCCGTGCCCTGCGGTCGGTTCGTCAACGGTGACTGGTGGGTCATCGGTCCCGTGCACATCGTCGCGATCTCGCCGGCGAGCGGCGTCGACGACGGCCGCACGCGCCATGGCTCGATGATCGACCCCGACCCGCGCGTGGCAGTCCAGGGCTACGACAGCGCGATGTTCGGCGCCGAAGGTGGCAGCCGCTTCGACGCCACCGCGAACGTCGCGCTCGGCATCGGTCGCGAACGGCCACTGCGGCTGGAGCCGGGCATGTCGCTGGTGTCGACGATCAGCAATCCGGAGCCTGGCCACCTGCCGCAGCTGGAGACCTGTGCGGTGCTGACCTGTGTCGGCAAGGCACCGGAAGCGGATGCGTTCCGGCCGCCGTACTGCGGCAAGAACAAGCGCCCGCGATGGCGCAGCACGACGCTCGACCTGACGCGCCTCGCACACCTCGCCGCGCCGCCCGGCGCGCCACAACCGACCGAGCTCGCGCAGCGCTTCGAACGGCCGTGGCTCGACCACATCGGCGGCTGGACCGGCCGCTACCTGCACCCGCGGCTCAACATGCCCGACTACGGCCGCGACATGGCCGACCTCGTCAGCCTCGCCGGCCTGACGCTGCAGCTCGACAGCGAGATGACGCAGAAGCAGCCGCTGGTGCTGGCGATGGTGCAGCTCGGCATCGACCTCTACGGCATCGTCGAGAGCGGCGGCCGCTTCGTCGCCGACGGCGGCAGTGGCGGCGGCCGCAAGTTCCCGATCCTGTTCGCGGGCACGCTGCTGCAGGACCAGGACATGCTGCGGCTGGTGCGCGAGCAGAAGGCCGCATTCGCCGAAGACGTGCAGACGTTCTACGTCGCGCAGACGTCGCCCGGCGTGTGGAACCGCGGCTACGGCGACTACGGCCCCGAGGACGAAGGCCTGCCCGAGTGGGGCAACCGCCACGGCGACGACCCGAGCGTCGATCGCAAGTCGTGGACCAGCGATCCGTATCGCCGCTGCTGCACCGCGAACGTCTGGCACGGCTTCGTGCTGGCGACGCGCATCATGGGCCTGCAGGCGGCGTGGGGGCACGACCCGCTGTTCGACTACGTCGACCGCTACCTGCAGATCGAGGCGCCGGGCACGTGGACACGCTCGTTCCGCCCGTTCGCCGAGACCATGTGGGACCGCTATCGCGCCGACATGTGAACGCGGGCACGCCCCGATCAGTCGCCCAGCAGGTCGCGGAACAACGCCAGCGTTTCCCGTTCGGCCGGCACCACGCGGCCGTCGGCCTGCACCGCCAGCTCGGCGGCGCGCAGGAACAGTTCGCGGTGCCGGCGCGGCACCTGCGTCGGGTCGACGTCCTCGGGCGACGGCGGCACCCGCAGCCAACCCGCGACCTGCTTCGCCTCGGCGTCGTCCAGGTGCATCGCGCCGACGATCCGCATCACCAGATCGCGCTCCTGCTGGGTGACCTTCAGGTCGGTCCAGACGAACGAGCAGACGAAGCGCAGCAGGTTCAGGCGGTCGGCAGGTGCGAGGTCCATGGGCACAGTGGAGCACGGGCCGCGGCGGCGTGCCACGGCCAAGGCACGCGCCGCCCCAGTCCGCCCGCTACGGGCAGCCGGTGCCCGCGACGCGGATGCGCAGGCCGTTCGTCGGCGCCAGGAAGCCGAGCACCGGTCCGCCGGTGACCAGTTCGAAGCCCTGGCAGTACCAGTCGACCGGCGCCATGCCGGGCGCGATCGGCAAGGTCCGGATCGCCTTGCCGGTGGCATCCGCCGCCAGCAGGTCGATCACCGCGAGCTGGCCGCCGTCGAGGAACTGCGTGCAACCACCGCCGAGCGGCGCGTTGTCGCCAGCCAGGCTGAACGCGGCCGCGACGAAGCCCAAGGGGGTCAGCTGGAACTCGATCGCAAACGCCGGATTCGGCGAGGTCGGCAGGCCGTTCGCGAACGCAGCCGGCGCCGGCGCGCCGCAGCCAGCGCCCAGGTACTCGGTCCCGAGCAGGCCCGGCACCCGCGCCGGCACGGTGACCGACAGTGCACCCGGGCCGGGGCGCGCCGCGTCGATGCCGACCGCACCGCTGACCGGCGCTGCGTCGCTGTCGAACCATACGTTGTAGAAGGTGTTCCAGTCGAGCGGGTTGCCGGCACCGGCCTGGAACTCGAGCGTGTTGCCGACGCGCACCGCGGTCCAGTCGTTCAGCGGATCGGCGTCGATGTCGTGGAAGCCGATGCTCTCGACGCGCGCGGTCGCACACACCGGGATGCGCAGCCGCGCGCCGCCACGATGGTTGTCGACGTTGTGCACCGCGTACTCGTAGTGCCACTTGCCGCCGACCGGCCCGGTGACCTTGACCGCGACCTGGAAGCGACCATCGTCGAGTCCGTTGCCACCCAGATCGACCGTCGCACCCGCCCACCGTTCGAGCACCGAACCCTGCACCGAAGTGCCCTGCAGCGACACCGACCACGAGCTGCCGCTCCAGCTGAACGACAGCGGGCGCGACACCAGGTTGTTGGCGCGGTTGGCGACCGGCTCCCCGATGATCACCACGTGGTTCTGGCCGTAGAACGTGCCGGGCGCGATCAGGTCCTGCTCGGCCACCGCCATGCGGTTCTTGACCGGGTCCCAACCGCTCGTGTTCAGCGACTGGATGCTGTCGGCGGCCGCCGGATAGCCAGCCTGCTGCGGATCGCCGAGGTCGAAGTAGCTGCGGAACGGATTCCAGGTGCCGAGCCATGGATCGATCTCCGTGGTCGGCCCGAGCGTGCCCTGGTTGCCGTTGAAGCCGGCGCTGTAGACGTCGTAGCAGCCGAGGTGGAACGTGTTCGACGACCCGCTCTGGCACGGCCCGCAGGGGTTCGTGCCGGAGAAGTTGAACGCGGTGCGCGAGTGCTTCAGGAAGCTCTTGCCGCTGATCTGCACCATGCGGCCGTCGCTCTCACGCGCCAACAGGAACGCGATCTTCGGATACGTCGAGATCATCACGCCGCCCGAGGTGCCGACCCACGGCACTTCCACGGTGCCGTTGTTGCACATCGAGTGGCCGATGACGACGCCGGCGGTGCCGTTGGGGTAGGCCGGGCCGATGCGGCCGTAGACGTTGGGGCCGCCGACTTCGTAGATGGCGATGTCGGAGCCTGGAACGGCGTTCGCCTGGGCAACGAGTGGCAGCCCGGACGACAGCACGAGGGCAAGGGAGAGCTTTCGCATTCGCGCTGTCTTGCCGGGAGCGGCACCGGCCGTCAATCCCCGGCGCCACCCTTGCGCTGCCATGGGCGGGATGCACACAATCCTCGCATGATGACCCTTGCTCGCGTCGCGGTGGCGTTCTTCGCCCTTTCCCTGCTCGGTGGTTGTGCGCAACAGAAGGAGCACAGCAACCAGAACGGCATGGTCAACAGCGTCTGCGTGATCAGCGGCGAAGCGCTGGACGCCAACTCGCCGACGCTCGACTACATGGGCCAGAAGGTCGGCTTCTGCTGCGACAAGTGCGAGGCGAAGTGGGCGAAGATGGACGACGCGGCGCGCAAGGCGGCGCTCGCGAAGGCCACCAAGTGACGCGCGGCGACCGCGAGAAATCGCGCGGATAATCGGCGGGTCCATGCCACTACCGGCATGGACCACATCCCGCTGCTCCGCGCGCTGCGCGGTCTCGTCTCGTTCGTGTTGCTGCTGCCGTTCGCGAGTGCGCAAGCTGGCTGCCCAGGCTTCGGCTCGCTGCCGATGCCGGCGACGATCACCGCCAGTCCGGTGCCGCTCGGCTGCGCCACCGCGCCGACGGCGCCGCAATGGTACCTGCTGACGCCGCGCCACCGCGCGCCGGCACCACACCCGGGCTTCACGCCGGGCAACGCCCATGCGCTGCCGCAGGTGATCGTGACCTACCGCTGCACCGGACTGCTGCTGGTGCCGGTGGTGCCGGTCGGCATCCGCACCCTCGGCTACGTGATCGACCAGCCCGAGTATGCCTGCGCCGCGATCAGGTCTTGAGCAGGTGGCCTTCGCGCCGCGACAACCACAGGCTGCAGACGAGGTCGCTGGTCACGTTCGGGATCGTGCGCGTCATGTCGACCAGGCGATCGACGCCGAGGATCAGCGCCAGCATCTCCGGCGGCACGCCGACCTGCATCAACACGACGGCGAGCAGCGGCAACGAACCGCCGGGCACACCCGCCGCGCCGATCGCGGTCAACACCGCGAGGCCGATGACCAGCAGCTGCTGGCCGATGCCCAGCTCGACGCCCGCGACCTGCGCCAGGAACAGCACCGACACGCCTTCGAACAGCGCGGTGCCGTTCATGTTCATCGTCGCGCCGAGCGGCATCACGAAGCCGGCGATCTCCTTCGGGACGCCGAACTCGTCGACCGCGGTGCGGATCGTGGTCGGCATCGTCGCGTTCGACGACGAGGTCGAGAACGCAGTCAGCATCAGCGTGCGGCAACCGCGATAGAACCGTGCCGGCGACAGACCGGCAAAGAACCACGCCAGGCTCGTCACGACGACGACCTGGTAGAGCACCAGCCCACCCATCGCGGTGACGAAGTACCAGCCCACGAGCCGCATCACGTCGATGCCGAGCTTCGCCGCCGAATGGAAGATCAGGCACGCGACACCGAGCGGCGCCAGCAACATCGCCCAGCCGAGCACCTTGACGCTGAGGTCGTAGACCGCCTCCAGCAGTTCTCGCAGCACGCGCGTGCGGTCGGCGGACAGGCTCGTCGCCGCGGCGCCGAGGATCAGCGCGAACAAGATCAGCCCGAGCAGCCGCTTGTTGTCCGCCGCCGCGCCGACGACGTTGTCCGGCACGATCTCGACCACCAGCTCCATCCAGCTCTTGGGCTTCGCCGTAGCGGCGGCGATCTTCTCCTGCGCGAGGCCGAGGTACTGCTCCTTCACGATGGCGGTCGCCGAGGCGGAGATCCGCGCGGCCGGGCGCACGACGGCCACCAGCAGCAGTCCGAGCGCGGCGGCCAGCGCCGTGGTGCCGAAGAACCACTGCATCGTGGCCCGGCCCATGCTGCCGATCTTGCCGACGCTGCCGAGCCCGGCGACGCCGAGGTACAGCGAGCTGAACACGATCGGCACCACGACCATGAACAGGAGCCGCAGGAACAGGTCGCCGACGGGCTTCACGATCTTGTCCGCCCACCATTCGATCTCGACGTAGTTCGCCGACTTCGCGGCGCCGAGCGACGGCGCGTAGAGCAGGTTCAGCGTGACACCGACCGCGGCTCCGACCAGGAGTCCGAGCAGGATCTGGGTCGGCAACGAGATTCCGCGCGCGCGGCGAGGGGCGTCCATGGCCGCGGGAGGGTAGCCCGGAGCCACGGCGCCGTCGCCGGCACTCTCGGCGATCGTACGCACCGTCCTGCGCCGGGTCGGCGATCAGCGCATGCGCACGAGAACGCGGCTCTGGCCGCCGCCCGACGGCCGCACTTCGACGACGGCGCCGATGCGTTCGGCGAAGCCCTCGACGTGCGAGATCACGCCGACCTGGCAGCCGGTCGCCTGCAGCGTGTCGAGCGCGCCGAGCGCGGTCTCGAGGTTGTGCGCATCGAGGGTGCCGAAGCCCTCGTCGAGGAACAGGGTCTCGACGCGCGAACGCGGCGCCGCCAGCGTCGCCAGCGCCAGCGCGAGCGCGAGCGACACCAGGAAGGTCTCGCCGCCGGACAGGGTCTGCAAGCCGCGCCGGCTGCCGCCGAGGTCGAGGTCGACGACGACGAAATCCATCTCGCCGCCCGGATTCCGCTGCAGCTGGTAGCGCCGCACCAGCTCGGCGAGCCGGCGGTTCGCCTCGATCAGCAACAGGTCGAGCGTCAGCCCCTGCGCGAACACGACGAACGCATCGCCGTCGCTGCTGCCGATCAGTTCGTCGAGCGCCTGCCACACGGCCAGTTCCCGTTCGGCGACGTCGAGCCGCGGCGCGATCTCCTCGCGCTGCCGCCGCGCGCGGTCGTCGGCCGCCAGCTGACTGCCGACCTCGACTTGCCAGCGGGCGGCTTCGTCGCGGCGTTGGCGCGCCAGTTCGAGCGCCTCCCGCGCCTCGGTCTCGCCCAGCGAAGGCCGCGCCTGCTGCTCGTGCTTCTTGCGCTGCAGGGCGCGTTCCTGCAGCACGGTGCGCCGCCGGTCGACCTGGCGCGTCAGCTCGGCCAACTGCTCGGCTTCGGCGGCGAGCGCCTTCGGCCCGAGCCGCGCGGCCTCGGCGACTTCGTCGGCGGTGACACCCGCCTGGGCAACAGCCTGCGCCAATGCCGCCGCCGCTGCCTGTGCGGCCGCGCCGGCCCGCTCGGCCGCGGCGGCGAGCCGAGCGTGCTCGCTGCGAGCCGTCGCCGCAGCAACCTCGGCCGTCTGCAGCTGGCGATCGAGTGCATGCGCATTCTGCAGCCGCGGCAACAGGTCCGGGCCGAGGCTCGCGACGACCTGCGCCCACAGCGGCACGCCGGCGAACGCATCCGCCAGCGCGGGCTCTTGCGCGGCCAGCACCTCGCCGAGCCGCTGCACCTCCGCCGCCGCCGCCTGCACCGCAACACTCACCGCCACCACAGGAGCCGCCGCCGCCGCCACCGCGACGACGACGACGGCGGCCGAGGCTTCGAGTGA
>JBGARS010000135.1:0-8768 GCA_044230075.1 Planctomycetota bacterium | reverse complement strand
GGTCAGCGTGGTCGTGGCGGCGACTTCGGCGCTGGACTCGTTGACCATCTGGTGCACGAAACGCAACGCCTTGTCGCGCACCTCGACCACCCTTGTGTGCACGCACACCAGGTCGCCGGCGACCAGTTCGCGACGGTAGGCGATCTGCTGCTCCACCGCCGCCATGCCGCGCCCCGATTCGCGCAGCGCCGCCGGCGTCAACCCGAGCCTCGCGAACAACTGCCAGCTCGCCTCGTCGAACTTGCCCACGTACCACATCACGTTCATGTGGCCCATGTGATCGCAGTGCCACGGGTACACCGTGCCGCGGTAGGTGATCGGCGCGTCGCTCACAGCTCGCTCCGCGAGCCGGTGGCGGCCGTCTGGGCCTTGCGGTAGGCGAGCTGCAGCTCCATCGTCAGCGCGAGCTGGCCGTCGGGCGTGAATCGCTTCAGGTGCGTGACCTCGACGAACGAGCCGGTGATGCCTTCGAACTCGCCGGTGCCGCCGACGATGGTGCCGCGCCCGTCGGGCCGCGGGCCAGTGGTGGTGGTGAAGGTCCAGGGCTGGTCCCAGGTCTTGCCGAGAGCGAGCGCGGGCACCACGACCTTCTTCGCGAACTCGGAGGCGTCTTCGGTCTCGTACATGAAGATCGTGCCGCGCCCGGGCAGCTCGAGCGTCCAGGTCGACAACATCTGCATGCGACCCTGCATGATGTTGCTCTGCGGCGCGACCTCCTCCATCTCGGAGGCGAAACCGACGACCTCGCCGTCGCGGTTGCGCGCCTTGGCCAGCAGCACGAAGCCGGCGCGCAGGTTCGGATCATTCAGCAGCCCGATGCCGGCGGGGAACGCCTTGACCGGCTTGCTCGGATGGCCGTCGTGGGTCGCAGCAATGCCGTCGTCAGGCGCATGGAAGGTGAAGGTTTCGCGGATGGTGCCGTCGGCATCGCTGTCGGTCTGTGCGGTCGTGCGCACGCGTGGCGCGAACGGATTGGCAAACGAGACGACCAGCGTGCCGGCGGCGCCGGCGAGCAACGACGCCAGCGCCACGGCGGCGAGTCGGGATCGGGAGGACATGGCAGGACTCCTTTCGATTCAAAGAAACGACGTTGTTTCTTTGTGGTGCTCACGGTACGCGCAATGGGTGCCAGGGGTCAATTTCGAAAGTAACGACAATGTTTCTTTATCATCGGCACGAGGTCTCACCGTGCCGAAACGCTCCTCCGCGATGACCGCTGTCATCGACGCCACCGGTCGCCGCCGCTCCGGCGGCCCGGGCCGGCTGTCGGCCGGCGAGACGGCGCGCCTGCCCGAGCGCCTGCTCGAGGCCGCACAGGCGGTCTTCCTCGAGCAGGGCTATGCCCGGACGACGATGGACGCCGTCGCCCGTGCCGCCGGCACGACGCGCAAGACGCTGTACGCACGTTATGCCGACAAGTCCGCCCTGCTGTCGGCCGTGGTCGAACGGCTGCTCGATGCCGCGCTGACGCCGATGCGCGTGCAGCGCTCCTCCGAGTCGGGCTCGCCCGACGCGCGCACGCTGCTGGTGACGTTCGGGCGCGAGCTGGCCCGGCTCTCGGCCGAGCCGCAGGTGGCCGGCCTGAACCGCTTGATCCTCGCCGAGGCCGCGCAACGGCCCGAGCTGGCTGCGCTGTTCGGCACGCTCTACGCACGCGCGATCGCCGGTGTGCGCGAATGCCTCGATCGTCTGCAGCGCCAGGGCCGGCTGCAGCTGGCCGACCCCGACCGCGCCGCCGCGGCCTTCATCGAGATGGTGGCGTCGCTGCCGCGGCTGCGCGCCCTGCTCGGCCGGCCGATGTCGGACGACGAGCTCGAAGCCGGTGTGGTGCACGCGGTCGACCTGTTCCTGGGCGGCTGCGCGACACGCGGGAGTACCGGCCGCAAGTCCGCTGCCGACTCGAAGCCGCCGACTCGCCGGCGCGCGCTGCGCCGCGGCGCCGCACCTCACGCGTAGCGCTGCAGCGCGCCGGCCAGGCTGCGTGCGATGTCGCGCGCGACCAGCGGCTTGGCCAGCACCTCGGCGACGCCGGCGTCGCGTGCGCGCTGCGTCATTGCCGGCGTCACGTAGCCGCTCATCAGCACGATCGGGATGTCGCCGCGGATCTCGCGGATCGCGAGCGCGAGCTCCGATCCCGTCATCTCGGGCATCGCCTCGTCGGACAGGATCATGTCGAAGCTTCCGGGCGAGGCGCGGAAGGTCTCCAGCGCATCGATGCTCGAGGTGAAGCCGACCGGCTCGTAGCCGAGGCCGGCGATCATCTCCTCGCCCAGGCGCACCAGCGACTCCTCGTCGTCGATCAGCAGCACCGTCTCGCCGTTGCCGGCCGGCACCACC
This sequence comes from Planctomycetota bacterium, assembly GCA_044230075.1. Taxonomy (GTDB): domain Bacteria; phylum Planctomycetota; class UBA1135; order UBA1135; family UBA2386; genus JAEUHS01. The sequence continues at coordinate 6,431 of JBGARS010000135.1, read as the reverse complement.
TCGTCGACGGCTGCGGGCGGCTCGACGCAGCTTTGCCAGGGCAGGTAGACGGTGAAGACGGCACCCTGCCCGACCGTGCTCTGCACGTCGATGCCGCCGCCGAGGTCGGTGACGATGCCGTGCACGAGCGACAGCCCGAGGCCGGTGCCCACGCCCACCTCCTTGGTGGTGAAGAACGGGTCGAAGATGCGTTCCAGCAGCTCCGGCGCGATGCCGCTGCCGGTATCGCGCACACTCAGGCGCACATAGTGGCCGTCGGCGAGCACGCTGGTGGCGCAGCGCGGCGAATCGAGCTGCACCTGGTCGAGCCGCACGGTCAGGCTGCCGCTGGACTTCATGGCCTGCACCGCGTTCGCGCACAGGTTCATCACCACCTGGTGCACCTGGGTCGGGTCGCCCAGCACCGCGGCGTTGCCGCAACCCAGCTCGCGCTCGAGCCGGATGCCCGGCGGCAGCGACGCGGCCACGGCATCGAGCGCCTCGGCCACCACCGACTCCACATGCACCGGCACCCGCTCGCCCATGCCGCTGCGGCTGAAGGCGAGGATGCGCTCGACCAGCGATTTCGCGCGCATGCCGGCGCTCATGGCGGCGTCGATGTTGCGCCTCAAGGCGGTGCCGTCGGGTGCGTCCTTCTGCGCCATCTCGCCGTAGCCCAGGATCGCGGCGAGGATGTTGTTGAAGTCGTGCGCGATGCCGCCGGCCAGCGTGCCGATCGCCTCGAGCTTCTGCGCCTGGCGCAGCTGCACTTCGAGCCGCTCGCGTTCGGCCTCGAAGTTCTTGCGGTCGGTGATGTCCTCCATCGAGCCGGCCATGCGGGTGGGTTTGCCTGCGCTGTCGCGCACGGCGACGCCGCGCTGGCGGTACCAGCGCCACCCGCCGCTGTGGTGGCGCACGCGGTACTCGACCTTGAAGTGTCGCGACGCGCCATGCAGGTGGGCCGACAGTGCCGCCCGCACCAGCGGCAGGTCGTCCGGGTGATAGTCGGTCCGCGCGATCCACTCGCGCCGCGGCCGCTGCGGCTCACCGGGCTGCTGCCACAGCAGCATCTGCGCCCGCGGCGACAGGAACAGCGTGTCGTCGCCGAGATCCCAGTCCCACAGCCCTTCGTTGGAGCCGTCGACCGCGAGCTGGTAACGCTGCTCCGAGCGTCGCAACGCGTCCTCGCTCTCGCGCAGCGCCTGCTCGGCGCGCTTGCGCGTATCGATGTCGCTCACCGAACCGGCCATGCGGATCGGGTGGCCCTGCTCGTCGCGGATGCACAGCGCACGCACGCGGATCCAGCGGTACACCCCGTCGTCGTGCCGCACGCGGTACTCGCATTCATAGGCCGGCGTCTCGCCGGCCAGGTGCGCCCGGATACCGTCGGCACGGCTGGGCGCGTCGTCGGGGTGCACGCGCAGCGAGTCGACCAGGCTCTGCAGCGGTTGCAGCTCCGGGCCCGGCGGCAGGCCCTGCAGCTCACGCGCCCGCGCCGATTCGAACGCCATGCCGGCCCGGAAGTCCCAGTCCCACACGCCGTCGTCGGAGCCGGCCACCGACAGCGCATAGCGCTCCTCCGACTGGCGCTGCGATTCCTCGGCCCGCTTACGCGCGTCGATGTCGCTCACCGAGCCGGCCATGCGCAGCGGTCGGCCCTGGTCGTCGCGCACGCACATGCCGCGCACACGGACCCAGCGGTCGCTGCCATCCGGGTGGCGCACGCGCCACTCGCCCTCGTAGGCCGGCGTCAGGCCGTCCAGGTGGGCCTGCATCGCCGCCAGTCGGGCAGCGGCGTCGTCGGGATGCATCTGCACGGTGCGGAACCACTCGTCGAAGGTCTGCACCTCGGGGTCGAGCGGGATGCCCAGGATCTCGCGGGCACGGCGCGAGCCGAACACGCGGTTGTGCACATAGTCGAAATCCCAGACGCCGTCGTCGGAGCCAGCCACCGCGAGCGCAAAGCGTTCCTCGCTGGCGCGCAGCGCCTGCTCGGCATGCTTGCGCTGCGTGGCGTCGACCGTGGCACCGGCCATGCGCAGCGGCTTGCCGTCGGCGTCGCGGAAGCACTGTGCGCGGGTATGGAGCCAGCGCACCTCGCCGCTTTCGGGCCGGATGATGCGGAACTCGTGGTCGAGCCGCGGCGTCTCGCCGGCGAGGTGTCGCTCGCGATTGCGGCGAATGCGCTCCGCGTCGTCGGGGTGCACCGGCAGGCGTCCGAAGTACTCGGTCGCCGGCATCGACTGTGCACCGCCGGGATAGGCCAGCATCTCGGCCATCTTGGCCGAGACGAACACCTGGCCACTGCCGATGTCCCACACCCAGTGGCCTTCGTTGGAACCGGTCATGGCCAGCGCGTAGTGCTCCTCCGATTCGCGCAGCGCCGACTCGACGCGCTTGTAGGCGTCGATGTCGCTGACCGAGCCGGCCAGCCGCAGCGGCCGGCCGTCGCCATCGCGCACGCAGAGGTTGCGCAGCCGCACCCAGAACCAGTCGCCGCCGGGCCGCCGCCGCAGCCGGTATTCGCCTTCGCGCAAGGTTTCGCCGCTGTCGAGAAACGCCCGCAGCTCGCGTGCATGGCGCTCGCGATCGTCGGGGTGCAGGTCGAGCAGCTGAAGCCATTCGGAGCGCGTGCGGACCGTCACGTCGGTCGGCGCGCCGATCATCTGCAGCATGCGCTCCGACGAGTACATGCGATCGTTCACGATGTCCCAGTCGATGACGCCGTCCTTGGATCCGGCCACCGCGAGCGCAAAGCGCTCCTCGCTCAGGCGCAGCGCCTCCTCGGTGCGCTTGCGCTCGGTGATGTCGACGCTGACGCCGGCCACGCGCTCAGCGCGGCCGGTCTCGTCGCGGAAGCACTGCGCGCGCGTCAGGATCCAGCGCACCGCGCCGGTGCCGGGCAGCAGGATCCGGTACTCGAAGTCGAGCCGCGTGACGGTTGGGTCTTCCACGTCGCGCTGCGTGATGTGCACCTTGGCCAGGTCGTCGGGATGGACCCGCACGCGTGCGAAGTACTCCTCGCGCGTGGCGAGCTGCAGGTCCACCGGCAGCCCGAACAGTTGGTTCACGGTGCCCGAGACGAACAGCGCGTCGGTGGCCGGCTCCCACACCCAGTGTCCTCCGGTCGAGCCGGTCATCGCCAGCGCGTAGCGCTGCTCCGACAGGCGCAGCCCGTCCTCGGCGCGGCGGCGTGCGTCGATGTCGGTCACCGAGCCGGCCATGCGAACCGGCGAGCCCTTGTCGTCGCGCACGCACAGGCCGCGCACACGCACCCAGCGATAGCTGCCGTCGGCATGCTGCACGCGGTATTCGCCGGCATACACCGGCGTCTTGCCGGCCAGATGAGCCTGCAACGCCTCGCGTCGGCCGGCCACGTCGTCGGGATGCATGCGCACCGATGCGAACCATTGTTCGCGCGGCTGTTCCTCGGCCCCGGGCGGCAGGCCGAACACCTCGCGCGCGCGGGCCGAGGCATAGATACGGTCGCCGACGACGTCCCAGTCCCAGATACCTTCGTCGGAGCCGGCCGCGGCCAGCGCGAAGCGCTCGCGCGACAGCTCGAGCGACGAGCGCGCGCGCTCCAGGCGCGACAGTTGCCGCTGCATCGCCGCCAGCAGCACCGTGGCCAGCAAGGCAAGTGCCAGCGTTCGCAGCGCCGTGCCCACCGCTTCGGCGCGCCAGGTTGCCAGCGCCACCGACGACTCGCGCGTGACGACCACGGCCAGCGGGTATTCCGCGACCAGCTGCATCGCTGCGAAACGATCGACGCCGTCGACCGGGCTGCGCATGCGCCCCGACACGGCGCGTCCTTCGGCGCGCGCAGCAAAGACCGCTTCGGCATTGGGAAAACGCTGTCCCATCGCGGACTCGATCACCGGAAAGCGGGCGATCAGCGTGCCGTCGCGGTGCATCAGCGTGATCGCGGTGCCGTTGTCAGGGCGCAGGTCGCGGTAGAAGTTCTGGAAGTAGTCGATGCGGCCGGCGGCGGCGATCACGCCGGCAAAGCTGCCGTCGCCGCGCTCGAGCCGCCGGCCCAGCGGGAACATCCAGGTTTCCGGCTGGTTGATGCCCCGCATGGCGGTGGCCACCACCATCGCGCTGCCCGGCGTGGACTTGAGCTGCTGAAAGCCCTGGATCTCGGCCACCGAAGGCGCCGGCACCGGCTGCGGGTACCGGCTCGAGCTGGCGCGGATGCGGCCGCCGGCGTCGATCAGCGACAGCCCGACCACCTGCACCAGGCCGACCGTCTGGTCGCGCAGGTAGGCATGCAAAGACGCCTCGTCGTTCAGCGCGTCGAGCTTGCCGGAGCGGACCTCCTCGGCCACGTGCCGCAGCACACGGTCCACCGTCTGCACGCTGCGTGCGGTCTGCTCGGCAATCACCCGTGACAACGAATCGAGCTCACGACTCGTCTCGGCCACGGTGTTGGCGTGGCTGCGCCAGATGTCGAATCCGGCGAGCGCCACGATGCCGGCGACGAACAGGCCGCCGATCCAGGTGGTGTGACGCCAGGCGAGCCGACGCGCGGCGTTGGCAGCGCCCGCCACCGGGCGGCGGCCGGGTGGCCCGACGGGCAGCTCGGCGAGCGGCTCGAGGCCAGGCTCAGCGAGCGAGGGGGCCGGTGCCGGGGTCTGCATGGGAATCGGCGCAACCACAAGGCGATGCACCCAGGAACACACGCCGGATCGCGCCGATCAGCGCGTCGCGCGGCACCGGGCTCGGCAGCACGCAGGCGGCGCCGAGCAACCGCGCCACCGGTCCGTGACACTCGACGCCAGGCAGGAAGGTGGACGACATCGCCAGGATCGGTACCCCCGGATGCTGGTTCGCGACGCGCTTGACGCAGTCTACGCCGCCCTGGCGCGGAAACGGCACATCGACGATCGCCAGGTCCACGCGCCGGCCCCGGGCCAGAGCCGGGTCGCCCGGCTGCACCACGGCCAGCCCCTCGGCCGCCAGCCAGGCGCCGAGCAGGTCGACCAGGCTTCGGTCGACGTCGACCAGCAGCACGCAACGCCGCCCGTTCGGCGGCGCGGCCGGACCCTCAGTCGAAGCTGGCATCGAAGGCCCGCAGCTCGTGCGCCGACGGCACGAAGTCGCTGTCGACCTCGTCGAGCGCCCATTCCTCGAACGGCGCCTGCTCTTCGTCGTCGTCGAACACGGGCCAGGGTTCGCGCGCCGGGCGCGCGGTGGATGCGAGACGTTGGTGGCTCATCGCGGGTCTCCTGAGGCATCGCCGCGAACAACCGGGCGATGTCGTCAGGCTCGCAGCGGGGCGCTACTCGCGAGTTACCTGGCGCGCCGACCAGATTTCATCTGCAACATGCAGCCGCAGCGGCAGCACCAGCTCGCGCTTGGGACCCTGGTAGTTGTCGAAGATCGCCCGGTGCGTCTGCAGCGAGTTCTCGTCGGCGTCGCGCCGGTAGTAGTCGGCCACCCGCTGCAGCTGCTCGGGAAGCCGCTGCGCCGCTGCGCGCGAATCCAGGCTGCGCTCGCGGCAGTTGCGCAGGCACACCACCGGCCCCGGGTTCAGGAACAGCAGCTCCGGCTGCCAGGCCAGCGTGGCCTGCACCAGGTGCCCGGCGGTGCCCGCCACGATCCAGTCGCGACTGGCGTTGCAGAAGCCTTCGAGCCGCGCCCGCACGGCCGCAGGGTCGGGTCGCGGTGCGTCGCCGCCATCGTGCAGGCGGTCGAGTTCAAGCACCGGCAGGCCGCTGCGTTCGGCGAGCGCACGCGCCAGCGTCGACTTGCCCGACCCGATGTTGCCGACGATGAGGAACTTCATAGCGCACGCGCCGGTGCGACCCAGAGTCCTCTTGCAGTGATCTTCATCGAGCGGCTCCATCGAACGGTTGAGTTGCATCGCACCGCCTGAGCGGCGCCGGCGCGCGAACTGCGCGCTTGAGGTGAGTCGCTCGAGACCGCGCGGCATTGCGCTCGTTTGCCGCTGCACCGGGTTTCAAACGACATCGCGCTCGACGCCCGGCGTCATGGCCGCGCAACCGCCGCCCTCGATGCTGCCGCCACACCGCCAACCACGAAGACAGCCACCGCCGAGTGCACCATGTCGATCGAGCTGCAACCCGGAACTCATCTGACGTCGCGACGGCGCGGTTACGTCCACCACGGCCTGTATGCCGGCGGCGGCCGCGTGATCCACTACGCCGGGTACGGCAGGCGATTTCGCCGTGGCCCGGTCGAGGAGGTCACGCTGGACGGCTTTGCCGGCGGACGCGGCTGGCAGGTCAGGCCATGGTCGACGCCCACGTTCAGCGGCCCGGTCGCGGTCGAACGCGCGCGTGCGCGGCTCGGCGAAGACCGCTACAGCCTCTGGACCAACAACTGCGAGCACTTCGTGGAATGGGCCATCGGCGGCATCCCGCGCAGCGCCCAGATCGACGCCCTGGCCGGATGGTTTCGGGGCGCGGGGGCGCGCGCGGCGCTGTCGT
>JBGARS010000134.1:0-8818 GCA_044230075.1 Planctomycetota bacterium | reverse complement strand
GAAGCGCTCGATCTCGGTCCACGGCGCCACGGCGTCGGTGTTCAGCAGCAGGATCCAGCGGCCACGCGCGCGTTCGAGCCCGCGGTTGACGCCGTAGGCAAAACCGCCGTTCTTCGGCTCGGCCAGCACGATCGCCTGCGGGAACGCCTGGCGCGCCGCGGCGACGCTGTCGTCGCTGCTCTGGTTGTCGACGACGATCACCTCGCAGGGCATCGGCGTCGGGAACAGCCGGCCGAGCAGCGCGAGCAGCAGGTCGCGCGTGTTCCAGTTGACGATGACGATCGACAGGATCGGGGCGTCGGTCGTGGGCACGGCGGCGGTGGCGGGCATCGGGGCGTGGCATCATGCATCGGCATGCGGGCGTTGTCGCGTTCACCGTGGCGCCGGTTTCGTTGGCTCAGGCCGGCGCTATCCTCGGCAGCCCGGAGAAACCATGGGAGCGAAGTCCTGGCTGCTGCTGCTCGTGTTGCTCGCCGTCGGGCTCGCGCTTCGGCTTGTCTGGCGGCAGACCGACGTGCCGCTGGTGGCGCCCGGGGCGGTGTCGACCACGAACGACAGAGCTGCCGCGACGGAGGAACGTGACGGACCCGGTGCGATGCCACCGATGGAACGTGCGCCTGTTGCTCCCCCGGCGGGTGCTGACGAGGTGCGTTCGATCGCAATGGCGTCCACATGTGGCTCGAGGCCCCGGGGTTGCTGAGCCAGATGCCGAGGTTCGACGACACCGGCCACGCAACGCAGACCGGCCTTGCCCCCGGCCGCTACCGCCTCGCCGCGTTCCCGGACGATTTCGTGTTCGAACCGGGCTCGTTCGCGGTCGGCGAGAACGGCGGCGCGGTCGAACTGCACTGGCGGCGGCGATGACGATGCGCCGGCGATCGAGGGGGTGGTTCGCGGCGATCGTGGTGGCGTTCGTGTGCATCGCCGTGCTGTCGGTGTGGCGCGCCAGCGTTCCGCCGCCTGCGTCGGTTGCCGGCGGGCCCGCGGCGGAGGCGGCGACGGCGACCGCGATCTCGGCGGCGAACCCACCGGTCGAGCGGGAATTCGTGGCGTCTGCGCCGGAGGCTGCTACCCCGGTCCACGACGTGGCCGCGGACGAGCAGCGGTGCATCGAGGTGTTCGGTCGCGTGTTCGCGAAGGCGACCGGTGCACCGATCGCTGGCGCCGAGGTCCGCGAGGAACGAGGAACTTCGGTCCTGTGTGATGACACGGGCCACTACGAGATGAGCGTCGCATTGCTGGGGGGCCGCGCCGCCTTGCGCGCGAGTGCTGTCGGATTCGCCGACTGCGCCGAGGGGGTGCGATCCTTCGAAGCGCAGCGAGTGGAAGTCGACTTCGAACTGTCGCCTATCCGGGTGCTGACGCTGCAGGTCGTCGATCGCGAAAGTGGCGCGCCGATCGCCGACGCCTGCATACGGCGATCCCAGCAAGGCGAGCCTTGCGCCCGCAGCGCCGCCGACGGTCGCTTCGACATCACCTTCGCCGATGGTCGGCAGCCGCCCTTGTTCGTCGCCGCCGAAGGCTACTGCCCGCTGCGCTGGCAGTGTCCCAACTCGGCGCCGTCCCCGCCGCTGACGTGCCTGCCGCTGACCCGCACGGCGCGCATCGAAGGTCGCGTCACCGATGCGAACGGCCAGCCGCTGTCGTCGGTGGCGGTGAACTGCTCCGCGCCTTCCGGCAGCAGCAGCGGCTGTTGGCCCTTGGTGGATCCCGCGGTGACCCCGGTGATCGGCGAACTTGCCGACGAGTCCATCGACATCCGTGCGCAGACTGACGCCGCGGGCAGGTTCGTGCTGCTGGTGCGGCCGCGCGCGGAGCCGCAGAGTGTCGTGGGCCGTCGGGCGGACTGCGCCGCGGGGTCGGCCGAGCTGCTGCTGACGCGACCGGGGGAGACGGGGCACGTCGAGTTGTCGCTGGCCGCGGCCGGGACCATTCGCGGCATCGTCACCCTCGTCGGCATCGCAAGGGGGCACGGCTACGTGTTCTGGCGGCAGGGGGACGCTGCGTCAGGCCAGGACTACGTGAAGTCGGATGGCTCCTATGAACTGCGCAACGTGCCGGTCGGCCGCGTCGAGTTGAGCCTGCGCCTGGGCTTCTCGACACCGGTGCTGCGCACGGCGACGGTGGCGGTGGCGGCGGGGGAGGTGGTCGAGCACGACTTCGCGTGGCAGGGCTACGACGGCTCGATCGCCGGCCGCGTGACGACGCCGGCCGGAGTGCCCATGCAGCGCGTCATCGTGCGGGCCAGCGATGCCAACGGGACCGAGGTGTCGGGAGCCACGACCGATGCGACCGGCGCCTACCGCATCGAACTGCCCGCGAACGGTGTCTACACGGTCGCGCCGAAGCGCAGCGCCGTGCGTCGCAGCTGCGTCGGTGTGCGGCCGAACGCGACCGGCATCGACTTCGTGCTGCCGGAGCTGCAGCGGCTGCGGTTGCGGCTGGTCGATGCCGCGACCCGGCGGCCGCCGCACCTCATCGGCTTCACGGGTTCGGCGGTGTCGTGGCGCGAGACCGGCGCCGCGTCGTTCGAGTCCGTGCAGGGCGAAGTCGATTCCACCGGCCTGATGCTGCTCGAAGTGGCGGTCGGTCGCGTCGACCTCGCGTTCGACTTCCTGCGCGAGGGCTATCGCCCCTGGCGCCTGCTCGGTCTCGCCGTGCCGGGCCCGGACCCGACCGACGAAGTGCGCGTCGAACTGGTGCCAGGCGTCGACCTGCGACTCGTCGTGCGTGGCGACACACCGTTCGGGCCGCAGGACCGCAAGGACCACGCGCTGTTCGTGCTCGAAGACGCGCAGGTGCCGCTGGTGCGCGGCCCGGTGCCGCCGCAGGAAGAGTCGTCGAATGCGCGCGTCGAGGGTGTCCGTCTGTGGCTCACCGAGTCGGGGTTGGTCTACCAGGTGCCGAAGTTCGACGCCGCGGTGCGCGCGACACTGATCGGTCTCACCCCGGGCCGCTACCGGCTGGCCGCGTTCCCCGACGACTTCGTGTTCGAGCCCGCCACGTTCGTAGTCGACGAGAACGGCGGCGACATCGAACTGCGCTGGCGGCACCGCTGACGGCCCGGCTATGGTGCGTGCCCCCCGAACGCGCGCCCGATGACCGAAGTCCTGCACAGTCACGTCAAGCCTGGCTCCCCCGAGTTCGCCGCCAACCGGCAACACCATCTGCGCACGATCGCCGATCTGCAGCAGCACGTCGAGAAGGCGCGGCTCGGCGGCGGTGAGGAATCGGCGGCGCGCCATCACCAGCGCGGCAAGCTGCTGCCGCGCGAACGCATCGACGCGATCCTCGACCCCGGCGCGCCGTTCCTGGAGCTGTCGCCGCTGGCGGCGCACGGGCTCTACGACGGCGACGCGCCGTGCGCGGGCATCGTCACGGGCGTCGGTCTGGTCGAGGGGCGCGAGGTGATGATCGTCGCCAACGACGCGACCGTGAAGGGCGGCACCTACTTCCCGATGACGGTGAAGAAGCACGTGCGCGCGCAGGAGATCGCGCTCGAGAACCGGCTGCCGTGCGTTTACCTGGTCGACTCCGGCGGCGCGTTCCTGCCGCTGCAGGACGAGGTGTTCCCCGACCGCGACCACTTCGGCCGCATCTTCTACAACCAGGCGCGCATGTCGGCCGCGCGCATCCCGCAGGTCGCGGTGGTGCTCGGCTCGTGCACGGCGGGCGGCGCCTACGTGCCGGCGATGAGCGACGAGAGCATCATCGTCAAGGGCAACGGCACGATCTTCCTGGGCGGTCCGCCGCTGGTGAAGGCCGCGACCGGCGAGGTGGTGTCGGCCGAGGACCTCGGCGGCGCCGACGTGCACACGCGGCTGTCCGGTGTCGCCGACCACTTCGCCGAGGACGAGGCGCACGCGCTGCAGAAGTGCCGCACGATCGTCGCGCACCTGAACACGCGCAAGCCCGACCAGCTGGCGCGCATCGCGCCGGAAGACCCGCTCTACGACGCCGAAGAACTGCTCGGCGTGCTGCCGAAGGACACGCGCACGCCGTACGACGTGCGCGAGGTGATCGCGCGGCTGGTCGACGGCAGCCGCCTGCACGAGTTCAAGACCCGCTACGGCACCACGTTGGTCACCGGCTTTTCGCACATCCACGGCATGCCGGTCGGCATCGTCGCCAACAACGGCATCCTGTTCTCCGAGAGCGCGCAGAAGGCGGCGCACTTCGTCGAGCTGTGCAGCCAGCGCAAGGTGCCGCTGCTGTTCCTGCAGAACATCACCGGCTTCATGGTCGGCCGGAAGTACGAGACCGGCGGCATCGCCAAGGACGGCGCCAAGATGGTGCAGGCGGTCGCGTCGACGACGGTGCCGAAGTTCACGGTGCTGATCGGCGGCTCGTTCGGCGCCGGCAACTACGGCATGTGCGGCCGCGCCTACCAGCCGCGTTTCCTGTTCACCTGGCCGAACTCGCGCATCTCGGTGATGGGCGGCGAGCAGGCGGCGGGCGTGCTGGTGCAGGTGAAGAAGGACCAGCTCGAGGTGAAGGGGCAGAAGTTGTCGGCGGCGGAGGAGGAGAAGCTGAAGGCGCCGATCCTCGAGAAGTACGAGACCGAAGGGCATCCGCTGTACGCGACCGCGCGGCTTTGGGACGACGGTGTCATCGATCCGCGACAGACGCGCTCGGCGTTGGCGCTGGCGCTGTCGGCGAGCCTGAATGCGCCGATCCCGGACTGGCAGGCGCCGGTGTTCCGGATGTGAAGTCAGCGGATCAACTGCAGCCGCGGAACATCCTCACCTGCCGTGACCGTGACGGCCTCGATGTCGGGCCCGGCATCCGTGTAGCCGCCGAGGGCCAACGTGTAGTCGCCGGGAGCGACGTCGCCGAACGCGAACCTGCCGCTGGCGTCGGTGCGCACCGCACGTTCGCCGAGGTAGATGCGCAGCAGTCGCCAGTTCGACGGCAGGGAACCGTGTTGCGTGGCGTTGGCGTTGACGCCGCGCAGGTGGACCTGCGCGTTGGCGGCGGGCCGGCCGTCCGCGTCCTGCAAGCTGCCGAGTACGAGTCGTGGTGCCGGCAGCTTCACGGAACCGAAGTCGATCTGCCCGTCACCGGCTGGCCACGGCAGACCGAGGACCACGCTCGCGTGGCCCGTGCAGCGCACCATCAGCGCGCCCTCGGCGCCGCGGGGGAACCCGTCGCACACGAACTTGCCATCCGCTGCGGTGCGCGTCGGTAGCCAGGGCAGCGCGCCGTTGTTGCAGCCGATCGCGGCGACGTAGGCGTTCGCCACCGGCTTGCCGGCCGCATCGACGACGGTGCCGACGACACGGGTGCCACGCTGCAGGGCGAAGTCCTGCTGCGCTGGCCCGGCCAGAGGCCCGTGGCGGTCGACGCGCACGCCTTCGTAGCCACCTGCCTCACAGTGCAGGTCGCGGCGCTCGCGGTCACCGAAGCCTCGCATCGTGTAGCGGCCGGCGGCATCGCTGCGCACGGCCTTGTGCAGCGTCCAGCCTTCGCCGATGCGTGCGCCGGCGATCGGCTCGCCGGTGACAGCGTTGGTGACGGTGCCGGTGAGTTCGACGCCGGGCTCGAGCTTCGGCGCGTAGGTCCAGGTCTCGCCGGCGTGGAGCCAGCTCTTGTGCCACTCGGGGGTCATCACCTCGTCGGGCTCCACATCGCACCAGAACGGGCCCGGTGGCAGGCGTTCGAAGCGGAACCTGCCTTCGCCGTCGGTGCGGCCGCGGAACAGCTCCACGTGCGTGTCCGGGTGCCAGGCGCGCAGCTGCCCCGGTGTGCCCTTGCCGGTGCCGCCGTCGATCAGCTGACCCGTGGCGACACAGGCCGGCTCGAGCTGCACCGCCAGCTCCTCGCCGGGAACGATCGCTTCGCTGACCCACAGCGCGTAGGGCGGCAGGTCGACCTCGATGCGCAGGGCCAGCCCGATCGGGGCCTGCAGGCCGAAGCGGCCGCGGCGGTCGGTGTGGCCGCTATCGATCTCGACCCATTCGTGCCGCAGCGCCGTGTCGAGGCATGCGAACAGGCGGCCATCGCAGCGCGAGACGCGCACGCTCGCATTCGCAGCCGGTTGGCCGGTCGGATCGAGCACGGTGCCGACGAGTGCGGCGACGGGTGCCTGCGCCAGGCTCGGCATGGTCGCGAACAGGAACACCAAGGACGGGAGGCGGTGCATGAAGTCCTCGTCGGTGTGGCGGGGGATGTGGCGGCACTCTACCGATGCGCCGGGTTGCTCGCCGGTCGCAGCCGGAAGAGGCACTTCGTCGTCGTCGATCGGCAGGGCCGCGCGGTAAGACGCCGCCCATGCAGGACACCCAGCATGCGCCGCGCCCGTCGCTCCTGGCAGAGGTCGTCGGCTGGTACGGCATGGTCGCGATCCTCGGTGCCTATGCGCTGTCGAACTTCGACGTGATCGCGCAGGGGCCGCTGTACCAGACGTTGAACCTGACCGGTGGCTTCGGCCTCGCCTGGGTGTGCTGGCGCAAGCGAACGTGGCAGGCGTTCTGGCTCGAGGCGATCTGGACCGCCATCGCGTTGGTGACGCTCGTGCGCCTGCTGTGGCGTTGAACGCGAACCGGCCTCAGTCCTTGTCGTCGTGCTTCGGTTCGGCGTCCTTGGCCGTGGCCTCGGCCAGTCGCTTCTCCGCGCGTGCCTGCAGCGGGCCGGCATGCTGTATCAGCAGCGGATCGTTCTGGCTGACGTGCAGCTCCGGCGGGTGTTCGACCAGTTCCTTCAGGTGTGCCAGCGCGGCCTTGCGCGCCGCTGTACCCGCCTCGCCATCACCCGCCGCGTCGACGGCAGCGAGCGCCCGTTCGAGGTCGGCGACGCGGCGGTTGACGACGTAGAAGTCGCGCATCGCATCGACGAACCTCGCCTCGGCATCCGGACCCTGGTCGACCTTGGCGTCGAACGGGATCACGTGCAGCAGAGCGAGCGTCTTGCGCTGCTTGCCCTTGGCGGCTGGCGCCACGACATACAGTGCCAACGTGCCCTGCTCGAGGCGCGCGCCGTTGCCGGTCAGCGCTTGCCTCTGCTCGCTGCCGTCGGGCAGCCGTGCCAGTTGCAGTTTGAACTGCAGATGCAGGTCGTCGTCGTCGTCCGTTTCGCCGAAGATCACCTGGGGCTGCAGCGTGGTGGTGACGGGGACCTCGAAGTACTGCGTGCCACTGACGACCGTGACGGCGTTGCTGCCGCCGAGCTTGCCGTCGGGGAGACGTTCGCGTTTGCCTTCCTTGAGTTTGCCGAGGCGGCCGACGGTGACGATCACGCCGGGTTGATCGAGTTGTCGGTGGAAGTCGACAAAGCGCATCTGCGGCGACACGGGGGCGGAGAGATCCTGCGCGCGCGGCAACGCGGCGAGAAGCGCGAGAGCGGCGCTCAGAATGGCAGTGCGGTGGTGTTGCATCGGGAACCTGGTCGGTGCATGCAGAACAGGGGATGGAACTCGATCGGGGTCTCTTCTTGCGACGCGCGACTTGCGGTGCCGCGCACGCGCTGGCTGCGAACAGGTGCGAAGCGCGGTGACAAGGCTACTACGCACGCGTCGATGCGTGCACGCGAGCACGCGATCATGCTGAGCGTCACCGTTCATTACGGTGTGTTGAATGCGACACGCGAGCAGGGCTCTTCTGCGTGCCTGGACCGCGTTCCGAAGCTGCGATAGAGTTCGTCGGGCTCCGACTCCCGGAGCCGTGCTTCGATGCTGCGGCCCTTCTTTCTTCATTGGCTCGCGTCGCAGCACTTCCTTCGCTTCGGACCCAACAAGCAATCCCTCGCCATGCAACTCTCTAGCACCTCTTCGCCCCGTCGTCGCTGGTCGGCCGCCTTCATCGGCGCCGCCGCGGCTCTGCTGTTCGCCGGTACGGCGTCCGCTCAAGTCGCCTACTCGTTCAACTTCGACGTCGACTCGACCGGGTGGACGGGCGACTTCACCCGCTACACAGGCACGACCGCTTGCGGCGGCGCCGGCGGCGCAATGCGCCGAAACCTCTACAGCGGCGCTACGACTGGCCAGCTGATCTCACCGCTCACCGGCACGTCGACGGGCGGCATGATGACGATCACGTACGACTACAAGGTCTGCAACTGGAGCGCCAACACCGTCGGTACGCCGGCCCCGTTCGGCAGCATCACGCCTCAGTACGGCGCCACGGCGACCGGCCCGTGGACCAACATCGCGACCTTCACCGACGAGCTCCAGTCGGGATCGTGCATCCCGAAGATGCACACCTTCACCCCGCCCGCCGGCGCGCTCTACATCCGCTTCTCTTGCGCGCGGCCAACCGGGACCAGCGATAGCTACTGGAACTTCGACAACGTCGTCGTCACGGAGACTGTGACGCCGTGCGCTGGCACGCCGACCCCCGGCAACACCACCGGGCCGGCCGTCGTCTGCGCGGGCGAGAACTTCGTGCTGGGGCTGCAGAACTCGACGACCGGCAGCGGCGTCACCTACCAGTGGTACTCCAGCACGGCGGGTGCCGGTGGCCCGTGGACCATGGTCGGCACCGGTCTCTCCACGCTGACCACCAGCCAGCTCGTCACGACCTGGTACTACTGCGACGTGACCTGCTCAGCCGGCCCGTCGACGGGCAGCAGCAACGTGCTGCAGGTCAACATGGCCGCCGCGACGTTCCCGCAGGACTTCGGTTCGGGTGTCATCAACCCGAACTGCTGGAGCGCCTCGGCGCTCGTCGGCGCTTCGCTGCCTGACTACAACGCCGCCAGCGCCTTCGACACCTGCTTCGATGAAGTGCCGGGTGAACTGGCACCGCGTCTGGCTCTGGCCATCGTCAGCGAGCTGAAGAAGAGCAGCGATGATGCCATTCACTTCTATCGCTCGGTGTCACGC
>JBGARS010000133.1:6548-8908 GCA_044230075.1 Planctomycetota bacterium | reverse complement strand
GCGCGGCGCAGCTTCATCGTCTCGCCTTCGCGGAACGCGCGGAGCTCGCCTTCGGAGACCAGGCGCTTCAGCTCCTCCTCCTTCAGACGGAGTTCCTTGAGCGCCTCTTCGAAGCTGAAGAATTGGTCTTTGTCGGCCACGAACGGGTCTCCTTCTAACGGTCCGCGCGCGGTGCGCGGGTGGGGGGACGGGTTGGATCAGGGTTTCTTCGGCGGGGGCGCGACGTTGCGCTGGTTGTCCGCGAACTTCTTCTCGAGCTCTTCGTAGCTGTACTGCGACTTGTCGTTGAAGCCTTCGAGCTGCAGATCGAGGTCGATCTTGCGCGCGCCGACGAGCTTCACGCCTTGCATCGAGTCCGTGCCGCCGCTCGCCTGGTAGACGGCGAGTTGACGGCGTTCGGTGTCGATCAGGTACAGGATCGACGAGCCCGTGAGGTCGATGCCCGTGACCGCGATCATCGACCCGTTCGAGTCGGAGGTCGCGATGGCGGGCAGCGTCGGGAGCTGACGCTGGATGACGGGAGGAGGCGGCGTCGTGCCCGACGTCTGGATCGCCCACGTGCGCGACGCGGCGACGCCGGACATCGCCGCGCAGGCCGCCGCCGCGATCGGTCGAGGCGACGCGCCGAAGACGCTCGTGGCGATCGACGCGACGATCAAGCAGCTCCGGTGGGAGACGACCGCGCCGGACGGCACGCTGCTGCCGAGCACACCCGACGAACTGCTGGCGCGGCTGCCGGTGCGCGCGAGCTAGCTGCACCGCGCTACGGCTCGTGCAACGTCGGCGAGTCCGTCGCGCCCAGCCGCCGCAGCGCCACGAGGATCGCCCGCAGGTTGGACGGCCGCGAGGGTCCGCCCATGCCCTCCCCGTTCGCCACTTCCAGTTCGCGCGCGTCGTAGCACCAGCGGCGCAACTTCTCGATCTTCTGTTGCCGCGTCAACCGGGCATCGCGCAGCACGGATTGCGGATCGGGCCAGTCGGATCCCGGCGCCCGGTCCTCGCACAGATCTGGATCCGTCCGATGTTCGTCTCGGTTCATGCCCGCACTGTCGCAATCGACATGCCCGACGCACGCCGCACCGGGTCGAGGTGCCGGTCACGGGCGCGCCGGGCCGTCACGGCCGATTTCGCCGCACAGATCCTCGGGGTCGAGCAACTTCTGCAATCGCGCCTCCGGCAACCCAGATCGCTCGCGGGCCACGTCGAGCACGGATCGACCGGATGCGACCGCTTCCGCTGCGATCGATGCCGCAAGGTCGTGGCCCAGTTCGGCCAGCAGCGCGGTCGCGAGGATCGGGTTCTTCGCCACCGCCGCCGCGGCTTCGGGCCGCACGCGCAGGCCGAGCAGCGCGTGTTCGCGAAACGCGGCGGCGGCACCGGCGAGCAGCTCGATCGACTCGAGCACGTTGCGCGCGACGAGCGGCTGCATCGTGTTCAACTCGAACTGCCCCTGCGTCTCGGCGAACGCCACCACTGCGTCGTTGCCGAGCACCTGCGCGCACGCCATCAGCGCGGCTTCGCAGACGACCGGGTTCACCTTGCCGACCATGATCGAACTGCCGGGCTGCATCACCGGCAACTCGAGCTCGTGCATGGCGTCCGACGCCTGCCAGCGTACGTCGTTGACCAGTTTGTAGAGCGACGCTGCGGCAGAGCGCAGGTCGGCACTCACCGCCGACAGCGCGCCGAGGCTGCCCGGCGCCGACAGATGGTGCTGCGTCTCGTGCACGCGCAGGCCGAACAGCGTGCCCAGCTCGGTGCAGACGGCGGTCGCGAAGCCGGGCGGACAGGTCACGCCCGTGCCGACCGCGGTGCCGCCGAGCGGCAGGTCGCGGCAGGCGTCGAGCGACGCGGCCAGCCGCGCGGCAAGAGCCTGCACGACCTCGGCCATGCCGCGGAACTGCTGGCCGAAGCGCATCGGCATCGCCGCCATCAGGTGCGTGCGGCCGTTGCGCAGGTCGTGCCAGTGGCAGTCGCCGAGCTCGTGCAGCGCCGTCGCCAGGTGCGCGAACGCCGGCAACAGCTGCCGTTCGCCGAGCGCCAGCGCCGCCAGCCGGATCGCCGACGGGATCACGTCGTTGCTCGACTGGCCCAGGTTCACGTGGTCGTGCGCGTGCACGGCGCCGCTGCCGCGCACAGAGCCGAGCAGTTCGCCGGCGCGGTTGGCGATCACCTCGTTGGCGTTCATGTGCGACGACGTGCCCGAACCGGTCTGGAACAGGTCGACGACGAACTCCGCATCGTGCCGGCCGTCTGTGACCTCGAGCGCGGCACGCTCGATCGCCTGCGCGGTCGCCGGCGGCAGGCGGCCCGCAGCACCGTTCGCACGCGCAGCGGCAGCCTTCAGCTGGCCGAGCGCG
>JBGARS010000133.1:0-6538 GCA_044230075.1 Planctomycetota bacterium | reverse complement strand
GGCAGCGGCAGGCGGTGTGGGGTGAACGCCCAGCTCGCCGCGCGCGCGGTCTCGGCGCCGTAGAGCGCCGAGGCGGGCACCGGCACGGCCCCCATCGCGTCGTGTTCCGTGCGGTGCGCGGCAGAACCGTCCGGTGGTGATGGCTGCATGCCACCATCATGAGCATGCGGGCGCCGCGCAACCAGCCGGCCGCCGCGCTCAGCGCCCGGCGCCGAGGTCCAGCATCGACGTCTCCTGCAGCCGCTCGCGCAGATCGGCGATGTGGCGCGGGATCTCGAACAGCGCCGACAGCGAATACGGATTGCGCGTGCGCACCGCTTCCCACAGCCCGATCGCTTCCTGGTACTGCCGCTGCTCGACCATGCGTTCGCGGCTGATCAGCGAATGCGTCTCCAGGCACGCGCGGCGCGCGACCAGGTCGATGCCGGCGGCGACGCCGAGCACGGCGACGATGCAGCCGGTCAGGCACACGCGCACGAGGCGGCGCTTGCGTTCGCGGCGGCGGATGAAGATCTCCTTGTCGATCATCTCGACCGACAGGCTCGCCTCGCGGCTGCCGGGCTCGATGGTCAGGATCTCCTCGTAGATCAGCCGCGCGGTCGTGTAGTCCTGGCGGCCGATCAGCAGCTTGCCGCGGCGGGCGAGGTTCTTGACTGCCTCCTGCGACTGGCCGCAGTCGACGCGGCAACGTGCCAGTTCGATGTGCAGCGTCGGGTCGTCGGGGTCGATGCGCAGCAGACGTTCGAGCACGTCGCGGGCGCGTACGTGCAGGCCCGGCGCCCGGTAGAGGCCGACCAGGTGCATGCCGTCGCGCAGCGCGTCCTCACGCCGGCCCTGGGCGACCGCGACCGCGAACGAACGTTCCCACAGGCTCGGATCCGACGGCGTCAGCTGCTGCGCGCGTTCGAGTTCGAGCAGCGCCTCGTCGGTGCGGCCCGACTCGAGATGCAGGTGCGCCGCCAGCTTGCGCGCGGCCGACGCCTTGACGGCCTCGCCGAGCTGCTCGCACAGGCGCGCTTCGGCGTCCAGCAGACCGCAGTGGTGCGGTTCGATGTCCAACGCGCGGCGCACGAGTTCACGCGCGCGGGCCGGATCCTCGACCTCGACGACGTCGGCGATCTCGAGCAGGTCGTCGGCGCCGGCCGGCCGCGCGGTGCGATCGCGCACCAGGTCGGCGAGCAGCTTGTAGCAGAGGAAGCGCCGGTTCGGGAACAGGTCCGACAGCTCGCGCACGCTGCGCGAACCGTTCAGCGCCTGCAGCAGCTGCTCGGCGAACTCGGGGTCCTCGACGTCGGACCGGCAGTGCGCACCTTCGCGCACGACGAAGTGCATCGAGTCGGTCGGCAGGAACTTGCGGATCTCGACCCAGTGGTCGACGCGGCGCGTGGCCTCGAGGATCATCGGCGCGACCGGCAACGCCAGCGGCAGGCTCGCTTCGTCGGGATCGAAACCGCGCGGTGCTTCGTCGCCTTCGACGAACTCGAACTCGCCCTTGGCCGACGCGACCAGGTTGGCGACGTCCTCGGTCAGGAAGTCCTCGGCGGCTTCGAGCAGGGCCTCGGCCGAGAGCACGCGCGCACCGACCAGGATCTCGGCCGTGCAGCGCCGGCCGCCGCGCTGCTTCTTCTGCACGGCTTCGAGCTTGCGTTGCGACAACAGACCGGCGGCGACCAGCCGATCGGTCAGCGGTGCACGGCCATCGCTGCTCAGCATGGCGATGTTGCCGTCGCGGAAGAACACGCGCGAACGACCTTCTTCCGACACCAGCGTCAGCGTGCCGGTGCGCGCATGGACCTGGATGTTCTGCAACAGGTCCGCCAGATCGATGGTGGCAAGGTCTCCCGAAACCGTCATGTGGTCCCCCGGGCCGCTGATCGGCATGCGACAGGCCAGGGCGCCCGCGGCCACGTGCCGCAAGGACCCGGTTTGCGGCGTGAACTCGCGCTGCCACCGGCGCGAGACCGCATCGGGACTTCTGCGACGGGCTGTCGTTCAGGCGCCGCCGCGCACGACCTTGCCGCCCCTGGCCTCGGTCTGCGCCCCGCGGTCGACTGCCAGCACCCCGTTGACGATCAGGTACTCGACACCCTCGGCGTATCGCTGCGGCTCGAGATAGGTCGCGCGGTCGGTGAAGCGCGCGGCATCGAAGGCGACGACATCGGCGCACTTGCCCACCGCCAGCACGCCGCGATCGGTGAGCCGCAGCATCTGCGCCGGCAGCGAGGTCATCTTGCGCACCATCTCCTCGAGCGTCACGGCGCGCTGGTCGCGCACGTAGCGGCGGAACGCGCGCGGGAACGCGCCGAACGAACGCGGGTGACCGCCGCCGAGACCGCTCGCGGTCACGGCGCTGCCGTCGGAGGCGACCATGCACCAGGGCTGCGTCAGGATGCGGTCCATGTCGTGCTCACTGATGCCGAAGCCGAGGATCGACACGTTGCCGCGCGTCAGCAGTTCGCACGCCAACTCGAACGGATCGCAGCCACGATCCGCCGCGGCCGCGTCGACGCGACGACCGAGCAGGTCGCGGTCGGCAGCCGCGAGCCCGCCGCCCAGCATCAGCGTGCCCCAGCCACCGTTCGCGGCGACGGCCTGCTCGGTCTCGGCGCGCATGCGGTCGCGTTCGGCCCGGTCCTGCAGCCGTGCGATGAACTGGCCGCCGTCCTTGGCCCAGCCCGGGAAGTTGGTCGCGAGGCTCGTCGACCACGCCTCGTAGGGATAGGCATCGCAGTGCAGGTCGAGCCCCTGGGCGCGCGCCGCCTCGATGCGTTCCAGCAGCGCGTCGAGCTTGGGCCAGTTGGTGGGGCCGCCGATCTTCAGATGCGAGATCAGCACCGCGACACCGGATCGACGCCCGATCTCGATCGCCTCGTCGACCGCTTCCAGCACGCGGTCGTCCTCGTTGCGGATGTGGCTGACGTAGGGGCGATTCCAGCGCGCGGCCACGGTGCACAACGCGACCAGTTCGTCGGTCGGCGCCATGTTGCCCGGGAAGTACTCGAGGCCCGACGACAGGCCTGTTGCACCCTGCGCCAGTGCCTGTTCCACCAGGTCGCGCATCACATCCAGCTCCTGCGCCGAAGCCGCCCTGCCGACCGGCCCGACCGCCAGTTCGCGCACGGTTCCGTGCCCGACGTAGGCGCCGATGTCGATGGCGATCGGACCGTGTTCGCGCGACCACGCGTCGAAGCTCGTGCACCCGGCCGCCGCGCGCACCACTTCGCCTGCCGGCGCCGACCGGGGCAACGGGAACGGCGAGCCACCGTCCGGTCCGGTGACGTCCAACGTCACCCCCTGGAACACCTTGCTCTGCGCCGCCGGGTTGCGCCGCAGGTCGCTGTGCGCATGCACGTCGACGAAGCCGGGCGCGACGACCAAGCCGCGCGCATCGACCACGCGGCGGGCCGGGCCGAGCGCGCCGATCGCGACGATGCGGTCACCACGCAGGCCGACATCGGCGACGAAACCCGCCTTGCCGGTGCCGTCGACGACCGTGCCGCCGCGCAGCACGAGGTCCAGATCGCGTGCACTCGCGGTCGCACACCCGACCAACGGAGCGACCGCCACGGTCGAGCTGGCGACGAGAGCCTGCCGCAAGAAGGTGCGGCGCGTGCATGGGTCGTCGGGATCCTGGAGTCCGGTCATCGGCGCAGCCCTGCATCGCGGCCGGACGCGTCGCGAGAACGGCGGCGGCAGCGGAGCCGATCTTGTCTCTGCGCCACCGCCACGTCCAGCAGCACGTACGTTCGCTCCTGCGGCTGCGGGGTACCACGTTCGCGGTCCGTCGTAGAACGACGACCTACCCCACAAGACGCAGAACGGGGTCGCCGCTGGGCTGATGGCGCCAACCGCACAGCCCCCCTATCGAAGAGGCATGCCGCCCCCGCATCTCCGCCGCCGCCGCTTGCCCCGCTCATGTGCGGCATAGCCGGCGTCCTGGTAGCCGAACGCAGGGCGCCACCCGACCTGCGGGAACTGCAGCGCATGGCCGCGCTGCTGCAGCACCGCGGCCCCGATGGCCATGGCTTCCACCTCGACCGCCGTTGCGGCCTCGCCCACACGCGCCTGTCGCTGGTCGACCTCGCCGGCGGCGCGCAGCCGCTCGCCAACGAGCACGAGTCGCTCTGGCTGGTCGCGAACGGCGAGATCTACGACCACGTCGACCGTCGCCGCGAACTCGAACGGCTCGGTCACCGGTTTCGCAGCCACAGCGACGTCGAGGTGCTGCTGCACGCCTACGAAGAGTGGGGCGAGCAGGCGTGGCAACGACTCAACGGGCAGTTCGCCGCCGCAATCTGGGACACGCGCGCGCAGCGGTTGCTGTTGGTGCGAGACCGCTTCGGCATCGTGCCGCTGTTCTACGCCGAGCTGCCCGACGCCGTCGTGTTCGCCTCCGAGGCCAAGGCGCTGTTCGCCGGCGGTCGCGTGGCGCCGCGGCTGGACCAGGTCGCGCTGCACCAGACCTTCACGATGTGGTCGGCGCCGGCGCCGCGCAGCCTGTTCGCCGGTGTGCACAGCGTGGCTCCCGCCGAGGCGATCGCATTCGGCGGCACCGCGCCGCACCACACGACCTGGTGGCGGCCGGACCTGCGGGTGCGCGCCGACGGCCCGCGCTCGCTCGCCGATGCCGCCGATGCACTCGAAGCCCACCTGCGCCGTGCCGTGCAACTGCGGCTCTGCGCCGACGTGCCGGTCGGCGCCTATCTCAGCGGCGGCCTGGACTCGTCGGTGACGACGGCGCTCGCGGTGCACGCGGGTGCGTCGCTGCAGACGTTCGCGGTTCGCTTCGAAGACGCCGCATTCGACGAGACCGCGCCACAGCGTCGCGTGCAGCAACTGCTGGGCACGCAGCACCACGAGATCCTCTGCCGCGAAGCCGACATCGGCACACACCTGCCGGAGGTCGTCTGGCACTGTGAAACACCGCTCTTGCGCACCGCGCCGGTGCCGATGTTCCTGCTGTCGAACCTCGTGCAGCAGCAGGGCATCAAGGCGGTTCTGACCGGCGAAGGCGCCGACGAACTGCTGGGCGGCTACAGCGTGTTCCTCGAGGACCGGGTGCGCCGGTTCTGGGTCCGGCAGCCGCAGTCGACGGCGCGGCCGGCACTGTTCGGTCGCGTGCACGACTTCGTCGCCAGCAGCGACCAGCGCGCCGGCGCCATGTGGCAAGCGTTCTACGGCAAGGACCTCGGCCACACGGAGGACCCGTTCCACAGCCATCGCCTGCGCTGGCACAACGGCGCCTGGGCGACGCGCGTGCTGCGCCCCCTGCCGGCTGCCGACCGCGAACGCGCGCAGCCGCATGCCGCGCTCGCCGCGTTGTTGCCCGCCGACGCGGCTCGCTGGCGACCGCTCGCGCAGGCCCAGGCGACCGAGCTGGCGTCGTTCCTGTCGCCATACCTGCTGGCGAGCCAGGGCGACCGCGTCGCGCTCGCGCACGGGGTCGAAGCGCGCTACCCGTTCCTCGACCCGGATGTGGTGGCGCTGTGCAACGGCCTGCCCGATGGCTGGAAGCTGCGCGGCCTGCGCACGAAGGTGGTGTTGCGGGAACTGGCGACGCGGCACCTGCCGCCGGACGTCGCCCAGCGCACCAAGCAGCCATACCGCGCGCCGGTCGCCTCCGCGCTGTTCGGGCCCGGGCGCGAGCACTACGTCGACGAGCTGCTGTCACCGGCGCGGCTGCGCGACGACGAACTCGTCGACGGCAAGGCCGCGCAGATGCTGGTCGACAAGGCGCGGCGCAGCGGCGGGCGCACGTCCGAACGCGAGGCGATGGCGCTGTGCGGCCTGCTGACGCTGCAGCTGCTGCGCGAACACGTGCTGCGCCGGCTGCCGGAGCGCACGACGGAACTGTGCCGGCGACTCGATCGCCGACCACCGGACGTGCTGAGCAACCGTCGTGACGCCACCCACGGTCCAACGGACGACCAACCGCGATGAGCATCACGACGAACGAATTCGGCCCATACGTGCTGCAACTCGACGCCGCCGCCGAGTGCGCGCGCATCGAGGCCTGGCTGCGGCGGACCATCGCGCGCGACCTGCATCGCCGCGGCGCGGTCGTGGCCGTCAGCGGCGGCGTCGACTCCGCCGTGTGCGCCGCGCTGGCGCAGCGCGCGCTCGGACCGCAACGGGTCGAGGCGTTGTTCCTGCCCGAGACCGGCTCGTCGTCCGCCAGCGCCGACCGCGCGCGGGAACTGTGCCGCGGGCTCGGGGTGCCCCTGTCCGAGCAGGACATCGAACCGGCGCTGGCCGCACTCGGCTGCTACCGCCTGCAGGATGCCGCCATCGCCAGGGTCTTCCCCGACCTACCGCCGAGCTCGCGCCACAAGATCACGATCGCCGGCGACCTGCTCGAACGCGACCGCAGCAACCTGTTCGACCTGACGGCCGAAGCGGCCGACGGCACGCTGCGGCGCGCACGCCTGCCGCTCGACGCCTATCTGCAGCTGACCGCCGCCACCAACATGAAGCAGCGCGTGCGCAAGCTGCTCGAGTACTCGCGCGCCGAGGCCCGCAACTTCGCCGTCATCGGCAC
>JBGARS010000132.1:0-9037 GCA_044230075.1 Planctomycetota bacterium | reverse complement strand
CGGCTGCTGCGCGTCGCGAACAGCGCGTTGAGCAGCAGGCCCGGTGTCAGCCGGTTGTCGCGCGACAGACCGGAACCGTCGAGCAGCGCGACGTTGGCTGGGATCGTGCCGAAGGTCGCTTCGAGGCCGCGGCGCAGCGCCGTCAGCCCCTGCGTGTCGGCGGTGAAGTAGATCAGCAGGTAGGTGCCGCGCGGCTGACCCTTGATCGAGTAGGCCAGTCGCCGCTCGTCCCAGCGCTTGCCGCTGAGGATCTTGGCGCCGTGCTTCTGGAACAGGCCGAGCATCGCTTCCTTCAGCGGCTGCCAGCCCTTGCGCACCTCCCGGTTGTCGAGGAGGCACATGCATTCGTAGGTGCGGGTGCGTTGCAAGTCTTCAATCTCCCGGGCGGACGCCCGTGTCAGAGTCAGTGGAATCAGGACCCGCCAGACGGACGAGGATCGCTGGATCCGTTCGGCTGTTCGGGGCTGTTGTAGGTTCCCATCAGGGTTTGCACGTCCGCGCCCTCGATCCACGCCTGGGCGCAGTCGACGGCACGTGCGAGCACGCGACCGAGAACCTCACGTTCCTCCGGGAGGAAAGGAGCCAGGACGAAATCCGGCCAGTCTGCAGCACGCAGGCCAGCCGAACGCAGTCCTTCGGAACCGCCGCGCGGCGACGCCGCATCCGGCACGTCGCGCGAAGGTTGCCCGATACCGAGACGGAGACGGGGAAACGCGTCCGAGCCCAGCAGTTGCTGGATCGACTTGAGGCCGTTGTGGCCCCCCGCGCTGCCCGACGGCCGGATGCGCATCCGGCCCAGCGGTAGGTTCAGGTCATCGACGATCACAAAGAGCGAATCCGGCGCGAGGCCGGAGTGGCGAAGCAGCGGAACCGCCACTTCACCGGACAGATTCACATAGGTCTGCGGCTTCACCAGCAGGAACGAACGTCCCTTCCGGCGACCCTCGCAGACCTTCGCCTTCACCTTGCCCGAGAAGACACGCGAACCGTCGTCCGCGCGCCGCTCGAGCCGTTCGAAGGCGATTCCCAGTCGCTGGGCCAGCAGGTCGAGCACCATGAACCCGACGTTGTGTCGGGTCTGTTCGTAGTCGGCGCCGGGATTGCCGATGCCGAGAACGATGCGGTGCCAGCCCATGGCGGCTTCTGGGGGGCGAGAAAGCTACGCGGCGGCGCCTCGACAGGCAAGGCCCCGACCGCGCCAGCTCGCTATCCCTTCGCAGGCGGGGTCTTGCCGGGGGCGGCCTTGCCGGCGGGAGCCGCCGGCGCCGCGGGCGCAGCCTCGGTGGCGGGTGCCTCGGCCGGAGCCGCAGCAGCCTCCACCACCACGGCCAACGCCACGTGGCAGACCGGCGTCTGCGGCGGGGTGACCAGCGTGACGCCTTCCGGCAGCACGACCTGGCCAGCCTGCAGCGCCTGATCGAGCTCGAGCGCACTGATGTCGTGCTCGATCAGCTCCGGGATCGCGGTCGGCAGGCACCGCACGGTCAGCACCATGTGGTCCTTGTTCAGGGCGCCACCCTTGCTGAGACCCACCGGATACCCGATCAGCGTGACCTCGACCTCGGTCTCGATCGGCTTCGTCAGGTCGACGCGCTTGAAATCGACGTGCAGCGGCCGATCGGTCGTCGCCTGCCAGGCGACCTCCTGCAGCAGCGCCGATTGCGACGCGCCGGCGATCTCGAGCTGGAACACCTTGTGGTGCGCCTTGACGTGCTGCTCGAGCTCCCACTCCGAGATGGAGATCGAGACCGGCTCCTCGCCCTCGCCGTAGACGACGGCGGGCAGCCAGCCCTGCGCACGCAGCTGCTTGACCTGATTGCGACCGAGCGCGGTACGACGCTCTGCCTTCATGCTCACGACTTTCATGGTTCTACCTCGTTCCGATGTATTCGATCTTGGATGGAGTCCGGCGTGCAGCGGTCACCGCTCACTCTCGAACAGGATGCTGACGCTCTCGCTGCGGTGGATGCGGTCGATCGCGCGCGCCAGCAGCTGCGCCATCGAACAGACTTCGAGCCGGGCGATGTGCTTCTCGTGCACGGGCACGGTGTCGGCGAACAGGATCTTCTCGACGTCGGCGGAGTTGAGGCGCTCGACGGCATTGCCACACAGCACGGCGTGCGTGGCGATGATGAACACCTTGCGCGCGCCCTTGAGCTTGACGATGCGCGCCGCATCGACGATCGAGCCACCGGTGCTGACCATGTCGTCGACCAGCAGCACATCGCGGTTCTTGACGTCGCCGATGACGTGCTCGATGACGGTCTGCTCACCGCTGACACGCCGCTTGTCGATGATCGCGAGGTCGCAGCCGAGGTCCTTCGCGTAGGCGCGCGCCAGCTTGGTGCCACCGATGTCCGGCGACACGACCATGACGTTCTGCGTGTCGAGTTGTCGCACACGCTCGATCATCACCGGCCGCGCGTACAGGTGGTCGACCGGGATGTCGAAGAAGCCCTGGATCTGCGCCGCGTGCAGGTCGACGGCCACGACCCGGTTGTAGCCCGCCGTCGTCAGCAGGTTGGCGACCAGTTTGGCGTTGATCGGCACGCGCCCCTCGTCCTTGCGGTCCTTGCGCGCGTAGCCGAAGTACGGGATCACCGCGGTGATGCGATCGGCCGACGCGCGCCGCAGGCAGTCGGCGAACGAGAGCAGCTCGAACAGGTGCTCGTGCACGTTCGGCGACGTCGGCTGCACGACGAAGACGTCGGCGCCACGTACGTCGCATTCGACCTTCAGGTTGAGCTCGCCGTCCGGGAAGCGCTGCAGCGACGCAGCTCCCAGCGGCACGCCCATGAACGCGCAGATGTCCTGCGCGAGGCGCGGGTGTGCGGTGCCGGTGAATACGCGAAGTCGTTCGCCGCGCATGCTCATGCCTTCCCCTTGGCCGGCGACGCGCCGGCAGACGGCAGATCGCGCTGCTTCAGCTTCTTCGCCGGCACGCCGACCCACACTTCTCCTGGACCGATGACGCTGCCGCGCTTGACGATCGCGCCGGCACCGGTCATCGAATGGTCGCCGAGCTGGCTCGGGGCGACGATCACGGTCCCGCTGCCGACGAAGCAGCGCTCGCCGATCCGGGTCGCGTGCTTGTCCACCCCGTCGTAGTTGGCGGTGATGGTGCCGGCGCCGATGTTGGCACGCGCGCCGACCGTCGCGTCGCCGAGATAGGTCAGGTGCTTGGCCTTGGCCCCGGGGCCCATCACGGTCTTCTTGGCCTCGACGAAGTTGCCGATCTCGGCGCCGTCTTCGAGCACCGTGCCCCCGCGCAGGTGCGCGAACGGGCCGACCTCGCAGTTCCTGCCGATCACGCAACCGCTGCCGATCACCGTGCATGGCAGGATGCGCGTGTCGGCGCCGATCTGCACGCCATGGTCGATCCAGGTCGTGCCCGGATCGGTGATCAGAACCCCGTTCTGCAGGTGCTCGAGCAGGATGCGTTCCTGCATCACGAGCCGCGCGTTCGCGAGGTCGACCAGCGAGTTCACGCCCTGGATCTCGGTCGCGTCGCCGACTTCCAGGGTCGGCACATCACTGCCCTGTTGGGCGAAGTGTGCCACCGCATCGGTCAGGTAGTACTCACCCTGGGCGTTGTTGGGCTGCAGACCGCTCAGCGCTGCACGCAGCGACTGGCTGTCGAAGCAGTAGAAGCCGGCGTTGATCTCGTCGATCGCGCGCTCTCTGTCGTCACAGTCGCGCTCCTCGCGGATGCCGACGAAGCGCCCCTCTTCGTCCCGCAGGATGCGGCCGAGTCCGCTGGTGTCCTCGGGACAGGCGGTCAGCACCGCACACGGCACACCGCCCGCGCGCAGCTCGCGCAGTTCGCGCAGCGTGTCGGTCGTGATCAGCGGGCAGTCGCCGTAGACGACCAGCACGTCGCCGACGAAGGTCCCTAGCGCCGCCATCGCCACCTGCACCGCGTGGCCGGTGCCCTTCGGTGCACCCTGGTCGACGAAGCGCACGTCCCGCAGCGTGCTGCCGATCGCCGCCGTCAATGACTGCTGCACCGCGTCCTTTTGGTGGTGCAGCACGACGATCGTGCACTCGGGCTGCAACGGCGCCACCGCCGCCAGCGCCGAAGCTGCCAACGTACGCCCGCACAAC
This sequence comes from Planctomycetota bacterium, assembly GCA_044230075.1. Lineage (GTDB taxonomy): Bacteria > Planctomycetota > UBA1135 > UBA1135 > UBA2386 > JAEUHS01. The sequence continues at coordinate 4,933 of JBGARS010000132.1, read as the reverse complement.
GGCAGCAACACCTTGGGCATGCGGACCTTGGTGCGCTTGCCGAGGCCGGCAGCCAGGCAGATCACTGCCAACGGACGCGACATGGGAAGTGGGCGGGTTCCGGGGAAAGGGGGCGAGGATTGTGCGGACCCCTCCCCCAACGGTCAAGGGCGGACTGGCCCTCTGCCGCACGTCGCGAGCCGCGCCGTGAGTCCGCCAAGGCACACGCCCACCGCTGGCTGCTGATCCCGCTCCGCGCCAGGATCGCCCCGGGTCACGCCTCGATCAGAACCGACCCAACGCTCCGCAGGAGCATTGGGAGCGTCCGGATCGAGTCCGAGCCGCAGGCGCGGCCTCGATCAGAACTGCCGGACCTCGGCGTTGGTCCGGAACCAGCCGGTGATCGGATCGAAGCCGACGGCCTGGAAGGTCATCCGGTAGCCGGTCAACAGGCCGGCCGGGACCGTATAGACCTTCGTCAGGCCGGGAGTACCCATGCCGCCCGTGCCGGCCCAGGCGGGCTTGGGGAAGTGGCCGAACGCGTCCTCGAGCACCAGCGTCGTGGAGACGTAGGGATTGGTGAACACGGTGCCGAAGAACGTCGGCAGCAGCGGCGTGTGCGGGAACGACATCGCGATGATCAACGGCACCTGGGCCGGCACCGCGTTGGTCGTGTTCGCAACCGAAACCACCAACAGGGAGCCCGCCGGCGTGATCGTGATCTTGCGCGAAAACAGCGAGAAGACGCCGTTCGTCTGGGATCCCGGGGTACTGGCGGTGATCGTGATGGCGCCGCCCGTGGCGCTGTTCGCGGTCACCGTCGTCTGTGCGTAGCCGTTGGCATCGGCGATCACCGGGTTGGTGGTCGACAGGATGCCTGGCCCGGTGACCGCGAAGCTGACGCTCCCACCCGGCAGCGGGTTGCTGAGCGTGTCGAACACGCGCGCCACGATCGGCATCGGGAACGTCTCGCCGGCAGTGCCCACCTGGCCGCTGCCGCTGATCGCCTGCACGCTGTTGGTCGGGCCGAGCGGGCGGATGCGCTTCAGCGTGCCGCCGCTCGACGGACTCGTCGACGTGTTCTGGCAGAACCAGAGCCCGCCGTCCGGGCCTTGCCGCAGCGAGCAAACGCCGACGAAGCCGGTGCCCCAACTGACTGCTGCCGGCCAGGCGCCACCGGTGTAGTCCAGCCGTCGCATGTCGCCGGCGAAGAAGTCGAGGAAGAACGCGTCGCCTTCGAACGCGGGGCCGAAGTCGAACATGCCCCCCTGGTTGCGATAGCGCGGACCACCCATCACCGACTGCCAGCCAGGGAACGAACTGCGGTTCACCTCGGCGATCGGCGGCACCAGACCCGGCGGCAACGAACCGCTGCAAGTGGTGTAGCTGCTGGTGCCCTCGCGCCACGGCCAACCGAAGTTGCGCAGCGGCAGCGCACCGACGGCCGGGTATTCGTATTCCGAGTACTCCTCGATCGCACTCTGGCCGACGTCGCCGATGTAGCAGTTGCCAGTGAGCTGGTCGATCTCCATACGGACCGGATTGCGCAGGCCATGAGCTAGCACCAGTTGGCTGATGTCGGTGTTGACGCTGAGCGGGTTGTCGCCGGGATCGATGGCTGAGAAGGACGGCGGCGTCGTGTTGCCACCACTGCCAAGCACGGCGACATCGACGTTCATCCGCAGCAGGCACCCGAGCGAGGAACTCGTGTTTTGCGAGGCGTTGCAGCCGACCGCGTCGTCGCCGATGGTCTGGTACAGCTTGCCGTCGGGGCCGAATCGCGTCGACCCGCCATTGTGATTGAACGCATTGTCGGGGATGGCGGCCAGGATCACGCGGCGGCTCGCCGTCGCGAACGACACGCTCGTGCTGCCCGGGCTGGACAACGCACCGGTGCAGGTGAAGCGGTCCAGATGCATGAAGGCATCCAGCGAACTCGAGTAATAGACGTAGATGAAGCCGTTCTGGTCGAAGTCGGGGTCCGAAGTGATGCTCAACAGGCCGCGCTCACCGCCAGATTCGACGCTGGGCACCGTGCCGATCGTCACCGGCGCACCGCCGGCATAGATGGACACGTCACCAGCCCGGTTGGCGATCAGGACCCGGCCGTCGGCAAGGAAGCAGAAGTCGAGCGGAGCTTGCAGGCCACTGCCGATCACGGTGTCGATCACGAACCCCGAGGCCGGGGTCTGCGCGATGGCGACGGTGGAAAGCGCAGCAGCCACTGCGAACGGAACGAGAAGGGAACGCAGCATCAGGGATCCTCGGGCCTCGAGATGGGCAGGTGTGGCGATCGGGTGGGTCGACGCCAAGGGACGGACAGGCGCGCGGAAGTGTAGCAGGTGCGTCGGCGAGTGGCAGCGTGGGATACCACCGATTGCCCACCGGCGAACCGTAACGCGATGCGCCGATGCCGCGGCAGCTTCCATGGCGTCAAGGCAGCATGCCGCGGCAACCGATCGGACGGATGGATGGGCACCATCGCGTTCGCCGCGCCCGGCATCGACCGCTTCCACCTGCACGAGCGCCTCCTGCGCGAACTGCGGCAGGACGGCCATGCCATCACCGCGGTCTGCGTCGACCCGGTCGCGTTCACGTTCTATCGCCGGCAGTCGATCGACAGCGCGCTGGTCGGCACCGGCCCGGCCGATGCGATGCGGGCGCCGCTCGACGAACTGGCGCAGCGCGAGTGCCAGAGGCTCGGCCCGGCGCGGTCGCATCGGCAGCAGCGCCAGCGCGTCGAGCACTACCGGCGCCGTCTCGCCTGCCTGCTGCCGGGTCTCGTGCGCTGGTTCGAGGCGGAACGGCCCGACCTGCTGTTGCTGCATCAGCGGCGCAGCGCGGCGCACGCGCTGCTGCACTTCGTCGCCCGCGAGACCGGCACGCGGGTGTTGTGGACCGGCGACGGCCTGCTGCCGCACACGCTGCAGGTCGACGGCGACGGCCTCGACGGCGACGCCGCGGCGCTGCGCCGGCACGCGGGCGAGTACCGGGTGGTGAAGAACGAGCCGTCGTTGCTCGCGGCCTGCCTGACGAACACGCTGGCGCGCTCGAGCCCGAGCGCCCTGACGCGCCGCGAGGTGCTGCGCCCGTCGCTGACCGCGCGGGTTCACGACCTGGTGGCCGCCGCTCGCTGGCATGGTCGCAGCGGCCTGCGGCAAGCGCTGATCGGCTGGCGCCAGGCGATGGCGCCGACCGCCGAGTTCGACGGCCGGGCGTTCGAATTGCCCGCGACGCCGTTCGTGACCCTGCTGCTGCAAGACGGCGTCGACGAGCGGCTGCGGCTCGATGCGCAGGCGCCCCCCACCCACCGGGAACTGATCGTCGCCGCTGCCGGTGCCGCCGCCCAGGTCGACTCCCAGCTGGTGCTGGTGATCGTCGTGCCACCGCGCGGCATCGACCACCGCGAACTGCTCGGTCTGGCCTCGCCCGTGCGCCTGCACTTCGTCGGCCCGCACGCCGCCGCCGATGCCGCCTGCGCGGGCCTCGCCACCTTGACGGTGAATCACCCGCTGGCGAGTGTCGCGCTGCTGGCCGGCACGCCGGTCGTGCACACCGGCCGCGCGTTGTACGGCCTGCCCGGCGTGACCACGCAGACGGTGACCGCGGAACTCGGACCAGCCCTGTTGCGGGCCCTGGCGCGCGAGCACGCCACGCTGCGCCAGCGCTTCCTGTCGTGGCTGTTCGGTTATGGCCACATCTGGTGCTCGAGCACGGCGCCGGACCACAACGGCCTCGCCGGCCTCGTGCAGGCCATCTCGGGGCGGCTGTCCGAACGGCGCCCCGCGGGCCTGCGCATGCGCTACCGGCCCGGGCCGGCTTGGCCACTCGCCGCCGACGGCCGCAGCGACTGACGCCCGGCGGCGCGCAGCCCGACTACGGCCTGACGTCGCATCCGGCCGATGTCATCGCCGTGAAGCACGCCGTGCGCAGCACATTCGCGACGCTGCTGGTCGGCGTGTTCGGCCAGCGCCTGCTGCAGTTGGTGTCGTTCCTCTGCATCGGCCGCGCGCTCGGCGCGGAACGGCTCGGCATCTACGCGCAGGGCACCGCGGTCGCGGCGCTGCTGGGCGTGCTCGCGGGGGCCGGCGTGCGCAACCTGCTGACCCGCGCGGTCACCCACCAGCCCACCGCCGCCGGCGACCTGCTGCTGACTGCCATCCGCACGCGGCTGGTGATCGGCTCGGCCCTCGCCGGCCTCGGCATCGCGGTGGCGTTCGCGCGCACCGACGACCCGTGGTTCTGGACGCTGTGCCTGCTGCAGGCGGTGCCCGGCGCGTTCGATCTGAAGAACCTGCTCGACGCCACCGGCCGCACCCGCGCCGAGGTGATGCTGGAGTCCGGCACGGCGCTGCTGCAGTTGCTGCTGGTGCTGGGCTGGCTCGCCACCGGCGGCCGCGACCTGGTGGAGCTGGCGGCGATCGGCCTCGGCGCCCGCTGCACTTACGCCCTGCTCGCGTTGCCGGCCATCCGCCGCATCCCCGCCGCCGCGGCGGACCCGGGCCACGTGGCGGCCGTGCCGTCGCTGCCGCGCTGGCGCACGGGGCTCGCCGTGGCTACGGCCGAAGGGCTGCACGGGGTCCTCACCGCCGGCGACATCTGGTTCGTGGCCCTGTGCTTCGGCAACGGCGCGGCCGGCTTCTATGCGGTGGCGACGCGCTTCGCCGGTGCGGCGCTGCTGCCCTCGACGCAGCTCGCGCGGCTGCTGTTGCCGCACCTGCTGCACGCCGGCGCCGCCGGCGACACGGGGCGCACCCTCAGCACGGCCTCGCGCGCGACCCGGCTGGTCACGCTGCCCAGGCTCGCCGGCGGCGCGGCCACCGCCGAACGACTGTGCACGCTGCCGGGCACCGCATTCACCGCTGCCGCGCCGGCCCTGGTGCTCGCGCTGCTGTCCGGTTGCCTGCAGCACAGCGGCTGGCAGCAGAGCCATGCACTGCTCGCCGCCGGCCGC
>JBGARS010000131.1:0-9294 GCA_044230075.1 Planctomycetota bacterium | reverse complement strand
GGCACACCGTCCGGACCGGCGCAGCCCACACCGTAGCTGGCGAAGGTCGCTGGCAGACCCGGTGCGGCGACGTACTCCCAGGTCTGCGACGGGTTCTGCACCCCGCGCCAGGTCACCATCACGCCGCGTGCGCTGTCGTAGGCGATGCCGGCGGTCGCGATGCCGGGATTGCCGAGCGGCTGCAGCTGCGTCCACGCCGAGCCGTTCCATTCCCAGGTGTCGGTGAGATCGTTCTGGAGCGTGCCGCCACCGAACAGCACGGTGCGGTGCCGGTCGGAGTCGTAGGCCATGCCGTGGTTGCGGCGCGCGGCCGGTCCCGGCAAGCCGAAGTGGCTCACCCACTGGGATCCGTTCCACTCCCAGGTGTCGCCGTAGACGAGCGTCGAGGACGAGTTGCGTCCCTCGCCGCCGAACAGCACCACGGTCTGGCTCTGCGCGTCGTAGACCATCGCACTGTTCCACCGCGGCGTCGGCCCGCCGTTGCCTACCTGCGTCCAGGTCTGGCCGTCCCAGGTCCAGGTGTCGGCGAACCCGTACGAGCTGCCGTTGTAGCCGCCGAACAGCACCGTCACCGCCCGCGCGGCGTCGTACGCGAGCCCGAACGCGTAGCGCCCCTGCAGGCCGCCGGTCGCGCGCAGCAGCCACTGCGTGCCGTCCCATTCCCAGGTCTGCAGACCGGTCGACTGGTTGCCGAACACGCCGACGATGCGTTGGCGGGTCGAGTCGTAGCACAACTTCGAAGCCTCCATCGGCGCGCCCATCGGCGTCGGTCGCTGGCTCCAGGTGATGCCGTTCCAGGTCCAGACCTGGTTGCAGCCGGTCCTGGTGACCAGCATCGTCTCGGCGCGCGCTGCGTCGTAGACGCCCTCGCCGCCGCACAGGCTCAACGGCATCGGCGCCTGGCGCTGGACCCAGGTCGGCGTCTGCGCGGCCGCCGCCCCGCAGACCAGTGCGACGACGAGCAGGTGCAGGAATGGCCGCGGGCGAAGGAGTGGTTGCATGGTTGCCTCGAGGGCCACCAAGCATAGCTCTTCCCCGGTCTACCCCCGCAGCTCGCCGCCGATCGTCGCAGCCTGCTCGCGCACCTTGCCCAGGTACTTGCCTTCGTCCTCGGCGCCCAGCGTGCGGTCGTCGGCACCGAGCGTGACGGTGAAGTTCAGGCTCTTCTTGCCGGCCGGCAGCCGTTCGCCGCGGTAGACCTCGAACAAGGTCACGTCGCGCACCAGCTTGCGGCCGACGGTGCGCAGGAACTCGGCGACCGGTGCCACCTGCATGGCCTCGTCGACCAGCACAGCCACGTCGACCGGCAGCACCGGGAACGTCGGCACCGCCTGATAGCGCGCGATCTTCCTGCCGTTCGCCAGCAGCGCGCGCACGTCGAGGCAGGCGATCGCGGTCGTCAGCGGCAACTCCATGCCGCGCGCGACACCGGGATGCAGGTGCGCCACGTAGCCGACCGGCGAGCCGTCGCGGTCGATCGCCACGGCGCGGCTCGGATGCACCCAGGGCTGGTCCTTGCCGTGCCAGACGCGCTGCATCGCGGCCGGATAGCCGAGCCGCAGCAGCAGCGTCGCGATGGCCTCGCGCAGCTCGCCGAACGGATGCACACCCGTGCTGCGCGCCCAGACGAACGCCAGCTCGTGCACTTCGTGCGGCAGGTGGAAGCGATCCGCCATCTCGGCGTGGTAGCCCTTGCCGCGCTCGCACAGGCGCACCTCGGCGTGCTGGCGCAGGTTCGGCTGCGCACTGGCGAGCAGGCTCGGCAGCACGTGGCGGCGGATGCGGCTCTGCTCGGGCGCGACCGGATTCTGCACCTGCACGTAGGCATGCTGCAGCGCGTCGCAGCCGGTCAGCACCGCGTCGGGCACGAAGCTGTAGTTGTAGACCTCGCTGCAGCCGAGGTCGGTGCAGGCGACCTCGAGCAGGCGCCGCTGCAGGAACAGCTCCTCGTTGCGCACCGGCGGCTCGATCACGCCGTGCAACGGCCGCTCCGGGATGTTGTCGTAACGGAACATGCGCCCGACCTCCTCGATGAGGTCGTCTTCGGCGTGGATGTCCTTGGTGGCGCGGAAGCTCGGCACCGACACCTCGAACCCCTCGTCGCCGGTGACGACGGCGAACTCGAGCGAGCTCAGGATCGCGGCGACCTTGCTGTCCGGAAGTTCGATGCCGAGCTTCTGGGCCAGGCGCGCGCGGCGCAGCAGGATCTGCTTGCCCTGGTAGCGGAAGCCCGCCGGATCGACCAGCGGCCCGGCCGGTTTGCTGGTCGGGCAGTACTTCTGCAGCAGGTCGACGAACAGGTGCACCGCCAGCTCGGCGTTGGCCGGGTCCTGCGCCTTCTCGAACCGCGCGCTGGCGTCGGTGCGCAGCCCGAGCCGCATGCTGGTGCGGCGGATGGTGTTGGCGCGGAAGTTCGCCGACTCGAGGAACAGGCTCGTGGTGTCGGCCGCGACCATCGTGCCGGCACCGCCCATGATGCCGGCCAGCGCCTCGGGCTTGTCGCCGGCGCAGATCAGCAGGTCCTGGTCGGCAAGCTCCCGCTTCTGGCCGTCGAGCGTGGTGATCGACTCGCCGTTCCTGGCGCGGCGCACGCGGATCGGGCCCTGGCCGGTGTGGCGCGCGTCGAACGCGTGCACCGGCTGGCCGAGATCGAGCATCACGTAGTTGCTGAGGTCGACCGGCAGCGAGATCGAGCGTTGGCCGACGGCGGCCAGCTGCCAGCGCAGCTCGTTCGGCGACGGCCCGGCGGTGACGCCGTCGATCACGAGGCCGCAGTAGCGCGGGCAGGCGTCCTGGTCGTCGATCTCGACCTTGATCTGCTTGCCCGTGGCCGGGAACGCGATCGGCACGATCGGCGGCTTCAGGTCGCGGCCGTAGATCGCCGCCAGTTCGCGCGCGAAGCCGAAGTGCCCCCACAGGTCGGGCCGGTGGTTGATCGACTTGTTGTCGATCTCGAACACGTGGTCCTGCACGTGCTGCACGTCGACGAAGCGCGCGCCGATCGGCGCATCGTCGGGCAGCACCAGGATGCCGTCAGCCTCTTCGGACAGGCCCAGCTCTGCCTCGGAGCAGATCATGCCGTGCGACTCGACGCCGCGGATCTTGCCGACCTTGATCTTCAGCGCGCCCTTGCCACCCTTCGCCGGCAAGGTCTCGCCCGGCTGGATGACGACCACACGCTGGCCGGCGGCGACGTTCTGCGCGCCGCAGACGATCTGCAGCACGCCGCCGGCGGCGCCGACGTCGACCTCGCACACCGACAGCTTGTCGGCATCGGGATGCTTCTCGCGCTTGCGCACGTGGCCGACGACCAGGCATTCGAGGCCTTCGCCGAACTGTTCGACACCCTCGATCTCGGCCGTGCTCATCGTCAGGTCGGCGAGGATCTGCCCAGGCTCGATGCCTTGCAGGTCGACGTGCCGCGACAGCCAACGCAAGGAGAGCTTCATCGGGCCACCTCCGGGAACTGCCGCAGGAAGCGCAGGTCGCCGCCCATGAACTGGCGGATGTCGTCGATGCCGTAGCGCAGCATCACCACACGCTGCAGGCCCATGCCGAACGCAAAACCGGTGTACTGCTCGGGATCGATGCCGCCCTGATGCAGCACGTGCGGATGCACCATGCCGCACGGCAGGATCTCGATCCAACCCGACTGCTTGCACACCGAACAGCCCTTGCCGCTGCAGAACGGGCAGTTCACGTCGAGTTCGAAGCCGGGCTCGACGAACGGGAAGAACCCGGGCCGCAGCCGCACCTGCACCTCGCGTTCGAGGATCACGCGCAGGCAGGTCTTCATGGTGTGGATCAGGTTCGCCACGCTGACGTCGCGGTCCACGACCAGTCCTTCCATCTGGTAGAAGGTGTGTTCGTGGCTCTTGTCGACGGTCTCGCTGCGAAAGCACCGGCCGGGCACGATCACCTTCAGCGGTGGCTTCGTGCCGCTCTTCGCCAAGCGCTGCATCGTGCGCACCTGCACCGGCGAGGTGTGCGTGCGCAGCAGGTTCTTGCCGAGTCCCTTCTGCGGCTGCAGCCAGAACGTGTCCTGGCTCTCGCGCGCCGGATGGTCGCCCGGGATGTTCAGCGCGTCGAAGTTGAAGTACTCGGACTCGACCTCGGGCCCGTCCTCCCACTGGAACCCCATGCTGGTGAACAGGTCCACCAGCTCGTTCTGCACGATCGTGATCGGGTGCAGCGTGCCCCGCTGCGGCCGCGGGCCCGGCTCGGTCGGATCGAAGTCGGTGGCCGCGAGCTCCTGCGCCAGTGCCGCGCGCGCGAACTGCTCGCGCCGGGCCGCCAGGGCCTGCTCGACCTCGACCTTGACCGCGTTGGCGGCCTTGCCGAACGCCGGGCGCTCTTCCTTCGGCAGCGCGGTCACGCTGCGAACGAGTTCCTGCACCTCGCCCTTGGGGCCGAACAGGCGCGCCTCGAGGTCCGCAACGGCAGCGGCATCCGCTGCTGCAGCGACCAGGCGCAGCCACTGCTCACGTCGAGCTGTCGTGTCCATTCCGCCCACCTCCGTACAGCAACACGGCCCAGTACAGCAACACGGCGCCGGAACAAGCCAGCGCCGCACCATCTCAGGCCGCCGCAGCGGCGTTGGTTGCGTCCCTCGGCAGCGTCAGGAAGCCGCGTTGCGGCGGCCCCAGGGATCCAAGGCGCGCGAGCGCGTGCATGCCGCGGAACGCTCCGCGTTCCGCATCATGCCAGCGCCGAGCGCGCCTGGCCGCAGATCGACTCGAACGTGCTCGGATCGTGGATCGCGAGCTCGCTGAGTTCCTTGCGGTTCAGCTTGATGCCGGCCTTCTGCACGCCGTGGATGAACGCCGAGTAGCGCAGGCCGTGTGCCTTGACCGCGGCCGTCAGGCGCACGATCCACAGCGACCGGAAGTGGCGCTTCTTCTGTTGGCGGCCGGCGAACGCGAACGAGTCCGCGCGGATGCCGGTGATCATCGCCTGCTTGAACAGGTTGCGGCGACCCTGGCGGAAACCCTTGGCGCGCTTCAGGACGCGGTTGCGGCGCTGGCGCGTAGCGGGACCATTCGTTGCGCGTGACATGCTTGGTTACCTCCCGCCGAGCAGCATGGCCATGTTCGCCGCGGTCTTGCCCTTGCAGAGACCCTTCTGGCGCAACTGACGTTTCCGCTTCCTGCTGCGGCGCACCATGATGTGCGACGTGAAGGCGTGGCGGAACTTGACCTTGCCGGTCTTGGTCAGCTTCATGCGCTTGACCACCGCCTTCTTTGTCTTCTGCTTCGGCATAGTGCTTCGGTCGTTGGAAGGGCGAGCACGCTAGCAACCGCCCCCGGCGTCAGCAAGTGCGGCGGAGGAAAACTGTGGCGCCGAGGCGGCCATGCGCCGAAAAGCGACGCCGCGAAAGCTCGGGCCGCCACCGGCGTTGCCCGCCGTCCCCGACCCGCCGCCGACCGCATGGAAGTCCCGCTCACCTGCCTGCACCTCGCCGCCTACCTGGCCCTCGGCCTCGCCCTGCCGCTGCCGCGGCTGCGCCGGATCGCCACCGCCGTGCTGCTGCTTTGCGCCGTCGCCAGCGTCGCCCACGGCCTGTTCGGCCCGCCCGAGCGCACGCTGACCACCGTGCACACCTACGCCGGCTTCGAGGGCCACGCGTTCGAGGTCAGCATGGTCGAGTTCCCGACCGGCACGGTGACGGCACCCGGCTGGCAGTGGCCGCTGCCGTTCGCCGCGTTCGCGCTCGGCTGGGCCCTGTGCCTGCGGCGGCTCGGCGACCGGGCCCCCCGCCGACCGATCGGCACCGCGCTCGCGTTCGCCTGGACCGCCACCGCGGCCTGGATCGCGATGCAGATGCTGGCGGCGCCGGCCCTGCTCGTGCAGCCGGTCGGCATCGACCGCTTCCTGTTCCCGGCCGGACTCGCGTTGGCGATCCTGGCGGCGCGCAGCAGCCGCGGCCTCGTGCCGCTGTTCGTCACCATCAGCGCCGGCACGATCGGCGCCAGACTGCCGGCGGCGCTGTTCAGCAAGTTCGCCAGCGATGCGGGGTTCGGCACCGGCCTCGACATCAGCCGCATCGTCGACATCGTCAACCCGATGACGCAGGTGCAGTTCGAACCGCGCCTGCAGCCGGGTTCGGGCGCGCAGCAGTTCTGGCTGATCTGGCTCGAACACGTGCTGGTGTTCCCGGCCCTCTACCTGCTGAGCTTCCTGGGCGTCGCGTTCGGCGTCTACATGTTCCACACGCACGGCCCGGACACCGAGCCGGACCGCGCGGCAGCGGACTGACCCGCCGCGGACACGGCATCAGCGGGTTGCGCTGCCGCCGGCGGCTTCCGCCGGCCGCACGCCCCGGCGCTCGAGCTCGTCGGCCAGCGGCTTGGCGTCGTACACCTTGCGCAGCGCCTCGACGATGATCGCCGGGTGCACGGAGACCGTGCGGCCGACCTCGTCGTCGAACACGTAGTTGTTGCCGAGCATCTCGATGTTGCCGTCGAAGATCAGGCCGACCACGTTCTGGTCCTTGTCGATCATCGGCGAACCGGAGTTGCCGCCGATGATGTCGCAGGTGGCGACGAAGTTGAACGGCGTCTTCAGGTCGAGCACCTTCTCCTTGTCGAGCCACGCCTGCGGCAGGTCGAACGGGTGCTTGCCGCCGAACTCGGCGTGGCGCGCGAACAGGCCGTAGAGGGTCGTGAACCACGGCGCCACGGTGCCATTCATCGCGTAGCCCTTCACCAGGCCGTCGCTGATGCGCAGCGACATCGTCGCGTCGGGCGGGATCGTATTGCCGTAGACGGCGAAGCACGCCTCGCCGATGCGCTTCGCCTGCTCCTGTTCCTTGGCGACCAGCTCCTTCATCTTCTCGACGTCGCCGGTGGCCTCGACCTTCGCCACCTGCAGTGCCGCGACCTGGTCCCAGGCGTCGCCGTACTTCGCCTTCAGCTTCGCGTCGGCGTCGACCGCGGCGCGCAGCTCGCTCTCGGCCTTCTGCTTGATCCGAAGGATGCGCGGGTTCTGCAGCCCGTCGAGGTAGCCCTGGAAGGCCTTGCGCGCGTTCTCGAGGCTGAGGATGCGGGCGCGCAGCTGCTTCTCCTTCGCCGGATCGGCCTTCGCGTCGGCGTACATCTTGTCGAGCCTGCCGCGGATGATCTCGAGCTGACCGGGATAGAAGTGGTCGCGCAGGTACTCACACTGCGCGAACGTCTGCAGACGGCCGGTGCGGCCCGGGTTGCCGGTCACGAACACGAGGTCGCCTTCCTTGGCGCCATCGGTCTTCCAGTGGAAGCACTCGTCCTTGGTGTCGAGCGGCTTGTCGCCGTCCCACGCGCGCAGGAACGAGAAGTCGAGCCCCCAGCGCGGGTAGCAGAAGTTGTCGAAGTCGCCGCCGAAGTGCGCGCTCTGGCCGTGCGGCGCGCAGACGAGCCGCAGGTCGTCGTAGATCTTGTGGCTGTAGAGCTGGTAGTCGCCGCCCTGGTAGAGCGCGATGACCTGGTGCAGCAGCTCCGGGTGCAACTTCTCGGCGGCGGCCTTGACGGCCTCGACGCCGTCGGCGGCGACCTCCTTGGTCACGTCGCGCGTGCTCACCAGCTGCGACACCAGCACGTCGGGGATCTTCACCTCGCGCGCGAAGTCGCCGGCGTAGTAGCCGTCCCGCAGCCAGTCGTTGTCGCCCTGCACGCTCTGGATCGCATCGCGCGAGCAGTGGTGGTTCGTCATGATCAGGCCGTACGGGCTGACGAACGACGCCGAGCAGAACCACTGGATGCCGCCGTCGGCGTCCTTGTTGCGCCGGCCGAGCCGCAGCGACGACCGCCGCGCGTGGTCGAGCCACTCCTGGCTCGGCGTGAAGTCGTAGGCCTCGTGGAACCAGCCGACCGGCGCGGCTTCGAAGGTCCACATGCGGCCGAGCTCCTTGCGGACCTGAGCCTGGGCCGAACCGAGACAGAGCGTGGTGGCCAGCAGGGCCAGCGAGATCCGGCGCAGACGGGAACGTCGCGCCGACGGGAGGATCGAGGTGTTCATTGCGAGTGCCAGGCGGCGGAGTCTACGTAGCCACCGGGGCCACCGCGAAGACGGGCCGCGGCTTTTCGCTGCCACGCCACCGACCCACACCCCCCGCCACCTGCGCCGTTCAGCCCACCCGCCGGGGCAGGGAAGCGGCCATAGACTCCTTCGTGATGGATGCTGCAGCGGACTCCGGAGCGCTGGACTGGGCGACGAGCGATGGCCCGATCGAGGTCCTGTTGGGCGAACACCGCACGATCCTGCAGGTGCTCGACGAGGTCGACCGCGAGAGCCGCCGCCTCGAGACCAAGGGCGCCCTACGGGAAGCGTTCTGGCTCGACCTGCTGCGCTTCCTCGACGAGTTCGACGCTGGGCTGCACCACCAGAAGGAGGAGCAGCTGCTGTTCCCGGCGCTCGAGGCCGCCGGTCTGTCCACGAGCCACGGCCCGACCGCGGTGTTGCGCGACGAGCACCTGCGCAGCCAGTTCTGGCGCCACCGGCTCGAGCAGGCGCTGCACGACCGCGACCGCACGCGGCTGATCGCGGCCGCCGCCAGCTACCTCGACCTGACGCGTGCCCACGTGCTGAAGGAGAACCAGATCCTGTTCCCGCTGGCGCAGCGGCTGCTGGCCGCCGACGAGCTGGAACGGCTGCACCGCGAGTTCCGGCTGCTGGCCGCCGACCAGCGCGTGCGCTACTGGATCCGCAACCCCTACGTCGAGCCCGCCGGCGCCTGAACCGCCGCGCGCCGTCGCAGCACCAGCCACTGCACGACCGGCGTCAGCACCAGCGTCAGGCCGAGGCTCAGCAGCTGGCCGCCGATCACGACCACAGCGATCGCTTTGCGCTCCTCGGCGCCCGGTCCGGCGCCGACCGCCAGCGGGATCATGCCGGCGACGAACGCCAGCGTGGTCATCAGGATCGGCCGCAGGCGATCGCGGCTGCCATTCTTCACCGCATCGTACGGTGCGGCGCCACCGCGCAGCAAGTGGTTGCAGTGGTCGACCTGCAGGATCGCGTTCTTCTTGACCATGCCGAACAGCACCAGCACGCCGAGCGCCGAGTACAGGTTCAGCGTCTGGTCGCCGAGCCACAGCGACAGCAGCGCGAACGGCGCCGCGAGCGGCAGCGCCTGCAGGATCAGCAGCGGCTGACCGACGCTCTCGAACTGCGCCGCCAGGATCATGTACATGAACGCCACGGCCAGCAGGAACGCGAGCACGAACTCGCCGCCGGCGCGCTCCAGTTCGCGCGCGCGGCCCGACACGGTCGTCGAGTACTCGGGCGGCATGCCGAGTCCGGCCGCCGCGGCGCGCAGGC
>JBGARS010000130.1:0-9476 GCA_044230075.1 Planctomycetota bacterium | reverse complement strand
CAACAGAGCCATGCGCTGCTGGCCGCCGGCCGCTATGCCGACTACGCGCGCGGCCTCGCGTGGCCGGGGCTGCTGCACCTGCTGCTGCTGGTCGGCGGCGCCGTGCTGGTCGGCCAGGGCGTGCTCGGCGTCGACGATCCGACCGCGGCGATGCTCGGCGCCGGCATCGCCGTCGCCGCGAACACGTGCTACTTCTTCGGCGGCGCACGGTCGGTACGGGACCTGCGCCCGGGCCAGGACGTGCCGATCGGCGGCGCGGTGAAGGTCGCGTTCGCCACCGGCACCGCGGCCGCATTGCCCGCACTGTGCTTCGAGGGCAGGGGCGTGATGTTGCTGCAGTTGCTGGCCGGCGGCCTCGCGTTCGCGATCGGCCTGTGGTGCGTCGAGCTGCGCGGCCGCATCCGCCGCCTCGGCGACGGGCTGGCACAGGCGAGCGGATTCCGCGCCTGACGCGACACGGTCACTTCACGAACGGGGCCCGAAACGCCGATAGGACCGGCGATGCAGACCAAGCGGCCATGGCGTCTGGGCACCCGCGCGCAGTTGCTGCTGCGCGGGCTGCGCTACTCGTCGATCCTGCCCTACACGTCGATCGACGGCTGGCTGACCGTCGACGAGGCGATCACGCTGTACGAACTGGCGCTGGCGCTGCCGCACGAGCATCCGGTGGCCGTCGAGATCGGTTGCTGGCAGGGCAAGAGCAGCGTCTGCCTCGCCCGTGGCCTGCGGCGCAAGAACGCACCGCGGCTGTGCTGCATCGATCCGTTCGACGCCAGCGGCGACGCGCCGAGCGCGGCCGAGTACGCCGATCGCAGCAACGGTCTCGACAACCCGCTGCGCGCCGTCTTCGAACAGAACCTGCGCAGCGCCGGCGTGCACGACATCGTCGAGATCCGACAGGGCTTCAGCCACGAGCGCGCCACCGGCTGGAGCGGCCCGATCGACCTGCTGTTCCTCGACGGCGACCACGGCTACGAGGCCGTCGCCCGCGACGTCGCCGACTGGGCGCCGCACGTGCGACGCGGCGGCTACCTCGCGGTGCACGACGTCGTGCATCCGGTGCACGACGGCCCGCGGCGCATCGTCGACGAACACATCCTCAGCAACCCGGAGTGGGTCGACCGCCGCTACGTCGACTCGATGTTCGTCGCCCGCCGGGCGGCGGTGTGACCACCGCGAGTCCGCGCATGGCACCGCCGCGCACGTCCATCGTCGTCATCACCTCGGACCGTCGGGTCGACCTGCACCGGTGCCTGACCGAACTGCAGCGGCACCGCGCCATGCCGGGCGCGCCGTCGTGCGAGGTCCTGACGGTACACGCGCCCCACGACGACGCGGCGATGGTGATGGTGCGGACCGAGTTCCCGTGGGTGTCGTTGCACCGCGCCGATGCGCGCGGCATCGGTCGTCAGCGCAACCTCGGCGCCCTTGCGGCCCGCGGCGACATCGTCGCCTACCTCGACGACGACGCGTGGCCGTGTGAAGGCTGGCTGGCGGCGTTGACCGGGGCGTTCGCCGACACCGACGTGGTTGCCGCGAGCGGCCCCGTCTACCGCGGTGACGGTTCGCGGCAGTTCGGGCGCCTGGCCGCCTCGCCGTTGGGGCGCATCGTCGGGCTGCCGGACGACGCGCCCACCCCGCCCGGCATGTCGCCGACCTTCTCCGGTTGCAACCTCGCGATCCGCCGCAGCAGCCTGTTCGCCGTCGGCGGCTTCGACGAGAACCTGGTCTACCAGCCAGACGACATGGACGTGTGCGGCCGCCTGTTCGCGCACTGCGGCCGACGGCATGCTGCCTTCGTCTACCGACCGCAGATCGCGGTGCATCACGAGTCGTCACCGGGCCCGTTCCGCCGCACGCTGCAGGATCGCGCCTGGTTCACGGTCGCACGCGACACGATCTACTTCGCCTTCCGCCACGCCGGCCCCCTGCGGGCGGTGCTCGCCGCCGGGCCGCTGCAGCTGCCGAAGTTCGCGCGCTTCGCCGCCTGGCTGGCAACCGGTCGGCTGGGCCCGATCGCATTCCTGCGCTGCACGGCCAAACAGGCTGCGGGCATCGTCGCCGGCTACTGGAAGGGGCTGCGCCACGGGCCACGGCTGCCGTTGCGACGGCTGCCGGCACCGGCGCCATCACCGTCGACGGTGCAACCGACACCCGAACCGGTCGATCGGCGACCGACGCAACCGGCATGACCGCCACCGCCACGGTCGGTGCAGCGCCGCTCGCATGCGCGACGGTGGTGGTGCACTATCGCGACGCGCAGCAGACGCTCGACTGCCTCGCCTCACTGGCGGCCCAGCAACCGACGCCCGACGTCGTCGTCGTCGACAACGGCTCGCCGGACGGCTCCGGCGACCAGCTCGAACACGAACTCACCGGACGCCACGGTGTGCAGCTGCTGCGCACCACCGTCAATCGCGGGTTCGGCGCCGGCTGCAACCGCGGCATCACCTTCGCCCTGCAGCAGCGGCCCGACCTCGAGCACGTGCTGCTACTGAACCCGGATGCACAGCTGGCGCCGGGCGCACTGGAGGCATTGCTGACGACCAGCGAACGGCACCCCGAGGCCGGCATCGTCGGCTGCCACATCGACGACGGCGATGGCCGTACCTGGTTCGCCAACGGTCGCCTGCCGCGGTGGACGCTGAGCGGCTTCCACTGCGCCGCCCCGTCGGCACCGGAGTTCCGCAGCGAGTTCGTGACCGGCGCCTGCATGCTGCTGCGTGCCGACCTGTTGCGCAGCGGGCTGCGCTTCGACGAGTCCTACTTCCTCTACTGCGAGGACGCCGACCTGTGCTGCGAAGTGCTCGCGCGCGGCCGCCAGCTCTGGATCACACAGCACGCCCGGGTGCGCCACCTCGGCGGCGGCAGCCAGCCGGGGCCACGCGTGCTGGGCGAATTCACGGCGGAGCGGCTCTACTGGCTGACACGGGCGAAGGTGATCTTCGCCCGGCGCCGGCTCGGCGTGCTGCAGCGGCTCGCCTTCCTGTTGGTGGCGTTCGCGCTGAAGCCTCTCGCGGGGCTTCTGGGTTCCGGTTCGACGCGCTTCCTCGGCCCCTACTACCGGGGCCTCGTCAGCGGTCTGCGGGCCAGGCCCAGACCAGAGAGGCCCAGACCAGAGAGGCCCGGGCCAGAGGGACGGGGACCAGAGGGGCCCGGACCAGAGGGGCCGAGCCCACCCGACCTCAGCCCATCTGGGCCATCGCCTGCTTGAGCACGCTCTTCGCCGGCTTGTTGCGGGGCTTGCGCTGGCCGAGCAATTCGCGCGTCAGGGTGTCCTCCAGCTCGCGGTCCTTCTGCGTGGTCGCAACCTGCAGGGACTGCTCGAGCTGCTTCGCAGCGGTGGCGTTCGGACAGGTCATGCGCTGGGCCTGGGCCGTCGCGTCGTAGAAGCGGGCACCCGGCTGAACCGCGACGAGGCGTGCACCGTCGTGCGTGGTGACCATCGCACCCTCTGGCACCTCGAGCCAGTTGCCGCGGCTGATGACGTTGTCGCGTTCGCTCCAACGGTCGCGGGCGGTAGGTTCGATCGGCCGCTCGTCGTCGAGCAGGTAGCTCGGCGTGACGTCGTAGTGCTTGCACAAGGCGAGCAGCATTGGCAGCGTCGGCAGGGAACGACCTTGTTCGAGGTGCGACATCGTCGCGGGGCGGACGGCAAGGAGCTTGGCCGTGACTCCCTGGGCTTCACGCTTCAGGCGCGTACGAAGGTAGAACAACTTCAGATGCAGTCGCCGCATGGGTTTGCAGGGGGAGGGCAGGAAACAGGAGAGGAGGATTCCGGGAGACAGCGCCGGTCGTGCCGCGGACCGCGAAGCGATTCACGATCTGCGAAAGTCTAACACTTGCCGAGAGAAGAGGTTCTCCCAGGTGGGTTGCATCGTCCTGGAACCAGACCGGATCCGGCTGGGAAGCCGATGGCATGGCGACCTGGGACGGCGCATGCTGGGGAGCCATGCGCCACGAGTGCTACCGAACCTAGGACGAATGTCACCTATCTGGCAACGGTCCGAAGTAACCCTCTCGCCGCCGGCTCGTGGCGAGGATCTCGAACTCGCGGCCCGGCTCGGCCTGCCGGTGGCGGCACAGCGCGACCCAAGTGCCTGGCAGGTGGTCCGATCGGACACCGGGCTCGCGCTCTGTTCCCCCCAAGCGATGGGCGACTTGCGCGTCGTCATCGACGTGGACTCGGGTGCCCTCGCGCGACGCATCCGCACGTCCCGCCGCGATGAACCCCTGTCGCGAGCAATCGGCTTGCCGAAACGGCAGACGCCGCCGTCCGTCGTCGACGCGACGCTGGGTCTGGGCCGCGATGCGATGGTGCTCGCACACCAGGGCTGCCAGGTCATCGGCCTCGAACGCGTACCCGCGTTGGCGATGCTGGTGGCGACCGCGTTGCGCCGGTCCTCGCTCGGGGACCGGCTGTCCGTCGCATGCGCCGACGCGACCGCATGGCTGCGGGCCCTCGATCCCGCCGCGGCACCGGACGTCGTCTACCTCGACCCGATGTTCGACGACACCGGCAGCGCGCAGGTGAAGAAGGAGATGCAGGCCTGCCGGGCGCTCGCCAGCCCGGCCGACGACGCCGAGGACCTGCTGCGCGCCGCCCGGCAGGTCGCCCGTCAGCGGGTCGTCGTCAAGCGTCACCCGCACTTGCCGCCGATCGCCCCCGACGTGTCGTTCCGCGTCGACGGCAACCGCGTGCGCTTCGACGTCTACCTCACCGGTCCGGCAGAGGCGGCATCGCGATCGCCGTGAACGGCGGGATGGTCTCCCGCACGAACGGCGCCCCGTCGATGCGTGCCAACACGCCGTCGACCTCGGGCGCGCGCATGCCACTGAGCACCAGCGCGCTCTTGCGGCGCCAGCGCGCGAGCACCACCGGCAGCGCCGCATGCAGCTCCGCTGCCGTCAGGTTGGCAACCACACAATCGGCGGGTTCGAGCACCTCGGCGGACCCGAGCCGCACCGAGGCGCGCGGCAGCAGTTCCTGCGCGGCGACCACGGCGGTGGGCTCGATGTCGCACGCCTGGATGTTCGCACAGCCCCGCACGGCGGCGTAGAGCCCGAGGATGCCGGAACCGGTGCCGACGTCGGCGAAGCTCGCCGGCGCATCCCAGACGCGGTGCAGGCATCGCAACGCCGCCTGGGTGCTGGCGTGTTCGCCGCTGCCGAAGGCGTTGCCGCGCGGCACCACGAGTTCGATGCCGCGGAAGTCCGCCGGCCGATCGACCCACGGCGGCCGCACCAGCAGGTCCGGCGCGACCAGGATCGCACGATCGTGCTCCAGGCCGGTGACGTGGAAGTCCGCCTCGTGCACCGGCAGTTCCTGCACGGTGAGTTCCTCGTGCGGCAGCACCGGCAGGGCACCGGCCAGCCACACCTGCAGGCTGCCGTCGTCGCGCTCGAGCGCGCCCAGCAGGTCGCAGCGCACGTGCAGCCAGTCCAGCGCCGCCGCCGCGTCCGGGCCGCTGATCGCGAACGAGCGCAGCGGTTCGCTCATAGGGCCGCGGCCAGGCGCAGCGCGTGCTCGAGCATCACTTCCGGTTCGACCATGCGACCCACTGCATCGTAGCCCTCGGCGAGGTGCCCTGCGACCGGACCGAGGAACTGCACGCCGCGCGCGCGCAGCGTCGCACAGTTCGCCTGCACGGCGGTCGCCGTCCACATCGCGTCGTTCATCGCCGGGCAGACGACGATCGGGCAGCGGCAGGTCAACGCGAGCAGCGCTACCGCGTCGTCGGCGGCGCCTAGCGCCAACCGCGCCAGCAGGGCGGCCGTGGCCGGTGCGATCAGGTAGACCTGCGCCTGGCGCGCGGCCTCGATGTGCGGCGCCGAGCCGTCCGCGTCGATCTGGGTCGACGAGCGGATCACCTGGTGACCCGTCAGGCCTTCGAACGTCAATGCACCGACGAACTCGGTCGCGCGCGGCGTCATCGCGACGCGCACCGAGGCACCGCGCTGCACCAACCGGCTGGCGAGGAACGCGAGCTTGTAGGCGGCGATGCCGCCGCCGATGCCGAGCAGCACGCGCGGGCTCACGGCCACAGCAGCGCCTCCACGGCCCGGATCGTCGCCTGCAGATCGTCGTTCACCAACGTCACGTCGTAGAGCGCGCGGCCGCCCACCGACTCCTTCGCCGCGGCGATCTCGTCGACGGCGATCGCCACGCGCGCGTCGATCTCGGCCGCCTCGTTGCTGCCGCGCCGCTCGAGCCGCCGCCGCAGCTCGTCGATGCTGGGCGGCGCGATGAACACGTAGAGCCCCTCGACGCCGCGCTCGCGCAGCTGCCGGGTGCCCTTCACCTCGATCTCGACCAGGAACACTCGCCCACGCGCCAACGCGGCGTCCATCGGCCAGCGCGGCGTGCCGTAGAGGTTGCCGTTGTACGATGCCCACTCGAGGAACTGGTTCTCGCCGAGCCGCCGCTGGAAGTCGTCGCGCGACAGGAAGTGGTAGTCGGCGCCGTCCACCTCGCCGCGGCGCCGCTCGCGCGTCGTCGCCGACACCGAGAACTCGACTTCGGGGTGCTGCTTCAGCGCCCGGCACACCGAGGTCTTGCCCGCACCGGACGGTCCGGAGATCACCACCAGCTTGCCGCGGGTGCCGGTCACTGGATGCACGCCCTCATTCGAGGTTCGCCGCCTGCTCGCGCAGACGATCGATGCAGGACTTCATCGCCACCACCGTGTGCGCGATCGCGCTGTCCGGCGACTTCGAGCCCAGCGTATTGGTCTCCCGCAGCAGCTCCTGCAGCAGGAACTCGATGCGCCGCCCGACCTCGCCGCCGCGTGCGAACACGTTGCGGATCTCGGTCACGTGGTTGTCGAGCCGCTGCAGTTCCTCGGCGACGTCGACCCGATCGGCCTGCATCGCCACCTCGCGTACGATGTCGACGGCCGGCACCGGCCCGGTCACATGCGCCTGCACGAACTCGTGCACGCGCTGCAGCAGCCGTTCCCGCCAGGCTGTGATCAGCTGCGGCGCCCGCTCGGCGGCGGCGCTCAAGTGCACCGAGAACGCGGTCAGCTGCTCCTCCATCGCCTGCACGGTGCCGGCGCCATCGGCGGCGCGCCCGCGCTGCAGGTCGACGAGCGCCTGGGTCAGCAGTTCGCGCAGGCCCGCCGGCAGCGGGCGCGACGTCACCGCCTCGCTGCGCGAGAACGCACCCGCATACTGCAGCACGTCGGTCACGGTCGGCGGCGGCAGCCCGACCTCGTCCGCCAGCGCGCGCAGATCGATCGCCGCGTCCCGCAGGTTGCCGCGATCCAGCTTCGGCACCGTGCCGCCCTCCCGTTCGACGACGACCGCGACCGTGCCGCGGCGCACGCGTTCGCGCACCATGTCCTCGAGCGCGGCATCGAAGCCGGCGCAGGCGGAGGTCACGCGCATCTTCACGTTCAGTCCGCGCCCGTTCACGGTGCGCACCTCGATGCGCAGCGGGCCCACTTCGGTGGTTCCCGAAGCGAAGCCGGCGCCGGTCATGCTGAGCGTGGGACTGTCCATCGCGGCGCGCGCTGGGATGGCGTTGGCGGCGGGTGGCGCCGCCGCCAGCTCGCGGTCAGGCGTTCCAGGTGCCGGCGACGAGCATCGCCGAGCCCATGAAGATCGCGGCGAGCAGGAAGGTCACCTTGTTGATGCCGCCCGACTTCACGCCGAAGGTCTCGGCACCGACGCCGCCGAAGGCCTCGGCGAGGCCGCCACCCTTCGACTCCTGCAGCAGGATCAGGATCGTCAGCAGCACCGACGAGACGAAGAACAGCACCCAGCCGAGGTAGTAGAGAATGGTCATGACAGTCGTTTCAGAGGGTGAGAAACAATCGGTTTCGAACCCTCTGCGCGGCCGCATGGGCGGCCGCCAAAGGGATTCTGAGAGCCCGTATCATGGATTTCGTCGGGCTCTCAGCGGTCGTATTCGATGATCGGAAGGAACGTCTCGGCCTGCAAGCTGGCGCCGCCGACCAACAGGCCATCGACGCTCTCGAGGCCCATCAGCTCCTTGGCGTTGTCGGGCTTCACGCTGCCACCGTAGAGGATGCGGATCAGATTGGCCGCCTCGTCGCCGACGCGCTGCACGAGCCACTTGCGGATCATGCGGTGCGCCAATTCGACCTGTTCGATGGTGGCGGTCTCGCCGGTACCGATCGCCCACACCGGTTCGTAGGCAACCGTGACGCGATGGGCGTCGATCGGCAGCACCTTCTCGAAGCCGCTGTCGAGCTGCTTCTTCAGCACGCGGTCGGTGCGGTTGCCCTTGCGCTCGTCGAGCGTCTCACCGATGCAGTAGATCGGCAGCAGGTCGGTGTCGAGCGCGGCGCGCACCTTGCGGCCCATCCACTCGTCCGGCTCGTGGAACAGGTGCCGGCGCTCGCTGTGGCCGACCAGCACCCGGTCGGCGCCGACCTCGCGCAGCATGCGCGGTGCCAGTTCGCCGGTGAAGGCGCCATTGGCCTCGTACCAGATGTTCTGCCCGCCGACGCCGAGCGGCGAACCCTGCGCCACTGCGGTCACGTCGGCGAGGTAGATCGCCGGTACGAAGAACCCGACCTCGCGGTCGTTGCCGTCGCCGAGGCGACCCTTGACCGTCTTGATCAGGTCGAGCGACCTCGAGCGGTCGAGGTTCATCTTCCAGTTGCCGGCGATGTACGGCTTGCGTGAGCGGTGAGTCACGGGGTGATGACCTCGTCGTCGAGAAGACCATTGGCGGCCGCCGCACGGCGATCCACCGGAATCGATCCGGTTCGCGACTCGGCGCGAACCCAGCGCTTGCCGACCATCGGCGCCATGCGGCGCAGTTCCGCCATCAACGTGGTGAACGCTGCCGGTCGCAGCGCCTGGCGGCCGTCGCAGAGCGCCTGCTCGGGAGCTACGTGCACCTCGATCAGGAGCCCGTCGGCACCGGCGGCCAGCGCCGCCTTCGCCATCGCCGGCACCAGCTCCGCGTCGCCCGTGCCGTGACTCGGATCGACGACGATCGGCAGATCCGTGCGCTGGCGCAATGCCGGCACGGCGGCGAGGTCGAGCAGGTAGCGCGTCGTCGGGTCGAAGCCGCGCACGCCACGTTCGCACAGGATGACGTCGCCGTTGCCCTCGCGGCGGATGTACTCGGCCGCGTGCAGCAGTTCCTCGAGCGTCGCGGCGGCACCGCGCTTCAACAGCACCGGCAGCCGCTGGCGGCCGACCTCGCGCAACAGCGGGAAGTTCTGCATGTTGCGGCTGCCGACCTGCAGGATCGCGGCGTGCCCTGCCACCAGCGGCACATCGCGCGGATCGATGACCTCGGTGACAACCGGCAGGCCGGTCAACCGCGAGGCCTCGGCCAACAGCACGAGGCCAGGCTCCCCGAGCCCCTGGAACGAATCGGGCGACGTGCGGGGCTTGAACGCACCGCCGCGCAGCACGACCGCGCCGGCCGTGGCGACCGCCTGGGCGGCGGCGAACAGCAACTCACGCGACTCGACCGCACACGGACCGGCCAT
>JBGARS010000012.1:0-82930 GCA_044230075.1 Planctomycetota bacterium | reverse complement strand
CCCGGAGCGGCCGGGGAACCGCACGCGGGCCGCTGATACGCCTGCGTCGAAAGAGCGGTCCTCCCGGATCTGGAAAGGCGCCCGCCGGCGGCGACCTGTCCGACGAGAGCCCGTCGCGTCCGGCTCGCGCGGCACAAGACCGTGTCCCCGGCCGTGATACGAATCCGGTGCGGACGGACCCGCACCTGGCTCCGAGGGTGGCTTCGCCACCATCGCCGTGTCCTGCATCGCCCGACCACCCGCCGCCTACGCGTCCGGCGTGCGCCTGGACTCGCTCCGATGGTGGCTACGCCACCATCGCCGTGTCCTGTATCGCCCGACCACGCTCTTCGAGCGTGGTGGGCGATACAGGACTCGAACCTGTGACATCCTCCTTGTAAGGGAGGCGCTCTACCAACTGAGCTAATCGCCCGGCGAAGCGGACTCTAGCGCGATGCCGCGACTGCGGCCACGCCTCAGCTGCCCGGCCCCGGCGCCGCGGTCGGCACGGCCGGCGGATCCAGCGGCATGACCTGGTAGCTGTTCTCGACCTCGGTCTCGTTGCCGATCCAGACCCGGCGGAACAGGTAGTCGACCACGTCGGTCGGTACGCCGAGCAGGCAGTGGCCGAGCGCCGCGCCGCCCAGCGCCGGCCACAGCACGAATTCGCTGGACGCCTGTTCGCCGAGGCCATCGTCGGCCAGAAGGCTCAGTGGGTAGGTGATCGGCAGCGCGACGATCGAGGCGATGCCGCCGGCGATGGCGCCGATCCAGGCGCCGATGCCGGCCGAGGTACGCACCCAGCCGGGGCGGCCGAACTCGGGCGGCGGGTTGCGATCGTCCAGCGCCTCGATGGTGTTCGGGATGGCGCAGGCACCGAGCAGCAGGCCGCACAACGGCAGGCAGATTCGCAGCATCCAGCCAATGCTATGGGCCGCTGCCCACGGCGTCCGCTGAGTCGGCGCGAAAAGCCGATGTGGCCTCGGCAGAGCGAAGCACGACCCCGCGTGTTGTCACCCGCTTTCGCCACGGCTACCGTCCCTGCCCCCCGAACGACCCGCCATGAAGATCGCCATCATCGGTTCCGGCTACGTCGGCCTCGTCGTCGGCACCTGTTTCGCCGACACCGGCAATCGTGTCACCTGCGTCGACGTCAACGAGGACAAGATCGCGCGCCTGCGCCGCGGCGAGGTCCCGATCTACGAGCCCGGCCTCGACGAACTGATCCAGCGCAACGTCGCCGAAGGACGCCTGTTCTTCAGCACCGACCTCCAGGCGGCGATCCAGAGCGCCCAGGTGGTGTTCATCGCCGTCGGCACGCCCCAGGACGAGGACGGCAGCGCCGACCTGACGCACGTGCTGTCGGTCGCCGAGACGATCGGCGCCAACATGAACGACCGCAAGGTCGTCGTGCTGAAGAGCACGGTGCCGGTGGGCACCAACAAGAAGGTGCACGACCGCATCGCCAGCAAGACCAAGCAGGCGTTCGACGTGGTCAGCAATCCCGAGTTCTTGAAGGAAGGCGCCGCGATCGACGACTTCACCAAGCCGGACCGTGTCGTCATCGGCTGCGAGTCGGCGCATGCGCGCACGGCAATGGAAGAGCTCTACGCGCCCTTCCTGCGCACCGGCAAGCCGATGCTGGTCATGGACCCGGCTTCGGCGGAGATGACGAAGTACGCCGCGAATGCGATGCTGGCGACGCGCATCTCGTTCATGAACGAGATGGCGCGCATCTGCGAAGCCGTCGGCGCCGACGTCAACCAGGTGCGCAAGGGCATCGGCACCGATGCACGCATCGGCTTCCCGTTCCTGTTCGCCGGCGTCGGCTACGGCGGCTCGTGCTTCCCCAAGGACGTGCGCGCCCTGGTGTCGACCGCGAAGGAGCACGGCTACACGCCGCACATCGTGCCGGCGGTGGAGAAGGTCAACGAGGAGCAGAAGCACCTGCTGCATGCGAAGGTGAAGCAGCACTTCGGCGACCTGAAGGGCAAGCACTTCGCGGTGTGGGGCCTCGCGTTCAAGCCGAAGACCGACGACATGCGCGAAGCGCCCAGCATCGTGCTGATCGAGGCGCTGCTGCAGGCCGGCGCCACGGTCACGGCCTTCGATCCGGAGGCCAACAAGGAGGCGCAGCGCATCCTTGGCGACCGGGTGCGCTACGCCGACCACGCGTTGGCGGCCTGCGACGGCGCCGATGCGCTGGTGCTGGTCACCGAGTGGAGCGAGTTCCGCCACCTCGACCTCGACGAGATCAAGGCACGGCTGAAGCAGAAGGTGCTGTTCGACGGCCGCAACATCTGGGACGGCGCCCGCGTGCGCGCCCAGGGCTTCACCTACTACGGCATCGGCGTGAAGTAGGCCGGGCGCGGGGCTACCCATGCCCTCGCCGTGCGGCATCCAGCTCGACGGCGTCCTTGCCGGCGCCGTCGCGCTGGTCCCGCGCGCGCTGCAGCGCCTTGCGCGCCGACATGCTCGCCAGCCACTTCTGCTGCCGTTCGGCGACGACCGGATCGTCCTCGGCGGCCATCTCGACCGCGTGCTCGGCGTGTTCGATCGCGCGACCGGCGGCGTCGAGGTCACCCTTCTGCACGCAGGCCAACGCCAGGAAGTTCGTCGCCTCGATGACCTGGGAAGGCCCCTCGGCGCACTCGAGCGCGGTCTGCAGCGCCGCGACGGCGTCGTCGAGCCGATCGCTGGCCTGCAGCAACCGCCCGCGCCACAGCCGCGCGTCCTGGGCCCGCGCGCTGCCCGGCTCGACCGCCTCGGCCTTGGCGTAGGTGCCGAGCGCTTCGTCGGTGCGCTGCTGACGTCGCTGCATGTCGGCGGCCCCGAACAGGCCTCGCTGCGCGAACCGCGGCGCATCGAGCGCTGCGGCGCGCAGGTAGTCCTTCTCCGCCATCGCCACACTGCCCTGCTGCCGCCAGAGGTCGGCAGCTGCGAACGCTGCCACCGCCGCGACACCGGGTTCGCCGCTGAACTGTTCGGCGATCCGGTCGTGGGCCACAGCCGCCTGCTCGAGCGCCGTCTTGCGCTCCGGGCCGCGCAGGCCGCGCAAGCGCGCGACGAACTCCCGGCCACCGGCCAGCGCGGTGCGCCCCGCAGCGCTGATCACCGGTTTGCCCTGCGGCTCCTTCGCCGGCGCACCACCGTCCTGGGCCCACACGCCGACCGACAGGCCGAGCCAGACACACGCCATCATCACGGCACGCTTCATCGCAGTTCTCCTTCTTGCTGGTTTCAGGCTGCCTGGTTGCAGGCTGCCTGGTTTCACGACACGTCGAGGTCGTCCGCCGCGCGGACGCATGCCTCGATCTCCTTCCGCACTCGCCGCCTGGCCCGGTGGATCCGGGTCTTGACGGCCGCTATCGAACGATCGCTGCGCGCCGACAGCTCGGCGCAGCAGAAGCCGGCGTGGAAGTCGAGCAGCAGCTGTCGGTCCTCCGGCTGCAACCGCAGCAGCGCGCGCTCGACGCACGGCAGCAGGCACTGCAAGGGCACCCGCGAACCGCTGATGCGGTAGCAGCGCTCGACCGGGGCGTCGGTCTCACCGCGCAGAGCGACGAAGACCTGACGGGCCCGTTGTTCCCGCTGCAGGTCGACCAGTGCCCGGCCACGCACGCGGCGAGCGATCGTGCGCACCGCCCCCCACAGGCAGCGCGGATCCTGCAGCTCCCCGGCCCAGCGCCACGCGGTCACGGCCGTCTCCTGCACGAGGTCGTCGCAGTTGCTGCGGGTCCACGGATCCGCGAACCGCCGCAGGTATCCCCGCGCGTGACCACGCACCGACCGCCAGACGTTCTTGCTCGGTTCCATTCCCCACTGCCTCGGTCCGGCACTTCGCCGGCCCCTCAGTGGCGGGGTGGTCGCTTCTTTCGCGGAGAATTGTCAGTTCTCGCGGCGAGCCACGGCCGTCAGCGCAGCTTCCCGTGACTGCTGCCCGTTGAGTGCGGCGATCTCGTCCATGATCCGCCGCGTCGCCGCCTGCAGCCGCGCGCGCCGATCGGCGCCACCGATCGCATCGAACTCCGATGGCAGGATCGGCGCACCGAACGTCACCGTGATGCGTCGCGGTCGCGGCCACAGTGCGCCCGGCGGGAACGCATCACCGGCACCGCGGATGCCGACCGGCACGATCGGCACGTTCTCGTTCAGCACCAGCGACACCGCGCCCGGGTTGCCGAGCAGCGGCAGGCCGTCGCGGCTGAGTCCACCCTCCGGGAAGATGCCGATCACGCGGCCCTGTTGCAGCACCGTGCGGGCGGCGCGCAGCGCATCGCGATTGCCGTTGCGCACCGACAGCGGGATCGTGCGGGTCCAGCGATAGAACCAGCCCAGCCGGCGCGACCGCCAGACGACCTCGGTCATCAGGAAGATCACGCGGCGCCGCAGTGACGAGCCGAGCACGATCGGATCGACGAACGAGGTGTGGTTCGCGGCCAGCACGTAGGCGCCCGACGGCGGCGGCGAACCGACGATGCGCAGCCGGAACCACAGCCGCAGGAACGCGCGGCAGGCCAGCCAGAACGGCCAGAACAGCGCGGTGCTCAGCCAGCCCGGCGGCGCCGCGCGCAGGTCGCGCGGACCGTTCGCAGGGTTGCGCAGCGCATCGGCGGCCGGCACATCAGCGCCCGGCCTTCGCCCGCTCTGCCCACTCGCTGCCGCCGAACTCGCTGAACAGCACGCCGCGGCAGCGCGCCATGATCGTCTGGTACTCACTGCCGCGCCACTTGTCCGCGGCGAGCACGGCGTGGTACAGCGCCTCGGCCTGCAGGCTCGGCCAGGCGCCCTTGGTCTGCAGCCGCACGCGCAGGAAGTACATCAGCGCCTCGCGCGCCGCGACCTTGTCGCCGCCGTTCGCCTTGTCGAGCGCCAGCATGCCGAGCCCGATGTAGGCGCCCGCGCGCGTGCTGGCATCGATGCCGTCGCGTTCGGCGAGGTCTTCGTAGATGCGGCGTGCGCCGTCGAAGTCCTTGCTCTCGCGCAGGCTGTGCGCCAGCTGCACGTTGGCGCGATTGGCGATCATCGGGTTGCTCGATGCCTTGCCGATCACGCTGCGCAGCTTGGCCTGGAAGTCCTTCGGGTTGCCGCCGTTGACGCGCTCCGCGAGCGCCTCGAAGAACTCGGCCTCGACCACGAGGCCCGGCGGCCAGGCACCGCCGGTGGCCTCGAAGCGGTACTTCTCGGCGACCTTCTTCGCGTTCGCGGCGCCCTTGCTGCCGAGCCCCATGTAGTACTCGAACTTCTGGCGGAAGACCTCGGGCAGCACCCCGGCCTCGGGGATGCCCTTCTGCAGATCGTCCAGGCTGGTGACCGCCTCCTGCGCCTTGTCGCTATCGAAGAACTGCGCCGCGGCGCCGACGAAGCCGAGTTGCGCCAGCAGCAGGTTCTTCTCCTTCAGCTGCTCACGGGCCACCGTCAGCATCATGTCCGGGTCGCGCAGACCACGGCGGTAGGTGTCCTTGAACTTGCCCAGGTCCACCTTGACGACCTGATCGGTCGACACGGTCTCGTTCGACGAGCCCTTGGTGTAGCGCAGGTCGCGGATGTCGAAGCTGACCACGCGCACGCCGTCGACGGTCGTGCCGTTGGCGAGGGTCACGCGGTCGTCCTGGGCCGTGACGGGCAAGGCCCAGAGGACGGTGAGAGAGGCGGCGAACAGTCTCGACTTCATGGCCAGGGCGCGGGTGTCGGAATCAGGGGGCCACGCATCATGCCGAGACCCGGAAGGGCAGACAACGACACAGCGGCCGGGAGGTTCGATCCGGGCGGCCGGGAGGCCCCGGATCAGCCGGCGCTGTCGGCGGCCGGGCGGCCGCGCACACCTTCCAGCCGGCCATGGGGCCGCTTCCGCTCGGTCCAGGTCCCGGCCAGGTCGTGGCCCAGGCGGCGCACGGCGATCAGTTCGGCCACCACGGCTACGGCGATCTCCTCATGGTTGCGCCCGCCGAGGTAGGCTCCCATCGGGGTGCGCACCGTGGCCAGGAAGTCGTCGCCGATGCCGGCCGCGCGCAGGTGCTTCCAGAGCAGCGCCTGCTTGGTCTTGCTGCCGATCATGCCGAGGAAGCGCAGCCGTTCGCCCGTGGCAAACCGTCGCCCCAGCGCCTCGAGCACGACCCCGTCCTCGCGGTGACCGCGCGTGACGACGACGGCGTAGCTGTTGAGACGGATCGGCATCTCGGCGACCGCGTCCGGGAACGGCTGGGTCAGGGTCGCACCGGCTTCGGGAAAGCGCTCCGCACTGCTGAAGCCGGCGCGGTCGTCGACGACGGTGGTCCGGAAGCCGGCCAACGCGGCGACCTGGCACAGCGACTTGCTGACATGGCCGCCACCGAAGATCCACAGCGCCGGAGTCGTGATCGGTTCCACGAAGATCGTCACCTCACCACCGCACATCAGGCCGGAGTCGGGAGAGTCCTGTTCCGTCAGCCGAAAGGTCAGCGAGCGCGGTTGGTCCGCGGCCAGGACCTGCAACGCGGTGTCGTAGACCTCGGCCTCGAGACAGCCGCCGCCGACGGTGCCGAGGAACGTGCCGTCGGCGAGCACCAGCAATCGCATCGTGGTGCGGCCCGGTGTCGAGCCGCGTGTGCCGACGATCGTCGCCAGTGCGGCGGGGATGCCTTCACGGCGCAGGCGCACGACCTCTTCGAAGATGTCCGGCGACGGGCTCACCGCAGCAGGCTATCCGGTGGCGCCGTCCGGCGCGATTCCACCGACGGTGGCGCGCGGCATCGGCCCGGATCAGTGCAACGCCCGGACCTCGGCCAGCGACAGCCGTTCGAGCGCCTTGCGGCCGGCGGGGCTAGCCGGCGCCTTGACCACCAGGTAGCTCTCGCGTGCGGAACAGCCCTGGCACCGGCCGTAGCGCACCGCCGCGGCGACCTGGCGATCGCCGCACGCCTCGCAGACCCGCAGGTAGAAGAACCGGCGGCGGCGCCGGGCCTTCGGCCGGTCGAGCGGGATCTTGTGCGTGATCTCGGGCGGGTGCCCGGCGAGGCGCATCAGCGAGCGCCAGTGGCGGCCATGCGCGGGGATGTTCGGCCCGAACAGCCGGAACGCGGCGATGTGCGCCGCCTCGTGCGCCAGCACGATCGGCAGCTGTTCGGGCGCGCGCGCGAGCAGCTTGGGATTCAGTTCGATCCGGGCCCCGCGCAGGAACGCGCGCCCCGCGGTCGTCGACAGCCGCGCATTCCAGTGCACGCGCACCGCGGTCTCGACCACCCGCCACTGCGCGAGCAGTTCGGCGGCACGGCGTTCGAGTTCGTCGGGGGCGGGCAGCGTCACGCGGGTATCAGAGCGCAACCGCGACCGGCTGTCAGCGGTCGGCCGGCGACGGGCGCTGGCCGCGCACGCGCAGTTCCCGCAGCGCCATGGGCAGGGTCAGCATCGCGAAGCCCGTGATCGTCATCGGCAGGAATGTCCTCACGTCCAGCCCCGGCGTCAGCGACAGCGTGTGCGCCGCCAGCATGCAGCCGCCGACCACGAACAGGATCCAGGCGGGGCCATACCAGATCAGGTGCCACCAGTCGCCGAGCTTCGTCGTGTGCCGGGTCTGGGGTTCGTGTGGCCGGCCACGGTTCGCGAGCAGCTGCAGCAGTTCGGTGCGCGTCGCTTCGTCGAGCGAAGGATGTTGCAGTGCACGCTCGAGCAGGTCGAGGCGACGATGGTCGAGTTCGACAACCTTCTTGCGCCGGGACGTCGCCGCCGACAGCAGTAACGCCACGACCATCAAGGCGAAACTGCCAAAGCAGATCAGCAGCAACAGGTCACGAGCCGTCATCGCATCACCTCATCGCGGGATCGCCGCATCACTGTGCCTGCCGACGTGATTCGAGTTCGCGCAGCGCGAACGGCCAGGTCACCAGGCCAAAGCCGCTGATCGCCGTGATGATCCCGGCGACGGCGAAGTCCTGCTGGTGGTAGATGCCGCTGATGACCAACAGCCCGATGCCGACGAACAGCGCGATCCAGCCGATCGACAGCACCACCGTCATGGCCGGGCCGGTGCCCGGGTTGCGCAGCGGCCGCCGCCCGGTCAGCTGATGGGTCAGCGACTCGATCGTGGCCCGGTCCAGGGCGGGATTGCGCAGTGCCTCCTCCAGCAGCCGCAGGTTCTCGGCGCGGGCCGTCGCACGATGCTCGAGCACCGCCCTGACGATCAGGAAGGCGAAGATCGGGATCAGGATGTAGGCGACTTCCATGGCACTCGACGGGTCGGGCGCGCGGCTACGCCCCCGGCGTCAGTCTATTCCAGGAAGGCCCAGCCCGCGCAGCAGCTGGTCGGGGTCGCCGTCCCAGACCAGCTCCGCGTCGTCGATGCGGCAGCGGTCGTTGCGGCGCCACACGAACGGCCAGCCCAGGGCCCGGGCGGCCTCGTGGTCGGGCTCCCGGTCGCCGACCATGACGACGCGTTCGGCGCCCGCCGCCTCGCGCGCCAGCCGCAGCATGTCGGTCTTCGTCTGCACGCCGTCGCTGTCGAGACAGAACTGCCAGTCGCTCAGGGCCGCGAGGCCCTGCCCGTTCTGCATCGCGCCCATGTAGGTGCGGCGGCAGTTGCTCGCGAGCGCGACCTTGACGCCGATGCGGCGCAGGTGCGGCAGCATCGTGCGCACGCCGGCGAACAGGTAGTCGGTGCCGCTGCTGACCGTCTCGACCTCCATCGGCAACACGACCGCCCGCAGATCCAGCCAGCGGTGCTTGTGGCCCTCCGGCAGGAATGGCGCCCAGACGCCGGCGTCCTTCATGCCGACCACGGCTTCGGCCTGCCGGTCGCTCGGCAAGGTGATGTCGATGCCGTTCTGCTCGGCGAAGCGCTGCACGCCGGCGCGGATCACCGGCGACCACCAGCGGAACGTGTCGTGCAGGGTGCCGTCGACGTCGAAAACCACCAGCTCGGGTGGCAGATGCTGCTGCAGGGTGCTCATCAGAGGTACTTCACCTGGCGCACGCCCATGATCTCGAGCTCGGCGACCAGGCGGTTCATCGTCTTCTGCGCCACCGCGCGTTCGTTGCTGCCGGCCGGTTGCGGGTCGGCGCGCAGGTGCACGACGAACCGCTGCATCTCGTCTGCGGTCATCGCCCGGGTGCGCTGCCGCAACTCCAGCACGACCGCTTCCCATGGCTCGCGCCGGTCACCGACCCGCACGAAGCCGTCGCCGGCGACATCGATCACGACCAGGCCGGCGCTGTTGTCGAAGTCCGGCCGCGCCGGTTCGTTCGCGGCACAGGCTGCGCACAGGACCAGCAGCATCGCGCGCAGCCTCATTGCGCCGCGATCCCCTGCACTTCGATGCGCGCGTCGGGATCGAACAGCGACACCACCTGGAACATCGCCATGCCCGGGAAGTGCTTGCCGCAATGGCGCTTCCAGACCGTGCCGAAGCCCTTGCGCGCGGTCGCGTAGTCGTCGCGGCTGGTGACGTAGAAGTTCAATTGCACGACATCCGCGAACGTCATGCCCGCGTCGCGCAGCACGCAGCCGATGTTGCCCAGCGCGCGGTCGAGTTGGGCCACGAGGTCGCCCTTGGTCTCGACGATGCCGTTCGCGTCGTAGCCACATTGGCCGGCGAGGTAGAGCGTGCGCTGCTCGCCGTGCTCGACGAGCCAGCCGTGGGCGAAGCCGACCGGGGCGGCGAGGTCGGCGGGATTGACTGGGCGCTTGCTCATTCGGTTCCGGGCGAAGGCAGTTCGCGCAGGATCGCGCGCACCGGGCTGCTGTCGCCGTTCACGATCCGCAACGGCAGCGCGATCAGTTCGTAGTCGCCGGCGGGCACCGACGACAGGTCGATGTTCTCGAGGATCGCTGTGCCACCACAGTGCAGCACATGGTGGCCGTGCAGGTCCTTGCTGTCGGCGTGGTCCATGCTCGGCGTGTCGATGCCGACCAGCAGCACACCGGCCGCGACCACGGCCTTGGCGGCCTCGGGACCGAGCGCGGTGAACGTGCCGTCCCAGGTGCGGTGGTCGTGGTGGTCGCGCGTGCGCAGCAGCAGGCGCTCGACCCCCGCGAGCACCTTCGGCGTCAGCGCCGCGGCCGGCACCAGCGGCGGCGTGCCTTCGCCGCGCACGTCGACGACGCGGCAACGGCCGAGGTAGAGCCGCAGGTCGACGCTGGCGATGTCGCTGCCGGCAAGGTCGAAGTGCAGCGGCGAGTCGGTGTGCGTGCCGACATGCACCGACATGCGGATCGTGCTGACGTTGCACGAGCCGCCGTTCTCCTGCCGCAGCACCCACTCCTGCGTGAACGGCGTGTCGCCGGGGAACGCGGCCGTGGCCGGCTCGATCGGCTCGCTGATGTCCCAGATGCGGCGCGTGTCGCTCATGGTTCAGCCCGGCTTGCGCTCGGCCTGCAGGAAGCGCCGGTGTTCGCCGCTGTCGAGGATCTCGCGCACGGCCCGCACGGCGGCCAGCACTTCGGCTTCGGTGTTGTAGAAGTGCGGCGCGACCCGCAGGCCCGCGTCGGGGCGGAAGTCGACGACGATCTCGCGCGCGGCCAGCGCCTGGCAGACCGCGTAGCCGTCCGGCACGTCGAGCGCGACATGGCCACCGCGCCGTTCCGCCTGCAGCGGCGACTTCAGGCCCAGGCCCGCGCGCTGCGCCTCTTCGACCAGCATCTGCGTCAGCCGCTGGCTCTTGGCGCGGATCGCCGGCAACCCGGCTTCGGCGATGGTGTCGATGCCCTCCATGCCGGAGTGCAGCGCGGGCACGTTCGGTGTGCCCGTCGCGAAGCGGCCGCCGTCGTCGCGGTAGTCCTGACCAGCGGGCGAGAACAGGAACGGCTGCTTGTGCGCCGCCCAGCCGGTGAACGCCGGCTGCAGCGACTTGACCAGGTCCGGATCGACGTAGAGGAAGCAGTTGCCAGGGCCGCCGCAGAGCCACTTCAGCGCGCCGCCGACCGCCGCGTGCACGCCCCATTCGCGCAGCTTCAACGGCACCGTGCCGACCGAGTGGAACGTGTCGAGGATCACGAACGCGCCGACCGCGCGCGCCTTCTCGACGATCGGCCGCGGATCGACGATCGCCGAGCTGCGGAACATCACGTGGTCGATCGCCACCAGCAGCGTCTCGTCGTCGATCGCGTCGACGACCTGCTCTACGTCGGTCGAGATGCCGTCGCTGGCCGCCGGCACCCGCACGAGCTGCGCCCCGTGCCGCGCGCGCGCTTCGTAGATGTACTGGTCCGAAGGGAAGTTCCGGTCCGCGTAGACGATGCGGTTGCGCATCCCGTCGAACTGGAAGCACGACAGGATCATCTCCAACGCGACGGCGACGTTCTGGTGCATCGACACGCTGCCGGCCGGCACACCGAGCACGCCGGCGATGCGATCGGCGACGCGCTCCTGCAGCGTCCACCAGCCATCGCCCCACGCCCGCACGCCGCGCTGATCCCAGGCGTCGAGGAACTCGGCCACGCGGACGCGCGCCGCCGCCGGCATCGCGCCGAGCGAGTTGTTGATCAGGTAGTTGGTGCGCGCCGTGATCGGGAAGCGGTCACGGAACACGAGCAATGGGTCGGCGGCGGTCATCGGCGGGCAGCGGAACCGGCGTTCTAGCGGATGACCACTGCTGGCGCACGTTCCGAGGCACCCTCCAGGGCCGCCTCGATCAAGCGAAGTCGCACCGCAAGCAGGGGGTTGCGCGGAGCGAGGCGACGCGCCTTGCGGACGAACCGGCGTGCCCTCACCCTGTCAGCACGCAGGGCGTGGCCGTAGGCGAGATAGGAGAGCCCAAGCGAACGCAACCAGAACGGCTCGCAACTCTGCAAGGCACGGCGCGACTCGGCGATGCCGGCTCCGACCCGGCCTGCGTGCAGCAACACGAGCCCTCGCGTCCTGACCTGGGCCACCTGCAGCGGGGTCGCTGGCACGCCCTTGGACTGCCATCGGTCGGCAAGTGCCATCGCTTCGTCGATATCGGCGCGCTCCGGCGAATGCGCCAGGAAGAACGCACGATTGACCTCCAGAGAGCGGTGAGCATGGTGCACTGATGCCGAGTGGGACGCTGGATCTGGACCACCGACCGGCAGGGCATCGATCTGGGCGACCAACCGCTCCGCTTCTCGTTGGTGGACCATGGCGGCCGCGATGCCTTCGCGGACGAAAGCCAGCAGGGAGAAGTTGGCTTGCCATGCCAACCGCACCCACGGGTCTTCGGTGGACTCGCATCGGTGTGCCGCGGCATCGTCGAGGCGGCCACGCAGGAAGTCCGTCCAGAAGTCCTCGTGTTGAAGCGTCCGAGCCGACGAGGCGACGATCCGATCGACTGCGGCCGCATCGAACCGCATCACGTCGAGGATCTGCAGCGCATCGCTCCGCACCTCACCCTTGTGGCCCCAGCGAAAGGGGAGCAACGCCGGAATCGCGAGCGCCAAGGCGACCAACGCCGCGGTGAACAACGCGAAGGCGGCCAGGTCGACTTCGTTGGCCCGAGTCCTCGCACCGGAACCCCACGACCACATCCAAACGGCGGCAGCGACGTTGGTCACCGGGCCCGACGCGAACACGCAGACCATCCGCGTTCGCAGCCAGCGTCTGTGCTGCCAGACGAGGCGCACGAAGCCGTGGCTCGGCCGACGATTGAGGATCACGATCGTGCGGCCGATCCAGAACGCTCGCCACGTCGGCCCCGCACCGATCTCGATCGACGTCACGTGGAACCGAAGCAGCCAACCCACCAGCGCGTGCCCGGCTTCGTGCACGACCAGTAGCACGGCGATCGTAACCGTCGGCACGAGCAGACCGATCGCGAGCGCCGCGACGGACACGAGGGGACCGATCTCTTGTATGGCGGCTGCCACGCGGTCTGAGTGTGCCCGTCGCTTCGACGCCCGCAAGGCCGTCAGCCCGGCGGCACCACGATCGCTCGGCGCACGGCCGCGACCAGGCTCGCTTCGGCGCCCAACCGTTCGGCCAGGTCGACGTGGCGCACGGCTTCGGCCGTGTGGCCGAGCAGCGCGCAGGCCTGGGCCAGGTGCAGCAGCGTCGACGCATCGTGCGGCGCCAGCGCGTGCGCGCGCTGCAGATGGGCGTGCCCCTGCGGCAGCGCGCCGCGCGTCAGCAGCAGGATGCCGAGCCGGTTGTGCGCGTCGGCGCAGAGTTCGTCGAGCCGCAGCGCGCGCTGCAGCACCCGTTCGGCCCGCCGTTCCTGCCCCAACCGATGGCGCACGAGGCCCAACAGGAACCACGCCTCGGCCGCCCGACCGGTGCGGCGGACCAGCGCGCGTGCGGCCGTCAGCGCCGCCGCGAAGTCGCCGGCTGCCAGCAACTGCTCGACCGTCTGCGTGCCGGCCCACAGCCCGGGCACCGATGCCAGCCGGTGCAGGCGCCGCGCCTGTTGCGCCATCTCGGGCGAGACGCCGACCTCGAGCGCGATCTGCAGCGCCTGCGCAGCAGCATCGGGGGCGTCGAGCAGCAGGCAGGCGCGCGCATACTCGAACTGCAGCATCGCGTGCCGCGGCTCCGCGGCAAGCGCCTTGCCGGCGACCGTGCGCGCCAGTTCGGCGCGGCCCTCTTCGAGCAGGAACGAGACCAGCAGCCGCGCGACCGGCACCGGCAGTTCCTCGCGCCGCAGCAGTTCTTCGACCAGCTGGCGGCGGCGCACGAGATCGCCGGTGCGGTCGCAGACCGCGGCCAGCTGGGCGAGCGCGGCATCGCTGGCGACGCCGCCGCTGCGCGCGAGGCCGACGATCGCCTGCAGCTCGTCGTAGCGTTCGAGGCGGAACAGCAGTGCGGCCGCGCGCTCGACCAGTTCGCTGCGTTCGGGCTGCAGTTCGGCAGCGCGCAGCGCGGCGGTCGCGGCGACCTGTTCCCGGCCGGCGGCGAGCGCGAGGGCGGACAGACGCTCGAGCACGCCGGCCGGTTCGCGCACCGAGTCGGCCAACTGGGCCAGCAATGCGCCGACCGCTTCGCGCAGCTCACCGCGCCGCAGCAGGTGCGCGGCGAACGCCAGCACGAGATCGCGCACGTCCGCATCGTCGGCCGCGAGTTCGATGCAGCGGCGTGCTGGTCGCAGCGGATCGGGCGCCGGGTCGTGCAGGTTCGCTTCGCGCCGCAGCAGCGAGTCCTTCAGCACCAGGAACCAGCCGAGCGCCTCACCGCCGAGTTCGGGCGCCGGCTGCGGGCGACCGGTCCAGCCCAGCAGG
Organism: Planctomycetota bacterium; assembly: GCA_044230075.1. Lineage (GTDB taxonomy): Bacteria > Planctomycetota > UBA1135 > UBA1135 > UBA2386 > JAEUHS01. The sequence continues at coordinate 68,811 of JBGARS010000012.1, read as the reverse complement.
CCCATCAGGTCGAACTCGATGCGCGCCAGCGCGTCGAGCGGCCGACACGGATCGAACGGCAGTTCGTGGTCGGCGATCACGCGCTGGTCGACCGCGTCGACGACCCGGAAGTGCAGCAGCCCCGACTGCAGCATGCCGTCGCACAGCAGCCGCGCGGTGCCCTGCTTGTGCAGCTGCACGAGCGCGGCGGGTGCCAGCAGTTCGCCGAGGCGAAGAAAAGTACGCTGGCCCTCGACGTGGCCGAGGAACGGGAAGAAGCGGATGCCGCGGTCGCCGCCGCCGTTCAGCCGGGTCACCAACGTGCGCGGCAACTGGCGCGCCAACACATCGTACGGAGCCGCCCCCACGACGGGCTGCAGCCCATCGGCGACGGCAAAGGCGAACACCACCGCAGTGGCCATGTGGGTGCTATCGAGCGATCGCGGCACCCGACCTCCGCCCCTCCCGGGCCGTGCGATGGCACCGGCAGTTGCGCCGGCAGCGGGTTCAGCCCTGCGACCGGACTGCAAGAATCCCGACCCCGGGCATTGCCTTGCACCAGGGAGCCGGTATGCATCGCCCTCGAGCTAGGGCTCCCGCCCCACCCTCGACCCCCGACACCCATGGGCAAGATCGTCAGGTGCCGCGAATGCGGCAAGGTCTACCGCGAACTCGATGAACTCGAGGACCTTCGCGACAACGACAGCGTCTGTCTGGTCTGCAACAACACCATCGAAGTTGCCGACTGGGACCGCATCCTCGCCTCGTACGAAGACGAGGATGGGGACGTCGAGGAGGACGACGACTGGGACGAGGACGAAGACGCCGAGACCGAGGAAGAGGCGGACGACGAGGTCGCCGAAGAAGAGTTCGATGACCTCGGCGACGAGGAGGAAGAAGAAGAGGACGAGTAAGAGGTGCACTAAGACTAGTATTAGTAAGACGAGGATACGCACGGACCCGCCGGCGCCGGCGCGCCAACTTGACAGCCTGCCCGCCGGGCACACCTGCCATTTTGACTCTCGACGCCTCCGGGGCGCATGCGGCAGGAGTCGCCAAGTCTTTGTGCGACAAGGGGATGAGCCGCCGAATGCGTGCGGCACATAGCTTGCTCTGGCGCGCGCCCCGCACGCCTATCATGCTCCAGAGCTTCCGTGTACTGCTGGTCGAAGACGACGACTCGCTGAGGTCCTGCCTCGGTGAGTTCCTGGCCAGTCATGGCTGGGAGGTGGGGGCAACGGCGTTCGGCACGGACGCGATGGTGATGGCGCGCCAGCAGCGCTTCGACTTCACGATCCTCGACTTCCACCTGCCGGGCATGACCGGGCTCGACCTGTTCGAGCAACTCGCCGCGATCCGCCCGTTGCCGGCGATCCTGATGTCCGGCCTCGCCTCCGCCGAGGAAGCCGCCGCGGCTCGACGGGCGGGGTTCTTCACCTTCCTGCGCAAGCCGCTCGAACTCGAACGCCTGCGCCAGTCCGTGCACCAGCTGATCCAGACCCACTTCGGCGGTCCGGTGGCCCACTTCGGCGCCCCCACCACCCCGATGGGCCGCCCGCCAATGGGCCCCACCCCGCCGCCGCCGCGGCCGACCCCACCGACCAACCCGCGACCGCGACCGGGACGCTGATCCCCAGGCCGCGCGCGGGCCCCGTTCCCACTTCTTCTCCTCCCCCAAGACTCCGAGAAACTGCAATGTCGAAGACCAAGTCCGCCACCGTGACCCCCCTTGGTGACCGCGTGCTCGTCAAGCGCGTCGCCGCCGACGACAAGACCAAGGGCGGCATCATCCTGCCCGACACCGCCAAGGAGAAGCCGCGCGAGGGCATCGTCGTCGCCGTCGGCAACGGCAAGCTGCTCGACAACGGCTCGCGCCAGCCGATGTCGGTCAAGCAGAAGGACCGCGTGCTGTTCTCCTCCTACGCCGGCTCGGAGATCAAGCTCGACGGCGACGAGCTGCTGATCCTGGGTGAGGACGAGATCCTCGCCATCATCGATTGAGCCAGCGTGTGAGCTGAACGCTCCCCACCCGACCCCACAACACCCACAACCAGAGCATCCCAATGGCAGTCAAGAAGATCGCATACGACCAGGAAGCGCGCGAGCGCATGCGCGACGGCGTCAAGAAGCTGGCGCGCGCCGTCAAGGTCACCCTCGGCCCGCGCGGCCGCAACGTCATCATCGAGAAGTCCTTCGGCAGCCCGACGGTCACCAAGGACGGCGTCACCGTCGCCAAGGAGATCGAACTCGAAGGCAAGTACGAGAACCTCGGCGCCCAGCTGGTCAAGGAAGTCGCCTCGCGCACGTCCGACGTCGCCGGTGACGGCACCACGACCGCGACCGTGCTCGCCGAAGCCATCTTCGAAGAGGGCATCAAGAACGTGACCGCCGGCGCCAACCCGGTCGGCATCAAGCGCGGCATCGAGAAGGCGGTCGCCAAGGTCGTCGAGCAGATCCGGAAGAACAAGATCGACGTCAAGGGCAAGAAGGAGATCGCCCAGGTCGGCTCGATCGCCGCCAACAACGACGAGGAGATCGGCAAGATCCTCGCGGACGCCATGGAGCGCGTCGGCAAGGACGGCGTGATCACGGTCGAAGAGGGCAAGAGCCTGGTGACCGAGGTCAAGTGGGTCGAAGGCATGCAGTTCGACAAGGGCTACCTGTCGCCGCACTTCGTCACCAACCAGGACAAGATGGAGGTGGTGCTCGAGAACCCGTTCATCCTGATCCACGAGAAGAAGATCTCCAGCATCAAGGACATGCTGCCCCTGCTCGAGAAGATCGCGCAGAGCGGCCGCCCGCTGCTGATCGTCGCCGAGGACATGGAAGGCGAGGCGCTGGCGACCCTGGTCGTCAACAAGCTGCGCGGCGTGTTCAAGTGCTGCGCCGTCAAGGCACCGGGCTTCGGCGATCGCAGGAAGGCGATGCTCGAGGACTTGGCCATCGTGACCGGCGGCAAGGCGATCTTCGAAGACCTCGGCATCACGCTCGAGTCCGTCACCACGGCCGAGCTCGGCTCCGCCAAGAAGGTCGTGGTCGGCAAGGACGACTGCACGATCATCGAAGGCGCCGGCAAGACGAAGGACGCGCAGTCGCGCATGGAGCAGATCCGCGCCGAGATCTCGCGCACGACGTCGGACTACGACCGTGAGAAGCTGCAGGAGCGGCTCGCCAAGCTGGCGGGCGGCGTCGCGCAGCTGATGGTCGGCGCCGCGACCGAGGCCGAGATGAAGGAGAAGAAGGCGCGCGTCGAGGACGCCCTGCACGCAACCCGTGCGGCGGTGGCCGAAGGCATCGTCGCCGGCGGCGGCGTAGCACTGCTGCGCGGCGCGAAGGTGCTCGAGGACATGAAGCTCAGCGGTGACGAGCGCATCGGCGCCGACATCGTGCGCCGCGCCCTCGAGGCCCCGATGCGCCAGATCGCGATCAACGCCGGCGTCGACGGCTCGATCGTGGTGCAGACCGTGCGCGCCAGCAAGGACGTCAACTTCGGCTACAACGCCGCGACCGACGTCTACGAGGACATGGTCAAGGCCGGCGTCGTCGACCCGGTGAAGGTCACCTGCGCCGCGCTGCAGAACGCCGCGTCGGTGGCGACCCTGCTGCTGACGACCGAGGCGCTGATCAGCTCGGTGCCCGAGAAGAAGTCCGCCGGCGGCGGCGGTGGCCACGACCACGACATGGGTGGGATGGGCGGCATGGGTGGAATGGGCGGTATGGGCGGCATGGACTTCTAGTCCGCCCCCCAGCCTCACCCCGAACGGCCCGGCGGCGCGCGAGCGTCGTCGGGCCGTTTGCGTTCGTAGGCTGCGAGGCAACGCCGCAGCACATGTCAGCGCCAGACTTCGACCGGTGCGCGGCTGCCGGGAACCTTCGCGAACACCCGGTCGCCAGTCACGAGCGTCGCGTTCAGGTGTTCGGCGAGCGCCAGGTAGACCGCGTCGTAGGCGGTGAGGTTGTGTCGCAACGCGAAGACACGCGGCAGGAGGTCGTGATGGGCGTGGCGCACCAGGTCGAGCTGCTGCAGCCGCTCGATCGATTCCGCCGCATCCCCGGCAGTCAGTTCGCGAGCCGCCACCAGGCTCCGCAGCACCTGCAGCACCTCGACATCCAGCAGGTGCGGCGCGTTCAGCAGCTCCTCGCCGTCGAGCAGCCGCTGCTCGATGCGACCGCCGAGGTCGCTACACATCAGGACCTCGATCATCGACGACGCATCGACGACGATCATGCAGTGTCGCGCTCGCGTCGGACCAGGGCAGCGGCCGACTTGGACAGCTTGGCCTTGGGCCGTGCGTGCAGCCGCGCGCGCCATTCCTCGCGCGTCGGCAGGTCTGCCAACCGCGTCAGCTCGGCGAGGATGTGTTCCGACAGCGACATGCCCGCCGATGCGGCGCGGAGCTTCAAGCGCCGGTGCACGGCGTCGGGCACGTTGCGGATCTGGATCGACTTGGCCATGGCCGCATCATCATGCATGCAGAATGCATGTCAACGGCCCCAGGCGGCCACGGCCGTGCGTCGCCGGGTCTCCGCACGAGCTCAGCGCGGCGGCTCTTTCACCGGCAGCTGCACGACGACCTCTGGGTTGAGGCCGGGCGACAGCACCACCGCTTGCTCGAACCGTTGCTGCCACCCGTCGTAGACGGTGACCTTCGCGCCACCGGGCACCAGATACCTGGCGAACGCCCGGCCGTCGCTGTCCACCAGCACGGGGAACATCCACCGGTCCGACGCCGACTCGGTCACGACTGCCGCCGACAGGCCGCGCGCAGGCCTCCCGGCCGCATCGAGCACGCGTATCGACACCTCGGCGAACGGTTGCAGCCGCAGGTTCAGCGTCAACTCGGCGCCCACCGTCGTGAACACGGCACCGGCCGGCGCGAGCGCAGCCACCCGGTCCCCGTTCGCGTCGCGCTCGTACGGCAGCGACACCATCAACTGGTACCGCTCGCCGATCGGCAACGGCGGCAGCACGAACCCGTGCGCGACGAACTGCGGCGTCACCACGGCTGCATCGAGGTCGATGGGAACATCCGCAACTCGCAGGTCCACGAGCAGGGCATCGACCGGCCCGCCGTCGGCCCGCGTCACGAAGGCACGCACCGTGCAGCCGGTCCACTCGTCGCTGCGACACTGGATCTCCAGATCGCGCGTGCCCGGCACGACGCCGGTGCGCCGCACGCGCCGCCAATCCAGGTAGCCACCCGGCCAGACGACGATCGTCTCGAGGGCCCCCGGCGACACCTGGAGTTCGAAGCGACCATCGTCGCCGGTGGTCGCCGTGTAGCCACCACCGACAAGATCCCACACGGACGGCCCCCCAGGCGTGCGGTCCCCTTCGCCCTCGGGCTGGCTCTCCACGAACGCGCCCGCGAGCGGCACCCCGTCACGGTCCAACACCCGGCCGCCGATCGTCAGAAACGCCTGCAGGCGCAACACCGACTCCGTGCGCGGACATGTGCTGTCGGGCTCCGCCCACACCGAAGCACTTCTCGCATGGCCATCGGCCTGAGCGACCAGCCGGTAGCGGGCGAATCGCTGCACGTGCACTTCGAAGCGACCTTGCGATCCCGTGTAGACGGCCGCCTGCATGCGCGGGCTTGCATCCGTCTTCCCGACGTCGGCCTCGCGCCAGGCCTGCACCCCGGCGCGCGCGATCGGGGCGCCACGTTCGTCGAGCACGACACCCCGCAGGACGATCGCGCCGGGGAACACCAGGACCACTGGTTCTGGCGTCGTCGAGTTCACGAGCACGCGCTCGGTCAACGACTGGGCGTCATCGAGTTCCGCGCGCAGGTCGTAGGCGACGCGCCGTTGCACCGGGAACACGAAGGCGCCCGCGGCATCGGTCGGCACACCGTCCGGCGGCGAGACGCACTCCGGGGGGTATCGGCTGACATCGAACACCGCCACCCGCGCGCCAGCCGCGGGCAGCAGGTCGCTGCCCAGCACACGCCCTCGCAGCGTCAGCGCGCGCTCCAGCACAAGCTTCGCCTCGCCGCCGCCGTCGGCGCGGGCGACACGCACCTCGCCGGAATCCCCGACGTCGCGCTTCGCCGCGGCGACGAACACGACGCGCTCGTTCCACATCGTCTGCACGCGCCCGCTCGCGTCGGTCGCGAGCGAGAGCATCGGTTCGCTGGCTCGCACGGCACGATCGTGTTCCGCCGCCAAGACGGTGAGGGTCGCGAGCGGCACCGGCCTGTCGTGCTCGTCGACGACCTGGAACCGCGCGAGCCATGGGTCGACGGAACACGGCGCCAGTGGTACCGGCGCAACCGCCGGCATGACGGACACCGCCGGCGCCGGGTCCGGGTCGGCCGTCGGCACGAGTTCGCGATCGACGTGAATCGCATCCTGCGCGGCGGGCACTCGCACCGACGGCTCGCTCGCCTGCGACATCGGCGCTGCTGCGATCGTCGTCCGCCACGCCAGCCAGGCCACCGCCAGGAGCGAGCAGCAGCCGAGGACCAGGAACAGGGTGCGCTTCATGGCGGTGTGCCGTTGCATCATCTCGGCACCGCGGCGCGCCGCCAGTCCCGCTAGCATCCACCCCGACACACGCCGAACCGACACCACGATGCTCCGGCGAGTTGCCCTGTTCTCGTTCGCCGCCGTGGCGATCCCCTTCTCGCCCAGACGCAGTGGATGCTGCCCGACAACCCGCCGTCGATGACCGAGACGACCCGCGAACGCAACCTGCTCGAAGCCTGGTTCCACGGCTGCGCGGTGATCCTGCTCGTCGTCGCCGCGACGGCCGTGCTCGTGTTCGGCCTGCTGCTCGCCTGCGGCGCCAGCCTCACCTGGGACCACGCGGGAATGCTCGCGCTGCTGGTGGGCGGCGCCGGCGGCCTCGAGCTCTTCGCCCGACTCGCGCGCACCCGACCATGACGTTCGCCTGTCGCATCGGCTGCGGCGCGTGCTGCATGGCGCCGTCGATCACCACCCTGTTCGTCGGCATGCCGGACGGCAAGCGCGCCGGCGAACGCTGCGTGCACCTCGACGCGGCGAACCAGTGTCTGCTGTTCGGACGTCCCGAACGTCCGCGCTTCTGCGCCGACCTGCGGGCCGCACCGGAGATGTGCGGCGCGGACGCCACCGAAGCGCTGGCGATCCTGGACCAGCTGGAGCAGGAGACGCGGCCCAGGGTATCGGCGCACCTGCCGCCGCCCCGTTCGCCGTAGCATGCCGGCATGAACGCTCCAGCCCCCGACACGTTCCGCTACGTCGTCACGTCGAAGCTCGGTGTGGCAGACGCCCAACAGCGCCTGGAGGCCGCCATCCAGGCGCACAAGTTCTCGGTGCTGCACACCTACGACCTCAGGCAGACGCTGCACGAGAAGGGCTTCGACCTGCCGGCCGAGGTCCGCGTACTCGAACTGTGCAACGCGAACCAGGCCTTCCGCGTGCTGCAGCACGAGATCGGCATGAACCTGGCGCTACCGTGCCGCATCTCGATCTGGCAGCTCGAAGGCCAGACGCACGTCGGCATGCTGCGGCCGAAGGCGATGCTGCAGATGCTCAGCAAGAGCCCGGCGCTGAACGCGATCGCCGACGAGGTCGAGCGCGCGATGGTCGAGATGGTCGACGCGGCGCGCTGACGCGTCAGCGCGCCAGCATCTGCAGGCACAGCGCCTTCACATCCGTCGCGGCGACGCGGTCGCGCGCCAGCGTGCGATCGCTGCACAGGAACACCGGCCCCGCCGCGTCGTCGTCGTACAGCCGTCCGTGCGTGCCGCGCACCATCGAAGGGTCGGTCGGGATCACGTCCATCAGGTAGCGGAAGCCCAGCATCTTCTTCGCCAGCGTCTTGGCGACCTTGAGCTTGGGGAACGCGATCTTCGGATCGACGAACAGCTCGGCCGGGTCGTAGCCGGGCTTTCTGTGGATGTCGACGGTCGCCGCGAAGTCGGGCCGGCGCGCTTCGTCGAGCCAGTAGTGGTAGGCGAACCAGTGGCCCGGCTCGGCGATGCAGACCAGTTCGCCGCTGCGCTCGTGGTCGATGCCGAGTTCGTGCTGCTGCGAACGGTCGAGCACGCGCGCGACGCCGGGCAGGGCTGCGAGCAGTTTGCGCACCGGCTCGAGGTCCGCGGGCCGCTGCACGTAGACGTGCGCGCACTGGTGGTCGGCGACCGCGAACGCGCGGCAGGCGCCGCAGTCGAGCAGCTGGCCATGGCTGGTCTCCTGTACGCGCAGGTAGCCCTTCTCGTGCAGCACGCGGTTGACGAACACCGGTGCGGTCGCGTTCTCGATGCCGTACTCCGACAGCACGACGACGTGCGCATCCTTCGCGCGCGCCGCCTCGATCAGCCGCGCCGCTTCGACGTCGAGGTCGCGCACCGCCTGCACGCTGCGCGGATCGTCGGGCCCCCAGCGCTGGTGGTCGTAGTCGAGGTGCGGCAGATAGACGAGCATCAGCTCCGGGTCGTGCCTCTGCAGCACCCACAGCGCGCTCGACGTGATCCAGCGCGTGCTCGCGATGCCGGCGCGCGGGCCCCAGAAGTCGAACAACGGGAACCGCCCGAGATCGAACTGCAACTCGTCCTGCAGCAGCGGCGGTTCGCTGTAGAGACCCGGCTTCTTCAGGCCGTCGGCGTGGTATTCCGGCCGCGGCGTCACGCTCCACGCCACGTCGGGCGCGTACATGTTCCACCACCAGAACATCTTCGCCGTGCGCACGCCGCTGCGTGCCGCCGCCTCGTACAGCTTCTCGCCGCGCACCAGCTGGTTCTGCTGCCGCCACAGCATCACCTGCGCGAGGTCGCGGAAGTACCAGCCGTTGCCGACCGCGCCGTGACCCGCCGGGGTGAGCCCGGTCAGGAACGACGCCTGCACGCTGCATGTGACCGCCGGGAACACCGTGTCGAGCGGCGCGGCAAAGCCGTGCTCACCGAGGCCACGCAGCACCGGCGCATGCGCGAGGTCCTTCGGGCGCAGACCGACGGCGATGACGACGAGCAGCTTCACGGCGCGCAGTGTGCCGGTCGGCGGCGGCAGGCGCCACGTCCGTTCAGCGACGATGGAACGGAATGGCGTGCACGTCGATGCGTTCGCAGCTCGCCTTGCCTTCGACGACGCGGATCGTGCTGTCCAACTCGGCGCCCTCGACCACCTGCAGCACACCCGTCGTCGGCCAGGACACCTCGAGCCGTTCGATGCGCTCCGCCTTGCCGAGACCGATCGTCTGCCGCAGCGGGTTGCCGCCGAAGCTGCCGCCGGCATTCACGTCGCGGCGGATCACGCGCGACGCACCGGCTTCGTGCACCGTGACGCGGATGCCGGCACCGATCGCGCAGCGCGCGCTGTGCACGCCGACCAGCCGGATCGTCAGCCAGTGGTTGTGAAAGCCCGGGTTCTCGAACAGCACGTTGCGGAACGCATCGCCCGGATAGGCGCCGCCGACCACCTCGAACACGTCCTGGTCGCCGTCGCCATCGAGATCGGCGAACGCGACGCCATGGCCCTTCTGCAGGTGGCCGAAGCCGCCGGCCATGGTGACACTCTGCAGCCGCCGGCCACCTTCGTTGCGAAACATCAGGTTCGGCATCAGGCTCGCGAACTGCGGGTCGCCGGTGCCGAGGTACATGTCGAGCCAGCCGTCGTTGTCGAGGTCGCCGAAGTTGCAGCCCATCGGCATCGCCGGCCACGTGAACCCGAGCTCGGCTGCCACGTCGTGGAAGCCACCCTTGCCGTCGCCGCGGTAGAGCCGCGCGCGCTCGAACGGCAACGCACCGCCGAGCAGGTGCGACGCGAGGTGGCCGACACCGGTGTCGTAGTTGCCGACGAACAGGTCCAGCGCCCCGTCCTGGTCGAAGTCCCAGAACCAGGTCGGGAAGCTCGCGTCCGGGCCGCGCACGCCGGCCGCCGCAGCGACGTCGACGAACGTGCCGTCGCCGCGATTGTGGTAGAGGCGATTGCTGCCGTCGATGTTGCTGACGTAGAGGTCGGGCCAGCGATCGCCGTCGCAGTCGCCCCAGGTCACCCCCTTGCAGTAGGCGTCGTTGGTGACACCGGCCGCCGCCGCGACCTCGGTGAACGTGCCATCGCCGTTGTTGCGGTACAGCTGGGAAGCGCACGGCACCCGCGCGCTCGCTTCGCTGCCGATGTAGAGGTCGAGATCACCGTCGAGGTCGTAGTCGGCGAACGCCGCCGTCTGGGTCGGCAGCTGCCGTTCGCCGAGGCCCGCCGCGAAGGTCACGTCCGTGAACCCGCCGTGGCCGTCGTTCTGCAGCAGCGAACACGGCAGGCGACCGCTCTCGAACCACCAGCCGCCGCGCAGCACCAGCACGTCGAGGTCGCCGTCGTTGTCGTAGTCGGCGTGCACGAGCTGCAGCCCGCCGGTGATGCCGAGCAGGCCGGCCGCCGCGGTGCGATCGGCGAACGTGCCGTCGCGCTCGTGGTGGAAGAACCGCAGCTGACCGCGCGGCGCCCAGTCCGACACCACGAGGTCCAGGTACTCGTCGCCGTCGAAGTCGTCGACCACGACGCCGCCGGCCGTGCCGTTCGTGTCCAGACCGACCGCCGGCGCGATGTCGACGAAGCGCGGGAACGGCACCTCGGGCAGGAACGCCGCCGCCGGCAACCGGTACGCCGCCGGCACGCCATCGGGCCAGGTGCCGAGCGTCATCTGGGCGATGTTCAGCAGCCACAGCGCGGCGTAGTGCCAGTAGTCGTCGGCGGCGGTGTTGTGCAGCAGTTCCGCGAAGCACTCGACGGCATGCTGCGAACCCTCGGTGCGCGTGTGCCGGCCGGTGCCCGTGATCGGCAGGATGCAGGACTGCTGTGTCGGCATGGCACAGCAGTTCTCGGTCTCGCCGAGCCGCAGCCAGGCGATGCCGAGATGGAAGTCGACCGCGACCGCGGCGGCCGCGTCGCCGGCGAGCCGGCCCGCCATCAGCCCGTCACGCGCAGCGGCGAGCAGGTCGATCGCGGCACGTTCCTGACCCTGCTGCAGCTCGGCCACCGCCGTGTCCAATCGCAGCCGCCAGGTGGCGGCGTCGCCACCGCGCTGCAGATCCTCGCGATCGTGCTGCAGCGCACGCAACCCGAAGTACGGGTTGCCGTCGTCGGCCGCCGCGCGTTCCGCCAGCAGCGCGACCATGCGCTCGTGGCCGGCGCGTGGTCCTTGCGCGGCCTGCTTCGAACAAGCGCCCACGCCCAGGACGAGGATCACACACAGCCACCGCATCACGACATCATCGCCGCACGCGCCGCCCGCTGCGACATTCCGAGTCCCGGCTGGCGGTCGGGTGCGGCGGTCCGTACGGTCCTCGGCGACCATGCTGCCAGCCCAGGAACCCACCGAGAAGACCCTGCCGCCACCCTGGGACCGCATCTTCTCACTCGGCACACGCACGTTCGTGTGGGCACTGCTGATGGGGGTGCTCTACATCCTGCAGCCGTTCCTGCTGCTGATCTTCCTGACGTTCGTGTTCGCCTACATCCAGGCACACGGCGTCGACGGCCTCGCGCATCGCATCAAGAGCCGGGGCTTGCGGGTGACGATCGTCGGCCTGGTGTTCCTCGGCACGCTGCTGGCGACGGGCTTCACGCTGCTGCCGAACGTCAAGGACCAGGCGGACACGGTCATCGAGAACCGGGACCGCTACATCGCCGACGCCGATCGCGAGCTGAACAAGTTCCTGAAGCAGTATCAGGGTGTCTACGAGGCGCTGGTCGCGCGCAGCGCCGCTCTGAGCGACGACGAGGCGCCGGCGGTGCGACCGCCACACGCCGGGCCGACCCAGCCGCGCATGACCGAACCGCCGCCGAGCGAGGAGCGCACGCCGCCCGAGGACGGCATGCCGCGGGTGACCGCATCACAGGATCCCCAGAAGGAACTGCACGCGATCCGCGACCTGGTGTCGAAGGCGACCGCGTCGCTGGCGGACAAGCCGGTAGAGATCGGCCAGTCGGTGCTCGGCTACGCGTCGTCGTTCCTGCTGTCGCTGCTGTTCTCGTTCCTGATCGTGCTCGACCTGCCGAAGATCAGCCGGGGCATCCGCGGGCTCGCGAACACCCGCGTCGGCTTCATCTATGAAGAGGTCGCCGACAACATCGCCGGCTTCGGCCGCGTGCTCGGCCGCGCGCTCGAGGCGCAGCTGCTGATCGCCGTGTGCAACACGATCCTGACCGGGATCGGCATCTGGATGATGGGGCTGCCGAACCTGCTCGTGCTGTCCGCGATCGTGTTCTTCTGCAGCTTCATCCCGGTCGTCGGCACGTTCCTCAGCTCGACGCCGATCTGCCTGCTGGCACTGCAGTCGGGCGGCGTCGGCACGATGATGCTGGCGATCGGCCTGATCTGCGTGATCCATGCCATCGAGACCTACGTGCTGAATCCGCAGATCTACGGCCACCACATGCACATGAACCCGGTGCTGGTGCTGATCGTGCTGACCATCGGCGGCAAGCTGTTCGGCGTGTGGGGCCTGATCCTCGGCATCCCGATCGTCAACTACGTGTTCCGACACGCGATCCGGCGGCCCGAAGAACGACCCCTGGAGACCTGACCGGCGAAAGATCGGGCGGATGGAGCCGTCTCCACCCGCCCTCGCCAAGGCCTTCGCGAACGAAGCCCCGCGGCACGGCGCACGTCCCGGCGGACAACGCACCCGGTCGGCCGGATCCATGGTTCCTGGGATCCGGTGGCCGCTCTCGGCTGCCCGTCGTGCTGCCACCGTGGAAATGCCCGGGAGCGGCGCGGCGTGACACGAAAACCGCCCGGCAGCCGGAGAATCTCCGGCGCGGGCCAGGGGCCGTTGCTACTTGTCCTTGTCCGCCGGCTTCGCGTCGGCCGGCTTCGAATCGGCAGGCGCCGCGGCCTTGCTCGCGGCCTCGACGGCCTGGGCGATCGAGTTCGCAGCCACCTGCGGGCTGACGACGAACGTCGTCGAACCGCCGCCGCCGCCGAACATGCGCATCATCATCGCGCGCGGGTCCTCGTCGTGGCCGCCGACCTCGACACGCGCGACCACACCGCAGAGCGCGCCCTGGGCATTGAACACCGGCGAGGCGGTGTCCAGACCCTCGGCGAGCAGCCACGCGTTGCGCGGCTTCTTGATCTTGCCGGCGATCTCGTTCCTCGCCGCGAAAGGCGCGAAGTCGTAGCCCTCGGGCAGCCGCTTCACCGCGTAGACCTTGCTGCCGATCTCGACGTCGCCCTTCTGGTCGAACGCCATCACGTCGAGCTTGCGGTCGCCGAGGTCGGCGATCTTGACGTAGGAGAAGCCCAGCTTGTCGTCCTTCGCGACGACCGTGCCGACCAGCTCCTTGTTGTCGTTGCCGATCACGACCTTGAGGCTGGTGATGGTGCTCTCCAGCTCGGCCTCGCCGCCGAACATCATGCTCATGTGCTCGCCGGGATTCAGCGCCGACGACGGCACCAGCACGATGCCGCTCTTGTCGACGATCGTGCCGAGCGCCTCCTGGCGCATCTCCTGCTTCTCGCTGCCCATGGCGAGCTCGGCGACGACGCGCACGGTGACGATCGATGGCGACACGGAGTCGACCAGCTTCGCCAGCGGGGACGCTTCCTGCGCCGGCAGGCCGGCGACGAACAACACCACAGCGGTCGTGAGTTTCTGCATGATCGGTCTCAGTCGGGATACGTGGGTTCGATGAACACGAACGTGGTGCGCGTGCCGCGCCGCACGAAGATCGACACCAGTGGTCGCTTGGCCGCGCGCGCGGCGTCGAGCGCCTTCGTCACGTCGGCAGGGCCGTCGACGACGACGTCGTCGATGCGCTGGATCAGGTCGCCGTTGCGCAGCCCGGACATCGCCGCCCAGCCGCCGCTGGTGCAATCCGTGACGCTCGCGCCCTGCGTGCCCTCGGGCCACGGTTCGTCGACGCGGTCGGAGAACACGATCGCGCGCACCTTCAGTTCGAAGAAGTCGTCGCTGGCCTTGTCGGGATCGCCCGGCACCAGGCGCGAGGCCTCCAGCACGACGTCGTACGACAGCTTCTCGGCGCCGCGCCGGACCTTCACCGCGACCTTCTGGTCGACGGCGAAGTCGTTCATCAGGTTGTCGAGGTCGCCGGCGTCCTGCGGCCGATACGACTCGAGCGTCTCGTCGCCGATGCCGACCAGCACGTCGCCGACCAGGAGGCCACTCGTCTGTGCGCGGGTGTCCGGCAGCACGCGCGTGATGCGCAGGCCCTTCTGGCCCTCCATGCCGAGCGCCTTCGCGACCTCGGGCGACAGCACCTGCGTCTGCACGCCGAGCCACGGCCGCGGCAGCACCTTGCCACCCTTGCGTTCGACCGGCTCTTCGATCACCAGCGCCGAGACGATCTCCTGCCGGTCGCGCCGCACCGTGAACGACATCGTGGTGCCAGGCTTCGCGTCCTGGAAGGTCTTGTCGACGTCGGCGATGGAGACGACGGGCTTGCCGTCGAGCTGGCGGATCACGTCACCAACGGCAAGCGCCGGGCGCGCACTCTCGATCGGCTTGCCGGGGCGGATGCCGGTGAGCAGCACGCCGTTGCTGTCGGGCCAGCCGCGCGCGACCGCCAGCGGCACCGTGACGCCGCGTGCCGTCACGCCGACGCTGCGGAACTCGCGCTCGTCGGCGAGGAAGTTCTCGTAGCGACCGACCTTGACCTGCACCTTCTTGCCGCTCGCGAGCGCCACCTGCACGGTCGAGCCCGGCGCCAGGTCGGCGATCGCACCGTAGAACTGCGGCATGTCCTCGATGAACTGGCACTGCACGGACATGTCGTCGAGCGCGGTGATGCGATCGCCGGCGACGATGCCGGCGATGTCCGCCGGCGAGCCGGGCACGACGTTCGCCACCAGCGCGCCGCGGGGCAGCGGCTCGGGGAACGGTCGCACGTCGACGCCGAGCCAACCGCGGCGCACCTCGCCGTAGGTCAGGATCTGGTTCAGCGACTTGGCCAGCATGTTCGACGGCGTCGCGAAGCCGAGGCCGCCGCCGCCGCGCGTGTTCATGCCGACGATCTCGCCCCGCAGGTCCACCATCGCGCCGCCCGAGTTGCCGGGCAGGATCAGCGCATCGGTCTGGATCCACAGCGTGAACATGCCGGTCTTCTGGCCGCCGATGTCCATGTCGTCGGCTTCGTTGCCGAGGAAATCGGTGAACACGCGGCGGGTGTTCGAGACGATGCCGAGCGTCATCGACGACGACAGCGCCAGCGGATTGCCGACGACCAGCACGTAGTCGCCGACGTCGAGCGTGTCGGAATCGCCGAGGGTCGCGAACGGCAACGCGATGTTCGGATTGCGCCGCTTCTCCAGGTCCAACCGCAGCACCGCGAAGTCGAGCGCCGGGTCCTCGGCCAGCACCTTCGCCGTGATCTCCTCGCCGGTCGGCAACGTGCACGTGACGCGTTCCGCACCTTCGACGACGTGGTAGTTGGTGATCACGTGCCCGGCCGGGCTGACGATGGTGCCGGAGCCGGCGCTGGGCCGGCGCACGGTGCGGCCGCTCTCGTACGACTTGGAGACGACCGAGATGTTGACGAGCGCCGGGTAGACCTTGCTCTTCGCGAACTCGATCTGGGCCTTGATGTCGCTCTGCTGCGCAGGCGCGACGGCCGCGCACAGCAGACACAGGGGAAGGGCACGGAGCAGGTTGTCGGCGGGCACGTTCGTCTCTCGGGGTCGGTGCGGGGATTCGGAAGCAGAGCGCGGCGCGCCGCGTCAGGCCAGGGTGAACGGGTCGCGGTCGCTGCGCGCCAACACGACCTCGAGGTCGCCGCCGAAGGCTGCGCTGAGCCGTTTGCGCAGCACCGGCAGGAAGCCGCGCTCGGTGTTGCTGTGTCCGGCCAGCACGACGGTGGTGCCGGCCGCCACGGCCAAAAGCGCGTCGTGATGCGACATCTCGCCGGTGACGAACACGTCGGCCGCGACACCGCGCAGCACGCTGCCGCCCGCACCAGCGGCCACGGCGATCGTGCGCAGGCTCGCGCGCTGCTTCGTTGGTGGCGCCACCTGCAGGCTGCGCACGCCGAGGTGGCGCTTCAGGCGCTGCAGCAGCGCGGGCAACTTCACGGGCCGCGCGAGCTGCACGACGCGGCCGAACTCGCCATCGCCGCACGGCCGCAGCTCCTTCGGCGCCACCCCACCGAGCACGCCGTCCGCGAGCCAGTCGGCGAGCCCGCTCGGCGCCGCGTCGAGCGCCGTGTGCGGCGAGTAGACCGCCAGACCCGCGGCGGCGGCCAGCAGCAACGTGCGCCCCTTCGGGTCGTCGTACCGCAGGCGGGCCAACGGCTGGAAGATCGGCGGGTGGTAGCTGACGACCAGGTCGGCGCGCGCCCGCTTCGCCTCGGCGACGACGGCGTCACCGAGATCGATCGTCAGCAGCACCCGCCGCACGCGCGCCGGCTTCGCCAGCGGCTGCAGCAGCAGGCCGGTGTTGTCCCATTCGGCCGCCAGCTCGAGCGGCGCGATCTCGTGCAGGATGTCGAGGACCTCGGCGAGCGACGGTGCGGGCATGCGCGCGTTCACGAAGCGCCGGCGCTGATCACAGCGAGCCGGTCGGGATGCAGATGGCGTTCGGCAGCCTCGCGCACCTGTTCGACGGTGATCGACCGCACGATGTCGGGATAGCGCTGCAAGAAGTCGAAGCCGAGCGCGAACCGCCGCGCGCGGATCGCATAGGCGGCGAGGTTGCTGTTGCGTTCGAGGGCGAACACGAAGCTGCCGGTCAGGTAGTCCTTGACGTCCTGCAGCTCCGGCGCGGTCACCGGCTCGGTGCGGATGCGGTGGATCTCGGCCAGGAAGCCGTCGATCGCCTTCTGCCGATGCTCCGGCGACGTGCCGATGTAGGCCGTGAAGGTGCCCGGCTCCTCGCCCGCCGACGGCGTGATGCCGGCGCTGACCGCGTAGCAGAGGCCCAGTTCGTCGCGCAGTTTGCGCGAGCACCGCGACGTGAACCCGGGCCCCGTGCCGAGCACGTGGTCCATGATCGACAGCACGTAGTAGTCGGGGTCCGTGCGGCGGATGCCCAGGTGGCCGAGGTAGACGTGCACCTGCTCGCGCGCCATCGGCAGATGCGCATCGCGGCCGCTCGGCGGCAGCACCACGTTGGGCAGCGGCGGATGCTTGTTCGGCTTGCCGCGGAAGCCCGCGAACACCTTCTGGAGCCGGTCCAGCGCCCGCTCCGGCTCTTCGGGCCCGGACACCGCGACGAAGCCGCCACCCGGTCGGAACCAGGTCGAGTGGAACGCGCGCAGGTCGCGCGGCTTGAGCCGGGCCAGGCTCTGCACCGTGCCATGCGACGAACGCCCGAGCGGGTGATCGCCGTAGACCTCCTTGCGGAACCGGCGCGCGGCGACCGCGCGCGGGTCGTCGGCCTCGGCCTTGATCTCGGTCAGCACCTCGGCCTGCACGCGGCGCACTTCGCGGCCGGGGAACTCCGGCTCGAGCACCATCTCGTGCAGCAGGCCCAGCGCCTCCTTCTGCGTCGCCGCCGGGCTCATCACGACGCCACCGCGGTGATTGCCTTCCATCGCCGCGCCGACCTGCTCGGCCGCCGCGGCCAGCTCGAGCCCCGTGTAGCGGCGGGTGCCTTCGTCGAGACACTCACCGACCAGGTTCGACAACCCGGCCTGCCCGGCAGTCTCGTCGCCGGGGCGGATGTCGAGCGACACCACGCACGCGAACGTCGGCACGCGCGGGTTGTGCACCGCCAGCAGGGTCAGACCGGAGTCGAGCACGCGCTCGCCGATCGACAGACGGATGCCGTCGCTCATGCTCGGCTCCCGCGCTGCTTCGGCTTGCCGGCGCGAGCCTTCGCGACCCGCTTCGGGCGCGCCTTCTTGGCCGGCGGCGGCGCCGGCAGCGCCCAGACGACCGCGGCGCGGCGGAAGTCGAGGTAGCGCGCGGCGACCTCGCGCAGCTCGGCCTGGGTCAGCGACTCGTAGGTCGGCAGCACCGTCGCCAGCGTGCGGAAGCCCGCCGGCGCACTGGCCTCGAAGCGCGCCAGCTTCATCGCCATGTCGAGCACGGCTTCGTCCTGGAACAGGAACGACGCGCTGATCTGTGCACGGATGCGCAGCAGGTCCTTCTTGGCGACGCCCTCGTCGATCTGCCTGGCGATCTCCTGGCGGATCGCCGCCTCGACGCGCGCCGGCTCGGCGCCGGGCCGCAGCTCGCACATGACGAACAGGGCGCCTGGCTCCTGCCGGGTCTCGTTGATGACGTTGACGTCGGTGACCAGCTCGTCCTTCAGCACGAGGCGCCGGTAGAGGCGGCTGTTCTTGCTGTTGCCGAGGTCGTGCGCCAGCACGTCGAGCGCGTAGTCGTCGCGTTCGCCCATGCGGCAGGTCGGGAAGCCGATCGCCAGCCGCACAACCGAGTGCGGCGTCTGCATCTCGGCGCGGCGCTCGCCGAGCGGCGGCGGCTCGCGCAGCGGCTCCTCGCGGTCGACGGCGCGCGGGATGGAACCGAACAGTTCGTGGATGCGCGCCGCGGTGCGCTGCTTGTCGATCGCGCCCACGACGGTCAGGAACGCGCGGTTCGGGCCGTAGTGGCGTTCGTAGTAGGCGCGCATGCGCTGCGCGGTCAGCCGTTCGAGGTCCTGCTTGTAGCCGATCACCGGATGATGGTACGGGTGCACCTGGAACAGCAGCGACTCGGTGGCCTGGTAGAGCGGCCGCCACGGGTCGTCCTCACCCATCGCCAACTCCTCGAGCACGACGTTCTTCTCGCTGGCGAACTCGTGCGGGTCGAGCAGGCAGCCGCGCATGCGGCTCGCCTCGATCTCCAGCGCCGTCTCCCAGCGGTCGGCCGCCATCGCGAAGTAGTACGCGGTGCTGTCGTTGTCGGTGAAGGCGTTGTTGTTGCCGCCCATCTTGCTGGTCGACAGGTCGATCTGCCCCTTCGGGAACGCCTGCGTGCCCTTGAACATCATGTGTTCGAGGAAGTGCGACACGCCGGTCTCGCCGGAGTGCTCGTCGCGCGCGCCGACGCGATACCACAGCAGCGAGGCGACCAGCGGCAGCGGGCCACGTTCGACCAGCAGCGCCTTGAAGCCGTTGTCGAGTTCGACCACCTCGACGTCGGGCAGCATGTCGATGCCGGCACCGTTCTTGCCGTTCTTGGTCTTCGTCACGATTCCTCCTCCTTGCCGCCACCGGCTGTGCCGCCGGACAACGCCAGCTCCCGCAGGCGTTGCACCTCGTGCAGTTGCAGGAAGCGCCATTCGCCGGCGCTGAGTCCGTGCAGGCTCAGGTCGCCGATGCGCACGCGCTTCAGCGTGATCACCGGATAGCCGAGCTTGGCGAACACGCGCCGGATCTCGCGGTTCTTGCCCTCGCGCAGCGTGACCTTCATGTAGGTGCGATCCTTGCCGGTGCGCTCGATCTTGATCTGCATGCCGGTGGTCGGGCCCTCCGCGAGCCACACGCCGCCGCGCGCCTTGTGCACGTCCTGCTGCTCGATGCGGCCGGTCACCAGCACTGCGTAGAGCTTCGGCACGCCGAAGCGCGGGTGCGTCATCTCCATCGCGAACGTACCGTCGTTGGTCAGCAGGATCAGGCCTTCGCTGTCGAGGTCGAGGCGGCCGACCGTGAACAGGCGGCCCCGCACCTGCGGCAGGAAGTCGATCACGCGCTTCTTCTGCTCGTTCTTGGCGTTCGTGCAGACGACGCCGGTCGGCTTGTTGAACAGCACGTAGACCGGCCGCTCCGGCATCACGCGGTTGCCGTCGAAGCGCACGTCGTCGTGCTTGGGATCGACCCGCACGCCGAGCTCGCGCACCAGTTCGCCGTTGACCTCGACGCGACCGCCGGCGATCAGGCCGTCGGCGGCGCGGCGGCTGCAGATGCCGCTCATGGCCAGGAACTGGTTCAGCCGGACCTTGCCGTCGCCGGTGCCGGTGCCGGGTGCGACTGCCGGGGTGACGACCAGGCCCTGTTCGCGGCGCTTGCTGCGGCGCGGGGCGGCGGGAGTGCGGGGTGCGGGACCTCTGGCCCCAGGAGAACGGGCCAAAGGACCACGGGCTGTCGGCGCGTTCCAGGCGCCAGGCTTGTCCGCTGGTTTGCCGCTCGGCTTGCCGCTCGGCCTACCGCTCGGCTTGCCCCCGGACTTGCCGCCGGGTCGGGCGCCTCGACCCGCAGAAGGACCGCGCGCTACGCGCTGGCCGGGTTTGCGATCTTCGTGACGACGGGCCATCAGCGGTTCCCAGCAGGGGTGGTCGGATTGCAGATCGCCACGTCGAGGCGGCCGATCGGCGACAGGTAGACACTCTCGATGCAGGCCGGCACGAGCACCGTGTCGCCGGCGACGACCGGCAACGGCACGTCGGTGTCGCCCGAGCGCCAGCCGACGACGCCGCGACCGGCGAGCACGGTCAGCGTCGCGAACGCACCGTCGGTCGCCAGCGTGAACGGCCGTTGCAGGTCGTAGCGCCGCAGGCGGAAGTGCGGCGTCGCCAGCAGCAGCACGCCACCGTCGGGCAGCTGCTGCGGTTCGACGACCGGTCGGTCGGCGACGGCGAGCCGGCCGCTGTCGGCACGCGTGACGGCGAGCGCTTTCGCCACGTGCACCTCGCGCGGTCGGCCCCAGTCGTAGAGGCGGTAGGTGACGTCGCTGTTCTGCTGCACCTCGAACACCACCACGTCGGGTCCCATCGCGTGCACGGTGCCAGGCGGGATGTGGATCGTGTCGCCCGCATTCGGCGCGAACGACCACAGCAGCGGCTCGACGGCGGCGGTGTGGGCGCAGGCGCGGAACTGCGCCTCGTCGACGCCCGGGCGCAGCCCGCGGATCACGCGCGCCCGCGGCCCGGCCTGCAGCACCAGCCACGCCTCGTCCTTGCCGCTGTCGCCCTCGCACTTCGCCTGTTCGTCGTCGGGATGCACCTGCACCGACAGCGCCCCGCGCGCATCGATGAACTTCAGCAGCAGCGGGAAGCGCCCGGCGTGGCCGCGCGCGACGCCGCGGCCGAGCAGCCGTTCGCCGTCGTCGCGCAGCAGGTCGGCCAGCGTGCGATCGGAGCCGCGCAGCCGGCTGCTGCCGTCGGGCCGATCGAACAGCTCCCACGTCTCGCCGATCGCCTCGCCCGCCGGCAGCGACAGCCCGAGCACCTGCTCCAGGGCGCGGCCACCCCAGACCTTGGGCAGCAGCTTGCGTTCGAACAGGAAAGGCTTCAACGACGGCATCGGGCGACCGGGGCGCAACGGGGCAAAACATGCAGTTCTAGCAGGGTGGCGCGGCAGAGGCCACCTATCCGCACGTTGGCCATGCTGGCGCCGCTGGAGCCGTGATCACGGGCCGGCGGGTACCCGAGTTGCCCCGCGCTACATGCGGCGGGCCGCGCCGAGCGTGCGCACGTAGAGGTAGGCGATCAGGCCAGCGGTGACGACCAGCGCCATCACACCGGCCGAGCTGGTGTGCCCGTCCGGGATCCAGCCGGGCAGGGCGGCGGCGACGACCGCGAGGCCCACACCCATGATCGCCTCGCCGGTGATCAGCCCCGAGGCGAGCAGCATGCCGGAGTTCTCGAGCGCCGTGTGTTCGCGGTCGTTCTTGGGCTGGAAGCGGCGCTTGACGAGCCACGCGAGCATGCCGCCGAGGAAGATCAACACCGACAGGCCGAACGGCAGGTAGATGCCGACCGCGACCGCCAGGATCGGCGTGCGGAACGACGACTTCATGCGCGCGAGCACACCGTCGAGCGCGATGATCACGACCGCGAGGCCGCAGCCGAACAGGATGAAGTTCCAGTTGATGCCGGCGCCGAAGATGCCGGTCGACAGGTCCTTCATCAGCGTCGCCTGCGGCGCCGCGAACGGCGTCGCGCCTTCGCGCACGGCGCGACCGATGCCCTGGTCCTGGTCGAGCACGGCGAGCACCAACGGGATCACCGCCGCCGACGCGATCGTGCCGAGCACCAGGCACAACTGCTGCTTCCACGGCGTCGAGCCGACGATGTGGCCGCACTTGAGGTCCTGCAGGTTGTCGCCGGCGATGCAGGCGCCGGTGCAGATGAACGCCGCCAGGTAGATCACGGCCGGCGGACCCACCTTCCCGGCGATGCCGTCGCTGCCCATCATCTGCAGCAGCAGGAACGACGACACCACGACGGTCGCCATCGTCACGCCAGAGACCGGGTTGTTGGAGCTGCCGACGAGACCCGCCATGTAGCCCGCGACGCTGGAGAACAGGAAGCCGAAGCCGAGCATCAGCACCGTCAGCACGATCGAGATCAGCGCGCGGCCTTCGTAGCCGGCGAGCGCGGACTGGAACGCGAAGAACAGCGGCACCGTCATCAGCGCCGCGGTGAAGGCCAGGAACGGCACAGGCGTATCGAGTTCGGTGCGCACGGCGCCGGCGCTCTGGCCGCTGCGCTGGGCGCGGAACGCGGCCAGGCTGGCGGTGAGACCGTTCTTGATCGGGCCGATCAGCGTGACCAGCGACCAGGCGCCACCGACCAGCATGCAGCCGATGCCGATGCGGCGGCATTCCTGCCACGACGCACCTGCGAGCTCGCCCCACTGATCCGGCGTCAGCGTCTCCCACGGCGTGCCCGGCCCGACGCCGGCCGTCGCCATCAGGCGCTCCTCGTTGAGCCACCAGTTGATCGGTACGCCGAGGATCGTGCCGATCACCGCGCCCGACATCATCAGCGTGCCGATGTTCGGCCCGACGATGAAGCCGATGCCGAGCAGCGACGGCTGCAGCGTCGCATCGGCGGTGAACAGCCACTTGCCGCCGAGCAGCGACTTCGTGGTAGCGACCTCGGCCGACAGCCACTTGAAGCCGCCTTCGAACATCTTGAACAGCGCCCCGAGCACGCTGGCCTCCAGCAGCAGCTTGAAGCCGAGCCCGCTGGTGGCCGCGTTCGCCGCCGTCTCCTCGGCGGTCGCGTCCTGCCCGCGCGCGATGCCGCCGGTCTTCAGCACCTGCGCGGTCGCCACGCCTTCGGGGAACGTCAGGCCGGCGTCGACGATCAGCGCGCGCCGCAGCGGCGTCGTGAAGACGACGCCCATGATCCCGCCGACGCAGACCATCAGGAAGATCGGCCAGTAGTCGTACTCGTGCCAGGCGCCCATCATCACCAGCGCCGGCACCGTGAAGATGATGCCCGACACGGTCGACGCGCCCGCCGAGGCGATCGTCTGCACCTGGTTGTTCTCGAGGATGTTGCTGCGCTGGAACGCGCGCAGCACACCGAGCGCGATCGCCGACGCCGGGATCGACGCCGCGACGGTCATGCCGACGCGCAGGCCGAGGTAGGCGTTGGCCGCCGCCATCAGCATCGCCAGCAGCAGCCCGAGCACGACGCCCTTGACGGTGATCTCGGGGAAGGAGCGTTCGGGGCCGACGAGAGGCCGGTGCGGGGCCGTGTTCTGGGTCATTCGCTGCCTCGGAGGAGTGGGGGCGGCAAGGTCCGCGTTGGGCGCTGAAGAATCCAGCGCCAACAGCCCCCGACGGCGCACTGCCGACGCGATGTGTGCGTTCTGCGCAACGGGCCGGGCCCGCCGCCGTTGCCCACGCTCCGACCGGGCACGCGGTAGACTGCGGGCCCTCCCGCACCGACCCGCCATGGCCGACCCGACCCCCGGATCCACTTCCAGTCCGTCCCACTCGCCTGCCCGCGCCGCCGGCGGACCCGAACAACAGCTCGAAGACGCCTTGCAGCGCATCGCCGCGCTCGAAGAGCGGTTGGCGCGCTTCGAGGAGACGATCGCCGTCAACACCGACGGCAGCGTCGCGATCACCGCGGCAGGGCAACTGCGACTCGTCGCCACCAACAACCTGCTGCTCGAAGCCGGCGCCAACTACATCGAACTCGGCATCACCGGCATCGACGTCGTTTCGCCGGCGATGCTGAAGCTGGAGAGCAGCACCCTGCGCACGCAGGCCGCATTGCTGCAGAACACCGCCGCCATGAACGAGAACACCGGCGTCGTGCGCTGCGAGACCCTGATTGCAACCAGCGTCGTCGCCAGCAGTTACTCGCCTGGCGCCGGCAACGTCTGGTGACGGGCGGCCGGGGAAACGTCGCTGGCAAGGGAACCTCCGGCTGGCGAGTGCCCGTCGAAGCCGGCGAAAAGCGGAGCACGCACCACTACGGTTCCGCCGCCCTACCGGGCAGGTCCTGACTCACCATGCTCGATCGCCACCTCCGGACGTTCGCAGTCGCCGTTCTGTTCCTGGCCGGCGCGCTGCCGGGCCAGACACCTGCACCCGCACACCCGAACCTGCTGGTCATCGTCCCGGACGACCTCGGCGTCGACGCGGTCGGCTGCTATGGCAGCGGGTCGGCGCCGCCGACGCCGGTGCTGGACGCGATCGCCGCCGCCGGGCTGCGCTTCACGAACGCGTTCGTCAACGCCTCCTGCACGCCATCGCGCGCCGCGATCCTGACCGGGCGCTACGCGTTCCGTAGTGATGCGACCGTCGCGCTGCCGCCAGGCGCCCCGGGCATGGTCGGCGACGCGGTGACGATCGCCGCCGCGCTGAACGATGCCGGCTACTCGACGGCGATGATCGGCAAGTGGCACCTCGGCAACCGCTTCGGCACGCAGACGCCGAACACCTACGGCTTCCAGCACTTCGAAGGTGTGCTCGACAGCGGTGTGAGCAACCCCTACCAGTGGGGCAAGGTCACCGACGGACAGGGGTCGCTGTGCACGACCTATGTCATGACCGACCAGGTCAACTCGGCGATCCAGTGGATCCAGGGGCGCACGGGACCGTGGGCGCTGGTGTTGACGCCGACCCTGCCGCACCAGCCCTACCACTCGCCGCCCGCGAACCTGCACACGCAGAACCTCGCCGGCCTCGATCCGGCGATCACGCCGGTGCCGTTCTTCCGCGCGATGGTGCAGGCGATGGACACCGAGATCGGGCGACTGCTGGTCACGCTCGGCCCGACGGTGCTGGCGAACACCAACGTCGTCGTCATCGCCGACAACGGCACCGACAGCGCCGTGGTGCAGGCGCCGCTCACCTCCGACCGCGGCAAGGGTTCCCTGTTCGACGGCGGCACGAAGGTGCCGTTGCTGATGCGCGGTCCATCGGTCACTGCCGCGCCGGGTTCCGTCGCCACCGAACTGGTCAGCAGCGTCGACCTGTTCCCGACCCTGCTGGCGATGTGCGGCATCAGCTATCCGTCGGCGGCGTTGGCCGCGATCGCACACCCGATCGACGGCGTGCCCTTCCTGCCGGCCCTCGCCGGCCAGAGCGGCTACGGCCGCAGCTTCGTCTACTCCGAGGTGTCCGGGACACCGTTCGGGCAGGGCTACACCGTGCGCACGCCGAACCACCGGCTGGTGCGCTACACGTTGATCCAGCCGCAGCACCAGGAGTTCTTCAACCTGGTCGCCGACCCCCTGCAGCAGTCGAACGTGCTGGCCAGCCCGCTCAATTGGGCCTCGCAGATCTACTTCGACGACCTGATGAACAAGGTGGGGACGATCCGCGACGACGGCTGGGCGGAGCTGTACGCCACCGGCTGCGGCGGCACTGCCGGCGTGCCGTTCCTGCGCACCCAGACGCAACCGCGCATCGGCACGCTGTTCCACACGGCCGTCGAGTCGGTGCCCGCGAACGCGACCGGCGTGCTGACGGTCTACGGCATGTCCCGCACGTCGAGCGGCGGCACGGCGTTGCCGTTCGACCTCGGCGCGCTCGGCATGCCGGGCTGCCAGATCGTGGTACGTCCCGACCTGACCGTGGTGCAGCAGCCCGATGGCGTCAGCCCTGGGCTGTTGATCCCGAACCTTCCCGCGCTGTTCGGCACCGAGTTCTACGTGCAGGCGGTCGTCGGCGAGCCCGGCGTGAACGCGCTCGGCCTGATCTGGAGCCGCGGGCTGCGCTGCATCGTCGGTCGCTGAACCGGCGCCCCGATGGGGATCAGCCCAGTTCCTTCGCCTTCTGGACCAGGCGCCTGGCCTGTTGCAGCGCGCTGGCGTCGGCGCCGTCGCCCATCGCCATCGCGGCGAGTTCGCGTTCGACCTCGTCGCCGCTGAGCTGTCGCACGCCGGAGAGCGTGCGCTCGCCGCCGCCGGCACCTGCCACCTGCTTGCCGACCAGGAAGTGGTGCTGCGCGAACGCCGCCACCGGCGCCAGATGCGTGACGATCACGACCTGGTGGTGGCGCGCGACCTCGTGCAGCTTCTTGCCGACCAGCAGCCCCAGACGGCCGCCGATCTCGGCATCGATCTCGTCGAGCACGAGCAGCGGCACCCGGTCCTGATCGGCCAGCGTCTTCTTGACCGCCAACACGATGCGCGCCAGCTCGCCGCCCGACGCCGTGTCGCGCATCGAATGGAACGGCTCGCCGGGGTTGATGCGCACCTCGATGTCGACCGGCACCGGGCCATGCTCGGTGGCATCGTCGAGCAGGCGTTCGGCCGCGAACTCGTCGGCCATCGCCACCTGCACCTCGGTGCGCTGCATGCCGAGGTCCTGCAGCTCGCTGCGGATGCGCTCGGCGAACGGTGCCGCGGCCTTGCGGCGCGCGCGCACGAGCTTGCGGCCGACGGCCGCCGCGGCGTCGCACGCGGCGCGCAACTCGGCCGTCAGCGTCTCCGGGTCGGCAGCAACGCCCTCGGCGGCAGCCAGCTCGGCGGCCGTGCTGGCGAGGTTGCGGCGCAGATCGTCTTCGGTCGGACCGAAGCGCTTCAACGCCGTGTGGATCTCGTCGAGCCGTTCCTGCACGGCCTGCAACCGCGCCGGATCGAGGTCCAACCGCGCCTGGCCGGACTGCAGCTTGCGACAGACGTCGGCGACCAGATCCTCGATCTGCGCCATCTGTTCGCCGGCATCCTCGAGCCGTCGATCGATCGCCGCCGCCTGCTGCACGGCCCGCGCCGCGCGCGCCAGCCGGTCGGCCGCGTTGTCGTCGCCGTCCTGCAACACCGTCAGCGCAAGGTCGAGCTGCTGCCGCATTTCGTCGAGGTTGCTCAACAGCTGGTGCTCCTGCTCGAGTTCGCCCAGCTCGCCTTCGCCGAGTGCCAGCTCGGTCATCGCCGCGTGCTGGAAGCGCAGGAACTCGAGCCGCTGGCGCCGTTCGCGGTCGCCGCGCGTGCTCGCCGCCAACCGGGTGCGCAGGTCGCGCGCCGCCAGCAGCGCCGCCGCGAACTCCAGCCGCAGCTTCGTCGTGCCGGCGAACGCATCGAGCGTCTCGCACTGGATCTCCGGTCGCATCAGCGCGCGCGAGTCGCCCTGGCCGTGGATCTCGAGCAGGAACGCACCCAGCTCCCGCAGCGCCGACAAGGTCGCCGGCTTGCCGCCGATGCGCACGCGCGACTTGCCCGGGCGGTCGACGATGCGCGTGACGAGCAGCAGGTCGTCGTCGATGCTGCCGCCGCACAGGCTCTGCACGAGGGCCGCGATCGTCGCGCTGCGCGTGCCCTTGCCGAGCCGGAACTCGCCGTCGACCTGCAGCTCGTCCTGGCCGTGGCGCACCAGCGAGCCAGCCGCCTTCTCGCCGCGCAGCAGCTTCAGCGCCGTGATCAGCAGCGACTTGCCACCGCCGGTCTCGCCGGAGATCACGGTGAGGCCCGACGCGAGCTGCACTTCGGCGCGCTCGATCAGGGCGAGGTTCTGGATGTGCAGGGTGTGCAGCATGGGCGGCTCCGCGGCAGAAGGATGCCGGCTGCGGCCGGCCGGCGCCATCCAGCAGGTGCACCACCGGGGGCAAACCGGGACCGCCGGGCCCCGGTCAGAGCCAGTAGAGCATCCAGTAGATGACGACGCCGGTGATCGACACGTAGAGCCAGATCGGCGTCGTCACCTTCGCCCACTTCTTGTGCTGCGCGCGCCGATCCTTCAGGCCGAGGTAGACGGTGCGCAGGATCAACGGCACCTGCACGACGGCGAGGATCACGTGCGAGATCAGCAGCACGAAGTAGACGGTGCGGATCGTGCCCTCGCCCGCGAACTTCACGCTGCCCACGGTGAAGTGGTAGGTGAGGTAGCTGACCAGGAACGCCGCCGACACGCCGACCGCGCTCAGCATCAGCTTCTTGTGCAGTTCGATGTTGCCGCGCTTGATGGCGACGAGCCCGGCGCAGATCAGCACGAACGCGAGGCCGTTCAGCACGGCATCGACGAAGGCCAGGATGCGGAAGTCGAAGGCGGCGAGCATGGGGGCCTCAGACTGCGTCGCGCGCGCTGCGGCGGCTGACGACCAGTGTGCCGAGCGCGAACGTCGCGGCGGCGAACAGGGCGGTGCCGAGCAGGCACACGGAATACGGCGGCACGCCCGCCACTTCGCCCTGCAGCGCGTGGCGCAGCGCGCCGACACCGTAGGTCATCGGATTGACGAACCGCACCCAGGCCAGCAACGGGTGCGCGCTCGCCATCGGGAAGAACGCGCCCGACAACAGCAGCATCGGCATCAGGACCAGCATCATGATGCCGTGGTAGCCGGCGGTGCTGTCCATCACCCAAGCCAGCGAGAAGCCGAGGCCGGTGACGGCGACCGCCAGCAGCGCCAGCACGGCCAGGCCTTCGCTGACGCGCGCGAGCGACAGCGGCACGCCGGCGAGCGGCGCCAGGGCGAGGAACACCACGGCGAGGCCGAGGCCCAGCGTGGCGCCACCGAGGATCTTGCCCAGCGCGATCGCCGCGCGCGGCACCGGCGACACCAGCACGCCCTGCAGGAAGCCTTCCTTGCGGTCTTCGATCACCGTGATGGTCGCGAAGATCGCCGTGAACAGCGTGATCATCGCCAGCGTGCCGACGAAGAAGTACTCGCCGTAGTCCATGCCGTCCGGCTTGAACGAGCCGTGCAATGCGCCACTGAACAGCAGCCAGAAGATGATCGGCTGCAGCAGCGAGCCGGTGAGCCGCGGGCGATCGCGCAGGAAGCGCACGATCTCGCGGTGCCACAACGCCAGCACGGCCCGGATCACGAGCGCCTCCGGCGGCCCTTCTTGGGCGCGGGTTCGGGTGCCGTGACGATGAAGCGCTTGCCGGTCTTCTTCAGGAACACGTCCTGCAGCGACGGGTGGCCGAGCTGCAGGCGCTGCACGCGTTCGCCGAAACGCTCCATGACCTTGGGCACCAGTTCGTGCACCCGTTCGCCTTCGATGCGCAGCGTGCCCTCGACGACGGCACTGCTGGAACCGGCGGTGCCGAACGCCTGCTGGATGTCGCGTGCGAGCGCATCGGCGTCGGTCGCCTCGATGTCCAGCACCTGCCCGCCGACCTCGCGCATCAGATCCTTCGGTCGACCCGCGGCGACGATCGCGCCGGCGTCGAGCAGCAGCAGCTGATCGGCCTCGGCGGCCTCGTCCATCAGATGCGTCGTGAACAGCACCGTGAGCCCGGGCTGGCTCTTCAGCACCGCCCACATGTCGCGCCGCGCCGCCGGGTCGAGCCCGGTGCTGGCCTCGTCGAGCAATACCAGGTCCGGCTCGCCGAGCATGCACTTGGCGATCTCGACGCGGCGGCGCAGGCCGCCCGACAGTTCCTCGACGCGGTCGCGCGCACGGTCGGCGAGGTTCGCCGCGGCCAGCATCTTGTCGATGCGCCCGCCGAGGTCCTTGCCCGACAGCCCGAGCAGCAGCCCGCCGTAGTGCAGGTTCTCGCGCACGGTCAGCTTCTTGTCGACGGCCGGCGACTGGAACACGACGCCGATGCGCGCGCGGATCGCCGCCGCCTGTCGCCCGAGGTCGAGCCCGAGCATCGATACGCTGCCCTGCTGCAGCGGCACGAGCGTCGACAGCAGTTTGAACAGGGTGGACTTGCCGGAGCCGTTGGGGCCGAGGAAGCCGTGTACGGTGCCACGCCGCACCTCGAACGAGACGTCGCGCAGGGCAGCACGATCGCCGTAGGAGAAGCCGAGCCCAGCGGCGCGAACAGCAGTGTCTTCGGTCATGTGCGGGCCAACACCATCGCCACGAACAACAGCGGCAGGTAGACGATCGAGGTCAGGAACGTCATGCGCATCGCGGCCTCGCGACGCGTCAGCGCCGCGAACACGACCGGCACGAAGAACAGTACGTCGAGCAGCAGCGCGATCACAGCGTAGTGCTCGGTGGTCATGCCGAACACGAACGGCAGCAGGCTGGCGATGCCGAGCCCGGCCACGTAGAGCAGCATCATCACCGCGGTGCGGTAGCCGGTCGGATCGACCACGGGCAGCATCATCATGCCAGCGCGCGCGTAGTCGTCGCGGTAGCGCCAGGCGATCGACAGGAAGTGCGGGATCTGCCAGCAGAACACGATCAGGAACAACACCAGCTGCGGCCACGCCAGCGAGCCGACCGCGGCCACGTGGCCCACCACCGGCGGCAGCGCGCCGGGGATCGCACCGACCAGCGTGTTCAGCGTCGAGCGCACCTTCATCGGCGTGTAGACCGCCACGTAGCTGACGACGATCGCCGCGCAGACCGCCGCGGCGGTCCAGTTCAGGTCGCCGACCGCGCGCGAGCCGTCGTCGCGCAGCGGCGCTGTGCCGAACAGGACCAGCAGCACGCCGGCCGTGCAGGCCACCGCCCCGAACGCGAGCACCTGCCGCGGCGTCAGCCGCCCGGTCGGCAGCGGGCGGCCCTGCGTGCGCTGCATCAGCGGGTCGAGATGGCGTTCGCGGTACATGTTCAGCGCCGCCGAGCCGATCGCCGCCAGGAACGTGCCCAGCGTCGTCGCGATCAACAGGTCGAGCGGCGGATGCGAACGCGGCGACGGCCAGCCCATGTAGGCGCCGGCGACGACGGCGAACACCGCCATTGCCGACAGGCGAGGCTTGCCGAGTTCCCAGTAGGCGCGGACCTTGCCCCCGCGCGCGGCGGTCATCCGAGATCTCGTGCCGGACCCTGGCCCGGGTGCCGCGTGGCGCGGAACACGTGCGCCGCCAGCACCGCGACCAGCACGGTCAGCAGCGCGCCGAACACGACGTGGATCGAGATCACCGCCGCGGTGCCGAGGTGCTGCACGTTCTCGGGCGTCTTGCCCGCCGGGTTGCGCACCGCCAGCACGACGAACCCGAGCGCGATCTGCAGCATCATCAGGCCGACGATCCAACGCGTCAGGACCGTGATGCCCGGCACGCTGGCGAAGCGGCCGACGGCGAATGCGGTCGCGATGGTCGCGACCACGAACACCACGAACGCGTTGCCGACGTGCGTCCACATCGCATGCGGGCTGTTGGTGTGGCGGGCGACGGCGCCGAGCACGGTCTGCGCGACCAGCATGCCGAGCGCGAACAGCATCAGCTTGCGGCCGGTGCCGGGCGGCACCGTCGTCAGCGGCAGGGTCGCGCGGTAGCGGTCCGAGAGCTGGTAGGCGATCCAGCCGAACATCGCCAGGGTCAGCTGCGCCAGCGTGCCATGTGTCACGGCGGTGACCGCAGGGAGGCCCTGCAGCACATGCGTGCCGCCGATGAGGCCCTGGGCGAGGATCACGCCTCCGCCCGCCCAGGCACTGGACCGCACGTGCCGGTCGCCGCGACCAGCGAGGTGCAGCCACAGGGCGAGGGCGAGCGCGAGCAGGCCCGTGGTGGCCATGACGACGCGATGGAAGTGCTCGAGGAAACCGGGCACCGTCGTGTAGCTGCTCGCCGGCATCAGTTCGCCGTCGGAGAGCGGGTACGTGGTGTACGCGAGCCCGGACCCGGTGCTCGTGGTCATCGCGCCGAGGGCCAGCCCCAGCGTCATCACGACCAGGATCGCCACCGCGAGGCGAAAGGGGCCGCGCGAACTGGCGGCCGCGGTGGGGACGGCGAGGGTCGTACTCATGGGCCGGAGGACCCATGAGAATGCACCACGCCAGGGCGATTTTCAGCCGCGCTGCCGGATCCCCGTCGCCGCAGGCGAGTGGCGCAGGTGTGCGGCGCTTGGCACCATGCCGATCGCGCGGCGATCGCCGCACGAACCGGTGCCCATGCTGCGAACCTCCTGCCTGTTGTTCTGTGCCGCGCTCGTTGCGCAGGATCCCCCCACGGCGAAGCCTTCGACGACGCTGCGCCTGCCGCCCACGCGCCCGGCGGCGGGCCGACTCAACCTCGCGACCACGCGCACGATCGCCGTCGACGGCGTCGTGCACACCGAGGTCACGGTGACGTTCTCGATGTGGGAGTACGAGGCGTTCAAGCAGGCTCTGGGCGATCCCGCCGAAGTGCTGCGCCGGCTGCTGCCCGAGTCGGCGACCGCGATCGAGCAGGCACCACCGCGCGCGGCGTACGTCGACGACACCGGTTCGCTGGTGCTGGAACGCACCGAACTCGGCGCCGTGCATGCGACGGCAGATGGCACGCGCACCTACCGGGTCGAAGACGGCATCGAGTTCGTCGAGATCAAGGGTGTCGCGGGCCGGTCCACGGCCAGGTTCCACGAAGCCGGCGGCCTGTTCGGCATGCCGTTCGACGGCGTGCAGAAGGTCCTGTTGCCGCAGCTGTCGAGCGAACTCGCGTTCGACGCACAGCAGCGCACGTTGAGCTGGCGGCCGCTCCGGGTCGCCACCAAGGCGGTCCCCACCAGGCTGACGGTCGACCTGACAGCAGCAGAACGCGTGCTGTCGGGCGCCTACAAGGCCTACGGCTTCGGCGGCGACCACTGGGTTGGACGCCTCAGGATCGAGAACCACGGGCCCGCGCGGGTGACGAAGCTTCGGTCGCGCAACAGGGTCGAGGGCTACTCCGAGTGGAGCCCCTGGACGAAGGTCGCCGACCTCGCACCCGGGGAGACCATCGTCGAGTGCCTGTATCCGGTGCTCACCGCGGCGACCGCGCAGCTGCGCAGCGACACGCCGGTGAACCTGCTGGTCGAGTGGAGCTATGTCGACGGCGACGGTGCCGAGAAGAGTGACTCGGACGGCGCCCGGCTGGTGCTGCTCGGCGGCAACGACTTCGTGTTCGCCCGCGCCAAGCGTGGCGGTGGCGCCGGCTCGTTCGCCGACAGCTACGACAACACGGCGCTGCTGGCGGCGTGGGTGAGCCGCGACGACCCGATCGTGCGCGAGTTCGCGGCGCTCGGCGCCAAACGCGCCGGTGGCGCCGCCGCCAATGCCGGCCTGTTCGAAGCGATGGCAACCCTCAAGGGTCTCTACGAGATCCTGGTCGCCAACGACGTCACCTACCAGCATCCACCGTCGCTGACGGACACGACGCTCAGCTTCGTCAACACCAACGTGCAGAACGTCAAGTACCCGCGCGACGTGCTGCGCGACCGCTCAGGGACCTGCATCGACCTCGCGATCCTGTACGCATCCCTGCTGCACGCGACCGGATTGCCGGCCTACCTCTGCGTCGTGCCGGGGCACTGCTTTCCGGTCGTCGGCCTGCCCGACGGCGGCCTCGGCGCCGTCGAAGTGACCGGGGTCGGCGGCGGCGGCCGCATGGGAGCTGCGGCGGCGACGTTCGGCGACGTGCTGCTCTACGGCCAGCGGGAACTGGAGCAGGCGCTGCAGGGGCCACACGTGCTGGTCGACTTGCGCCACGAATGGACGCACGGCGTGTCGTGCCCGGAACTGCCGCCGATCCAGCCCGACTTCGTCGACAAGAACCGGCTGCGCGAGAAGATCCCGCCGGAGAAGCAGGCGCACCTGGTGGCGCTGCGCGAGGAGTCGATGCAGGCCTTCGTCGGCACGCACGCCGTCGTCGTCAAGGACAAGCAGGGCAACGAGAGTGAGGCCTCGCTCCGGATCGCCGTCAGCGTCGATGCGAAGACCTACCTGGTCGAGATGAGCATGGCCGGCGTGCAACCGGTGGCGGGCGGACAGCCCGTCCCTGTGCAAGTGACCCAGGTGTTCGAGGGTCGGGCGCTGTTCAACATGATGCGCTGCTTCGGGCTGCGCAAGATCGCCGCGCAGCAGGACACCACGACCGTCTTCCACCTCGCGCCCGACGAGCTGCGGCTGGAGAGCTGGAACGGCGACGTGAGCGGGCAGCTGGCCCTCGCCGGCACCGGCAGCGAGCCAGAGGTGCTCGAGATCTCGCCCCGAGCCCACTGACCTGCGGCGCCACGACGAGGCCATCGGCCGCCGGCGGGAAGCGATGCGCGATCAGCGCATCAACTTCGTGGTCGGCGCAGCGCCCTGGTCGGAGCCGAAGGCCTCCCACATCGGGCGCTCGCTCTCCTTGAGGCCGCGCGAATCGACCGTGCGGTCGATGGCCTGGTCGGGCTGGCTCTTGGCCAACGCCAGCAGGTCCACGACCTCGAGGTCGGTGCCTTCGGCGAGCGCCGAGGCGGACTCGAGGTAGCCGATCGCGGTCTCCGGCTCGCCCATGCGCAGCAGGCAGATGCCGAGGTTCTTGTGCGCCGCGCGCAGCGCGTTCGGCGGCACGCCGTCACCGGGCGCCAGCGACAGCTCGGCGATGGCACGCGGCCACAGCCGCTGGTCCATCAGCTTCTCGCCGCGGTAGAGGTGCGTCAGCACGGCCGTGTCGAGTTGCCCGTCCTGCACTTCGAAGTCGCTGACCTCGATCCAGGGCGTGTTCTGGAACGTGTTGCGGATGATGCCGGTGATCTCGATGCGCTGGTAGAGGCGCAGCGAGTACAGCTCCTCCAGCTTCGGGTGCGTCTTGCTGAGGAACAGCATGCCGAACAGGTCCTCGTACGACTTCTGCTGCCAGATGGGCTGTTCGTCGGCCCAGGCGTAGAAGTTCGCGAAGTCGGTCGGGCTGAACTTCGTGAAGAACGGATTGGAGATCTTGCCCAGTGACGTGAACTGAACGGTGAACTTCACCTTCACGCCCTTGTAGGCCTCGGGGTTGGCACGCACCTCGGCGAGGGTCGTGCGGACGGCGGTGCCGAACTCACGATCTTGCGCAGGAAGAGCCGCGACACCGAGCAGGAACGAAACGAACAACGCTGTTCTCATGGCTGTTCTCGAGCAGGTCAGGATTCTTGGGGTCGCGGTCACTCGGTGATCCGCTCCATCAACTTGCGCAGAGCCTGGTCCATCAACTCGTCCGGAACATCCTCCCCCGATCGCGCGAGTTCTCGGAGTCGCTGGATGCGTTCAGCCCTCGAGAGGCTGCCATCCATCAATTCCTCGACGATCCGCTCGACGGATTTCGGAGTTTGCTTCGGCAAGTTGCAGAACCAGGGTGCAGGAATGCGCACGGTCGCCCGTAGCGCACCCACCTATCGGCGGCGGACCTGTCGCCGCTTGATGGGCTCCGCACTGGCGTGGGACACCGTGCGCCGGCGATGGCCGAACCGGCGGTCGGATGGCGGCCTGCCACACGCGCTCAAGAAATCGACGGTCGACCTCCGAACTGCTGCAGAACACCACGCTCCGCCTCGCACCTGACGATGATCACCACGGTCCACCGCGCGTTTGCCGCATTGTTCGCCACTGCCGCCCTGTCCATGCCCTGCCTCACCGCGCAGGACGTGCTGCTCAGCGAGGTCCGCGCCGATGCCGGCGGCCGCTGGATCGAGCTCTACAACCGCAGCGCGACGACCGTCGACCTGTCGTCGTGGTCGCTGCACTACGCGTCGCGCACGCCCGGCATGCCACAGAACTACTGGTGGGCCTTCCCGCTGGGCACCACGATCGCGAGCGGCGGCTTCCTGCGCGTGCACTGGTTCCAGACGGCGGCGGGCGGTGCGCTGCCCGGCGATCTGTTCACCGGCAACGGGATGTGGGACTTCCTGTTCGGCCTCGGCGCCGAACCGCTGAACGCGGATCGTGGCGCGCTGGGACTGCTGCGGTCGCAGCTCGACACGATGATGAACACCCCGTCGATCGTCGAGGACTGGATCAGCTGGGGCGACCATGGCTTCCAGCGTGAGTACCTCGCGATCGCGAACAGCCGCTGGTCGAGCGGTCAGCAGACGGCGTCGATCGCGGCGGGCAGCAGCCTGGCGCGCGACGTCGACCTGCTCGGACTCGGCCTGCCACACGACCAGGAGTGGTTCGCCGACGCCTCGCCGACGCCGCTCGCGCCGAATCTCTCGGGCGCTGCCGTGACCAGCTACGGGGCGTCCTGCGCCGTGCCCGGCAACCACCTGCTCGGCCAGCCGGCGCTGCGGGCGACGTCGCTGCCGCTGCGGGGCAACGTGCAGTTCGGACTCGCTCTCGACCACACGACGGGCGTCTACGGCGAACATGTGCTCGTGGCCTGGAGCCTCGCCGCTGCACCGGGCGGTCAGCCATCGGTGTTGCCACCGGTCAGCGGCGGTTGCGCCGAGTCGATCGACACCAGCCAGCTGCTGGCGGTGTGGCTGCTGCCGACACAGGTGATGACGACCAACCTGCCGCTGTCGCTGGCGACGATGCCCGCCTCCCTGGTCGGCAGCGAACTGCATGCGCAGGCCCTGGTGCTCGATCTGCTGCCGTACGCCAATCCGCCCTACCAGGGGCTGTCGAACGCGCTGCGGATCGTCTTCGGCGACTGACGCCGTGGGACCGGCGCGCGACCCGGTAGCATCCGCGTCCGACCCGACGCCATGTTCCACCGCCTGCTGCCGTTCGCGCGACTGCTCGCCTGCACGATCCCCTTCGCCGGGTGTGCCATCTTCCAGGTCGAGGAACAGATCGCGCAGATCGAGGCACATGGACTCGTGACGGTCCAGCTCGACCCGCTGCCGGCGACGCCGGACACCTACGCCGTGGTATGGATCGAAGGCGCCGACGGCTGTGAGACGATCGACGTCCAGCACTTCGACCGCGACGGCATCGCCCGGTTCCTGCTGCGCAACGACGCCCACTACGGTGTCGGCGCCTGGCACGACCTGGACTCCGACGGTGCCTACGACCCGGGCGAGCCCGCCGGGCAGCTGCCTGCGGTCGAGCCGGTGCCGCTGGAACGCACCGCGACGCTGAGCCGCCCGTTGCCGCTGCGCCTGGCCCCCGGCGGCACACTGCCCGTGCACGCCGTGTTCGCCGCATCGGACGCCAGCTCACGTCACGGCGAGGCGCTCGCAATGCACCTCGGCGAGATCGCCACACTCGACGACCCCGCCTTCTCGGCCGAGAACGGCTCGGTCGGCATGTGGCGACCGTTCGAGTTCTTCCGCCAGCACGGCTACGGCCTCTACTTCCTGGAGCCGTACGACCCGGAGCGCTTGCCGGTCGTGCTCGTGCACGGGCTCGCGGCATCGCCGCAGGACTGGCGGCAGCTCGTCGCGGCGATCGATCGCACCCGGTACCAGATCTGGTTCCTGCACTACCCGAGCGGCTTCCGGCTGGAGAAGTCCGCGAACACCCTCGCCGCCGCGCTGGCCCTGCTGCACCAGCGGCTCGGGTTCGAGCGGCTGGCCATCGTCGCGCACAGCATGGGCGGCCTGGTGGCGCACGGGGCCGTCACCCGACTGCAGGAACTCGTGCCCGACAGCATCGTCGCCGCCCTGGTGACGATCTCGACGCCCTGGGGCGGCCACGAGGCGGCCACCGAGGGCGTGCGCAAGCTCGAACACCCGGTGCCGTCGTGGCGGGACCTGCAGATCGGCAGCGCCTACCTGCAGTCGCTGATCGAACACCCGCTGCCGGCGGCCACCCGGCACACGCTGATCTTCGGCTTCCAATCCACCTCGGGCGTGGCGATGCCGCCCGACAACGACGGCACGGTCGGGGTCGCGAGCCAACTGCTGCCCGTGATGCAGGAGAGGGCCGCCGGCGTGTTCGGACTCAATCTCGGCCACAACGAGATCCTGGGGGATGCGGCCACGCTCCGGCGCGTGCAGCAGGCACTCGACGCCGTGCACGAACGCCACTGACCGCTTCAGGCCGACTGCGCGAACGCGAACGCGACGGCGAGCAGCGGCAGCGACACCAGGATCGCGCTGATCGTCCAGGTCGCAGGCCGCAGCGCCAGGCCCTTGCCCAGCAGCAGCAGCGGCAGCGGCGCCGCGAGCGCACACCAGACCGCGGGCCACGCCAGGTAGGCGAGGTGCACGCCGGACAACACGAACAGCCCGTGCGCCACGCCGAGCCAGGTGCCGTCGCCGACCGCCAGCGCAAACGGTCGCCGCCACGACGAAGTGCCCGCGGCGGCGCCGAGTGCCGCAGCGGTGGCGCCGCACATCTGCCCCAGCAGACCGCTGCGGCCCTCGGTCAGCAGCACCGCGTCGAACGACAGGATCAGCGTGAACACGATCGCCGGACCGACGCTGGCCGGCCCGCGCGCGAGCACGCGGCGGCACGCCAGCACCAGCAGCGTCGTGGCGACGGCACCACTGCCGACGAACTGCAGCACCGTGATCGCGTCCCAGCGCGCGGCCTGCTTGCCGAGCATCAGCCAGACGGCGAGCGCTGCGATCCCGACGCCGACGCCCGCAGCAGCGCGGGTCCGCAGCACCCGGAAGTGCTCCAGCGACGCCGCCAACGCAGCGGCGAAGACACCCCACAGCAGCCATTGCCGGCCATCGGGCGCAGCCCACAGCTGGTGCGGCAACAACGGCCACTCCTTCAACAGGCCGAACGCGATCGCCAGCCCGACCGCCACCGCGAGCGGCAGCCAGCGGGTGCCACCGCAGCCGACGAACACCAGCGCGGCCGCGATCGGCGGCAGCGTGCCCTTCAGCAGGACGATCGGGTCCGGCAGGTCCACCGGCTCACTTCGACTCGATCAGCTCGAGGTCGATCATCAGCGTGACGTCGTCGCCGAGCACCTTGTCGCCGACGCCGTAGGTCATGCCGAAGGCGGAGCGCTGGATCGTGAACGTCGTCGAGTAGCCGACGCGCTTGCCGTGGAACTCGCCCTCGCCGACCTTCTCGACCGGGATCGTGATCGACTTCGACTTGCCGCCCATCGCCAGCTCGCCGGTCACGCCGAGCATCTCGCCCTGCGCGACGATCTTCGTGCTGCGGAAGGTGATCTCCGGGTTCTCCTTGAGGTTGAAGAAGTCGGGGCCTTCGAGGTGCGCGTCGCGCTTGGCATCGTGCGTGTGCACGCTGTCGACCGGGATGGTCAGCTGCACGCTGCCTTCCTCGACCTTGCTCGGGTCGAGCGTGATCGATCCGTTGATCACGTCGAAGCTGCCCTTGAACCAGGACGCGTTCGCGTGCTTGATCTTGAACATGACACTGCTGTGGACCGGGTCCACCTGCCAGTCGTGTTCACCACGCGGGGCACCAGCATCCAGGGTCGGAGTGGGCAGGAGGAAGAGGGCGAGGGACGGCAGCAGAAGCAGGATCTTCATGGGTGTTCCGATGGGGAAGAGACCGGGTATCGCACGGGCCAGGTGACCGGGCAAGGCCGTCATGGCAGCCGCGCATTCGACATGCTCACCGCGCAGCCTCGTCGAGGTCCGTGTAACGAGCCGGCGTGATGCCGAGCCTGGCCGCGAGGCCGGGATCCGCGAGCGTCTGCAGTTCGTCGGCCGACGGTCGACGGTAGCCCACCGGATCGATCTGGCGCAGCGTGTCGTCCAGTTGGCGCGGATGCACCATCCATTCATGGTCGCCCTTGCCCAGACCGGCGGCGATGCGCTGCGCGTGCGCGCCGAAGTCGTTGCAGGCCTCGGTCGAGACGCCGACGAACGGCAGCCAGCGCATCTCGTTCGCGACCGCGGCGGCGCGGGCGCGGCGCGCCAACTGCGACAGCAGCCACCGCACCGGTGAGCCGCTGCGCCGCGCCGCCGCGACCTCGTCCGGCAGTCGCGTCCAGCGCACCCCGGATCGGCGCGCAGCGGCGAACACCACGTCGCGCACGACCGGCAGCACGTGCACGTGGTGGTGCCCGTTCAGATGGGTCGGCGTGACGCCGAGTT
This sequence comes from Planctomycetota bacterium, assembly GCA_044230075.1. Lineage (GTDB taxonomy): Bacteria > Planctomycetota > UBA1135 > UBA1135 > UBA2386 > JAEUHS01. Next base: position 29,247 of record JBGARS010000012.1, on the reverse strand, counting down.
CCACCAGCCGCCGCAGCTGCGCGTCGATCTCGCGTTCGATCGCATCCCGATCGACGGCGCGCGCGGTGCAGGCCACGAGCACACGCGGCAGCGAACGGAAACGCCCGGCACGATCGGTGAGCCCGCGGATCGGGCCGGACAGGGCCTGCCCCAACGTCAGCGACAGATGCAGGCCGATGCCGATGCCCTGCTCGTTGGCGAGCCGGATCCCGCCGGCGACGGAAGCACCGGTCACACACAGCGACGCCTCGTGCACGTTGCCCGCCGCCGCCGCGGCCGCGATGCCATCGTCGATCCCAGGCGACACCCCGAGGTCGTCGGCGACGAAGACGACGCGTCGCCCGTGCGCGCGCGCGGTCATCCGCTGTGGCGCCTCGTGACGACGTGCGGTTCGAAGCCAGGCGGCACCACCGCAGCCGTGTCGGCTTCACCGCGCAGGTCCGCCACCACCGCCGGATCCCGCGGCTGGTCGTAGGCTCCGCGCAGGCCGCGCCACCGGACCCGCAGCATGTCGACCATCATCGCGACGCTGTCGCGGAAGAACTTCACCGTCGACGGCTCCTTCCTATACAGGAACCGCACCGGGCACTCGTCGATGCGCAGACCGAGGTGCCGCGCGATGAAGAACAGCTCGACGTCGAACGAGAACCGCGGCAGCCGGATCCGCGTCGCCAGTTCGCGCGCGGCGGCGGTGCGGAAGCCCTTGATGCCCGCCTGCGTGTCGCGGATGCCACCGGCGACCAGCGTGCGCACCAGCAGGTTGAAGCAGCGGCCCATCAGGTGGCGTGTGAACAGCTTGCCGAAGAAGGTCGGGGCGACGACGTAGCGGCTGTCGCGGTGCATGCGACTGCCGTAGGCGACGTCGGCGCCGCTGCGCAGCGCGGCGAGCAGCGGTTCGAGGCCGTCGAGTTCGTAGGTCAGGTCGGCGTCGAGGAAGGCCACGTGCTCGCCGCGCGCGTGCAGGAACGCGCGGCAGAGCGAGAAGCCCTTGCCGCGGTTTGGCGTGTTCGTCAGCACCAAGAGCCGCATCTCGGGCGTGTCGGCGTGCGTCGCCATGAACTCGCGCAGGATCGTCTGCGTCGCGTCACTGCTGCCGTCGTCGACGACCAGCAGCTCGTTGGCACCACCGCGCGCCGAGAGCCAGGTCCAGGCCTTGTCGAGTGTTGCGCGCACGAACGCCGCCCCGTTGGCGGTGGCCGCGACCAGGTGCGCCGCCCGGCTGCTGCCGCGCCAGGCCTCCAGTGCGCCCCACATCAGCGGCGGCGCCAGCAGCACGTAGGTCACCTTCTCGGTCGACGGCCCGAGCAGCATGAACCAGCACATCGTCAGCGCGAAGGCGTGATCGAACACGCGCGCATCGCCGACACCGCGGCGACGCAGCAGCCAGCACAGCAGCACGATGCCGCCGCCGCCGAGCACCTGCAGCAGGTGGAACACGCCGTCGGGCAGCGTCGCGCCGGTCGCCGACACCAGCAGGCGCAGGTCGCGGTAGGCGAACGCGACGATGCCTTCCAGCGTGCGGTCTTCGTGGCGCAGCATGTCGAACAGGGCCTCGTATTGCCGGCCCACGTAGGCAGGGTCCTGCAGCACGAACGGCACCGCCGCCGCGACTGCCAGCAGCGGCACCAGCCACAGCAGCAACCGGGGCCGCAGCGCCGCCAGCACGAGACCATGCGCGATCGGATAGACCTTGATCGCCGTGGCGCCGACCACCGCAGCCGAACCGCCGATCGTGCCGCCATCCCGCACGCGCTGGGTCGCCCACAGCAAGGCCGCCAGCACCAGCAGGTTGGGCTGGCCCATGTTCAGGTTCGCCGCGGCGATCGGCAGCATGCCGAGCACGAACAGGCCACGTTCGCGGCTCGTCAACGGGAACGGGAATCCGGCGCGGAAGCTGGCGCGCAGCGCGAGCAGCAGCAGGGCCCACATCAGCGTGCGCCACAGGATGCTGCCGAGCAGCGGTCCACAGGCCGCGAACGGCACCAGCATCGCCGCCGCCAGCGGCGGGTAGCGGAACGTGTCCTGTTCGGCGTAGAGGTCCTGGCCGGCGACGAACGCCTCGGCCGCCGGCACGAAGACCTTCAGGTAGACGTTCTGCCGGCTGACGTCGGACGCGAACAGCAGCCGGCCGACGACGCCGACGAAGACCAGGGCCAGCAGCACGAGCGCGAGCGTCTCCCAGTGCGAGCGTGGCGACGAAGGCGCAGCGGCATCGGCGCTGTGTCCGGTCGCAGCGGGCGACCCGCTCACGAATCCGCGGCCTCTGAGCGTTCCTTCTGCCAACGCCGCTGCATGCGTTCGGGCGCCTCGCCCTTGCGCCACATCATCGCGATGGCCGTCGTGCCCCACTCGCGCAGGTCGAGATCGAGATCGTCGTCGAAGTCGTCCTCGTCGAGCACTCCGACCTCGAAGTGGAACACGACACAACCGCCGCGCGCCGTGCGATCGAGCAACCGCCGCGCCCGTGCCAGGGACTTCACCGGGTCCTCGGCGACCATCACGTAGGGTGGATCGAGGAACACCAGGTCGGGCGGGATCTCGGCGTCGCTCGCCGCATCGTCCTCGACGTCGTCGCGCGCGGGGCCGAACGCCGCGCGGTGCATCACCGGCGGATCCCACGCGTCGGCGCGCAGCACGACCGCACGCGACACCGCGTCGGGGCCGAGCAGGTCGAGGTTCTGTTTCAGGGTGTCGATCACGCGGCCGTTCTTCTCGACGAACAGCACGCGCGCAGCGCCGTGCGACAGCGCCTCGAGACCCGAGGCGCCGGTGCCGGCGAACAGGTCCCAGACGATCGCGCCCGGCAACCGTTCCGCGAGGATGTTGAACAACGCCTCGCGCACCTGGCCGAGCAAGGGCCGGGTGCCGAGCCCCCGCACGGTGCGCAACACGCGGCCGCCGTACTCACCGCCGATGATCTTCAAGCTCATGACCGGACCGGCATGGTCGCCGGTCGAGCCCTGGGAAGCAACTTCGGCGGCACGGTGCGGTAGGGCGATACAACACCGCCCGTGGTCGCCCTTCCCCCGCTCGCGCTGCGCCTGTCCGGCCAGGATCACGCCCTGGAGCCGGGCCGGGACTATGCGCTCGGCAGCGCCGCCGACTGCGATCTGGTGCTGCGCACGGACACCGAGGCCCATCATGCGGTGCTGCGGGTCGGCGCGACCACGATCGAGCTGCAGGACCTCGGCAGCGGCGGCCGCACCCGCCGGAACGGCACGCCGGTGGAGCGCACCGAGGTGCTACTCGGCGACGTGCTGCAGATCGGCGGCCACGAACTGGTGGTGGTGCCCGATCGCGGCGACGCCCTGCTGGTGCCGGTGCCGGCCCTGCGCGTCGCCGCCACGTCCCGCCGGCAGGAACGTGTTCGCACCGCCGCGGCGGCGCTGCTCCGGCGGCGCGAGACGGAGTCGTTCCAGGAGCTGATGGCGGACGAACTGCGCCGCGCGCCGTGGTTCGCGATCTCGCTCGCCCTGCACGCCCTGCTGCTGCTCCTGCTGTGGCTCTGGCTGCCCGCCCGCGAGACCGATGGCGCGCCGGCCACGGTCGCGGTCGACTTCGTGGCCGACACGCCCGCGGGCGAACCGCTGCCGCCGATACCCGACGTCGTCGTCGAGCCGACACCGGTCGAGTTCGAAGCGGTACTGCCAGTGGAACCCGAGCCCACCAGCGCCGCGCCCGCCACCGAGGCGATCCCGGCGACGCTCGGGGAGACCCTGCACCAGAATCCGCGGCTGGCGCTGCGCGCGGCGGCGACCAGCAGCGTCGGTGACCAGGGCCTCGCCAACGAGGTACAGGCCGTCGGCTCGGGTGGTTTCCGGCGCACGGTCGCAGAACTGCAGAAGAGCGGCCTCGAGATCGTGTTCGTGTTCGACAGCACCGGCTCGATGTCGCGCACGATCCAGGACACCAAGGCCACCATCAGCCAGATGCTCGCGGTGCTGCGCTCGCTGGTGCCCGACGCGCGCATCGGCATCGTCACCTACCGCGACCGCGACAAGGGCGGCCAGTACATCGTGCGCGAGGTGCCGCTCGGCAGCGACTTCTGGCGCGCCAGCAACTTCGTGCAGGTCGTGTCGGCGGAAGGCGGCGGCGATCAGCCCGAGGACGTGCGCGCGGGCCTGCGGGCCGCGTTCTCGCAGCGGTGGCGACCGCAGGCGCGCCGCGTCGTCGTGCTCGCGGGCGACGCGCCGCCGCACGACAGCGACCGCAAGTCGCTGCTGACCGACGTGCGCGCGTTCGCCCGCAACGGCCGCTCGTTCGTGCATGCGCTGGTGACGTCGCCGGACACCGCCGGTGAGGAGACGCGCCGCGCCTTCACCGACATCGCCGCTGCCGGCGGCGGCAGCTGCATGGACATGAAGGCCCACGAGCAGATCCTGCAGCGCGTGCTGGCGCTGGCGTTCGGCCGCGACTTCGAACAGGACGTGGCGAACGTGGTGCAGGCCGCGCGGGACGCCCAGGACCGGGTCGACGTCGCCGCGCTCGACCTCGCGCACCGCGGCGGCCCCGACCTGCAGCGCGAACTGCGCCGCGAGCCGGTGCCGGTCACGCTGCTGAATGCGTTGGTGCGCAGGCCGCGGCGCGAAGTCGTGCGCGAACTGGTGGACCAGATCGGCAGCCGGTCGACCCCCGAGCACACGCGGCACGCGATCGCCTGGGTGCTGCAGCGGGTGTTCTCCCTGATCGCGCCACCGGTCGATCCGGAACGCGGCGATCCACCGGACACGGCGGCGCTGTCGGTCCTGCGCACCCGCTGCGACCGCCTGCCGGAGTGAAGCCCGACGGCGCGGCGTTCCCCTGCGCGCGGCAGCGGGTATCGTCGCGCGGCCCGATGCCCCCCCTCGCCGACACCTTCGGCCGCCCGCTGCGCAACCTGCGCCTGTCGGTCACCGACCGCTGCAACCTGCGGTGCAGCTACTGCATGCCCGAGGCGGACTACGTCTGGCTGCCGAAACCGAACGTGCTGACGTTCGAGGAGATCGTGCGCACGGTCGACGCATTCGTCGCCCTCGGGGTCGACAAGCTGCGCCTGACCGGCGGCGAACCGCTGCTGCGCACCGACCTGCCGGTGCTGGTGCGCATGCTCGCCGAACGCAGCGCGCTGCAGGAACTGGCGATGACGACCAACGGCGTGCTGCTCGCCGAGCACGCCGCGGCGCTGCGTGCGGCCGGTCTGCAGCGGGTCACCGTGAGCCTCGACACGCTCGACGGCGCGACGTTCCGCATGCTGGCGCGACGCGACGACCTGGCCCGCGTGCTCGCCGGGCTGCAGGCCGCGCGCGCGGCGGGCTTCACCGACATCAAGCTCGACACGGTGGTGATCGCCGGCGTCAACGACGGCGAACTGCCGGCGCTGCTGGACTTCGCGCGCGGCATCGGCGCCGAGGTGCGGTTCATCGAGTACATGGACGTCGGCGGCGCCACCAACTGGTCGCCGCAGCACGTCGTCTCGCGCACGCAGATGCTGGAGCGGCTGCGCCAAAGCCACGGTCCGATCCACGAAGTGCCGCGCACCGACAGCGCGCCGGCGGAGCGCTTCGAACTGCGCGACGGCACGCGCTTCGGCATCATCGCCTCGGTGACCAGGCCGTTCTGCGCCACCTGCGACCGTTCGCGGCTGACCGCCGACGGCATGTGGTTCACGTGCCTCTATGCGACGCACGGCACCGACCTGCGGCAACTGCTGCGCGCCGGCGCCGACGATGCCGCCTTGCGCGCGCGCCTCACCGAGGTCTGGCACGGCCGGGCCGATCGTGGCGCCGAGGTGCGTGCGGCGCTGCCCGATCGGCACGCATTGGCCGAGGCCGCGAGCCTGCGGCAGAACCCGCACCTCGAGATGCACACGCGCGGCGGCTGATCGCCCGCCCTACCGTTCGCCGCGCAGCCGATCGGCGAAGCCGTGGCAGCCGGCGACGACGGCGATCAGCGCGGCGGTCGGGAACAGCCACAGATGCCAGGCGCCGAGCGCGGCGGCGCCGCTGCCCTGCTTCAGCATCTCGCCCCACGAACTGGCGGCGCCCGGACCGAGGCCGAGGAACGACAGCGTCGACTCGGCGGTGACCGCCGTGGCCAGGCAGAACGCTGTCGTGACGCCGATCTGGCTCTTCACCTGCGGCAACAGGTGCCGGGTCAGGATGCGCCACTCGGACACGCCGAGGCCGCGCGCGACCAGCACGAAGTCGCGTTCGCGCAGCGACAGCAGTTCGCCGCGTACGATGCGCGCGAAGCTGGTCCAGAACAGCGCCGCCATCACCACCACCAGGCTCAGGCTGGAGCTGCCGAAGAACGCGGTCGCGAACAGCAGGAACAGCAGGCTCGGGAAGCAGAGGAAGACTTCGATCAGGCGCAGCACGAGGCAGTCGGCGAGACCGCGCCGACGCCCGGCGAGCGCACCGAGCAGCGTGCCGACGAAGCCGGCCAGCAGCACCGCGGCGCCGCCGATGCGCACGGCGGTGCCGGCGCCGTGCACGAGCCGCGCCAGCACGTCGCGTCCGGTGTCGTCGTTGCCGAGTGGATGCGACAGCGATGGCCCGGCGCGAAACCGCGTCGCATCGGTCTCCAGCGGCCCGTACGGCCACGGCGGCATCACCGCGAAGTCGTCGGACCCGACCGTCAACCGCGACCACCAGCGCTTCCACGACAGGTCGTCCGGACCGGCGGTCGGCCGACCGAAGCAGTCGGCGACCGCGGGGAAGTGCCACGTTCCGTCGACGCGCGCGACCAGCGGCACGTCGTTGGCCAGGAACGGCGCCAGCAGCCCGATCAGCACGAACGCGCCCGCCGACCAGCGCAGCAGGCGCCAACGCCAGCCGTTCATCGGCCGAGCCTCACGCGTGGGTCGACCAGCGCATGCAGCAGGTCGGAGAGGATCAGCGCCAGCAGGGTGGCCAGCGACGTCAGCATCACCGTCGCCATCACCATCGCCTGGTCCTGCTGCAGCACGGCGGTGAAGGCCAACCGGCCGAGACCCTCGAGCGAGAACATGTTCTCGACCACGATCGAGCCGCCGACCAGCATCGGCAGCAGGCTGCCGCAGAGCGTCGCCACCGGCGCCAGCGCGTTGCGCAACAGCCGCCGCCGCACGAGCCGTGGATCGATCCCGAGCGCGCGCAGCTGATCGGCGAACGGCGACGCCGCCGCACGGGCGACGGCGTCGCGCACGAAGCGTGTCACCAGCACCAGCGGCGCCGCGGTCATCACGGCCACCGGCAGCACCAGGTGCGCGGCGAGGTCGAACAGGCGCCGCCACCACGACCACTCTTCGGCGCCGCGCGACTGCAACCCCGCCGGCGGCAGCCACTGCAGCAACGCGCCGCCGAACGCGAGCAGCAGCAGCGTCGCCAGCAGGAATTCCGGCACGCCGGCCAGCACGAAGGTGCCGGTCGACACCGCCCGGTCCGACGCCGAGCCCGCTCGCATTCCCGACCACGCGCCCAACGGCAGGCCGATGCAGAACGCCAGCAGCAGGGCGAGCCCGCCGAGCAGCAGCGACACCGGCACCGCGCGCGCGAAGCGCCGCCAGAACGCGGCCGGGTCCTCGTTGGCGCCGGCGAAGTGCAGCGACAACGCCTTGCCGAGCCAGTTCCGGTACCGCTGCCACAGCGGCACCCGTTCGAGCGTCTTCCCGTCGACGAGCCCGTAGCTGATGCGCAGCTGCAGGATCGCGGCGTCGCGCGAACTCGTGCCCGTCAGCGTGCCGTTGCTGGCGCGCGCCGCTGCCTCGACCTCGGCGCGGTCGACCGGCGACTGGTCGAGCACGACGAACGTCACCGCCGTGATGCCGAGCAACGTCACGACGAGCCAGCACAGACGCAGCAGCAGCCAGCGTGTCATCGTTCTCCGCGCATCACCACCGACAGGATCGCCGCCCGCGTCTCGAGCCACGCCGACCACGCATCGCGGCCACGCAGGTATTCGAGCGTCAGGATCGGGATGCCGAGTGTGCCGCCGACCCACGAGCCGAGCGAGCCCGGCGTCGGGGCAATGTCGTCGGAGACCTGCACCCGGTAGCCGGACAGCTGCGAGAAGCGGCGCGCGAGCGCTTCGGCCGGGCCGTCGAAGTTGACGAAGTGGTCGCCGCGCCACGCGTGGGCGACGATCACCAGGTGCGGCCGTTCGTCGAGGATCAGGTCGTGCAGCGCCTTGCTCTCGGGCTGGTCGAGTGGCCGGCTGCCGAAGAAGCGGCTCGGGCGGAAGTTCGCCGCCGGGTAGTTGCGGTTCAGGTCGACACCGTGCGCGTTGCCGCGTGTGCTCTGCGTGGTGCCGTCGGGGTTGACGTCCTCGACGATCGTCAGCGTCACCAGTTCGAGCGCGCCCGGTTCGCGCAGTAGCGCGATCGGCAGCTGCGCCGTGGCGACCCGCCCTTCGCGCTCGTCGCCGTGGATGCCGCCGATCCACAGCACGCGGCGCGGACCTTTTCCCAATCTGGACATGCGCAGCGGCTGGCCCTGGTGGGAAGTGCCGATCGGCCGCCAGTCGGGCACCCAGATCGCATCGCGTGCCGCGGCCGCGTCGTTGGCATCGCCCGCTGCTGCAGTCCTGCTCCCTGTGATGCCAGGGTGGAAGCTGGCACAGCCCGCCAGCAGTGCCCACAGGACGAGCAGGGCGCGCATGGCCCGGCACGATAGCGGACTCCACCGATGCCGCCACGTTGCCGATGCGACCAACGATGGCAACCGACGGAGACCTGGGCCTCGACCACGCCGACAGGGCGATCCACCTGGGCGCGCTGTTCGCGCGCGCCGCCGTCTACGCGTTCGTCTACGCGATCGCCGACGTCTACGACTGCGGCCGCGCGATCCTGACCGGCGTCTGGCTGGGGGACGTGGTCGGCCACCTGTTCGGGCTGTGCTGGCAGTGGCGCGAGAACCTGGTCCAGGTGCTCGCCGAGCTGACGCTGCTCGGGGTGGTGTATCTGTTCGTGCGGTCGCAGCTGGCCTGGCCGGAGGAACTGCAGCTGCGGGCGATCCTCGGGCTGGCGGCGTTCGGCGTGTTCAGCGCCCGGGTGGGTGGTTCGCTGTTCACCCAGCTCGGGCCGAGCGAACGCGGTTTCGCCTGAGCGGATCCAGCTGGGGATTTCCGGTCGGATCCGGCCGCCTGGGCCAGAAACGGCTCCCACTCCCTGGCGGCGATCTCCATCGCCGCAGCGGCGCCAGGTGCAAGGTACCGTTCCTCGACACCTCAGCCGCGACCCTGAACCCCACCGAACCTGATGAACCTCCATGTCTCCCGGACCCAGTTGCTGGGTCTTGCTGCTCTCACCGTTGCCGCCATGTCGGCGAACGCCCAGAGCCTCGTGTCCCAATACGGCGAGCTCGTGCACGCCGTCGGCGACGTCGTTCCCGCTGCGGCCGTCGGCGTGACCCCCGCCCCGGGCGCCACGATCAACTCCGCGTCCAACTTCGACGGGCCGATGATGGACCAGAACGGCACCATCCTCTACCGCGCGCGCATGCTCGGCGGCGGCACCTCGACGCTGGACGATCGCGCCTACTTCCTCGGCCGCGCCAACGGCGACCTGCAGATGGTCGTGCGCGCCGGCGACCCCGCACCGGGCATCCCCGGCGCCCTGCTGCGCAATACGTCGTCCAACGGCCTGACCAGCACGCCGCGCATCACCCCGTTCGGTGAGATCCTGTTCTTCCAGAGCTCACTGTTCGGCCCGGTTGCGGCCCAGGACACCGCGTTCTTCTGGGGCCCCCCCAGCGGCCTGCTGCCGCTCGCTCAGGAAGGGACCCAGATTCCGTTCCTCAGCCCAGGCGACCTCTACGGACCGCTGACGGCCAACAGCCACCAGAACACTGCCATCAACAACAGTGGCCAGGTGCTGTTCGGGACCACGGTGTTCGGTGCGCCGGCCGCATCCGACGCCATCGTGGTCACGGGCACGCCCGGCCTGCTGAGCCTGGTGCTGCGCGAAGGTGACGTGATGGCCGCGGGCCCGAACCTGGTCGGCGGCGAGGTGCTGGTCCCGGTCTCGGGTGCCTCCACCATGTCCTTCGTCAACCAGATCAACGAGGCCGGTCAGGTGCTGACCGAACTGAAGTTCTCGACCCTCGTCGGTCCGGCCACCGTGGTCAACGACCGCGCGGTCGCGGTCTGGACGCCGGGTCCGGGCCTCAGCGTCATCGCCCGCGAAGACATGCAGGCACCCGGCCTGCCGGTCGGCGTCAAGATGAAAGACTCCGTCTCGTTCAGCGGGTGGTCTGCCGGACTGAGCCAGGCCGGCTTCAACAAGCTCGGCAACGTGGTCTTCAACACCAACCTCGAAGACGGCGGCGTCACCACCGGTGTCGACGACAAGGCCACCTACTACGGCGGCTCGGGCGGACTCTCGCTGGTCATCCGGCGCAACGACCAGGTGCCAAGCCTGCCGCTGGGCGTGCTGTGGGGCGCGGCGAACAACAGCAACCTCGCGCTCAACGACCTCGGGCAGGTCGCCTTCACCGCCTCGCTGCAAGGTGCGGTCACCACGGCGGACGACACGGTCGTCGCGATCGTGCCCCCGGTCGGCAGCCCGGTGATCGTCGCCCGCGAGGGTGATGTCGCGCCCGCCACCACGGCCACGGTCAACGGCCCGTGGATCATCCAGAGCATCACGCAGGCCCCGCTGCTGAACAACCTGGGCCAGCTGCTGTTCAAGGTGGACGTCAGCGACACCGTCACCTTCAAGCCGATACTGTACAGCTACGACCCGACGGTCGGTGTGCAGCTCCAGCTCGACGGCGCCGACACGTTCACGACGTCGCTCGGCACCAGTGATTGGTACACCCTTGGTGGTGTCGGCAACACCAGCAGCGGCGACACCGGCCACGCGGCGTTCAACAACAGCGGCGACTTCGTGCTGCGCGTGCACTTCAACAACCCCACGGTGGCGACCGCCATCGTGCGTGGCCACGTCGGCACGATGATCTGCGAGCCCAGCTCGGTGCCGGTCACCGGCGGCGTGCCGCAGAACTTCCACATCGATGCTGGCCCGAGCCACCCGTTCGAGATCTACGTCGTGCTGGCCACGGCGCTCGGCACGCGGCCCGGCTTCACGAGCCCGTTCGGCCCGCAGAACATCCCGCTGAACTACGACATCCTGTGGACCCAGCTGTCGCTCGACGCCGCCAACTCGACCCTCTGGGTCAACAACATCGGCATCACCGATGGCAGCGGCAAGGGCATCGGCGCCGCGGGCTTCGTCATGCCGGCCGGCTACCCGGGCTTCGCCGGGACGACCGTGCACCACGCCGCCGTGTTGCTCGACTTCTCCCTGTCGCAGACCCATGTCAGTGAGCCGTCGGCGCTGAAGCTCTACTGAGCCAAGCTCCTGACGAGGGGCCGAAAGGCTCTACCGGACGCCCGGTCCCGCCGCTCGGTGGGGCTGGGCGTTCGTGTTTCTGGCCGGATTCTGCCAGCCAACCACGGGGAAACGTCGCCTCTTGGTCGCCGGCCTTGGCGCCCATTGCGCTCGGCCAAGCACCCTGCCGGAGATCCGCATCCCATGACCCACCTTCCGATCCGAACGCCGTTGCTCGGCGCCCTCCTGCTCGGCTTCGCGGCCTCCTCGGCCGCGGCCCAGAGCCTCTTGCAACAGTACGGCGAAGTCGTCCAGGGCTCGGGCGAAGCCGTCCCCGGTCTGCCCGGCGTGACGCTCGCCGCCTCCTCGGCGACCAGCATCCCGAACATGGACCTGAACGGGAACATCGTCTGGCGCGGCACGATGACCGGCACCGGCATCACGACCGCGAACGACCAGGCCATCTTCTACGGCCGCACCAAGGACGACTTCGTGATGCTGCTGCAGGAAGGCTCGGCCGAACCGAGCGGCACGCTGGGCGGCGGCGTCACGATCACCTACTCGGCAACCAGCTGGGACGTCGTGCGGCTCAGCCCCGAGAACAAGTACCTGCTGATGAACACGACGCTGGCGGGCACCGGCGGCACCACCAACGACACCTGCGTCTTCTCTGGCCCGGTTGGCGGCCCACTGCAGGTCCTGGTACGCGAGGGCGATGTTGCCCCGGGCGGCGCGACGCTGTCGAACAACCTGTCCGGCGCCCTGGGCAGCACCGGCATCAACTCGTCGGGCATCTGCGTGGTCCGCGCGCACGTCACCCCCGGTACGGGTGACGCGATCTCCGGCGTCAACGACGATGGTCTCTTGTGGGGCGTCCCAGGTTCGCCGCTGGTCTGGTGCATCCGGGAAGGCGATCCGATCAACGGCGGCGCGCAGGCGATCGGCACGCTCGACGCGTTCAACTTCAGCATGGACACGCTGGGCCGCGTGCTCGTCACCCAACCGTTGTCGACGACGCTCGGCACCTCACCGGCCACCACGACCAACGACATGACGATGATGCTCTACACGCCTGGCTCCGGCGTGTCGCTGGTGTGGCGCGAGGGCGACCCGGCCCCCGACGCCAACCCGCCGCTGCTCGAGGGCTGCGACTACGACACGGTCAGCTCGAGCGCGCAATCGAAGGTTGCCATGTCTCGCGTGACCGGCCAGGTCGTCTACACCCAGAACCTGAAGAACGGCAACGTCATCTCCGCCACGAACACGGCGATCTTCGCCGGCACGCTCGGCGGCAGCTTCACGCGCATCGCGCGTGAGGGCGAAGCCGCGCCGACCGGCGTCCCCGGTGAGATCTACCAGGCGATCTTCACCAGCGGCCAGCCGGCCATCAACGAGAACGGCACCGTGGTGTTCGTCGCGCAGCTCGGTCCGACCGGCCTCGACGTGCACCAGGACGTCGCCGTGTTCCTGGCCAAGCCGCCCTACGCCACCACCGACGTGCAGATGATCCTGCGCGAAGGCCAGACAGTCGCCGGTCTGCCGGCCGGTTGGATCGTCGACAACACCAGCGGCGGCGGCATGCCCTCGAGCACCACGACGTTGATGCTGAACGATCGTGACGTGGCGCTGATCAACGTTGCCGGCGTCGGCGACAACACGCAGGCCAACTGGGGCATCCCGGCGACGATCGCCTGGGACCCGCAGCACGGCGCCCGCGCCTTCTACGTGCAGGGTGACACGTTCACGGTGGCCGGCGGTTCGTGGCCCACGACCAGCGCCGCCAACTGGAACATCTTCAGTTCCGGCGACGGCAGCAGCCTGCAGTTCAACAACGACGGCGACGTCTGCGTGAAGCTGTTCAACGTCTCGCAGAACGCAGTCGTACGCGGCCACGTCGGTTCGATGATCTGCGAGCCCAGCTCGGTGCCGGTCGCCGGCGGCGTGCCGCAGAACTTCCACATCGATGCCGGCGCGGCGAACGGCTTCAAGTTCTACATCGTGCTCGCGACCGCGCTCGGCACCCGCCCTGGCTTCGTCAGCCCGTTCGGTCCGCAGAACATCCCGCTGAACTTCGACCCGCTGTGGACACAGCTGTCGCTGGACGCGGCGAACTCGACGATCTGGGTCAACAGCCTCGGCATCACCGATGCCAGCGGCAAGGGCATCGGGGCCGCGGGCTTCGTCATGCCGGCCGGCTACCCGGGCTTCTTGGGCACGACCGTGCACCACGCCGGCGTGCTGCTCGACCTGTCGCTGGTGCAGACGCACGCCACCGAGCCGTCGGCCCTGCGGTTCTACTGAGCCACTCGATGGAGTGAGCACGAACCGGGCGCCCGATCCCGCCATGCGGCGGGGCCGGGCGTCCGTGTTTCACGCCACTTTCCGTCGATGCAACCGGCAAGGGCGTGGTCCGGCTCGCTTCGTGATGCCTGCCGGTTTCCCCGGCTTCGCGGGTACGACGGTGCACCACGCTGTCGCGCTGCTCGACTTCTCGTTGCTGCAGACCTACGTCACGTCGCCAGCGGCGGTGCAGCTGTACTTGGCACCGCAAGCAGTCGAATTGCCGAGCGCAACTGCGACGCGACGCCCGGCTCCGCCACGCGGTGGACCCGGGCGTCGTCGAGTTTCCGGCGATTTTCCTCCGGCCGTCCGCGGCGATTCATCGCCGTAGGGGACGTCGCGGACACTCCCAATGGGTGTCCGGCGGACAGGTCCCTTCAACCCAGGGCTCACCGAGCCCAGCCCACGGCACCCAAATGAACTCCTCCCTGCTCTCGACCCGGTTGCTGGGTCTGCTCACCTTGTCCCTCGTCGCCACCTCGGTGGCCGCGCAGAGCCTGCTGCCCACCCAGGGCCAGGTCGTTGCCGAACTCAACGATGCGCCTGCGGGTCTCCTTGCCGGCGAGGTGCTCGGCACCACCACGCCGACCGACACGCCGGTCATGGACCGCAACGGCGCGATCCTGTTCCGCGGCGCGATCTCCGGCGGCACCAGCACCACGCTGAACAACCGGGCGCTGTTCTTCGGCCACACGAAGGCCGACCTGAAGGTGCTCGTGCGCGCCGGCGACGTCGATCCCTCGGGCACCTACCCGAACTCGGTGCTGGAACAGATGAGTGGCGGCACCGGCCTGCCGCTCGGCTCGAACATCTTCAGCCTCCAGCGCATCAGCCCGCGCGGCGAGTTCATCCTGTTCGGCGCGCAGCTCTACAACCCGACCGCGATCGACCCGATCGTGCACATCGGCGCCGGCCAGAACCACGGCCTGCTCTACTGGGGCCCCGCGAGCGGGCCGCTGATGATCATGGCGCAGCAGAACACCACGGTGATGCCCGGCGGCGCGACCCTCGTGGCCCCGCCGGTGAGCATCAGCCACCAACAGACGGCCCTGAACTCTTCGGGCACGGGCATCTTCCAGTGTGGCCTGGTCGGCGGCGACGTCGTCGGCACGACCAATGACACCGCGTGGGTCATCGGCACCTACCCGGGCCCGCTGGCCTACTTCGTGCGCGAGAACGATTCGTTCCTGGGCGGCCAGGTCGTGATCGGCGCAGGCAACCTCGGCTTCAACTGCGTGCTCAACGAAGCTGGCCAGATCCTGCACGACGAGCGCTTCTCGCAGACGCTGGGCAGCACTCCGGCGACCGCGGCCAACGACCAGGTCGCGTTCATCTCGACGCCGAGCGGTCTGGGCTGGCAGCACGACCTGCTGATGCGCGAAGGCGACACGGCCCCGGACGCCGCGGGCGCGCCGATGGCCGGCATCACCTACGGCGCACCGACCATGGGCCAGGGCTTCACGAATGCGGGCACGGCTTCGTTCGCCACTGCCATGACGGGCGCCGTCACGGCGGCGGACGACGGCGCGATCTTCATCGGCGGCATCGGCGCCGGCTCGGTCAAGCTCGCCGCACGCGAAGGAGACGCCATCGACGGCGAGAACGTGGGTGTGATCAACAGCACGTTCGCCTACTCGGCGGCCGGCGCAGTGGCCGGCAGCACGCTCGTGCAGCCCGGCAACGGCGGCGTGACCAACACCAACGACTCGATCCTGTTCCTCGCCAATCCCGGCATGCCGCTGGTCAAGATCGCCCGCGAAGGTGATGCCTGCCCCGGTCTGCCCGGCTACGTGTTCGGCAACATCACGGGCTCCTCGAACTTCGGTTCGGCGTCGAATCACCGGATCAACGAGCGCGGCTGCGTGATGTTCTCGCAGACGTGCAACAACGGCGTCAACCAGCCCACCCTGCTCTACAGCTGGGATGCCTTGCACGGGCTGCAGCTGCAGATGGTCGCCGGCGGCACGATCGGTGACGTGATGGGCGGCGGCACCGTCAGCGTGGTCCCGACCCCGATCGTCAGCCCCAACGGTGACGGCAACGCGCTCTCGTTCAACAGCAGCGGCGACTTCGTCATCTCGCCGAACATCACCACGCCTTCCGGCAAGTTCGTCGTGCGCGGCCACTGCGGCTCGCTGCAGGGCACGCCGAGCGCGATCGACGTCAACGGCGGCTCGCACTTCTTCGCGATCGACTGCACGCCGGCGCACGCCTTCAGCTTCTACCTGGTCATGGCGACCGGGCTCGGCACGGACTCGCCGTACCCGCACCCGCTGAACCCGTCGATCCCCGGCTCGCTGAACTTCGACCTGACCTGGACCAACCTGTCCTTCGACCTGCTGAACTCGCCGGTCTGGAGCAACACGCTGTGGATCACGGATGCAGCGGGCAAGGCCACGGCCGCCTTCAACATGCCGCCGGGCTACCCGGGCTTCCAGGGCACGACGCTGCACCACGCCGCGTTCCTGTTCGACTTCTCCCTGCTCGGGACCTTCGTGACCGAACCGGTGCCCTGCCACCTGTACTGATCCCGCAGGTTCGATCCGCAATCCGACGCCCCTGCCCACCCGAGTGGTGAGCCGGGGCGTCGTCGTTTCCGCTGCGAAACCCGGTTTCTGTTGGCCGCGCACGGGGAAAGATCGCCTGTAGCTCACGGCGCGCATCGCCACCCGCCCCAAGCCGGCCGAGCGCACCGACCGTCCCGTGGCATCCTGCCCCGGGCCAACAACCCTCCACCCCATGGCACCCACCCGCTTCGAGATCCCCGCGCGGGGTCTTCTCCTGCTCGCGCTGGCCGCCAGCCCGGTTGCGGCGCAGAGCATCCTGTCGCAGCACGCCGAGATCGTGCAGGCCGTCGGCGATGCCGTGCCAGCCGCGGCACCCGGGGTGACCCCGGCACCCGGCGCCACACTGGTCACCGACATGTTCGGCGAGAACCTCGGCAACGGCCCGGTGCTCGACCAGGACGGCACGATCCTCTACCGCGCGCTGATCGGCGGCGGCAGCACATCGGCCGCCGACAACCGCGCCTACTTCATGGGCCGCGCGGCGGGCGACCTGCGCATGGTCGTGCGCGCCGGCGACCAGGCACCTGGCTGCCCGGCGGGAACCCTGCTGCGCAACAGCGCCGGCAGCAACGGCCTCAGCAACCTGCCGCGCATCAGCCCGCACAACGAGCTGCTGTTCTATTCGAGCAACCTCTGGGACCCGACGAGTCCGGGCAACACGCCGGCCAGCGCCGACACGGCGCTGTTCTGGGGCCCGCTGGCCGGCCAGCTGCTGCTCGCGCGCGAAGGCGATCCGGTGCCGTTCCTCGGCGGCGGCGAGCTGTATGGCCAGGTGACGCTGTCCGCCACGAACAGCAGCATCAACTCGATCGGCCAGGTCCTGTTCGGCGCCTCCTTGACCGGCGGCGCGTCCATGGCCTCCACCGACGGCGTGCTGCTGAGCGGCCTGCCGGGCAGCCTCGCCATGGTGCTGCGCGAAGGCGAAGTCATCGGCGGCGCGGTCGTCGTTCCCGTCAGCGGCGCGACCAACCTGTCGTCGATCAACTTCCTGAACGAAGGCGGGCAGGTGCTGCACGAGATCCAGTTCTCGACCACCAGCGGCACCGCGACCGCCGCCAACGACCGCGCGCTGGCGATCTGGACGCCGGGCAGCGGCCGCACGATCGTCGCCCGCGAAGGCCAACCGGCGCCGGGCCTGCCGGCGGGCGTGCTGTTCGCGACGCCGAGCAACTCGTGGGCGCCGACACCGGTCGGCAACTGCACGCTGACGAACTCGGGCCAGACCGTGCTGAGCGCACCGCTCGACGGCGGCGGCACGATCCCGGGCACCAACGACAACGCGCTCTACTTCGGCGGCGCCGCTGGCTGGACGCTGCTGCTGCGCAAGGGCTCCGCGTGCCCGGGCCTGGGCGGCGGCGAGACGTTCGGCACCGTCGGCAACAACAGCTTCGGCTGCAATGACGCGGGTCAGGTCGTGTTCCTGACCACGCTGGCCGGCCCATCGGTCACCGCAGCGAACGACACCAGCACCTGGCTCGGCACCGCCGGCAACCTGACGCTGCTCGCGCGCGAAGGCGACAACGTGCCCGGCATGGCGCCCTCCGCCAACGGCCCGTGGAAGTACGGCAACATGACCGCCGGGCCGCAGACGCCGAACCTGAACCAGCGCGGCTTCGTGCTGTTCGAGAACACCGTGTCGGACGGCGTCGCCAGCAAGAACATGTGGTTCGGCTACACGCCGACGCGCGGCGTCGTGGTGATGCTCGAGGACACCGACAGCATCACCACGAGCCTCGGCAGCGGCACCTGGAACCTCATCAGCACAGCCAGCGGTTCGAACCACAGCAGCGACTCGTGCCCGAAGTGGTTCAACAACGAGGGCGACTTCGTCGCCAAGCTGTTCCTGAACGGCGCGCCGCAGGCCGCGATCGTGCGCGGCCACCTCGGCTCGCTGGTCGTCACGCCCAGTTCGGCACCGGCGGCCGGCGGCGTGCCGCACACGTTCACGATCGACGTCGGCCCGGCGCACGGCAACCAGATCTACATCGTGCTGGCGACCGGCCTCGGCACGAGCCCCGGCTTCCCGTCGCCGCTCGGCCCGCAACTGGTGCCGCTGAACTTCGATCCGCTGTGGACCCAGCTGTCGTTCGACCTGTCGAACACCGTCGTGTGGCCGAACACGCTGTGGTTCACCGATGCCACCGGCAAGCCGGCGGGTGTCACCCCGGGCTTCCTGATGCCACCCGGCTACCCCGGCTTCGACGGCACCACGGTCCACCACGCCGTGGTCACGCTCGACTTCACGCTGCTGTCGACGTTCGTCAGCGAGCCGTCGGCGGTCAAGCTCTACTGACCGCGGAAGAACTGCAGCAGCAGTTCCGCGCGGCGCCGGTTGCCGGCGGCGGTGAAGTGCACGCCGTCGGTGAACAGGTCCTTCGCCGTCAGTTCGGGCGCCAGGTCGAGCACCGGCGTGCCGGTCTCGCGCCCGAGGCGGCGCACGATCGCATTGGTCGCCTCGATCGCCGCCTGCACGGCCGGATCGCCGATGTAGTCGCGCTCGGGGAACTCGCGGCTGAAGGCGAAGGTCGTCAGCAGCACTCGGACGCCGTGCGCGCCCGCCACCGCGATCAGGCTGCGCAGGTTGCGCTCGAAGAACACCGGCGGATTGGCGGCCAGCATCTGCTCGATCGGCACCTCGCCGAAGATGCCGGCCGGGTAGCTGCCGTTCAGGCGCTGGGCGCGGAACGCGAACGAGCGGTTCGTCGGCGGCACGTCGCCGATGATGCGCATCAGGCTGCTGTGCGGCTCGAGCACGCCGCGCTGCACCATGACGATGCGCGCCAGGGTGCTGCGCTCCAGCAACGACGCCTCGACGACGTGCTCGTTGCGACACAACCAGCCCGACAGGTCGGCGCGGTAGGCGAGCTGCGGCCACACCATGCGCGGCAGCACGTCGTTGATGCCGTGGTAGACGACGGCCCAGTCGGGCTGCAGTTCGAGCAAGCGGGTCTCGAAGTTGATCAGCGTCTCCAGCGTCGTCCAGCCGGGGCAGCCGGCGTTGATCACCTCGACGTCGCGGCCGGCCGCGCGCAGGCCCTGCTGCAACACGAACGGCATCGACAGATGGAAGTCGCCCTTGGTGCCTTCGCCGTAGGTCGTCGAGCCGCCGCAGCAGGCGATGCGCACGACACCGGGCGGCTTGCCGAGCGTGATCTCCTCGCCGCGGAAGCCGAGCAGGTTGTGGCGGTTGCCACCCTGGTGGTAACCGGGCACCAGCGCGAAACCGAGGTGGCGATGGGCGCGGAAGCGTTCGAAGTCGCCGAGCCGGGCACGCAGCTGCGCGATCGAGGCATAGCGCTCGAAGGCAGCGGCATCGGCGAACCAGGCCAGCCAGACGCGCGCAGACACCTCCGCCAGCACGAGCGTGGCGACCAGCGCGCCCGCCGCCAGCAGCACCCGACGCAGCCAACGCCTGCGGCTCGTCACGTCAGATCCCGAAGCAGCAGGGGTCGTCGGGATCGAGCACGAGCATCTGCAGACCGGTGATCCAGGCCGAGCCTTCGATCTCGGCGACCACCGCGGGCAGTGCGCCGACCGTGCACGCTTCGACGACACGGGCCCGGAAGCGCGTGCCCAGCACGCTCTCGGACCGGAACCACTCGCCGAGCGCCAGTTCGCCCTTCGCGTGCAACACGGCGAGCTTCGCCGAGGTGCCGGTCCCACACGGCGAACGGTCGTAGGCAGCGCCCGGGCACAACGTCAACGAGCGGGCGCCGGGTGCGTCGCCGTCGAGCGGCACGAACAGCTTGACGTGGTCGATGATCGCCTCGCCGGGTTGCTCCGGATGCGTGCCGCGCACGCCCTCGCGCACCAGCGCCTCGCGCACGGAGGTCGCCGCCTGCATCAGCACCGACAGGTGGGCCTTCTCGACCGCGAGCCCGAGCTGGTCGGCTTCGACGAACGCGAACCAGTTGCCGCCGTAGGCGATGTCCGCCGCGACCTTGCCGAAGCCGTGCACCGGCACGACGACGCGCTGGCGGAACAGGAACGACGGCACGTTGGTGATCGTCACGCTGCGCGGGCGACCGCCGGCGACCGCGACGCGGCAGCGCACCGTGCCGACCGGCGTGTCCAGCACCACCTCGGTCACCGGCTCGACCGCCGGCACCATGCCCATCGCCACCAACACGCTCGCCACGCCGATCGCACCGTGGCCGCACATGCCGAGGTAGCCGGCGTCGTTGGCGAACACCACACCCTGATGCGCGCCGGGCACGCAGGGTGGCAGCAGCAACGCCAGCACGATCGCCTCGTGGCCACGCGGCTCGAGCACCAACGCGCGGCGCAGATGGTCATGGCAACGGCGCAGCTCCTCGCGCTTCTCGGCCATCGTCGCACCGGCGACCACAGGCATGCCGCCGGTGACGATGCGCGTCGGTTCGCCGGCCGTGTGCGAGTCGACGACCTGGAACATCTGCGAGAACTGCAGCATGCCCGAATCATGCGCGGCAGCACGTGGTCGGAACCAGCCAGCAGATAAGATCCGCGCGACCTCGATGCCGTTCTCCAGCTCCCGTCCGCAGACCTTGTTCCTGCTGGTCGCCCTCGCCAGCGCCTGGCTGTGCGCCACGATCCCGGTCTTTTCGCAGGAGGCCTACTACTGGACCTACGCGCAGCACCCGGACCTGTCCTACTTCGATCATCCGCCGATGGTCGCCTGGATGATCTGGCTCGGCACCGCGGTGTTCGGGGACGGCGCGATCGGCATCCGCCTCGGCACCTGGGCCTGCGGCATGACGACCACCTGGCTCGGCTGGCGCATGCTGCGCGAGTTCGGCATCGACGCGACCGGCCAGTCGGCGTGGCTCGTGTTGAGCCTCGCGTCGCCGATCCTGGCGATGGTCCACATGCTCGCCAACCCCGACCCGCCGCTGGTCTGCGGCTGGACAGTGGCGATGTACGCGCTGTGGAAGGCGCGCCAGGGCGACCTGCGCTGGTGGCTGCTGGCGGGCCTCGCGGCCGGCTTCGCCTTGTTGGGCAAGTACACCGCCGGCTTCCTGCTGTTCAGCGGCATCGCCGTGCTGCTGCTCGACGCGCCGATGCGGCGGCAGCTGCTGCGACCCGGCCCCTACATCGCCGTGGTGCTCGCCGCAGCAGTGTTCCTGCCGGTGGTGATCTGGAACGCGCGCAACCACTTCGAGTCGTTCCGCTTCCAGACCGAGAATCGGCTGCAGCAAGCGGATCTGGGCTTCCGGTGGCTGGGTGAACTGCTGGCGTCGCAGTTCGGCGTGTTGCATCCAACGGTGTTCCTGCTGCTGCCATTCGCCGTGATCTGGCTCGCGCGGCGGTTGCGGCACGACCCGCGCGCGCTGTGGCTGCTGGCGTTCGGACTGCCGCTGCCGCTGTACCTGCTGGTCAACTCGCTGTGGATCCAGGTCAAGGTCAACTGGCTCGCGCCCGCCTACGTGCCGCTGCTGCTGGGGCTCGTGATCGCCTGGCGCGAAGGCACGCTGCAGGTGCGGCATCCGACCCTGGTGCGTGTCGCCGGCGCCAGCATGTGGCTCACGCTGATCGCGGTCCCGCTGGCGCCGCTGATCCGGCTCGTGCCTTCGGGCAAGGGCTCTTCGTGGAGCGGCTGGCACGAGATCGCCGCGCGCGCCGACGCCTGGGAGGACAAGATCGACGCAGCCGACGGCAGCGAGGGCAACGTGTTCTTCTTCGCCGCCGACTATCGCGATGCGGCGCAGCTGGGGCTCGGTTTGAAGGTGCTGTGGCGACACAAGCCCACGGCCGCGGTCGGTGCCGGCAGGCAGGACGACGGCGAGCCCGTGCTGGCGCAGAACGTGATCTCGCGCCCCGCCCTGCAGTTCGACCATTGGGCGCAACCCGAGGACCGGGTCGGCCAGGACGCGATCTTCGTGCTGACGCGCCCCGACGACCGCGAGGCGATCGTCGACGCCGTGCGCGAGCACTTCGCCAGCATCGACAAGGTCGAGCGCGTCGAGATCGTGCACCTCGGCATCCGGTTGCTCGAAGCCGACATCTACGTCTGCCGTGCCTATTGCGGCCCGCACAAGCGCGAGTAGCCTGTCGCCGCATGCATGCCCGCGCTCTCGATCGCCGCTCGATTCGATGGCGCTCTCCGCTCGCGACGACGCCCCTGCTGCTCGCGATCGTGGCCTGCAGCACGACCGGTCGCGAGCCCGGGCCGGCGCTGCCGCACGGCGGCATCTCGCATCGTTTCGGTGACACGTTCCTGCAGGCGCGGACCTACTACGGCGTGCCGATCCTGCAGAAGTCGTTCTTCTGGGACGGCAACGGCGAAGACGACGACGCGGGCATCGGCGCACAGGTGGCGCACTTCGTCGGCGACGACGTCGC
The DNA here is from genome assembly GCA_044230075.1 of Planctomycetota bacterium. Lineage (GTDB taxonomy): Bacteria > Planctomycetota > UBA1135 > UBA1135 > UBA2386 > JAEUHS01. The sequence goes on along the minus strand of JBGARS010000012.1, from coordinate 6,732 downwards.
CATCGGCGCCGGCATCAACCTCGGCAACTGGTTCCAGTCCGGCCAGGACGCGCAGAGCGCCGAACTCGAGGGCTTCCTGCGCACCTACCCCTTCCACGGCGGGCCGTTGTTCGTCGACCTGCACGGCGGCTTCCAGCAGGCGACCCAAGCGGTGCCGACCGGCGGCACCGACTGGAACTTCACCTTCGGCTTCGGCCCCGGCGTCGACATTCCGGTGGCCGACGACTGCAGCCTGCTCATGGGCTGCACCTACCACCACACGTCGAACGCACTCGGTCGCATGAACGACCGCAACCCGAGCCAGAACGAAGCGCGGTTCTGGATCGGCTTCGCCTGGACGTTGTGAGCCTGCCGCGGTGATGGACCTGGCCGGCGCATCCGCGATGCCGGCCCTCAGTCGGCGAGCACGCGGATCGAGCTCGAGAACAGCCAGGGGTCGCCGCTCGCCGTCGCCACCTCGACGCGGTAGATGCCCGCGGTCGGCGCCGCCACGACCAGTTCGCGGCCGACACGCTCGTCCTGCACGACGCCATCGCGGAGCAGCCGGATGGTGCCATCGGCAGGTGTCGTGATGCGCAGCCGCACGCTGGGACCGGTCGCGATCTCGCCGCCACCCAGCACGATCGTGGCGCCGTGCTCGGCGCGGAAGTCGAAGCCCGTGCCTTCGCCGAAGACGTCGAACGAGACGTAGGTGCGCCCAAGGCGCATCGCCTCTACCAGCGACGCCTCGTCGAGTTGCGCGGCCAGCACGTGCGTGCTCAGCGTGGCGAAGACCTCGCGGTAGGAACCGACCGTGCCGCCGAGCGGCCCGAACACCTGGATGTTGGCGTGCGCGTCGTCGCCACCGACCGGCGTGTAGGGCTTGCCCTTCGCCAGCTGACGATCCCAGGCCGCGATCACCGCCGGGTCGCGCACGCAGATGCGCTCCATCAGCGACCGCAACGGCAGGAACAACGCCGTCGCCAGGGTGCCGCCGTAGCCCCGCGTCATCGCGCCGGCGTGCAGGTTGACGATCTCGGCGCCGGTCAGCTCGGCGACATCCCACTCGGCATGCCATGTCTCGGCGTGGCAGACGAACGCCAGCGCCCCCTGCGCGACAGCTTCCTTGGCCAACAGCGCGACGTGCTGCCAGCGCCGCAACGGCCGCAGCAGCGGGAACGCGAGCAGCGTGCCCTGCGGCGTGCGGATCTCGGCACCGACCAGGAACAGCGTGTTGCCGTGCATGCCGCGTACGCCGTCGCGGATCGATGTCTCGGTCTGGTGATCGGTCATCGCGACGAAGCGGATGCCGCATTCGTCGCACGCCGTCAGGATCTCCGGCAAGGTGCCGTCCGAGTCGTGCGACAGCTGGCTGTGGCAGTGCACCACGCCCTTCCAGTCGAACAGCTCCGTGCCGACGACCGGCACCGGGCTCTGCCGCGGCGCCGCGTGGGGCGAAGCGTCGATCGTCGTCAGCGCCGCGCAGGAGCTCAGCACGACGGGCAGCAAGCAGGTGATCCGTGGCATCATGGCAGCACCCTGCCCACTATCGGCTACTTCGCCGTGTAGGTGGCGCGGAACGACTCGAACGGCGCGCCGATGCCGAGCATCGAGTGGGCGACGGCACTCTTGGCCCGGCCCTTCTCGTCGAACGACAGCAGCATGCGCTGCACCATCGGCTGGCCGCCCATCGTGCCGGCGAACGTGCTCACCAGCTGGCCGTCGGCCGCCCACCAGGCGTCCATCGGCATCACTTCCCCAGCGTTGCTGACGTAGATTCCGGCGAGGCACTTGCGCACCGCGTCGAAGCTCCAGAACACCTCGCCGCGGTACTCGCCGGGCACGCCTTCCGCCGCGCCGACCGTATGGCCGTGGAAGATCGTGTCGCCGAACACGCCGCGGAACGAATCGGTACCGGTGATCGCGATCGCGGGTTGGCCCGGCACCATGACCATCGACCCCTTCACGTCGTAGGTCCCGGCGGATCGCGCCAGCAGCTGCAGTTCGGGCGCCGGCACGGCCCCTTGCAAGCCCTTGCTGTCCCAGTCCAGTTCGAAGACCTCGTCGGTGCGCGCCAACGTGCCGTCGAGGACCTGCATCGACGCGCCCTCGGCCATCAGCAGATCGATCGCCATCGTCATCGACTCACCGGCGACGCGCGTGCGCACGCGCTCGGCGGTGGGGGGGCCCGTCGGGTGCGGCGCCCTCACCTGCAGCAGCGTGCCGTCGGCGAGCAGCTGGACCTCGTGCAGCTGGGCCGCACCGCCGTTGTTGACGCTGGCGTTGACGTAGCGGCCGTGTTCGCGGTCCCAGCCGAAGTAGGCGCGGAACACCATCGGTACCGGCCGGCCTTCGAACACGATCTCGAAGTCCTCCTGCAGGAAGTGGCCGTCGAGGCACCAGCGGTAGGAGCCGCGCGCGCGCCACTTCGTCGGCGAAGGTCCCATGTGCGCCGTGCCGCTGCCGGCCCAGTTGCCGAGCGCCGGTGCGAGCCGCTGCAGCTCGGGCGCCGGGCCGGGCGGCCCTTCCTGCGCGACCGCGAACGGCGACACGACCAAGGTGAGGAGGAGCAGCGTGCGCGGGATCCGGAGCATGGCCCCGATTACACCGCCCTGACGGCCGGGCAGCGAGCCCTGCTGACCGTTGAGCCTGGGTCGGCCCGGCGCGATACTCCTCGCCCCTCATGCCCGCCGCCCCCGACGTCTGGACCTGGATCACGATCCCCGCGATCGGCGGCTTGATCGGTTGGAGCACCAACTGGCTGGCCGTGAAGATGATCTTCCGACCGATCCGCGCCCGGCGCGTGCTCGGCATCCGGGTGCAGGGCCTGGTGCCGCGGCGGCAGCAGGACCTCGCCAAGGCGATCGGCCGCGTCGTCGGCAACCACCTCGTCGAGCACAAGGACATCGTCAAGAGCCTCAACAAGCTCGACCTCGCCTCGGTGATGAGCGGCGTGCTGGACCGCGGCCTCGGGCCCAAGATCAAGGAGCTGCGCAGCCTGCCGCTGATCGGCGGCTTCCTGACCGAAGAACGTGTCGACGAGATCCGCGGCTCGATCGTGCAGGGCATCATGTTGCACAAGGACGCGGTGCTCGACGAGGTCGAGCGTGGCCTCGAGAAGGGCCTCGACGTGCCGCGCCTGGTCGAGGAGAAGGTTGCCGCGTTCGCGGTCGAGAAGCTGGAGGCGATGATCCTCGAGGTCGCCAGCCGCGAGCTGAAGTCGATCGAGGTGCTGGGCGGAGTTCTCGGCGTCCTGATCGGTCTGTGCCAGGTCGCCTTCCTGCTGTTCCGCGGCTGAGAGCCGGTCCCTGCCGCGGGCCCTGTTACGACCCGGCCCCACGCCTGCTACCTGCGTCCCACATGAGCCCTTCGATCGTCTGCCTCCGCTCGGCCGCGCTGGCCCTGCTCGCCTGCGTCTGCGGCGCCCAGGAACCGAAGGCCATCGCCTACCCCGAGCACGACATCCTCAGCCCGTTCCGGCATCCGACCGACGTCTATGCGCCGCCGGACGAACTGTTCCGCCTGCTGCGCCAGATGCAGGCGATCGCCGAGGCGCCCGCGGCGAAGACGGACTTCGACGTCAATGGCCGCGAGATCGTCGACGACGACGGCTGGCGCGCGGCGCGCGCGGCGGTGCAGCAACTCGGTGTCGACGCGGCCTACCTGGCGCAGATCATGCGCCTGCACAAGAACGCCGGTGAGCGCGCGACCGCGTTCTACGGCGCGTTCTACTGCGACAACGTCGACCACGTGCTCAACCTGATCGCGCACATCCCCGGCGAGCCGGAGCGCCGCACGCGCGAACGGGCGATGCCGCGCGCGATCGCCTACCTGCACGCCCATCTGGGCCGACGCTTCGGCGACCTCGGTGAGGACGCCAAGCAGGCGATGCTGGCAGCGATGCCGCAACCCGGCAGCCCGGCGGCGAAGGCGCGCGGCATCACCCGCGCACCGCGCGACGAAGACCAGCTGTACGAGCTGCGGCTGGTGCCGTTCTTCCAGCTGCTCGACCTCGACAACCTGGACGACCAGGCCCAGGGGCTGTGGTTCCTGAAGGAAGTCTTCCTGCTGCGCAAGGACCTCGCGCTGACCTGGCTCGAACCGGCGCTGCCGCGCCTGCGGCAGCTGCTGGCTGCCGGCGACAGCACGGTGGCCGGCAAGGCGGTGCGCGACCAGACGATCGGCCTGTTCGAGGCAATCGGGCCGAACAACCTGCCGCCGGCGCCGGTCGACGATGCGCGCGCGCTGCAGGCCTGGGCCGACACCGCCAGCAAGTCGCTGTTCCCGCCGATCCGCAACCTCAACGACGCGATCGTGCAGATCCAGCCGAGCCCCGAGCGCGACGCGCTGGTCGCAGCCGGCACCAAGGCGCTCGAGACCTCGGCGATCGGCGATCCGTTCGCCGGCCGCGGCAAGGACGGGCAGTACTACCGCGGCTTCCGCGTCGTCACCGTGCCCGACGAACTGAAGGCCCTGGCGATCCCAGCCGGCGTCGTGATCACGACCGTGAACGGCGTCGGCGTCACCGATGCGGCGAGCCTGCTGCGCACCGTTCGCGAGCAACTCGACCTGCAGAAGCACCCGCGGCGCCTGCTGGTGGAATACCGGCGCGACGACAGCCTGTACGCGATCGAGTACCAGCTGCTCTGACGCGCGGGTCGCTTGCCGGTCGCCATGTGGCGGCCGGTACGCTGCCGGACGGTCGGGTTCAGGATCCACACATGGAAGATCGTCCGCTCCGGCGAGGGTACGCGCGCATCGAACGGGAACGGCGCTTCCTGCTGGATCGGTTGCCACCGACGCTGGACGCGCGCGACTACCAGCACCTGCGCGACTGCTACATCGCCGGCAGCTTCCTGCGTCTGCGCCGGATCGAGCGGCCCGACGGCACGCTGATCCTGGCCAAGCTCGGCCAGAAGATCGCGGACCCCGCGGCGCAAGACGACGCGCGCCGCCGGCAGATGACGACGCTCTACCTGGGCGCCGGCGAAGACAGCGTGCTGGCGACGTTGCCGGGCCGGCGGTCCGTGAAGCGCCGATTCGAGTTGCCGGAGCAGGGCTGGACGTTCGTGATCGACGTCTACGAGGCGCTCCGTCGGGCACCTGACGCACGGCGGGCGAAGCGCTCGCGCCCGACCGCTACTTGTCGCGGCCGAGTCGTTCGGCGAGGTCCGTCAGCACGCGCTCGGGGCCCTTGTAGTCGTTGCCGTCGTAGCTGGTCGCCAGCACGGCGCCGTTGCCATCGAGCAGCACGAGATCGGGGATGCCGAGCGGTCCGTAGGCCTGCGTCATCGGCACCTCGTCGAGCTTGTTCCACGCGACGGCGAGCCACGGGAAGTCGTGCGCCTTCGCGTAGCGGCGCATCTCGCTCTCCTTCTTGTCGCGGCTGATCCAGACGGTCTGGAACCGCTTGCCGAACTGCTGCTTCTGCTGCTCGTGGAAGCGCACCAGCTCCGGCGAGAAGCGCTGGCAGGGGCCACACCACCCGGCCGAGAAGTAGAGCAGCAGGTACTGAGGCGGTTCCTTCGCGTTCAGCTTCTTGCGCGCGCCGGTGGTCGCCTGCACCAGCTTGCCGTCGAGCTCGCTCAGCACACGATTGGGCTTGGGCGACGCTGCTGGGACCGCGAGCGCAGCGCGGGCGCGTTCGACGAAGTCCGTCTCGCCGAGGCGCAGTGCACGCAGGCCATCGATCGTCTTGTGACGGGCGCGCACCCAGGTGCCGTCGAAGCTGCCGAAGTCCAGTTCGGCACCGCGGCCCAGCGACTGGTCGGCATTGAACCCGACCCGATCGAGCGCGCACGTCGTCGCGACCTTGGCCGGCCACAGGTCGGCCCGCTTCGCCAGCGCCGCGATGTCGAGTTCGCGCTGGGCCGGTGTCATCTTCGCGAACGCCGCGTTGGCCACCGCGAGCACATCGCAGTCACCTGGATTCACCTCGAGGTGCTGCAGTTCGGCCATCTCGACGATGACCGAGGCCGCACGCAGCTCGACGACCGGGAATTCGCTGCCGGCCGCGAGCCCACGTTCGCCGACCTTCTTGTCCTTGGTCAGATGGCACAGGCCCGGCCACAGATCGGGTCGCGCGAACAGCTGCTGCCAGGTCAGCGGCGGCGGCGCGTCGGGCGCCTGTGCGAGCATGGCCGGAGCCAGCGAAGCGACGGCGAACAGGGCGGCGAACGAGACGAGTTGGGGACTCTGCGGCATTGGGCTCCTCGGCTCGGGAGTGTAGTAGGAGCACGTCCATCGCGCCTCGGGACACTACGCTCCGCGGCAGACAACGTGACCGAGGTGAGCGATGACGATGCGTCCTGGTAGTGCGCCCCTGCTGGTCCTGATGCTGTGCGCACTCGTCGGCATCGCCGTCGGACAAGAGGCCCCGCCGCCGCAGTTGACCAACGGCGGCATGGAAGACGGCGACGCCGGCCAGGCCCCGCCCGGTTGGTCCTTCTACACCAACTGCGGCGCCACCGCGGTGCTCGACGAGCACCAGCCGTTCGCCGGCGGCAAGGCGGCCGCAATCGACGCATCGCAGGCGACCGGCAGCGCCAAGGTGGGCGTGTCGGGTTACTGCATGGGCGGCGCGCTGACGCTGCTGGCGGGGCCGGTCGGCGAACTGGCGGAACTCTATGGCGCTGGCTTCAGCCTGCGTCCGCCGGGCGTCATCGAGGTTGCCGCGCTGGCCGGCATCGGCGCCTTCCTTGGCTGGCTCGGTGCGCAGCTTTCGGTCAGTCTCTCGCTGCGGAAGTTTGACTA